>CAMKZU010000001.1 GCA_946477855.1 uncultured Lactobacillus sp.
TTTTTATATACTATACAGTAGTTAAAACACTATTTACTATATATGAATATTTTTATAAACCTTATACTAACTTGATTTGTGGGATTAATTTTAATATTTGAAAAAAAGCTATATAAAATAGTAGTTATATACTGTTTATTTGAAAAAAGTGCAAAAAAAGTGCCGGAAATGTTATTTCTAACATTTTCCGACACTTTATTTAAGCTATTTCAATTTAAAAGTTAGCTTTTTTAACAAAACGTCCTTTTGAAATAATGAAATATCTCTTGCCGTTTATTTTGACTGAATTACCATAAGTCTTAACTGACTTACGTTTCTTCAAAACTTTCTTGTTTGCACGATGACCATATTGGTTGTAAACATAGGCATTGTGCTTTAACTTCAACTTCTTGGCATCGATATTGCCGGCTGCAATAAACATACCATCAGGAAGTTCGTAGTAAACCTTGCCGTTGACTGTCTTCTTACCAACAGTTCCAACTTGAGAACCTGCTTGGAAGATCAACTTGTTAGCACGCGTACCGTTCTTATCATAGAGGTAAGCATTGTGCATCAAAGTCTTCTCTACAGTAACTTGAGGTTTTTCAGCAACTGCACTGGTTGGAACTACTTCAGCCTTTGCAGTACCTGCAGCTACAACACCTTTAGCAAAGTTAGCAGCTTTAACAAAGCGATTCTTGCCAATGATGAAGTACTTCTTGCCACGAATCTTGACAGCTGCACCGAAGGTCTTAATTAGTTTGCCCTTCTTGTATACACCAGTCTTCTTTACCCGTTTGCCGAATTGGTTGTAGATATATGCGTTATGCTTCAGCTTACGAGTAGAATGATCAATGTTACCAGCAGCAACGTAGTAGACCTTGTTCTTAGCACCTTTATCAACAAGGATGTAGTAGACTTTACCATTGATGGTCTTAGTACCATAAGTAGTCAAGACTGAACCAACTCCGAGAGTAATCTTGTTAGCACGTTTACCAGTTTCATCATAGAGGTAAGCATTGTGCATCAGAGTTACATCTGAAGAGTTACTCATATCAACTTTCGTACCATCATCCTTATTCGTATTAGAAGTATTGTCTGCAGTTGGGTTCTTTGCTGGTATTACTGGTTGAATTGGAGTAGCTATTCCACCACCATTATTGTTGTTATCACCATGAAGAATCTTATCGATTGTAGAAGTGTCAGAACAATCTTGATGGATTTGGTGGATACCATTACCACGAATATTATCAATATCAGTTACATTGTCAGCTTTATCGATCTTATCCTTGGCATCTTTAGCGTCCTTATCAATCTGTTCATTAATCTTATTCTTATCAGCATCAGTGTAATCAGTGCCGTCCTCATGCTTTAGATGGTTAACTTTATCTTTAGCAATATCAACTGCATCGTCAATTGCGCCTTTAGAAATTTCTTTATCAGCGTTGGTCTTATCAGAGTTGATACCATTTTGTGATGAACTATGAACATGCTTGTTCTTTTCGTAAGCATCATCAGTCTTAGGCGTCTTGCTATCATCACCAAACTCATTGTGAATCGTATCTACCGCATCACTATGGTTCTGGGAAATTTCGCTGTTAGCGTGAGAAACATTCGGATCACCTTCGGCTTCAGCATCATTAATTACAACATTGATATCATTATGAGCATCATTTTTAATCTGATCAATCTTATCTTTGTTAGATGCGGCAGTACCATTAGAAGAATCGATCTGGTTGATCTTGTCCTTGGTGTCTTCAACAACCTTATCAACGTCACCCTTTAGACGATCCTTGGTATTGTCATCCAACTTATCATTATTATCAATATCAGTCTTAGCTTTATTAGCTTCGTTCTTAACTTCTTGAAGAGCATTCAACTTATTAAGAGAAGTCATACCCTTATCGTAAGCTGAACTTGCATCCTTAATGTTCTCAGCTTTATTAATTGCTGTAATGGCATTATTAATATCGTCGAGGTAGTCTTTGTAATCAGGATCAGCCTTTTGACCAGAGGTTAATTTATCAAGACCTGATTGTAAACCAGCTACACCGTCCGTACCGGTCAAAGCATTCTTTTGTTCATCAGCGAACCATTCACTAGGTTTAGTGCAGATGGCGTCAATTGCTTTACCAATCTCGTCCTTATTAGTTGGAACATCCTTAATGTCTTTCTTACCATCAATATCAGACTTTTCATCGGTAAAGGCCTTATCAATTGCATCAGTAGCTTTTTGCTTTTGATCTGCAGTTAACTGTGAGCCCTTAATAACGTCATGCGCTTGAGCACGTTTATCATTAAGTATGGTTTCAGCAGTTGTCTTAGCACCCTCAAGTTTAGCTTGATCAACGATATCTTTGATTCCAGTTACTTTATTACCATTTTCATCAAAGCCATCAACAGTATTTTGAATAATTGTATTTGCTTCAGATGTTACCTGTTCAGGAGTCTTATCTTTACCATTTTCATCTTTATCAGGAATATTAATGATCTGATCCTTAGCTTGTTCAACGAGCTTGTCAACTTGATCCTTCAAAGGCTTTTGATCAGCAGCAGACATACCTGAGTTTTCGATGGCATTGATCTCTTCTTGATGTTTCTGCTCAAGTCTAGCAATTGCGTCATTCTTAGCCTTAACAATATCGGCTTTTTGTTGAGCAAGTTTCTTAACTTTATCAATTCCAGCTTCACCAAAGTCAACTGTTTCGTTACCTTCAGGAATACCCTTTTCAGCATTATCAACCTTGGTGTTGGCATCGTTAAATGCATCCTCGCTTGCACCTTTTGCTAAAGTAACATCATTGATTTTAGAAATAGCCTTATTCTTGGCAGCTTCAACTTGCGCCTTAAGTTCTGCGATAGTGTCAGCTGGTAGACCAGCCTTATTCTTATCAGTTTGAGCAAAACCATCAATTGTCTTTTCAGCAGCAGCAGCATACTGGTTGATAGCAGCAATCTGTTTATTCTTTTCTGCAAGAAGCTTAGTTGGTAATTTAGCTAATTCAACAGCGTGTTCGGCATCCTTTTCAATTTTATCTAGATCATCGTCAGCAGATGCTTGATAAATATTGCTAATTCCATTTTGAACTGCATTGTCGATATCAGCTTCACCTTGAGCAAGTTCGTTTTCATCAAGGACATCATTGCCATTTTCATCTGTCTTAAGTTTGTTAAGGTCATCCTTAGCTTTATTAGCAGCATCCTTCAAAGTCTTGATGTGGTCAACCTTATTGCCGTAATTATCAGTCAGACCGGTAATAGCGTTGACACCGTCTTGCGCAGCATTTTCAATTGCTTTTATTGGATTTTTAGCATCATTTTGAGCATTTTGAATGTTCTTAGCTGCTTTAGCACGCTCTTTTTCGATTGCGTCCTTCATTTGTTTAGCAAGCTCTTTATCATTCTTGCCTAGTTCGTCAGCTTTTCCATTAGCCACGTTAACTGCATCTGTTAGCTTGCCCAAAGCCTTGTTAACGGCTTCCGTCTTTTCTACATCTGAAGTGATTTCGTTTAAAGCATTATTACCATCATTTTGGGCTTTGTTAATAGTAGTTGGATCTCCAGCTTGGGAAATAGCTCCTTTGGCTTTATCAACAGCCTCTGTTACCTTATCCTTAAGAGCTTTGGCTTGATCGTGATTTAACTTACCATCTTTTTCATCTTTATCTATACGATCGTTGATCTTATCGGCAGCAGTCTGAATGTTGTCTTTAGCAGTTTGCTTATCTTTAGCTATCTGTGCTGTATCAGTACCATTACCATTACCATTATCACCTTGATGATTGATTTCTTTATTGATATCATCTTTACCATTTTGTTGAGCATTGTTGATATCGTCAGGCGTTTCGGCATGATCAATCTTGTCTTTAGCCTTGTCACGATCATTGTTGATATTAATGATGATTTTGTCTTTATCGTCTTTACTAATGGTATTGTCTTTATTAACTTTATCAATAGCATTATCGGCAGTCTTGTCAACATCTGCTTTAGCAACATTCTTAGCAGCTTGGAATTTCGCATCTGACAGGGCTTTATCAATCTTGTCCTTGCCAAGGCCTTTTTCAGTTTCGATATCTGTTTCAGCAGCACCTTCAATTCTGATATGTGCTCTATCGTGAGCAGCTTGAGCCTGATCTTTAAATTGCTTCTTTTGATCAGCAGTTAAGTCAGTCAGCTTGTCAATAGCAGAGTCGGTATCAGCAAGTTCTTGAGCAAGTTCAGCATTAGCCTTATTCTTTTTAGCCCAAAGAGCGTCATCAGCACTTGCATCACCAGTACCAGAATCTTTAATGTTTTTAATACTGTTAAGAGCATTGTCTTTAATTTGAAGTACTGTCGAACTGGTAGTAGCGGCATTAATATCTGCAATTCCCAGTTTAGCAACGTCATCGACACCATCTTTGTCTCTCTTGTTGGTCAACTTATCCTTAGCGGCTTGTGCGGCATCCTTAACAGCTTGAACAGCGACAACCTTAGTCATTGCTACGTTAGCTGTATCACCTGTAGTATTGATAGAATTGATGGCATCATTAGTTAAGCCACTAATAGTATCTTTATCGAAGGCTTTATCAATTGCGGCCTCAGCTTGTTCAGCAAGTGCTGGAATATCTTTGACAGCCTTATCGTATGCAGCCTGAGCTTGCTTCTTCTCATCGTCAGTTAAAGCACCATATGCATCCTTTAAGTTCTGTAAAGCTGTCTTTTGAGCACCATCAATTTTGGCCTTTGCTTCGTTTTTGGCCTTGTCCATATCAGCCTTATTGGCCTTAGCTTCAGCTTGTAGGATGCTAGTCTCACCGTCTTTTTCAGCTTTATTAGCATCTTCAACTGTAAGTTGCTTGCCAACTACTGCTTGAGCATCATCACGAGCTTTTTGAATATTGGTAGTGGCTGCACCCTTGTCAGCATCTGACATAGTTGAGCTGTTAATCCGATCAATTGCTTTTTGAGCATAGTCATTTAACTTTTGCTTATCATCCGATATTGTCTTGTCTAAGCCCTTTGCTTTGCCAAGAATATTCTCCATATTGGTAATCCCGGCATCACTTTGAGAATTAATCTTAGCAACAGTATTAGAAGTTGGGTCTTTAACCTTCTTGACAGCATCGTTATACGCATTTTGCAGGTCAGTCTTAATACCAGCTTTACCAGCGGTACTGATATTGGTTAAACCGTCAATAGCTGCATTATCTGTATTGAATTCATGTTGTAAATCAGTTAGAGCTTTGTCTCTAGCAGATTGCAAGTCAGCATTATTTCTAATGTCGTTTAAGTCTTCAATACCTGCATTGTGAGCTGAGTTAACGGTATTCTTATCAGCAGCGCTAACGGCTTGCTTAGCATTATTTAAAGTAGAAGAAATCTGGTCAAAGTAGTTATTCTTTTCAGTGTTAGACAAGTTAGGATCTGCTTGAATATGGTCATGCAGTGCTTGAGCTTGATCTTCCAAATCTGCGATCGCGTTATTCTTAGCTTTTGCTAAGTCGACTTTGTCTTTATCTTGAGAAACGCTGTCAGCAACTGCCTTCATAGCATTGATTCCAGTGTTCTTGTCAGTAACAACGTCTGCTGGAGTATGGTCATTAGATACAGCAGTTATCGCAGTTGTATAGGCATTGTCAATATCATCAAGGTCTTTTACCCAATCATCGTCAGAAAGCGTCCCATTCTTATGAGCATCATTAACAATTCCCTTGTCAGTATCCTTTTCAGCATTCAATTCTGCAATTGCTTGTGCTTTAGCAGCTGTAACTTGGCCTAAAACAAGATCACCATTAATGTTGCTTTCACCGTCTTTTTCAGCAGTATCCATAGCATCTTTGTTACTTGCTGAGTTGATGGCATTGGTTGCTGAAGCAGCATGCTTATCAATCAAATCTTTGTAGTATTGCTTGTTACTTGGGCTGAGGTACTTGTCAGGAATCTTGTCAATAGCATCCTTAGCGTTTGTAGCTGCATCTTGCAATGCTTTAAGTTGAGAACTCTTCTCCTTATTAAGACCTGCTAAATCTTTGCTTGAAGCTGTGGCCTTAACACTATTAATCTTGTCAATTGCTGCCTGTTTATCAGCTGTGATCTTAGCAGGGTCAGTATCTTTATTGACATTGTCAACACCCTCAGTAGCATCGGCTTTAATAGTGTTAATTAATGAATTTCTATCTCCATCAGATAAGTTAGGATATTTAGCTTTATCATTAATTTCTTTAATAGCATTGTCTCTTGCTTGATTAATGGCGTTGATAGCATCATTCTTGTTACCAAGTGAGGATTTATTTATTAGTAAGTTGTTTAAAGCGTCGATACCATCTTTAGTGGCAGTATTGACATCGTCAAGAGTGTTAGTCTTAGGATCATCAATCTGGTCCTCGTAGCCAGTCTTGTTGCTATTAGCTAATAAATCCTTAGCTGCTTGCTTTGCTTTTTCAATATCATTAGCAGTCAAGCCCTTAACTTTTTCAAGCTTACTTTCAACATCTTTTTCAGCTTGATCAAGTTGCTTCTTAGCAGATTCTTTGTAGGCTGCTAAAATAGCTTCCTTACCCTTAGTAATATCACTACCAATGTCACTGGCTGCGGTGTGTCCAGCTATATCATCTTCAGCCTTCTTAGCAGCAGCATCAATACCAGCATCTGTGTCAACACCAAGATTGCTCTTAGCTTCATCTGCATAATCTTGAACTTGCTTCTTAGCAGATTCCTTGAAACTATTCCCAACATTTGTCTTACCATCTTTTAAGTTGCCAGTAACCATTGCAACGGAACTTGACTGACCAATTAAAGTATTGGCGTTATTAACAGCTTGATCAATATTATCGTCTGATTTTACACCAAGTGCACCTTTATCGGTATTAGCCATGTCAGTAAGCTGTTTCTTAGCAGCTGTCTTATAGTTGTTTAGGACGTTGGTCTGACCTGTAGTCATATCATTCTTGATATCATTAAAATCAGTGTGACCATCAATAGCTTTTGCAGCATCACTAACTGCCTTATCAATGTTGGTGTCGGATTTAACTCCAAGACCGGTTTCAGCAGCAGTAGCGTCTTTTTGAACTTTAGCTTTTGCAGCATCCTTTAGTTCGCCTAAAATGGTTGATTTGGCATCATTTTCAGCCTTAACTATGTCAGTAGCATTGTCAATGTTATCCAGTTCTTTCTTTAAAGCTGGATCAATAACTGAATCAGGTGAAGGAATACCTAAAGCAGTCTTGCCCTTTTCAGTATAACCAGCAACTTCGGCTTTTGCAGCTGTCTTATTAATCTTGTCATTAACTGCTTTTTGGATTCCTGTAATGTCATCAATAGTGTTAGCTGGATTATAAATTGAATTCTTATCATTCGAAGGATTTGCTAAAGCGGCATTTTCAGCGCTAGTAATGGCGTCAATGTATGGCGCCTGTTCATTTTCAGTTAAGCCTGATTGCTTCACGCGATTAATTGCGTCTTGTGCAGCGGTATCAATAGCTTGTTTTGCTGTATCTTTGGCCTTTTCAGCAGCTTGAAGTTGATCAACCACTTTCTGTGCTGGATCCATAGCATCTTTTAAAGCTTTTAATGCAGCTTCTTCACGTTTAGATACTTCATCTACGTTTCCTGCACCATATACTGACTTACCTGAATCGTAACCAGGATCCGATGCAGTTTGTGCTACTTTTATAGCGCTATTAATTGCATTTTCAAGAGCAACTTGTTCTTTAGATTTAGGATTAGACTTAGGAAATTGACTATCTAAAGTATTGGCATCTTTAATTTTCGATTTAATATTATTAGCTGCAGTGTCCTGTGCTATTTTTAAGATGCTCACAATTACTGGCCGTTCTTTGCTCTCTACATCCAATGGATTGTATTCAATAAAGTTAGCGGTAGGTGTTAGTTTAATTTTAGTGTTGGAATTAATCTGACTAACAATATCAGCAGGTACATTAACCTTAAATATATAATTACCATTTTCAGATTTGGTAACTTCACCTGCAAACTTAGTTGGCAAATCATCAGCATCATTATTCGTATATTGATATGGAGGATCATCGATCTTATTATTTAAGCTTATTGTACCTTTTCCACTATCTATCTCTGCCATGATATATGCTTTAGTGCCAAGAGGTAAAATCAGTTTAAATGGGTTCTTTGGGTCTGAATCAGGTCCATCCTTTTCATTCTTATAACCATCTACAATTCCAGAAATTGTCCAAGAACCATCTTTTTTGCCGGAAGCATCAACATTTGCTTTGGCAGTAACACTTTCAGGCTTGATATCTAAAAATCCAGAAGAATTAGCCGGACCAAAGGCAATATCATTATACCCAATGTTAGTTGGATCAGAGAAAGCAGCAGTAATAATATCAGAGAAAATTTTATCAAAGCTTATTGGTGTATTCAATTGAGCCATTTGATTTAGATAGTCTTTAATGTTGGTTAATTTTGGATCTTGAAAGTAAGGTAATTTTTGAATTTTGCTCCACTTTTCAGGTGTAAACATGTATTCGCCATTTTTACCACCTTGTCCATTAAGCAATACAAGTTTATCAACCATAATGGATTTATCTTTATGAACTTGTAAAACATGGAATGGTGGTAAAGTTAGACCCTGATCACCTAAAAAGTTTAATTTCTGGCGCACATTAGTAATCGTGATAGCATTATCACCAATAATGCTAGTGCCAGAAGAGTGGTTAGCAGAACAGTTTAATACTAATGAAGTAGGGTTATTAACAATTAACTTACCATTACCTTCGACATTAACTAAAATTATATCGTTTGTACCGGCTCCGGTTCCGGCTCCAATAGATTTATCACCATTTAGCCGAATATTGAAAGCACCATTTTCAATATCAGCCTTATTACCAATATTAACTAATGTACCCTTATAATCACCCATATCTTGACCAGTAATATTTAAGGCACCATTTGGTTTAACAGTAAAGTTACCCTTATCTTTTATTAAATAGCCACTATTATTACCTGAGATATCGCCATTAGTTGTAATGTCTACTGTTCCACCAGTGCCATCACCATTGCTGTCAATAACAAATTCGGTGTTACCATTATTTAAATTAATAGCTTGAGCTTGTTTTTTGTCAAGCTTTCCAGCGTAATCTGATTGTCCCAGATTAATTGTTAAATGACCTTTAACGTTTACAGAACCTTTACCATTGATCCAAATAGCATATATAGTACCATGTTCACCACTATTTGCGTTAAATTTGCCATCATTATTCTTAAGAGGGTTTAAAGTTACGTCTGCACCTTTAGCGATATAAACATTATCATTATTACCATTCATTTCAATAGCAGTACCGTTGAGAGTGTTGCCGACAAACTTACTACCCTCATCAAAATAAAGTGAATTGTAAGCACTAGTAAATTCAAATATTTGCTGGTTATCTCCGCCGCCCTTAGCTTGTGAACCATCTACAAGGCTCGTGTAAGCATTTCTAACTTGGTCAACAGTAACAGTGTCTTTAATATGGATTTCGTTATGATCTCCAACATATAAAACCTGTGAACCATGGAAGTCGACATCATCAAGAGTTATTACAGCCGTATTATCTGTATTATCTGGATAAGTAGTATAGCGATAGTCATTTGTTCTTGCTACCCCATAAAAGTCTGAACTCCAAATAGTAACATTTTTATAGGTCAGGTCTAACTTTTCCCTTCCTTGTAAATTAGGATGAGAGCCCTTAAAATCAATAATGTGTCTTCCACTGCCGCCTGAAGTAATTAATAATTTGCGACCAGGAAAATGTATATTCTTCTCAGTCTGTGTGGTGACATCAGACACAATATTATTCATAATATCAATTTCATTAATAACAGTGCCTTCAGGCAAATATTTTTTATCTAATGTCAGCGCAGTTTGAAATTGGTGCCATGTTGTTACTTTAGCAACATTTCCAATAATAAAAGGTGTATAATCGTCAACTTTTGTCTGAACTGCTTTCCCATCTAATCCTGTTTTATCAGTAGTAGTGGTGGTATCTTCATCAGAAACAGTAGTATCCTTATCTGAATTAGTATCGCCAGTCACATCAGCCGGCAACTTACTGCTATCAGAATTTTGATCATCCGAACCAGTTATGTCAGTTGGAGTCTTATCAGTAGTGGTATCTTGATTGCCTTCATCTGAGCCAGTTGCAGGAGTAGTTGTACTATTACCAGTTGAATCAGCTGTAGTGGTTTCCTGCTTATCTTTATCTGCAGTATCCTTACCAGCTTTATCTTTGGTAGTATCAGCCTTGTCCTTAGCTGTAGTATTTTTTACTTCATCACTCTTTGAATCTTTTAAGAATGAACTCAAACCTGAAAAAGTTGACAAGTCAGTCTCAGTCTTCTTCTTAGAAGCAGTGGCATCAACCTTAGTTGTATCCTTAGTACTTGTTTCTTTAGTTTCAGTATTCGACTTGTCTCTATTAGACTCCTCACTTACTTGTTGGGCAGGTTCAACAGTGTCGGCTTTTACGCTTTGACTATTCAAACCAAAGAAGGTGAAACCTAACAAAACAGAAGCAGCACCAATACTCAATTTACGAATTGAGAAGTGATCCTGCTTGTCCTGCATCTCCATCTTTCTTAATCTTTCATTGTAATTATTTTTACCTAGCATATTTATCCTTCCTAAAAAGTATGTATGATTAGTATGTTCGAATACTATTTTAGGATTGAAAAAAGCAATTGTCAATATAATATCTAAGTCAAATATAGTATTTATAAATAACCATACTATAAAAATTGATAAATTTTAAAAATTAAAAAACGTTATAAACATTAAAAATTTTGTTAAGCTGTAACTTTCTATGCTAAAAATAACATTATAAGAGACATAAAAATTGACTTTTATTTTCTTTTATGAAACTAATAATTAGTATAAAAAATTTAGTGAAATTAATAACTATGTTTTTTTGCATAAGTTAAAACACCAAAAAGTACTCTGCAAGAACCGCATTTTTGTTATACAAATGAGGTTAGGAAAATAATAAAATATTTTTCGTCTCTTAATTGGAAAATACACGAGAATTGCTTGAGTTTAATAACAAATTTATTTTTTTCTCTTGAAAAATTTGTAATAAAGAACTTGCTTTTGTAATATATTTGTACAATTTTCTAAAATTTTCATCGCCTATAGCAAATAGTTAGAAAAAAAGTATTATTAAATATATACCGATAATTTTTTGAAAAATAAAAACTTTTTTCTGAAACAGATATTTAGTTTTCTGTCTTGACAAAAGTTATGATGCTTAGTACTATAATAATTGATCTGAGTCGATCGAATAGCTTAATTGTATAAGGTTGACCGGTCAAACATAAGACATGCGAGATAGTAAATAACTTTCGAATCGGAAAACTATCTTCAAAGATAGGATCCATATTCGTTGCGATACATCTCATTTTTTGAACACTGCGGGTTCAACAAGCATTGTTTTGCTATGTTTCGATGACTCGGATTTCTTGAGAATATTAGGAAACGGTCTATGGACCGTTTTTTTGTTTGGAGATTTTATGGCTATAAAAGTTGTTATCACTATATATCTTGCAATATTACTTTTGACTGCCTTTTATTTATGGCATAATCGCCACAGTCATTTTTTAATCTATGATAGTAAAAACATTTCTAACTTCAGCTCTATCATGTCCTGGACTGCGATTATCTTGGGTTTAGAAACTTTATTGGGTCTAGTTTTAGTATTTCAGGCAAATAAGTATCTTAATTTAATTACCCTAGCTCTCAGCAGCATCACGATTTTAATTTTTAGTCTTTTACTTAATCAAAAGGGTGATTAATTGCACTAAAATTTGGTAAAATAATGGTAAGAGAGGTGTTTTAAATGATGAAACAATATCACCGTATTCAAGTCGCAGTTGATGGTTCGAAGGAAGCCGACCTAGCTTTTAAAAAAGCTATCTCTGCTGCTAAACGGAATGATGCTGCATTGGAAATTCTGCATGTCATTGATACCAGATCTTTCCAAAATGTTTCTAGCTTTGATTCAGAGATGGTTGAGCAAGTATCAAACGATGCTAAGGAAAAATTGCAGAATTATTACAAGCAAGCTACGCAAGCTGGCGTCAAGGAAGTTCACTACTCAATTGAATTTGGAGCTCCCAAGGCAATCATTGCCCACCAGTTTCCTAAAAAGCACCAAGTTGATTTAATTGTATTAGGAGCTACTGGTCTGAACGCTGTTGAGCGCATACTAATCGGCAGTGTAACAGAATACGTTACCAGAACTGCTGATTGTGACGTCTTAGTCTGCCGTTCAAACGAAAACTTAACCAAGTAAAAAAGAGCATTTCATTTTTGACGTGAAATGCTCTTTTTGTGTGTTATTAAATTTTTAGAAATCGCCTGCTTGGCTAAACATGTAGTCTTTATTATGAAACTTCATGGACAAAATCATCCCAATACCAATCATATTTCCAATAAGGGCTGAACCACCTTGGGAGATAAACGGCAACGGAATACCTGTGAGCGGCAAGAGATCAATACTCATACCAATATTTTCAAACACATGGAAAAGTATCATCATAATTACGCCGGTTGAGACGTAGGAATAAAAGGCGTTTTTAGTATCAAATGTGATACGTACCATCTGCACAATTAAGTATAAGTAAAGCAGAATGACGGCTACACTACCAACAAAGCCGAATGATTCACCAATTACTGAATAAACCATGTCAGAGCCCCGCACTGGTACGTAAACACTCAGCTTGCCAAAGCCATTGCCAAAAATTTGTCCAGAACCAATCGACTGCATACTTTGCCACAATTGATAGGCAGCTTTAGAAGTATCAGTAGATGGATTCAGCCAAGACATAATACGTCTGAACTGGTATGGCTGGAAAAAGTGACTTAAAATTGATTGTCCTCCGGGCGTGGTAACCATGTAAATGACCACAACTCCCAAGACAAAAACTGCCGCAAACATTGGTGCAATTATCTTCCAGGAAATACCGGAAACCAGCACCACGCCACCAACAATTGCAATGAAGACCAGCATCGTACCGAAGTCATTTTGCAATTTTAACAGTATGGCAATCGGTAACAGCCAAGCTAGCATTTTACCGATTAAAATCCAGTCATTTTTGATAGTATGAGCAAACTTATCGTTATGTTCACGCACGACCCGCGCCAGCATTAATATAAAGGCTGGTTTCATGACTTCAGATGGCTGAAAAGAAATTGGCCCGAGCTTAAACCAGCTTTTGGCACCGGCATCTGCAGCAATACTACGATTATAAAAGAACAAAACCGCAATCAAGAGCAAGATGCCAAGTCCATAAACATACGGCGCGATGCGGAAAAGTTGCTCAGCATCAAACTGAATTACAAACACAACGATGGCCACCGAAATAATATACCAAAGTCCTTGCATTGCCACAGCTTTAACCGGGCTACCCATGTGACTGGGATCGTCAACCGCCGCAAAATAAATGGAATAAAGGCCCACTGCTGCTAGCAGCAATACAGGGACAACAATATTCCAGGCAATGCGATCAAAAAGACTGGATTTATTTTGTACTTTGACCATTAATTATCACAACCTATTATTTTTCATGTAAAGCAAAGTATGAAAGCAAATCATTAATGCTGCTTTCTAAGCTTTTGGCATACAAGATGCTATTGGTTTTACCAGTTGTAGCCCGGTAACGACCAGCAATTTTTTCAATTACTCCAATAGATTTTTTCTGAGGGATTACTACTTCCCAGGTCGGGTTTTCTTTTCCCTTGACTTCATTAATTTCAACGTTAATATTTTCAGGTTTTTTTGACATAAATTCTCCTACTTTATATTTGGATGAAACTTTTTCGCTATGATTTCATCTTCATATCGTTCTGGATGGGGATTGCGAAAAATTGTAAATTTATCTGGTACCGGATCAACTCCACCGCGCACAAAAGGATTGCAACGCAATATCCGGCAAATTCCCATTATTAGTCCTAAAAATGGCCCAAATTTGGTCAGTGCATCAACCATATAAGTTGAGCAGGTCGGATAATAACGGCAAGACTTTGGCAAAGCCGGAGAAATAAATCTCTGGTAGATTCTAACTAAATAAATCAGTATTTTCCGCAAATCGAGCCTCCAAAAAATTAGTGGCGCTGATGCTTTTCAATGTTCTTGAGCAAAATCCCAGTACCAAGTGCTACAGCTTCCAGTGGATGATCGGCTGTAAGTACCGGCACTTTAAGGTAATATGAAATCAGCTTGTCAATATTTTTCAAAAGTGCCCCGCCACCAGTCAGCATAATGCCACGATCAATGATATCCGCCGAAAGCTCAGGTGGTGTTTTTTCCAAAACTTCTTTAGTAGACGCGATAATAGTCATCAAGCCATCGTGGAGTGCTTCCTGGATTTCCGGTGCAGTCACGGTAGCCTGTTTTGGCAGACCATCAACCACGTCACGTCCACGAACAGTGATTGTTTCGTCCTTGTCTGGTTCAAAGGCACTACCAATTTCAATTTTAATTTGTTCAGCGGTACGTGAGCCAATCAGCAAGTTATGCTTATTTTTGATATAAGAAACAACTGCCTGGTTCATATGATCACCGGCATAGCGCAGTGATTGACTGGTAACAATTTCACCCATGGACAGCACAGCAATATCAGTAGTACCACCGCCAATATCGATTACGATGTTGCCTTGAGGTTTAAAAATATCAAGACCAGCACCGACAGCAGCAACTTTAGGCTCAAAATCAAGGTAGACTTTGCCACCGCCAGATTTTTCAGCAGCCTGAATAATCGCCTTCTGTTCAATTGATGTTACTCCTGTAGGAGCACAAATCAAAATATTTGGCTTGGACATAAAGCCCTTGACGTTCAGCTTTTCAATAAAGTAGGACAGCATCGCTTCAGTGATGTCGAAGTCAGCAATAACACCATTTTTTAAAGGACGAATTACGCGGATATTGCCCGGAGTTCTTCCTACCATCTTGTATGCTTCAGTTCCGACAGCTACTACTTTATTTGTACTTGTATTAACGGCAACAACTGAGGGCTCATTTAAGACAATTCCCTTGCCGGAAACATTAATGAGCACGTTTGCTGTTCCTAAATCTATTCCTATATCTCTTGCCACGATAATCCTCCATCATATTCAATGTATATTTTACCATAAAGATTTCAAGTTTGTTTGGTACTTTATCCGCTTTACCAAGTCTTAAAAGAAATTACTTAATTGCAAAGAAGTATCAATTAATGTGATTAAAAAATTACCAACAAGAAAACCTAGAGCAATCGCAGCAAAAATTAGCAGCAGTTGTGCTTCAAAGACCCTGTTTTTACGAATTATTTTTTCAATGCGGACACTTTTCATAATCTGAAAGGACAAGCCGATCATAATTAAATAAATTACTATACTAATTAAGGCATGGACGCCAAGTTGAAACATATTCTTTCTCACTTTTCTTAAGTCACAATAAAAGCGGACGCACAAAGCAGTGCATCCGCTTAAAACTTTAATTCTAATTGTCTGAATTGTAAACACTTATTCGATTGATGGCTCTTCTGAGTGCAACCTGTGCCCTCTCAAGTGATCGCTGGTCATGAGCAGCTTGAGCCTTTTTCAGTGCATTTTGTGCACGTTCTCTAGCTGCCTTAGCCCGAGATACATCAATATTGCCAGCTCGTTCAGCACTGTCAGCAATTATAGTAGCTACGTTATTGGAAAATTCAAAGTAGCCACCGCTAACAGCAATGTGATTGACAACATTATTCATTTCGCGGCTTCTTTTAACCTTAATCTCACCTATCGCCAGTGGAGTTAAAATCGGCAAGTGATTATACATCACTGAACGTTGACCATCAATTGCCCGCATTTCCACAATACTGGAGTGATGAGAAAAAATCAGTCCATCTGGAGTTACAACATTTACCATAAAAAGTTTTTCTGGATCTGCCATTTGACATCACCTTACTTTTCTAATAATGCTTTAGCTTCTGGATCACTAGGAGTTACACCCATTTGCTCAGCCTTCTTTAAAACATCTTCAATTCGGCCTACACTACGGAATGCATCTTCAGGAAGATCATCTAAGTGACCATCCAAAATCATCTTAAAGCCTTTAATTGTTTCCTTAATTGGAACATAAGAACCAGGCACACCAGTAAATTGCTCTGCCACAAAGAAGTTTTGTGATAAGAAAAACTGTACTTTACGAGCACGGCTAACAATCACTTTTTCCTCGTCGGACAACTCATCCATTCCCAAAACTGAAATGATATCTTGTAATTCATGGTAACGTTGCAAAATGTGTTGCACCCCTGTTGCCACTTCATAATGTTCTTGACCAACAATTTCTGGGTCTAAAGCACTGGAAGTTGACTGCAATGGGTCAACGGCTGGGTAAATACCTTGCTCAACTAGGCTACGTTCCAAGTTGGTAGTAGCGTCAAGGTGGGCAAAAGTAGTAGCTGGAGCTGGGTCAGTATAGTCATCGGCCGGCACATAAACCGCCTGAATCGAAGTAATAGAACCCTTCTTAGTTGAAGTAATTCTTTCTTGAAGCTGACCCATTTCAGTAGCTAAAGTTGGCTGATAACCAACGGCACTAGGCATACGTCCTAACAGAGCGGAAACTTCGGAACCAGCCTGAGTAAACCGGAAAATGTTATCAATAAAGAGCAACACGTCTTGGCCTTCAACGTCTCTGAAGTATTCAGCCAAAGTTAAACCAGTCAGAGCTACACGCATTCTGGCACCAGGCGGCTCATTCATTTGACCAAAGACCATGGCTGTTTTGCTTAAAACGCCAGATGCTTTCATTTCAAAGTAAAGGTCATTACCTTCACGTGTTCTTTCACCAACACCGGTAAAGACTGAGATACCACCATGTTCTTGGGCGATGTTGTGAATCAGTTCCTGAATAATCGTGGTCTTGCCGACCCCGGCACCTCCGAACAATCCAACTTTTCCGCCTCGAACATAAGGTTCAAGCAAATCAATAACTTTAATACCAGTTTCAAGAATTTCCTGACTAGTAGTTAGTTCATCATATTTAGGAGCATTCTTATGAATACTGTCACGAGCATGATCTTTGTCAAATTTAGGGCCATTATCAATAGGTTCCCCTAAAACGTTAAAGACACGACCCAAAGTATCATTACCAACAGGTACTGAAATAGGGCCACCTGTGTCTTCAACTTTCATGCCCCGTCTAAGGCCATTGGTAGATTCCATGGCAATTGTTCTTAAAATACCGTCGCCAAGCTCCAATGTAACTTCCAGAACAACAGATTCATCGTCCGACTTAACGACGCGCAAAGCATTGTCAATATCAGGCAGATTTTTGTCAAGCGGGAATTTGACATCGACAACTGGGCCGATTACTTGAACAACTTCACCTTCACTCAAAACATCTACCTCCTTTTCTTAATTATTTCAAAGCATTAGCACCACTGACAATTTCAGTAATTTCAGTAGTGATTTCTGCTTGTCTTGCACGGTTTAATTTAGTAGTTAAACTCGAAACCAAATCATCAACGTTGTCCGTAGCACTCTGCATTGCAGTCATTGAACTGGCATGCTCTGCAGTTTTGGCATCCAAAATAGCACCGTAAATTGTAGAGCGGGCATATTGAGGAATTAGTGTTGTTAAAACGGCATTAACATCAGGTTCGATATCGTATTCTAAGTCTTTATGAGCTTCAGCTTCTTTGACACCAATATCAATGTCAACGATCGGCAACATTTTTTCAACCCGAAATGCAGATGATAACGAATTAATATGGTGAGTATAACAAACATACAGCTCATCATAAACTCCGTTCAAATACATTTTGATCGCAGTTGAAACAATTGGTAAAACTTCATCAAAAGTAGGTACATCAGTAATACTGTCATTTTCATACACAACATTAAGATTGTTTTTCTTGAAGAAATCAGCACCTACTGACCCAACGGCTAAGACTTTAACATCTTTATGTTCTGCTTTTGAATCCTCAAATAGACCCATCATGTTTTTAATGACAGCACTGTTATAAGATCCGACTAGACCACGGTCACCGGTGATAACCAAATAACCAGTAGAGTTGATCTTTTTGCGTGCCTGGACCATATCGGAAACAATTCCCAAGCCAAAGACATTTTCATAGTCAATTTTGCCAATACTTTCTTCGTCAATTGCCACATGCTCTTTATGCAAGTGATTGACTACCTCAGCACTCATCAAACGTGATAAAGTTTGCCGCACATGATCATTATAAATTGTGTAACCTTTGTCTCGCTTTTCAGTTTGGTTTAATTTTGATGCCGAAACCATTCTCATGGCCTCAGTAATTTTACCAGTTTGCTTAACTGAAGCTATTTTCTTCTTCAACGCAAGTAAAGATGCAGGCATATAACTACCTCCTATTTATTACTTGGTGAAAAACTATCCGCAAATTTAGAAATTGCTGCTTGTAATTTCTTTTCATCTGGCAGGTCACCAGTCTTGCGAATATGTTCTAGTAAATCTGCGTGATTAGTATCGAAGTTGTCGTATAACTCTTTTTCAAACTTGGCAATATCATCAACTGGAACAGAATCAAGATAGCCGTGAGTTAAAGCATAAAGAATGACAACTTGCTTTTCAACTGGAATTGGCGTATGCAAAGGCTGTTTCAAAACTTCAACAACTCTTCGGCCACGATTCAGTTTGGCTTGAGTTGCCTGATCCAAATCGCTGCCAAATTGAGCAAAGCTTTCAAGTTCATGGTAAGCTGCCAAGTCCGTACGAAGCGTACCAGCAACCTTCTTCATAGCCTTAATTTGAGCACTACCACCAACACGAGAAACTGAGTTACCAGCATCAATAGCTGGACGAGTACCAGCGAAGAACAAATCACTTTGCAGGAAAATTTGGCCGTCAGTAATTGAAATTACGTTAGTTGGAATATATGCTGAAATATCTCCCGCTTCAGTTTGAATAAACGGAATAGCAGTCATTGAACCGCCACCAAGTTTATCACTCAATTTTGCACTACGTTCTAGTAAACGAGAGTGCAAATAGAAGACGTCACCAGGGTAAGCTTCACGACCAGGCGGACGACGCAGAAGCAAAGAAAGTTCACGGTAAGCAACGGCTTGTTTGGATAGGTCATCAAAGACCACCAATACATCCTTACCATTGTACATGAATTCCTCGCCCATAGCCGTTCCGGCATATGGTGCTATATACAGCATCGGTGCCGGCTCACTTGGGCCGGCTTCAACTACAATTGTATAATCCATTGCGCCAAAGCGTTTTAATGTTTCTACTTGTGATCTGACAGTTGATTCCTTTTGACCAATAAAGACATAAATACAAATAACGTCTTGTCCTTTTTGACTCAAAATTGTATCAATTGCCAAACTTGTTTTACCAGTCTTACGGTCACCAATAATTAACTCACGTTGACCTCGACCAATTGGCACCAAAGCATCAATAGCTTTGATACCTGTTTGCAGCGGCTGATTAACTGACTGGCGTTCCATAACACCCGGTGCCGAAGCCTCGATTGGACGAGTCTTTGACGTTTTTATTTCGCCAAGTCCATCAACTGGCTGCCCCAATGGGTTTACCACGCGACCAATTAGTGCATCACCAACCGGCACACGCATAATCTCACCGGTTCTTTTGACTTGGTCACCTTCACGAATATCATCAAAATTGCCTAGAATAATGATACCAACATCATTTGATTCAAGGTTTTGTGCAATACCATAAGAACCATTGTCAAATTCCAATAGTTCGTTGGCCAAAACATTGTTCAATCCGTGAGCCCGGGCGATACCATCACCTATGTATGTTACAACTCCAACTTCATTAATGTCGAGTTTATCATCATAGTGTTCAAGCTGCTGCTTGATTAAAGAGCTAATCTCTTCTGCTTTTATGCTCAATGGTTTCACCTCTTTTAATTTTTATTAATTAACTGCGCACGAATCTTTTTCAGTTTATTTTTGACTGACCCATCGATTACGCAATCGCCAACTTTTAAAATTACGCCGCCAATAATATTTTGGTCAACCACATTAGTGAGAATGACTTTTTGCAAATTATATTTTTGGGCGTAACCAGCACCTAATTTTTGTAATTGCTCCTGATCTAGTGGCACTGCTGAAACAGCAACTCCAGTTTCGATCTTTTGACTTTGGTTATATAAGTCATTGAAACATTTTATTATTTCCGGCAATTCCAAAAAATGGTCATAGTCCAGCAGTAAATTCAAAAAATTTTGAACTTCTTTAGTCAGACCTTGCTCAATCGCGGAAAGCGATTTTTCTTTTTCAGCACTGTTAAAAATTGGGTCGCTAAAAGCTTGCAAAATCTGCGGATAATCTGAGACAGCTTGTGCCAGTTCCTGCAAATCTGCATGAACGGTCTCCAAGGCATCCATATCCTCTGCATAATCAAATAGTGCAGTACCATAGCGTGCAGCAATCTCTTCTGTACTTAAGGCCATTATTTATTCAGCCCCTTAATAAACTGATCAACCAAATCTTTTTGGTCATCAGCAGATAAATTCTTAGAAATTACTTTTTCCGCAATCGTTACAGAAATATCTGCTACTTGTGCACGGGCTTCGTCTAAAGCATCGGCTTTCGCCTGAGCGGCAGCGACCTTTGCTTTTTCATGAATTGAAGCTGCGTTATCATTTGCTTCTGCCACAATCTGCGTACTGGTTTTTTCAGCATTCGCCTTTGCATCAGTAAGAATTTGCGTTGCTTCTTGTCTTGAGTTCTTCAAGGCAGCTTCACGCTCATTAGCCAAAACTTCGGCCTTTTTGCGATTGTCTGCAGCCGAATCAAGATCACTGATTACCTTTTGGCGTCTTTTTTCCATCATGTCGGAGACAGGGCCCCAAGCATAATGCTTAACCAAAAGAAGCAAAATTGCGAAAACAATTAAATACCAGAGGGTATTTCCCAGGTAAATATGACCTGCTGAGGCCGCAAATAAAATTTGAAATGTCATTTACTGCCCTTCTCTCTTTTACCTAAATTATTTTAAATAAAATTAAACGAAGAGAATCAGGAAAGCAACAACAATTGCCAAAATAGGAACGGCTTCAATCAAACCAACACCGATGAACATAGTTGATCTCAAGTTACCAGCGCTTTCTGGTTGACGGGCCATGCTCTCAACGGTCTTAGTGATAACTTTACCATTACCCCAAGAAGCTGCTAAAGCAGCAATACCAGCTACGATAGCTGCTGAGATATATTTAAAAGCTTGTGACATATTTAAACCTCCAATAAATTATTCTTTTGTAACCTTTTTTCCAACATAAACCATGGATAAGGTTACGAAAACATATGCCTGGATAGAGCCAATGAAGACAGAGAATCCTTGCCATATCATAGCAAGCGGTGCTGCTAAAACCAAAGTGACAACACCAAAGCTAGGAGCAAAGCTGTTACCTATTAAAGTTAACAACACTTCACCTGCATAGATATTACCATATAAACGCAAAGATAATGTCAAGAAATTAGTGACCTCTTCAATCATATTAATGGGAAACAGGAAACTAACAGGTTCGGCATAATTGCGCCAATAGCCACCAGTACCGAATTTTTGCATTCCAAATGTAAATGAAAGAAGCAAGGTCATCATTGCAAACGACATTGTCGTCACCGGGTCTGCAGTAGGAGATTTAACAAAGATGTTATCTCCCGCTTTAACCTCTAGGAAGAGGCCTAACTGGTTCATAAACCAAATATAGATGAATAGAACAAAAGCATACAAGGAAAGGTGCTTTCTAGCATCGACATCACTGACATTGTCTTTAACAATACCATCAGTGAAGTCTATGAGGTATTCCATGATATTTTGCTTTTTATTCGGCTTCATCTCAACTTTGCGCGATAGCCAGATGCAGACAAACAATACTACAGCTGCCATTAACGTTGAGCCTATGATCCCAGACAGATCAAATGTTAAACCCAGAAATTTAAAAACAAATGATTGCTCCAATTCTTCGTGACCTCCCTTCTCGTGCCCAAATTATCGAACACTCATACAATATTAACACCATTCAATAATTTTGTGAAAAATGTAAGCGAATTTTGCGACTATTTTACCTAAAAACAGTTATTTCGTACCAAATAGCCTGTCGCCGGCATCCCCCAGACCTGGTGTAATATAGCCGTTTGGCAACAATTTTTCATCTTCTGCAGCAGCATAAATATCAACGTCTGGATTTTCTTCTTGAATAGCTTTGACGCCTTCAGGAGCAGCTACTAGTACAGCCAGTTTGATAACTTTGACGCCACGCTTTTTAAGCGCACCAATCGCCATATTAGCAGAACCACCAGTAGCAAGCATTGGATCTACAACCAAACATTCACGTTCAGCCACATCTTTTGGCATTTTGCAGAAATACTCATGTGGCGTAAGAGTTTCTTCATCCCGGTACATGCCAATTACTCCCACCTTGGCTGACGGAATCATTTCCATAACACCATTAAGCATACCAATACCGGCACGTAAAATTGGCACAATCGTCATCTTTTTGCCGGCAATCTCTTTTTGGGTGGTCTTGCCAATTGGTGTTTCAATTTCAACATCTTTGAGCGGCAAATCTCTGGTAATTTCATAAGTCATCAGTCCCCCGATTTCACCGACTATCCGCCGAAACTCGTTGGAACTTGTTTCCTTACGCCTAATAATTGTTAACTTGTGTTGAATTAACGGATGATTCAAAACCGTAAATTTGCCCATCTTTTTCCTCCTATAAACATAATTACGTTTACGAGTATTTTAATAAAAAAAGCAAAGGGTTTAAAGTCCTTTGCTAGTAAATTTTTATTTTGTCTGATAATGGTGGCCTGCAGCTGCCTTATTAAGCCGATTCATGTAGGCTAAGGTGTCCTCGCTGCCGTTAAATCCCTGCACAAAAATTTGTTTGATTTCGGGCTTATCGTCAAAATAACGCAAGCCTCCGAATAAATTATGATTGGCATCCGCTAAATTTTGACCTAGATTAAATTTATTAACTGCTGGCAACTTAATTTTTTTAAGCACAGTGGCTAAAGCCATCACTCCTGTCGCACTCGTCAATTCTATATTGGCAAAATCCTGCGGATCATCAACCACGACTACTGGAGCACTGGGAGCATAATGGCGGTATTTCATCCCCGGAGCTTTTGGAACATCCTTATCAGAAACCTTGCCGCTGTTAATTAAAACTTTTTCACCTAGGGCATTACTCAACTCTTCTGGTGTAATTGCACCAGGACGTAAAACGATTGGCGTTGCAACAGAGAGGTCAATAATTGTTGATTCCAAGCCTACTTCTGTTGGCCCGCCATCAATAATTCCGCCAATTTTACCCTTTAAATCATGATAAACATGCTGGGCTGTAGTTGGACTGGGCTTAGTTGACGTGTTTGCTGAAGGTCCGACAATTGGATAACCCAATTTACTGATTAACTCATGAGTCAAAGCATCATTGGGACAACGAAAAGCAACAGTGTCAAGACCACCGGTGACAGCTTTAGGCAAACTGTTTGGTTTAACATAAAGCAAAAGGGTTAAAGGACCAGGCCAAAATTTTTTAATTAACTTTTGAGCACGTTCTGGAACTTCTTTGGCATACTTAGACATCATTTGAGCATCAGAAACGGTCACAATTAAAGGATTGTCACTAGGACGACCTTTAGCTGCGTAAACATTTTTTACAGCTTTTTCATTTGTGGCAATGGCACCTAGGCCATAGACTGTTTCTGTCGGAAAAGCAACCAACTTTCCTTCAGCAAGCAGCTTTACCGCATCATCTATTTGATCTTGTGAAAAAATTTTTGTTTCCATCATTTATTCCACTTTCCCCTAACCATACGTGGTTTGCCGGCTAAATCTTTTCGAAATTCTATGGTAAAATCAGGCAATTCTTGGGCAAATAACTCTGCCAGCTGGTCTTTTTCACTAAAGCCAAACTCCAAGAAAAATTCGCCGCCACTATTTAAATGATCACGCACCTGTTTGACAAATTTCTGATAAAATTCAATTCCGTTTTTTCCACCAAAAAGAGCTTCTTTTGGTTCATTTTCCAGAACATTTTGGTCCATTACGTCTTTTTCTGTTTCCTTAATATAGGGAGGATTAGAAATAATTTTATCGAATTTTTCCAGTCCAATTAAGATATTGGCTTTACGGACCGTGACATCGACCTTATGAATCAAAAAGTTTTCTTCGCTTGTTCTTAGGGCCGCATCGGTGACATCAGAAGCATATAAGTCAAGGTCAGTAATTTGTTTTTTGGCAGCTTCTTTGGCTAGAGCTACAGTGATGCAACCAGAACCGGTGCCTAAATCAAGCACTTTGTCTCCGCTAGTTAGATCTTGCAGAGCCCATTCGACTAGTTCTTCTGTTTCAAAACGGGGTATTAAAACGCCGCGCTGCACTAAAATTTTGTAACCAAAAAACCAGGAGTAACCCAAAATATACTGAGGCGATATCCCTTTAGCCAGCTGGCGCACATCTTTTTGTGCCTGTTTAACCTGCTGCAGTGTTAGCTCCATATCTTGTTTTAACTGAAACTCACTTGGACTCAGCTGCAATCTTTCAGCCAGCAAAAAGGCGATGTCTTCCGGCCTTGCTTCTGGTGCCGTTTCTGCAGCCCAGATTCTCAAGCTTTTTAAAGTGTCAATCTTAGACATTTTGTTCAGCCAGCTCCTCTAGTTGCTTAGTTTGATTATACAAAATCAAAGCATCAATGATTTCATCAAGTTCACCATTCATTACCCGGTCAAGTTTATTAAGCGTCAAGCCGATACGATGATCAGTCACACGGTTTTGCGGGTAATTATATGTTCTAATACGCTCTGACCTGTCGCCAGTGCCGACAGCATTTTTGCGTTTGGCATCATACTTGTCCCGGTTTTGACTTTCATAATAATCATAGACACGAGATTTTAAAATCTGCATCGCTTTTTCCCGGTTTTGTTGTTGACTACGTTGGTCTTGCATTGCGACAACGATTCCTGTCGGCAAGTGCGTCATACGCACAGCACTCGAAGTTTTGTTAATGTGCTGACCACCGGCACCACTTGAGCGGTAGACATCAACCCGAATATCTTTAGGATCTAAATCAAGGTCAACCTGTTCGTATTCGGGCATGACAGCAACAGTGGCCGTTGAAGTATGAACACGGCCTTGAGATTCAGTTACAGGAACACGTTGCACGCGGTGTGCCCCATTTTCATATTTAAGTTTTGAATAAACCTTGTTGCCAGTAATCATAATAGCAACCCGCTTATAACCGCCAACTTCGGTTGGTTCACTGTCGACGATAGAAACCTGCCAGTTTTGTCTTTCTGCATATTTTTCATACATTCTGAGCAAATCGCCAGCAAATAAGGAGGCTTCATCCCCACCAGCTGCACCCCTAATTTCCATGATAATATCCTTATCATCATTAGGGTCTTTGGGCAGCATTAAAATCTTGATTTCATCTTCAAGTTTAGCAATATCCTGTTCTAAATCAATATTTTCTTCTTTGGCCATTTCCACCAAATCAGAATCATTTTCATTAGCAATAATATCCTTATTATCAGAGATTTCTTTTTTATCGGCCTTATATTTGCGGTATTTTTCAACTACATCCCGCAAATCTGCTTCTTCTTTAGAAACCTCCATATACCTTTTAGTATCATTGATAACTTCTGGGTCAGCCATCATCTCTTGTAATTCGTCATAATGAGCAACAAGACTTTCAAGCTGTGCCATAATCTTATCCATGTTGTTCTAATCCCTTCCTATCTTGTTTGATCCGGGTGAAAATAATGAAACCGACAAACTGGGTAATAACTTTCATCCCCACCAATTTGAACCTGTTCACCTTCATAAACCGGTTTACCATTGTGTATCCGTTGATTCATTGTAGCCTTTCTACCGCAGTAGTGGCAAATCGTTTTGATCTCTTTTATTTTATCAGCAAAAATCAATAAATTCTTGGTTCCTTCAAATAAATTATTCTGAAAGTCGTTTTTTAAGCCGAAAGTCATTACAGGAATGCATAAGTCATCGACTATTTTGGCGCATTCCACCACATGATGACGCTCCAAAAACTGAGCTTCATCAACAAACACGCAAGCAATCGCGCCATCTCCACGTGCTTTTTCCTGCTCATTCAACTTTTTTATATAAGCAAAAATATCAAAATCATGGTCAATCGGAACTGCATTTCTGTGAAGTCCAATTCTTGAGGCCACAGTTCCAACTCCACTGCGGTTATCAATACCGCTTGTTAACAAAGCGATTTTACGACCTTGAGCTTCATAGTTATGAGCATCCTTTAGTATCTCTAAAGTTTTGCCACTGCTCATCGTGCCATACTCAAAAAATAATTGTGCCATTTTTGCTCCTTTGATTCATTTAAATTCACCTAACTAATCTAGTATAATGTAAAAATAAAATATGTGTAGTTAAATGGTTAAAAACTCGTTTTCAGTTTGTGGCTATGCTATAGTTGATAATGATTTTAAAGCGAGGGAAGAAAATGAGTTTTAAGTCTGTAATAGCAAAAAGCGCGGGTAAATCAAGTTACTGGTTTTTACATAATGTGTTAAAAGGCGGTACCAGTTTTCCCGGCAAATTAGCAATGGACCTGGATCCTGAAATTTTAAAAACACTGGCTGAAGGATATGAAACGGTTATTGTTACCGGTACAAACGGCAAAACCATGACTACAGCTTTAATCGTGGCTGCACTAAGAGAAAAATATGGCGATGTTTTGACCAATCCATCGGGTTCCAACATGCAACAAGGAATCGTGACCGCTTTTTTGGCACATAAAAAGAAAAAGTCTTCGAGACCAATTGCAGTGTTAGAAGTTGACGAAGCAAATGTCAAAATGGTGACAGAACTGCTTCATCCCAGCGTTTTTGTTTTAACCAATATTTTTCGCGACCAAATGGATCGTTACGGTGAAATCTACACCACTTACGATAAAATTGTTGAAGGAATTAAACTGGCACCTAAGGCCACTATTATCGCTAATGGTGACGCCAGTATCTTTTCTTCAGTCGACTTACCTAATCATAAAATTTTTTACGGCTTTAAACTGCCTAGCGATGAGCCGCAAAATGACAGCAAGGCTCCTGTCAATACAGATGGCATCTTATGCCCTAAGTGTGATCATATTTTACATTATCATGAACGTATTTATGCCAACTTGGGAGATTTTTTCTGCCCTAACTGCAACTATCACAGACCCGAATTAACATATTCTGTTAACAAAATCATTGAGCAGTCACCAAATAAACTCAAATTTCAAATGGGCAAAAAAGACTACAGCATTAACATTGGCGGCACTTACAATATTTATAATGCTCTAGCAGCTTATTCTGTGGCGCGCTATTTTGATCTCAGTGAAGATGAAATTGCTCAGGCTCTTGCTAAAAACAAGCGGATTTTTGGCAGACAAGAATTAATTAAATATGAAGGAAAAGAGATTGACCTGATCTTAGTTAAAAATCCGGTTGGTCTAGATGAGGTGCTGCACATGCTTAACACTGAAAAAGATGATTATTCATTAGTAGCCTTGCTTAATGCCAACCACGCTGACGGCATTGACACTTCTTGGATTTGGGATGGTCAATTTGAAGACTTAAATCACGATCAAATTAAAAAGATTCTAGTTGGCGGCGAGCGCTGGCACGACATGGGCTTTCGTCTGGAAGTTGCCGGTTTTGATCCGGGTAAAATGGTTACCTGCACCGACAATGAGGAAGTAATTGCCAATCTTGCTAATTTACCAACGAAAAAGATTTACATTTTGTCTACCTATACTGCTATGCTGTCTTTACGTAAAACTATGGCTGAGAAAAAGATGATTAAGGCAGGGATGTAAAAAGTAGCAATAATATAAATTGAAAACCCGCAAAGTGTGTAATGAAACATTTTGCGGGTTATTTTTATTTTGTATTTTGTTTATAATTCAAATTTTAATAATTAATTTATATTTTTATAGGATTATAATTCACTGAACTTATCTTATTAAATGATAAATGACTAATATCAACTTCAACATCTTTATCATCAAATACTACTAAATTATAATCTTGATTTTCCTTTGATGTCATTGCACTGCCGTACTTTATTCCACTATATTGTGATTTTATAACGTCACTTATATATTGAGTAGGTAAGTAATCTAAAGAGTTGTACTGACTTCCACTTGGTTTTCTCATATCCTCACAAATTGAATTAAGAATATCGCGATTTATTTGATAGTCAATTAAAAATTCTGGATCCATACTACTACCAAATACTGAAATGTTATCTAGTTTCGTTAAATCAACAATTTCTAAATCCTTCTTTAATGTAAATTTTCCAGTTACTACCACATCTCCAACAGCAGGTCTAATTTCATCAATTGTTAATGACTTATTACTTGATAAATATAAAACTCCTATTCCAGTTGAATTTAGCCTACCAGCAGAAACAAGACTTTTGGGGGGTATTTTCATATCTCCACTTTGATAATTTTTTCTTTTATTGTCATGATCTATTCTTGAACGATAAAATTTTGTCCCTGCCTTTATAATAATTTTCGTCCACTCTAAAAATTTTAAAAATATATCCGGTCTAAAATAATTATTATAAAATCTATTATGATATTTTATATCTTTACAAAAGTCCTTCCAGCTATGATTGCCCAGTATTGATCGATTACATCTTTCACTTTTCGATTCCAACTGTGGAATTATTGTAATTGATGACACTGGAAAATTATTATTAAAGAGAGCAGTCAAAAATTTTTGTATTTCTTCTGCATTAATTGCAAATATGTTCCAATCTTTTTCCAACGAGCTAAAAGTATTTGTTAAATGAACAGAATTTTTATATTTTTTATCTACATCTTCTTCATAAACTGACAAAAGATTCTCAAAATCATCTTTAAGTCCAATATCTGAATTAGTATCAAAAATATAATCTACTTCATTATGAATGTCACAAACATCTTTATGGTTAATTCTTTTAATTCTTTCTATTATATCAGTATCTTTAAAACATTTGACACAAACTTTCATTTTTTTCTTTCATCTAAATATCTATTCATAATTTCTAAATGATGCATAATTGAGTATTTTTTTAATACCCCTAATCCGTGATACAGTTTGGTATCATAATTTTCTCTTAAAATATCAGCTCCCAATGAATGATTTTTCTTGGGCTGCCTATCATACCAAACTGCAAATTTTTCGAGAGCCTCAAGTACCTTAGCATTTGGATCCCTAATATCTGAATTACTATCAGAAGTAAAGTGATGAATTCGAAGTTCATCTTTGTCACCAAAATAAACTAAATGTATTGAAACAGCTAATGGTGCAAAACCATGGTCATTGTACTCCTTTCCAATTATTGAATAATCACTAAAACCAAAATAACCAGCATTATTAAAGATTTGATGATCTATTGAAAATAACTCATCTTTCTTTTTTAAATAATCTGCGTTACGTTCCTGTTTATTAAACTTGTCATCTAATAAAATAAGCTTTTTTGCATTTTGAAATTTCATTTTAAAAGATGTATTATCTGGTATTATTTTAAGCACTTTATCGTTATCGATTTTTGAAACATCTAGATTAAAAATATCCGAATCTAGAAAAACAGCCGCTGTTTCTTCAGTAGACATTTTTTGTAATATATCAATATCAGACTGCGATTTTATAATTCTACCTTTAATAAAGAATTTGCTGTTTCTCGCATCCTTAAATTCCTTCGTATTAATTTTCTTATAGGATCCCACCTGAGCGTTCTGAATAGCCACAAATTTTTTCTTGTTATCTATCATGTACAGCACTAGTTTTTTAAATTGTGATTTTTCATTTACAGGCTCAATAATTGGCACAATATTATTATTAATCTTTTTATTCTTAACTAGTTCTTCAATCGCCTTCAATTCAAATAATTTTCCGCGTAAGTATGGAAAGTACATAATTTAACCCCTTTCACTTATATTTTTCCTGTAGTCTCTGATTTAGTTCTTCAATTTGTTTTTTCCGATAATCGGAAAAATAAATTACTTCTCTTAAGGCAGGCGAAAAACTTAATATTAACGAATTATTATCCTTATATTTATTTAGATAACGGAGTTTAAGCATAGTAGTTAGTTCCTGCTGAGCTATCTCAATCGGTAGCTGTTTAAACATTTTTAAGCTATCTCTAAAGTAATGGAAATCATCTGCGTTTGATAATTTACCAAAATATTTCAACAAAATTTCTTCATATTCTTTTTTTCTCAATATTTTGAATATTACTGTATGATCGAGAAAATTATTGTATTCATTTGCTTCTCGAATTTTCTTTATAGTGTTTCTTTTAGTTAAAACATATAATCCTACATTTTTATTAAGTACAGCTTTTTCCACTTTTTTTAGATGAGCTTCATCCATAATGACGTTAACATAAGTAAATGCTTTATAATAATCTAGCAGTTGGCCTTTTAGTCTTTTTAGGCTATCTAGTCCACTTTTTATTTCGAAAACTTGAGCTTTACCATTTATTAGAATGAAATCAGCAATTGAATTACTGATCGGGAGTTCTCTAATTGCACTAGTTGTATTTAAGCTATGTCTACCAATTAATAAATTATTTAATAACTGATTCTTATAATAATATTCATTACGATAATTTCTTTTCATGAAATTATAAATGGCGTCAAAAGCGTCCTCTTGAGTTTCAATTTGCTTTGAAAGAGAATACTTATCAATTACTATTTCATTGATCGCACTTTTTCCGCTAGTCAAAATTTGATTTATATTTGTTTTTGTGAAAACACGATTAATTAGAGAATCCATTATATAACTCCTTTAAAAATATTATAAATGGCTACCCTTACAATCTCAAGTGGTATTAAACCTAGTATGGATAAATTTAATTTTTAAAAGAGTCAATTAAATAATAAGTTAAGACTCTACGCATCGTTTTTTTCTATGTTAAAGATCTTGACGTTGTTTTCTTGTGCTATTTTTTTGTTAAAGTTGTGAGCCACTTCAATAACAATTGAAGGCAACTGGTAAATTAAGCGGTGTACTTCATCAGCATTTTGATGATCCAGGCTAGAGGTAATTTCATCTAGTAAAAAGATCTTCTTATGACGCAGCAGTCCTCTGGCAACAGCCAGTCTCTGCGCTTGTCCACCTGAAAGATTGCTACCTTGTTCTTTAATTTTAAAATCTAATGCTTTGCTGTCTAGCTCTTTGTATAAACCTACCTTTTTCAGAGAAGCAACTAATTCTTCGTCTGTGAAATTTTGCAAAAGAGAAAGATTTTCCCGAATCGTTCCTGCAAATAACCAGATATTCTGTGAAATAAACACAAAATCTGAATATTTCAATTTGTGTCCGCCAAATTTCACATCACCCATTTCAATTGGAATGTATCCTGCTATTGCATTTAGCAAAGTCGATTTACCAACACCCGAGGGTCCAGTAATAATCATTTTGTCGTTTTCATTTAGGCTTAAAGACAGGTTTTTAAAAATTTCTCGGTCACCACGTTTAACCGACAGGTTTTCAACAACCAGTTTATTGTCAGTTCCTGGCTGAGAAACTTCTTGATTCATTTTTGTTTCAGTCCATGAAATCTTTCTAATTCCTTCTGTACTTTGAATTTGAGTTTCAAAATTAGTCAGTTGCCGGAAACCACCAATCACGTGATCCGCAGTAAGAGTCAAGGTAAGAATCGTACTTACTGTGACCCCTAAGATGCTGTTTTTGGCCATCCAAAGCCCTATGAAAATCGGAGTTAAAGTTATTAATATGGCAAATAACCAAGAAATAAACTGCAGAACATATTGGAAAGCATTCAATTGGTAATATCTTTGTTCCTCATCGTGCAAAGAATGATCAAATTTCTGCATAAATAGTTTTTTAACGCCAAAATTCATAATTTCAAAACGCCCTGAAAATAAGTCACGCGTAATCTCTAAAAAATTGGAATTAGAATGGCTCCACATGTCTGTCTTAATTTTCATCTTTTCTTTCCCCAAATAACTGGGAAGAAGCGACATGAACGATAAAATTAAATAAATCAGACCTAAAACCGGATTAGTCATTAATACTACAACTGTAGAAGATATGACCGTCATGAGACTTTGAAAAAGCAATAAAAGCGGTTCAAAGTACTTTTCTTCTATCTGTTTGGAAATACTAGTCATGTTGTTCAAAACTTCAGATGAATCCAAATTAGGATTGTTAAATGAACTGGCAAAATTTGCCCTAAAATAAATGCCTTTTATCTTTTCATTTAAAATCTGAATTGCTTTTTGCATTAACAGGCTAAATAAGAAAAGAGAAACATAAACGGTTAAATATGATAAAACTGCAGCTATGCCAAATGCAATCAAACTGTTTCCGTCTTTGACGTTAAGTCTGGGAATATAACCTAAAATATAACCATTTAATACTCCTTCAAAAGAACTGGTAACGCCAAAGATAAATAAACAAAGTATCATCCATGGATTAAGATTGCTCAAAACCCATTTTAGTGTGACATTTACTTCTTTTTTGTTCATGCTTTTACCCCATCTTAGCTTAAGTTATTTAGTTTGTAATTATAGCAAGATTAAAAACAAATGACTATCAGATGTGAGTAAGAGGTCGGTTTTTCCAGGTAAGTGGTTTAAATAATAAATGGATGTAGCATGAAAGTAATTGCTAAATGCAGATGTTCTTAAAAAAGTACTCTGCAAGAAAGATTTTGCTATTGGCAAACCAAGCAACTAGAACAAAAACAAGTGGCGAAAAAAAGAGCTTATTGACCTATTTTTTGCAACTTAGTTTTTAAAATTTACAATTTATAAAAGCGCTTGCATAATTGAAAAACTTCTGCTATATTTATCTTGTTAATGATAGCGTATGTAACTGGTAATGCAGGCAAGACTACATTGATGACTAAAATTTAGTTTTAAATCTTAGTTATTATTGTTGTTTTTGTCTGCTTTTTTAGTGGCAAACAAAAATGTATAAGATAAAGAAAATACTTAACGTTAATGTTGTTGTTATTGAACAAGATGGTACAGAGTATATTGCTTTTGGGAAAGGAATAGGATATCATGCAAAAATCAATCAAGTTATACCCGATGAAAAAATAAGCCGTATTTATACTTCAGTAGACAATAGTAAGCAAAATGAGCTAATTCAATCTTTGAAAAAAATACCTGCAAATATTATTAAAACAACAGAAGAAATTGTTGAATTTGCGGAGAAGTTTTTAAATGAGAAGCTGGATGCAAGTATTTTCTATTCACTTTCAGATCACTTATATTTTGCCACTCAAAGATTAGAGCAAAATTTAACTCTGGGAAATAGAATATACTTAGAAATGAAAACCTATTTTAAAGATGAATTTAAAATAGGTATATTCTCACTAAATATTATTGAAAAAAATTTGGGCATCAAAATGCCACAAGAAGAAGCAGCAAATATAGCTTTTCATATTATAAATGCATCAAGCAAAGATGAAAGTAGTAATGTCTTAGAAATTTCCAGAATGATTGATAACATTTTACAAACTTTACGAGTTATTAGTCACGGAAAGTTAAAGTATGAGGGAATAAATTATGATCGCTTTGTGACACACATAAAGTTTTTTGCAGAAAGATATATAAATGATCAAATGTTTGCGGATGACCCTACTTTACTCGAAAAGGTGTCTGATTTATATCCCGAAGCAAGTAAAATTGCTTTTAAACTAAAGCAAACTTTAGAAGTGATATATACCAAAAGAATTTCAAAGGAAGAATTAGCTTATCTTATTATTCATATTCACAGAGTAATGATGTATTAAAGGAGAATGTATATGAGAAGCAATAAAGAAGTGACTAATTTAATAGTTGAAAATATTGGAGGGGCAAATAATATTTCAAGTATGTATCATTGTGCCACCCGCATTCGCTTTAATCTAAAAGATAAAACGAAATTCAACTATCAGTTTTTAAGAGAACAACCAGAAATTTTAGGCGCGGTCCAGTCTGGGGAAGAGTCACAAGTTATAATTGGTGCAAAAGTTGGTGAATATTTTAGGCAAATTCAAAAAGATTACCATATTTCAAGTGAAAATGAAGAGTCTAACAATATCGAAAAAAATAAAGTCGGCTGGTTTAGGCGATTAATTAATGTTCTAGTGGGAATAATGGCTCCAATCATCACTGCTTTAATAGCTGGTGGTATGTTTAAAGTTATTATTTCTGTACTGACTACTTTTAACCTAATTTCTATAAAATCTCAAAGCTATGCAGTTCTGAGCTTTATGGCTGATGCAGTCTTTTACTTTTTACCTGTAATGCTGGCAGTAAGTGCTGCTGAGTATTTTAAAACCAATAAGTTCTTGTCCATTGCAATTGCTGGTGTGTTATTGCACCCTAATTGGGCTGCCATGGTAGCTGCAGGCAAGCCTGTTGCACTTTTTGGCATCCCAGTTACTTTAGCTTCATACAGCAGCACTGTAATTCCAATAATTCTCTGCATTTGGATTCAGTCATACGTTGAAAAATTTGCAGAAAAAGTTTCACCAAATGTTATCAAAACCATGCTAAAGCCATTACTTATATTCTTAATTATGGCGCCACTTGCTTTAATTCTAATAGGACCAATAGGATCTTGGTTAGGTAATTTATTGGCGCTTTTAGTTAACACACTTAACAAATATGTACCTTGGCTAGTGCCAACTCTTATGGGCACCTTCACCCCACTTCTGGTTATGGTAGGTATGCATGTGGCTCTGACACCTCTAGCCTCTCTGGGATTTGCCAGTGCAGCAAGAAGTGAAAACGTGCAGGGACCTGGTATGCTTGCTTCAAATATAGCTCAGGCTGGCTGTTCTTTTGCAATTGCGGTAAAAGACAAAACTCCTAGAAACAGACAAATTGCAACGTCAGCAGGAATTACTGCCCTTTCTGGTATTACCGAACCTGCACTTTATGGTGTCACCTTAAAATACAAGCGTGCTCTATATGCAGTTATGGCAGCAGGTGGAATTGCCGGTTTTTATGCTGGGATTACCAAAGTTGTTCGCTATTCTTTTGGCTCGCCTGGTATTTTCACTATTGTAAACTTTATTGGTAAGCCGGGGAATTTCGTTAATGCAATTATAACTGGGGTTTTAGGCTTTGTATTAGCTTTTGTTTTTACTTACCTATTTGTCAAAATCGATCAGCCTTTGACCAAAAGCAATTTAGAAAATAGCACAGGAAATATAATAACTAGTAACAATATTGATAATTCTGAAGAAGTTGTCAGTGCACCTGTTGATGGTAAAGTCGTTGCTCTAGATCAAGTGAATGATGAAGTCTTTTCTTCTGAATCTTTGGGTTCAGGAGTTGGAATTATTCCAATCAGTGATTTGATAGTTTCACCAGTAAATGGAAAGATCACAGTTGCATATAAAACAGGTCATGCCATTGGAATTACCACCCCTCTTGGTAATGAATATCTAATTCACATTGGCATAAATACTGTTAACCTTAAAGGAAAGCACTTCAAAGTTCTTACTAAAGAGGGACAAGAAGTCAAAAAAGGTGATCCTCTAGTTCAAGTTGATTTTGAAGCTATCAAAAAAGAGGGCTATGATCCAACAGTAATGGTCATTGCTTTAGACAAAAAGAATGACCAATTAACCTTCTTTTCTAAAGATAATGTCACAATTGACAATGAAATTTTCAAAATCAATTAAAATGTAATTTAACGAACACAGAAAAAAGCATAATTCTTAGAAGTGAATTATGCTTTTTGATTATCTTAAAAGTTTGCTTTCTTAACAAATCTATTTTTATCTACAATGTAATATTTTTTATTTTTAATTTTGATGGGATCACCATATGTTTTTGCTGTTGAACCTTTTTTCAAAACTTTCTTATTCTGGCGATCACCATATTGATTATAAATGTAGGCATTATGTTTTAATTTACGGACTACAGGATCAACATTACCGGCAGCAATGTAATATTTTATGTTGCTATTGCCCTTATCATTTAGAACGTAAAAATTGCGTCCGCTGATAGTCGTTTTACCATAGGTCATTAGTTTCGAACCAATTTTTAAAATAATTTGGTTTGCACGAGTACCAGTATTGTCATAAAGATAAGCATTGTGCATCAACACTACAGTCTTTTCGCTGCTTGAACCGTTATTATTGTTTTCGTCTTTGTCCTTATTTTCATCATTATTTTCCACTGGATTTGTCGGCTCAACCGGAACGGGATTAGGAGCAGGATAATTATTGTCGGTATCATCTGGTGGTGTTACTAGTTTTTTCCAAGTATAAGCACCCGGCTTAAGAGATCCATCTTGACTTTTTTGGATTAATTCAGCAGTAGTTAGTTGAGGTTCGTTATTATTATTGATTAATCGCCATTTGTTGATAAAGTTCTCTTTATTCGGTGTTTTTTCAGGATTCGGTTGCCCCAAAGCCACATAGGTACTTAATTTTGTTACACCATATCTCTTATTCTTTTTTATTTCATTGTGAACGTATTTCCACAGATCAAGTATTGGGTATAAACTTGTAGCTAAAACTGAAATCCATAATTTGAATGCAACAATGTTCTTAGTTATAAGATAACAAATATAGAAAGAATTTTGTACAGGTTGAATTTGTACGGGTTGAGACTGAATAATAGAATATAAGCCAATAAGACTTACTGACATAACTAAAAAATTTTTTGTACACATTACTATTGCTTCTGAATAATTTTTTGAGATTTTTTGAGATTTTGTCAAGGAGTATACATATGTCATTACTGCAAATACATACAAAAGAACTTCAAAGACCAATAGTATGATTGTGTCAGTTAAATTTTCCATACTAAAACTAACATCGACAATATTTATTTTTGCTTTAAAAACAAAAAACGAAATTATCGAGACAATACTAATGAATAATACCGTTATTCTATTAAACGATTTTTCTGCATCTGGTTTTTTAACTTTAAAGTCTACATTTAAAGATAAAGAATTATCTGTAATAAAATTCCCAAATTTTAAGAATGTCCATGAAAGAAATATAGAAAAAGCAATATATACAATTGAGTATACAAACATTACACACCAATAATAATCTTTTCTGAAGACTTGCTTTATTAGCTTTACCAAAAATTCAAATGAAAGAATAGCAAAAATTAATCCAAAAAATAAGCCAAACAGGGTAGAAAGAATCTCTACAATTACTATAAACGAAGAGTCTTTATTTTTTTGTTTGTTAAGCTTTTTAAAAGCAAATAATAATCAGTTATACAAATAATCATAACTATAAAAAAATACTTAAAGATATAACTAATCGGTATGCATAAAAGCAAAATGACTGCAAGACAAATTAAAGGTATTGCGCATATGTGTTTCAAAATAGAATTATTTTTTCTTCTCAAACGTTTCATTTTATTTATCCTCTTTAGAAATTAATTTATGATAACAGATTAAAATCAGGATAGTCTATTAATATTTATTATCTTTAGTTTGGTATTGTTAATTAATTTATTATGTTTATATACAATTTAGTATTTCATATAAAAGTATGTGGTATACTTTCACTAATAATAGTGGTTACAACGAGTACTATTATGATTTCAATGACATTATATAAAACCTATACTTGACAATTTAATAAAAGTGAGAAAATTAAACATAAAAATAAAACAATTGGAAAAATTTCCCAAAAAAGTAGGAGTAAATTTATTGATAATATTAAATATTTTGAATACGATTGTACTTTTAACGAAATATTTGAAGATGACATACAAATAGAAATTAATAATGTATTACAATCTTTTGATGAATATCAGAAGATTAAAAAATTTAAAGTTTTTTATTTTCCCAGTAAAAAAACATTAATTGTGCGTGCTCCATCTCAAATTAGTAATAATTTTATTGAAGCTGTCAAAAGCTGTTTTTCTCAAAAAGTTAATATTCAAGGTACAATGAATTATCCGTTCGATAAACTGCAAAAAAAAGCCAGAAGTATGCGCGGCTTATATTTTTCTGTTAAACAAACCAATATATCTTCAAAACATTTTTTTGGTCCAAAAGTTGAAAGTGACAAAGAAGCTTCAAAGGCCATAAACAATAACAAAGCTACCTATTTGATGTTAAAAATAGATATTTTAAAGAAGAGTAGAACTATAGGTTTCTCAAAAAAAGTTACACTCGTGTTATACAATGTTTCCTTAAAAGACTCTTATCTTCAAATAACAAGCGACGTGCTTCACGCTATCAAGTTATGGTGATGTAGATAAAGTTATTTATTATTTTTTTAAGAGCCTTTTTGTCATCAACAGTAGTTACTGTTAAAGAGTTAGTTTCGAAATCGATATCTAATTTTGTATCTGATTTATCATTCTCCATTATCAATGTTTTAATGTCAAGTTTTCTGTCAAAAACTATATCATTTTTATTCAAAGACATATCCTTAACAATATATTTATAAAGTGGACAGTAATTTTTCATTTCTATTCTTGAAGATAATGCTGTGCCTTTAAAATCTATATTTTCATTTTTTTTTAAAATCGTATAATTCAGGAGTTAAATTACTTATTATTTCTACAACTCTTATAAAAATATCAGTAACGGTATTTGAGTCATTATCTGAAACAGAAGTATCAAATGACAAAAATAATTGTGGACTCGAATCATCTAAGTATTTGCTTAATGAGATAAATATTGGAATATGTTCAATATTAATTTTTATTTCTATAGTTTCTGCAATTTGCTCTATATGCTCTAAATAAAAATTTTTATTTTTTTCCAATTCTTTTATAAGTCTGTTGCTAATATTCTGCAAATTAAAATCAGTTGCATAATATGCTTTATATTCATCTTTAAAAATAACGGTATCATTCTTTGCGTGTGCATATATTTTTCTTAAGAATAAAAAAATCCTTTTTGAATTATTATATAGATATGAAAAAAGCGTATATATTACTGGCGCTATTTTCAATAGAATCATGAAACTAATAAAAAAGTTTATTTTTTTATTTGTCTGTATTTCTGTATGAACTATTGATATTATTGTGAATATAAGAATTACTACTGAAACAAGTAAGCCAAGATCATGTAAGCGTTTTTTAACATTGTTTTTCTCCTTTTAATCTATTTTTTTAAAAAAGCTTTAATATATTTGAATCAAAAATTTTTAAATAAATATTAGTCATTAGACTTTAATTATATAATACTTTAAATATTTATTTCATGACTATTTTATCTGAATAGCCTGATATAAAATGTGCGAAATTTTCTTTAATTTGATAGAACATTCCAGAATAACATTGCCCACACACCAAGTCACGTTCTTAGCTAATGTTATTTCTTCAGTAACTATTGTCTTATCCATTGTAATAAGGTTATCTACCTTATCAGCTGCTAAATTGGTTTTATATCTGGCTTAGTGCGCCACAAGCATATTTAAATCTTGTTTGAAAAATACTTTGAGATTTTCTGTTCCATGGGATGCTTTCCACCATATGTGCCCTGCCCTATACCCAGAGAGCTAATATATTTACGCTAATTGCAAGGACAATTACTTATTCTCTTATTCTATAAAAAAGAAAATTTGTACCGATTTTGCAGTTTCAAACAAAAAAGAAAGTCCAAAATAGACTTTCTTAAGGTAAATAAACTATAAATTATTAAATCTCTGAACACTTGATATTATAGCACTTTTCAGTACTTAACTATACCAATTTTAAGATATTTTGACTAATCCACCATTGCCAAAAAATTGCACCGAATTTTGCACGTATTGGGATAATTTCAGTTAATTTCAAAAAATGGCAAAAAATAAAAATGCCTTAGTACCAACACTTCAAGCGAGTTGAAACTAAGACAAATTACAAAAATTGGGATATCCGGGCTCGAACCGAAACATGCAGGAACCAGAAACCTGTGCCTTACCATTTGGCTATATCCCAGTGTTAAATCACCCGCACGAGAATTGAACTCGTAACTCCACCTTGAGAGGGTGGCGTCTTAACCATTTGACCAGCGGGCAAAATCAACAGTAATTATTATGCTTGAAGAGACAGTTATTGTCAAGTACTTTCAGTTCAAAAACTAAATTTAACTAATAAGGTTTTTAGCCCAAAGAAAAACTTTCGGAAAGCTTTTCAATCCGGAAGTTTTTTATTATTGCCCATATTTTTGACCAACTACACTTTTTTGCAATTTTCTTCAACTACTTTGTGTAAATGAACAATCAAGTATATTCTCTCCTGTTTAGTAATCCTCAAGTTAATTTTTTCCCTAATAAACTCATCGAAAGCATTAATAATTTCAGCCTCCTTAGTCATTTTGGCAGCCAAGTCTTGGTAAAGTCCTTCCTGATCTTCATCAGAAAACAGTTTATTTTCATACACCCTTTCACAAAAATAATTTAGATGAGTCAAAAATCGTGAATAAGTGAAAGTGTTTTGGTCGATATTGCCACCAATAATCCTTTGAGCTATTTTCTCGAGACTACTCACCAGCTCAGCTATTTTCCTATTTTTCTGTTGGTCACCAACGTCAACTTCCGCATCCACAAAATGTAAACCAATGCCTGTTGCTTCGCTATACGGTAATAAAACATGCATTTTTTTATTAATCAAATTAACTGCAAATAAACCTATCTGATATTCATTTCTATGGTGAAGTAAGACATCAGGATAGTTGAAATTTTCACCAATATTTCCCTCTTTAAATCGCTTTACCACAAAAGAAATATGATCAGCTAACGATAAATAAAGGTAATCTTTAACTTTGATTTGATATTTTTTGGTGGCAAAATCTATTATCTCCCTAACCATATTTAGATAAGTTTCGTCTATTGTACTGGCTAGCTGAATAAAGTTTTTCAGCATTTTATTATCGGTTAAGACAAAAATCTTTTGAATTTCCTCTTTTTTAACAGGATAACCAATTGCTTTATGATAGCCTAGACCCTTGCCCATTAGGATACACTCTGCACCTGATTCATCTAATGCTAAAACAAGCGAATTATTCAAAACTTTTAGCACTTTCATCAGCTCACCACCTAGTTGCATACTATTGTTTAGTTGACCAAACCATTGTTTGTAATAACCTTTTGGTACCAGTAAAAACTATCCTTGGGAATTCGACGTAGATCTTTTAAATCATTATCAGTTCTATTGACGTAAATAAAACCATAACGTTTTTTAAATCCCTGATGTGAACTTAACAGATCCATAATTGACCAAGGACAATAACCGATTAGCTTTACCCCATCCTGAATTGCATCATAACAAGCCTGGATATGGTCTGCAAGATATTTTATGCGGTATTGATCATGAATCTTTCCATCCTTTGCCATAATGTCTGGAGTACCTAAACCATTTTCAGTAATAATCATTGGTAAACGAAACTGACGATAATATTCATTTAGGACAATTCTCAAGCCCATTGGATCGATTTGAGCACCATATTCCGTTGCGGACAAGTTAGTATTTTTTTCGATCTTAAAATAGCCATACAGATCAAAATCCACATCATTTTTCCTTGTACCAAATGGGTGCTTAGCATCGCTCGGCAAGTAACTGGCTACGAGAGTACGGTAGTAATTGACTGCTATGAAGTCAGGCTGAGCATCCCGTAATAGTTGCTCATCTTGATCCTGCATTGATGGCAAAATGCCAACTTTTTTAAGGTAATTGCTATAGTACCCAGGATATTGACCATGACAATACATTTCTAGAGCATAATTAGTCTTAAAATTATCATTCATTTTAGCAGCCCAAACATCAAGTGGCTTAGTAGATGCCGGATAAGTCATGGTGGATGATATTGCCGGTCCTATTTTACCGTTTGGCACCATCTTATGACAATCTTGCATAATGTAGGCACTTGCTACAAACATATTGTAATCCATTTGTGCTCTGACACGTTCTTTATTCTTGGCTTCAACATGATACATATTTAAGCGCTCGTCTACACGAACCATCAGGTTTTGCTCATTGATCACCTGCCAGTTCTTGACTCTGTCACCAAATTCTTTAAAACATATTTGGGCGTATCTTCTAAAAGCAGAAATGCAAGATCTGTTTTCCCAGCCGTTGTATTTTTCTACCAGGGCCAGAGGCAAATCAAAATGATATAAGGTAACAAACGGCTCAATCCCATTTTTGATTAGGCAGTCAATCACTTTATTGTAAAAGTCTATCCCCTTTTGGTTAACCTGACCATCACCATCAGGAATAATTCTCGCCCAGGCAATGGAAAAACGGTATACTTTAAGACCTAATTCTTTCATTAAAGAAATATCTTCTCGATAATGATGATAAAAATCACTGGCTACTTTTGTGTCAGCTTGCTCGGGACCAGCATGAAGAAAAGAATTATAATCTGCAACTGATTCTCCCTTACCATCTTCGTTCCAGCCGCCTTCAATTTGAAAGGCTGATGAAGATGCACCCCATAAAAAGTCTGGATTAAATTTTTCCATATTTTACCCCTCTATTTAATCATTTTTTAGACTAAGATATTATGAATTTGATAACAAGTATAACAACTGGTCGTTATTAGTGACGTTATCCTTGTTTGTCGAACCAATCGCTGCATAGTTTTTCGAATTAGTCACAACAACTGTGGTGGTTAAGTCATAACCTGCCTGTTCAATCTTTTGCATGTCAAATGAAACTATCAGCTGACCCTTCTTGACATGTTCTCCATCCTGAACATGCTTTTCAAAATACTGTCCATTTAGTTTAACTGTGTCTATGCCAATATGGATCATCATTTCAATTCCATTGTCTAATATTAAACCAACTGCATGTAAAGTAGGATATATCATGCTAACTGTGGCGTCTGCAGGAGCCAAAATTTTTCCTGAAGTAGGTTGAACTGCAACGCCTTTACCCAAAACTCCGGATGCAAAAACTTCATCTGAAACCTGAGTTAGAGGTATCGTTTTACCTTCAACAGGAGAATTTACAGATAAGTCGCAGTCATCTGGAACTAAATCTTCATCAATGGTTTTAGTAGGATTTTCTTCCTGATTATCCTCAATCTGGTCAGTTTTTGAACTATTTTTTTCTGCAGGAGCTGCATCACTAGGTAAATCATTAAAACCTAATATAACTGTTAAAATGCAGGCGCCACCAAAGGCAATTAAACAACCCAAAATGTAACAAACGAAAGCCTTAGTCCCAGCAGAAGCATATACAGGAATGGTTAAAACACCTTGATTGGCGAAAGCATTTCCGTAAGAGCCACCCCAGCCCATCAAAGCGCCACCTAAAGCGCCACTAATTACTGCATAAATCATGGGCTTTTTCAAACGCAAGTTAGCACCATAAATAGCCGGCTCGGTAATACCAAACAATGCTGTCACTGTGGCTGAAGCTGCAACAGTTTTCAGATTTTTATTTTTAGTTTTGAGAAAAACTCCCAAAGCAGCACCAGCTTGTGAAAAGTTTGCTGCACCGGCAAAAGCGAGCAGGTTTTGCCGTCCTGTTTTAGCAACATCGTTTATACCAATCGGAATGATTGCTCTGTGAGCACCAAAAATAACAAGTACACACCAAATACCACCAACAAAGGCACCTAATAAAATCGGACTCAAGTTCATGATATAGTGATATGCCCAGTTAACTGCGTTACCAATATAAATACCAATTGGGCCGAAAATCATTAAAGTTGCCGGTACCATAATAAGTAAAGACAAAGTTGGTACCATGATAATTTTGAGCACATCCGGCATTATTTTTTTAACAAATTTTTCAACGTAGGCCAGTACAAAAACAGCTATGATGATGGGAACAACCGAGGAAACATAATTTGCCTTGGTAATTCCAATCCCAAACAGCGTTACTGCTTTATTTCCGGTCATCAACTCTACCAAAGTGGGATAGCATAGCGTTGCCCCCAAAGTCATAGCTATGTATTCATTGGTTTTAAAAACCTTAGCAGCCGATCTAGCCAAAATCACCGGCATAAAATAAAATAAAGCGTCTGAAGCGGCATTCAAAATAATATAAGTATTAAATGTCTTTATATCAACGTGATAGACATTTAAGCCAATTAATGCTGCAACAGCCAGGATACCCTTTAACATTCCCGAAGCAGCAATGGCCGGAATAGTTGGCGTAAAAATAGCAGTTACAACATTTAAAATCTTTGTACCAATACCAACTTTTTTGTCTTGCTCGTCATTTTCGGTCTCAGTAGTTCCGAGCAGCGGCATGATTTCATCATAGATTGCTTCAACTTTATTACCTAAAACAACTTGAAATTGACCGCTGGCCTCTACGACCTGAATCACTCCCTCTATACTGGAAACTTTATCCGTACTAGCTTTACTTTCGTCTTTTAAAACAAATCTCAATCTGGTAAAACAATGAGTTAAACCAGAGACATTTTCTTTTCCACCTACACCATCTAGGATTTGTAGCGCGATTTTATGATTATCCATAATTTTCCTCTTTTATTTCAATAAAAAAGACCAAACATACGTAAATAAAACCGTTAATCTCGGTTATTAATTACATACATTTGATCTTGCCTGCATTACCAGTAACACGTCAAATAAAAGTTCTTTTATTTTACAAACTTAAATCTAACATTAGAATTCCATTTATGCAAGCGATTACATCAAATTTACCATTAAATCTGTTTTTTAACATTTAAAATTTCATTTGCACTTATTTGCAAAAATAAATCAATGAATTGTATATAATAGAGTAAGAAACTTTTAACAAAGGATAGTTTATATGATTGACTACTCAAACACCCAAAATTTAATTGAATCAATGGTTACGGAACGCATTGTACCGGGCGTTAACTATGCTTTTTTTAAAAATGACCAAGTTTTCACTTCAACTGTCGGCTTTGCAAGTACTTATCCGACGGTTACGCAGCTTAGTCCGTTTGCCATTTATGATTTAGCCAGTCTGACCAAAGTACTTATTACTGAAAATATTTTGCTTAAATTATATCAAGAGGGGCAGCTCAATTTTACTGAACCACTACACGACTTTATTCCTGAATTTAAAGATGAACGTGTCCGCCTATTTCATCTGCTTACTCACACCAGCGGAATCCGTGGCTGGATTGAAAAGCGCGACCAATTATCTCGCGACGATTTAATCAATGCCATCATTCATTTACCTGTCACAGACGAGTTTGAACATAAAATGCGCTATGCCGATACGAATTTTATCTTGTTGGGGTTGGTTGTTAAAAAAATATTTGGGCAGCCAGTTCAAGAAGTTGGTCAAAAATTAATAATCGAGCCTTCTGGTTTGGAAAACACGACATTCAATCCCCCTAAGGACTTATGTGTGCCAACTGCTGTTTACCAAGGAAAAGTTTTACAAGGCGAACCGCACGATCCTAAAGCACGCCAACTTGGTAGTGATTGCGGTTCAGCAGGACTTTTCTCCACAATGAATGACTTGGTTAAATTAAGTAAGGGTTACTTGGGCTTGGATAAGCACATCCTGCCCTTCAGTCAAGAACTTGTCGCAATGTTATTCGATAATAAAAATCCAGCGGGTGTCAAGCCACGCTCATGGGGCTGGGACTTGCGCTTTGATCCTCAGTTGCACTATCCCCTGATTCTACATACCGGCTTCACTGGTGTTCTGATGCTTCTTGACCGTGTGAAAAAGTCGGGCTTAATTCTTTTGACCAATCGGATCCACCCTACTGGCCATAATCAAGTCTTTCTAACCATGAGAGAAAGAATTATTCAGAGCTTTTTAAAAGAAAACGACGAATAAAAAGCAGCTTCGTTTAATAGAAGCTGCTTTTTTAACACTTTTTACGATTTGGCCAAAAATGATAAACAAGATCAACTACTGCTTGGGCCAGCATACCGCCTGCCATCCAGTACATCGCCATCATCATGTTGCCGGTAAAGGTAAAATAAGCGGTAATAGCGTAAACGACTACCCACAAGATTTTAAAAAACAAATTATCACACATCATTTGTAAAAAAACTCCCTTCAATTCATTTCAAATTATACCTTTTTTTAGGCAAAAAATGGGGCTTTTTTTAGTTATTTAATCACCTAAAAGTAGTTTTGCTAAAATTATTTATTTTAATTGTTATTGTTGCAAAATGTTTACATCCGTAAGCATTAGTAAACTTTTTTTAGAATTATTTTTTTGATGAAAGCATTTTGATCATTTTTGTGAGTTATGTAATTTAATTACTTTTTCAACTATCAAAAAGGGCTTTAAAATCACAATTCTAAAGTCCTTTTATTTGCTATTCAAAATAATTAAATTTTCGAAGCTGGCTTTGACGCTATTTAAATATTGTTTTAAAGACTTTTTATCAAATTCTAATCAAAGCCTACTCATCAATTTCCATTTTGGTCACGTTTTTACCATTCGTAGCAATTACTTTTTGATAAAAGTAGAAGCTATCCTTGGGATATCTCTTCATATCAAGCATTGACTGATTGTTCCTGTTAACATAAACCAAGCCATAACGCTTGTCCATCCCATCGTTAACACTTAACAAATCTAAAAATGACCACGGATTAAAGGAAATGACATTAACTCCGTCTTTAATAGCTTCACGTAGTTCAAAAATGTGCCCGTTGAGATACTTGATCCGTTTTGGGTCATGCACCTGACCGTTTTCAAGTTGGTTACGTTCAGGCCAGCCACACTCAGTAATAATAATCGGAATATGGGGATAACGATCATTGACTTTTTGCAGAGCAAAACGCAAACCGACAGGGTCATAAGAAAAGTCCCATTCGGAGTTCATCAACCGGTCGTCTGTTACTTTTTCAACATTGGAGATGACACCGGCGAGCATTTTGGGGCTTTCTTCATTGCTCAGCTTAAAAACTGACGTTGAATACCAATTTAACCCTAAGAAATTAGCACGTCCGTTTTTTAAAATATCTGCATCCCCTTCATGGTAATCAAGAGTGATTTTGCTATCTTCCAAGTAACGTAAATAATAACTAGGCAGTTCTCCCCTCAGAGCCACATCCATATCAATAAATGAGATTAAGTCTTCCATGTTCTTACTTTTGAGTGCATTTTTAGAAGTATGATCATAAGGAAAATTAGTCATATAGGAGACTGCTGGCCCAATCATAGAGTCAGGAAACAGATCGTGACAAAGCCGGTATATTTTCGCCTGAGCTAAAAACATATTATAGTTTGAATTTTCGCCTTTTTCTCTTGAGAAGCGCAAATCGTTATCCTTAATGCCATTCATTTCAGGGACATTAGCTAGTAGAGATTGTTCATTAATAGTTAACCAATATTTAACTCTATCTCCAAATTCATTAAAGAGCGTTTTGGCATAGTTATAAAAATCATTAATGGCCTTGCGATTAGCCCAACCACCATACTGCTTTACTAAAGAAATGGGGCAATCAAAGTGAAACATTGTTACAATAGGCTCAATTTGATTTTTGATTAGTAAATTGATTAATTTATTATAAAAAGCAATTCCCTTTTGATTAGGTTCTTTATCATTGCCGTGAGGAAAAATCCGCGACCATGAAATTGAAAAACGATAACTTTTTAATCCTAATTTTGCCATTAAAGCGACATCTTCTTCAACATGATGATAATGATCAACAGAAACTGAAGTATCTAAAAATTTACTTTTTTGAGATCTTAAATCAGCAACCGATTCTCCCTTGCCATCTTCATATGCGGCGCCTTCAACCTGGAAAGCCGAAGTACTAGCTCCCCAGAGAAAATTTTTAGGAAAATCATCTTGAAGATGAAATTGATTGTCCATATTTACTTATTCTCCTCTTCAAATGCCTGCTTATCTGCAACCCTAAAGAATGGCAGATAAATCACAAACATCAGTAAAAAGTTAATTAACCAAACTACTGCCCCTTGCCAACCCATAATCATTGTATCAGCAATTATTTTCGGCATTGTCCATGGCATTCCCATTCCTAAGCTGGGGTTGTAATTAGTAATAAAACCGATCTTTACGGCTAACAAACCGATGCCACCAGAAACAAAGGTTGATAAAACAAAGGGTATAAACATCAGTGGGTTTAAAACAATTGGCATACCAAAGATAATAGGTTCATTTATATTGAATAGATTTGGCAAAGCAGAAACCTTAAAGAATTCCTTGTACCGCTTAGACTTACTTAGTATTAAACCCATTAAAACCAGACCAAGAGTAGCACCTGCTGCGTCATTATTAGCAAATGCAAAAACTACCAGATTACTCAAGTATGGAATGGTCTTGCCAGCTTGAAAAGCAGGCGTGCTACCGACCATCATTGAGATAATTAATGGTATAACCACAGATTCGATAGCAGCTGGATGAATTCCAAATGTAAATAAAACATTGGACAGAGCAAAAATCAGGATTAAAGTTAATGGTGAACCACCGACGTGCATTAACGGCGTGGTTATTAACTTATTAATAAAGTCAAAAACGTTATTAAACGGAGAAAAATCAAATATTGCCCTTACGATAAAGACAGCAATAAATATGATTATGCCAATTATCAGTGGCTCAATTGAAGAACTGACCATACTGGGAACCGAACCTGGCAGTTTAATAGTCAGTTTCTTATTTTTGCTTAATTTAACGTAAAATACTCCGATTAAAATTGACAAAATAATTGCTACAATTATACCTTCGCTACCCAAATATGTCATTTGAAAAGCGTTAACAGGCTTTTTACCGGGAACAGTTTGTGGCATTAATACGAAAAAGCTGGCCAAACCGAATAAGCCAGCAACAATTCCGTTTTGCTTGCAGCTTTTGGCATAATTATAAGCAATGGTAAAAGCTATAAAAACAGCTAAAATGTTCATCGTACCATTAACAATAGCTGACATTGACGGGGTTATTCCCACCTTGGCAAACCAATCTGCAACAGGTTTGATTGGAAAGCTGGCAAATATTGAGAACACCGAGGCACCAATAGTAACTGGTAATGTCATTACCATACCTGAAGATATACTTTGCAAGACCTTATTTTGTCCTAATTTATTTGAAAACGGGACCAGATATTTTTCCAGCCATTTTTGAAAATTTTTCATTTTCTACGCTCCTATCTTATTAATTCGCTTTCATTTCTTAAAGTATATGTTCATTGAAATAAGCGAACAATATGCAAAAGCTAGACAATCTATGTTGATTTCACAGATTTTAGGAAAATAAGAAATCGAAAAAAGAGGCTATCATCTGGTATTAGAACGGTATTTTGCTGGAGAAATGCCAAAGTAATGTCTAAAAATTTTATAAAAATAGGACGCATTTTCATATCCTACTCTGGCAGCAATCTTCTCGATTGAAGCCTTAGTGTAGGTCAAGTATTTTGCGGCGACATTCACCCTTTGCAACTGAACCAGTTTAATAAATGACAATCCGGTTTCATTTTTTAAATAATCTGATAAATAATTAGGATTAAAGCCAAAATGCTGCGCCATTTGCTCCAATGTGATATCAGAATAATTTTTTTCAATGTAAAGTAACAAGGAAAGCAAATTATTGTTTTTCTTTTTTGAGTCAGTGACTTGAGCTTCACGATAAAAAGTTTTTCTGATGAGCAAGGAAAACATAGTCAACATTTCTAATTTAATGATCTGGTCAGACTGAATTTTGTCATCATAATATTCGTCAATGATATCGTAAATAATAGCAGTAATTTTTGAATCATGGTCAATCTCGAACAGACTATATCGCCCTTCACCATGATCTTCGTCTGACAATAAAGAAAAAAGCAAGTTGGAAATTGAAACGCCCTTACCCTTTGATTGTAAAAAATCAAGTTCATTTAGAGAAAAAGCAGAGGTTCGGAGTTCAATATTTAAAACTACACCATTTTTACCAATTGGTTCTACTTTGTGAGGAGTTTTGATACCGATAAAAATCATATTATCCTGATTAACTTTAATACGCTCATGCTCTGTTACTACGACACAATTACCTACTAAAGGTATATTAATTTCTACATAATCATGAACGTGAAAAGGAATATATGATTGTACAGGCTGAACAGAAATTGTAATAGAACTACTGTTTAAGACGAAGTTATCTGAATATGTATTAAAGAATTCATAAATAGGTTCACTATTAATACGACCAGCAACTTTTAATTTAAAGTCACCTGATTTAAAATCTTGCAACATAGTATTCCAGTCGCGAAAGCCATTATTCTGGCGTAACATTTGAATTATTTTTTCATGCATTTTTGATCCCTTTTAATTAGTGACTTAAATTCTGTGAAATAGACAGTTTTATCATGTAATTTAACAATAGTTTACTTTTTTACATTAAGTTAAAATGAAGAACAAAGCAAGACATTTCAAAATTTGGGAGGAAAATAATGACAGATCTAACAAAAAAGCCTTATAACTTATCAAGCGCAGAAATTGATTTTGTCAAAAACAAAGTGGCAAATATGCCACTTTCTGCTAAAATAGGACAACTTTTCTTTGTAATTGGTGAGGATGAAGACAACACTGACTTAACAGAGTTTGTTAAAAAATATCAACCAGGTGGCATCATGTACCGGCCTGATAAAGCCCAAAAATTGCAACATGAAATAGCAGTATCTCAAAAAGCAAGTGCAACTCCCCTGTTCATTGCTGCTAATTTGGAAGCTGGCGGCAATGGTTTATTAACTGAAGGCACATGGTTTGGCAGACCCTTACAGGTTGCCGCTACGGATGACGAACAGAATGCATATAATTTGGGTGATGTATCAGGCTATGAAGCAAAACAAGTTGGCGGCAACATGTCTTTTGCACCAATTGTTGATTTAGACCAAAACTTCCGCAACCCGATCATGAATGTGCGCACATTTGGTAGTAGCGAAGAGCGTGTTATCAGAATGTCTGATTCACAAATCAAAGGTCTTAAGGCTAATCATGTTATTCCGGTAGCTAAACACTTCCCTGGAGACGGCGTTGATGAACGCGACCAACACCTCTTGAGCTCAATTAATTCCTTGCCTGCTGACAAATGGATGGAATCTTACGGGCAAATCTATCATCATTTAATTCAAAATGGTCTGCCTGCTGTCATGATTGCCCACATTATGCAACCAGCTTGGGAACGTCGCTTACAACCTGGTATTGAAGATAAGGATTTACGTCCTGCATCTACTTCCAAATTGCTAATTGATGGCCTTTTGCGCACTGTTCTGCATTTTAATGGTCTCACAATAACTGATGCCACACCAATGATCGGATACAATGCAATTTTGCCACGTTCAGAAGCCTTACCTGCAACCATTAATGCGGGTATCGACATGATCTTATTCAACAAGGATATCGATGAAGACTATCAATTTGTGACTGACGCAGTCAAAAGTGGCAAGATTTCTATGGCAAGAGTAAACGAAGCTGTTACCAGAATAATTGCCACTAAAATTGCACAAGGCGTAATGAATACAGAAAATAACCTTTGCGAACCTGCATCGCAAGAAATTGATTTAAAATTGGCAGAACATGAAAAATTGGCCGCCAAAGTAGCAAAAGAATCTGTTACTTTAGTTAAAGACCGCGACAAATTATTGCCTATTACACCAGAAAAATATCCCCGTGTTCGTTTAGTTGTTTTAGGTGATACAGACGATGGAGGTTTTAAAGAAGGCGGTAAGGTAACCGCAAAATTCAAGGAGAAACTGACAGAAAAGGGATTTAAAGTTACAGTTTTTGACCGCAAAAATCTTAATTTTAAAGAGGTTTTCGAAGGTGGAGTGCAATATGAAAAAGATCAGTTTGACCTGGCATTTTATGTGGCTAACGTTGAAACGGCAAGCAATCAAACCACAACCAGACTTGATTGGATTCATCTAATGGCAGCTGATGCTCCATGGTTCATGAAGAGCATCCCTACAGTTTTTGTTTCTACTTGTAATCCCTACCACCTCTTTGATATTCCAATGGTTTCAACTTATATTAATGCTTACACAGGAAATGATGTCACAATTGATGCTCTTCTGGAAAAAATGATGGGAAATGATAAATTTAGTGGACATAGTCCTGTTGATCCTTTCTGTGGCCGCTTTGAGACTCACTTATAAGGAGGCAGATCAATGTTAAAAATTAAAGATATTTTAGTCAACCATTATACTGAGCCTCTTGGTTATGATTTAGACAACCATTTGAGAATTGAGTTCAGCGCTGAAGCGAGTCAGATTTCAAGCAATATTCAAAAAAGAATAACAATTGATGCAAATAAACCAATTTTTGACAGTCAGTGGCAACAATATGATAACAATTACTTTGACTTCGAATTGGAGCTTAAACCGCGCAAGAGATATGACGTTACTGTTTGGTTAAAAAGCAATGATACTCAAACAAGCGCAAAAAGTTTCTTTGAAACTGGTAAGATGAATGAGACTTTCACTGCAGAATGGATTGGTAATAAAGAAAAAGATATTCAAAATACACTTTTAAAGAAGAAATTTACTTTACCTAAGAAAGTTGTTAATGCACGTCTTTATATTAGCGGTTTAGGTGTTTATGAAGCTTATTTGAACAAGCAAAAAATTGGCGATGAGTTTCTCGCGCCTGGTGTTACAGCTTATGACAAGCTAATACAGATTCAAACTTATGATGTAACTAAGATGCTGAAGGAAAAATCACAGCAGGAACTTTTGATTTCCCTTGGTGATGGTTGGTACAAGGGTAACTTCGGCTTTGATGGCGGTAAAGGTTGCATTTATGGTGATCAGCAAATGGCTATCGCTGAGTTGCATATCGATTATGATGATGGCAGCAGTCAGATAATAAATACTGACGCCTCATGGCAAACTACTGCTGGTAAAATAACCAAATCAGCCATTTATTATGGTGAAGACTTTGACGCTACCAAGAAAATAATTGATTGGCAACCGGCAATTATATTGCATCATTCTAAAGATATATTGCATGATCGTCTAAGCCTGCCATTAAAAGTAAAAGAATATTTGCCTGTTAAGGAAATTATTCACACTCCTAAAGGTGAAACCGTTCTTGATTTTGGTCAAAACCAAGCTGGCTGGCCCGAATTTTACAATCACGAATCAGCTGGCAAGGAAATCGAGCTGCAAATGGGAGAAATTCTTCAAGACGGCAATTTTTACCGGGATAATCTGCGGGAGGCTCGTGCTGCTTTTCATTATATTTCAAACGGTAAACAAAAATGGATCAGACCACATTTTACCTACTACGGTTACCGCTATGTCAAAGTCTCCGGCAATTCCCACCCCTTAAGAAAAGATGATTTCAGGGCAGCGGTAATTTATTCCGATCTTGAAATTACTGGTAGTATAAAAACCACTAATGCCAAAGTTAATCGCCTGCTTCAAAACGTTTTATGGAGTCAAAAAAGCAACTTCTTTGATGTTCCAACAGACTGTCCGCAACGAGATGAGCGTTTAGGCTGGTCTGGGGATGCCGACATTTTTGCCAGCACTGCCATCTTAAACATGAATGCCTATCCTTTTTTTAAAAAATATGCTAAAGATATGAAAATTGAACAGGCTGCGCATAACGGTATGCTAACAATGTACGCGCCAGCTATGGGAAATGACAGTGGTGGTGCAGCAATTTGGGGTGATGCAGCGACTGTTATCCCGTGGACTGCCTATCAAGCAACAGCTGATCCCGCTATTTTAAGGCAAAACTATTCTAGTATGAAAAACTGGGTAGATTGGATCAGTCAAGCAACCACTACCAAGAACCTTTGGACTGGTTGCTTTCAGTTTGGTGATTGGCTGTCTTTAGATGGTGAAAATCCTGCGGTTCCTAGCGGAAAGACCGATGAAGATTATATTGCCTCAGTTTATTACGCTTATTCCAGTTGGATTGTTGCTCAAGCAGCAAAAATTTTGGGTAATACCACTGATGCTCAAAAGTATCAACAACAAGCCCAAACCATTAAAAAAGCAATTAGAGCTGAATTTATTACTAAAAATGGCCGTCTAGCAATTGATACACAAACTGCATATGCCCTAGCCCTTCATTTTAATCTGGTACCAAAAGAACAGAAAAAACGCGTTGTTAAGGATCTTGTTCAGAGGCTAAAAAAGGACAACAATCATTTACAAACTGGCTTTATTGGAACGCCCTTTATTTGTCAGGTTTTATCAGAAAATGGCGAACATAAATTAGCAACAGAAATTTTTCTCAACGAAGATTTTCCAAGCTGGCTCTATGAAGTTAATTTGGGAGCTACTACTATTTGGGAACGCTGGAACTCAGTCTTGCCAGATGGCTCAATGAATCCGGAAGGGATGAACTCCCTTAATCACTATTCAATCGGTGCTATTATGCAGTGGGTTTATCAACAAGTTTTGGGACTAAGAAAACAAACCAATGGCTATCAAAACGTGCTTTTTGCACCCCAATTTGATTACCGGTTGAAAAAGATTTCAGGTCACTACCACAGTTCATACGGTGATCTCAAAATGGCTTACCAACTTGAAACTGATGCCCAACATACTATTAAGGTCAACCTTAGCATTCCCTTTGGTCAAAAAGTGACTGTAAAATTACCTAGAGTGAAGGATAAAGTAGAAATTAATGGCAAACGAGCATATTTACCTTTGGAATTGACTAACGGTGATTTTACAATTTCCTATGTGCCTGAAAACAGTTATATTGAATACTACAATATCAACATGCCAGCCAAACTAATAATGGGTGATCCGGAACTGGTTAAACAGTTAAGACCAATCAATACTGTTTTTGACTTTTTGCAAGATCCCGACAATCTCAAAAAATTTGGTGAAAATTCTATGGTAGAATTGAATAGTCTGTTGCCATTTATTAATATTTCAGACGAAGATTTTAACCAAATTAAGAAAATACTTGATACTACGCCAGTAACAAGTGAAAGGAAGTTTTTAAATGAAAGGCGTTCTCTTTGATCTAGATGGAGTCATTGCAGATACATCCGTATACCATTTCCAAGCTTGGAGAAAATTAATCAAAATTCATTTTAACTTTGAATTGCCAGATAAACTGGAAAAACAAACAAAAGGTGTCAGCCGAACAGATTCTTTAAAGGCAATCTTAAAATTTTTAAATATCTCCGTGTCACAAGAAAAATTTAATGAAATGACCACTGAAAAAAACAATATTTTTCGGAATTTACTAGCCAGTTTAACCCCCGCTAATATTTTACCTGGAATTAGTGAACTAATTTCAGCCCTTAAGAAAAATAACGTTAAACTATCTTTGGCTTCTGCTAGTTTAAATGGTCCATTCATTTTGGAAAAATTACAGTTGACGGATGCATTTGATGCTATTGCAGATCCCAGTAAAGTTGCCGCTGGTAAACCAGCACCAGACATTTTTATTGCCGCCGCTGAAGCAATTAATCTCAAACCACAAGATTGCGTAGGTATTGAAGATTCAATTGCAGGTATCACTGCTATCAACAAGTCAGGTGCTTTGTCGGTTGGCGTGGGCTCTAAAACGGATCTAAAAGATGCCAAATTACTTTTTCCAAAGACAGCAGCATTAAATTATGATCAAATCGAAACTGCATGGGAAAAATTTAATTTAAATTAGGAACTGGTTTAAAAATAAAAACTCGTGAATAAAACAAAATTTGTTTTTCACGAGTTTTTTGATGCTTAAAATAAATTGGTGTAAATAAGGATTGGTTTTTTATGACAGAATTAAATAATTACAATTATTCACCTAGATAAGCAAAAGCTACCTTTTCATCATAAACATGAAAGACCTTTTCAAAAAGAAAACGGCAAACCATTGCTACTAGAACTGGGAATACTATCCAGACAATTAGCGCCATTACAAAATTAATGCTTGCTTTGCCAGCATCTAAGGATGCCAGAGGCCCTACCAGGCCAACGAGACCGAAGCCTGCAGAAGCTGGCGTGCCACTAACGTGAAATAGAGCCACTGGGATAGCGGAAAGTGCTGCTGTAATTAATGTTGGTAAAACAATAATTGGATGTCTGAAAAGATTGGGCATCATCATTTTCATTGCTCCTAATGCAATTGCAATAGTAACTCCCGATTTATTAGTTCGCCAAGAATGAACGACCAATACGAGTGTCGTTGCCGCGACTCCCATTGCTGCTGCACCTGCAGAAATACCATTTAATTGGATAGCCATTCCAATTGCCACAGTTGATATTGGTGAAATGATTAGAATTGCAAACATACAGGAAATTAAAATACACATTAATATTGGCTGTAAATTAGTAAAGGAATTAATTACTGACCCCAGCCATGTGGTGATCTTGCTTACATAGGGCAAAATCATCATGCCGATCCAACCTGCTCCTCCACCAACAACGATCGGTGCGGCCACGATTTTGACAGAGCCAAAATGTTGACCAACCATTAATAAAAGCCCTACGGCTAAGCCAGCCGTAATCATGGTATTAATAAGATCGCCTGTTCCTGCCGAAACAAAGACACCTTGAGCTTTAGTAGCAGGGTTCACAATTTGTGGTACAAATTTTGTAACACCAGAGCCAACATAAGCGGCGGCACCCACAATTGCAACGTCCAGTGGAACCATTTTAAATTGAATGGCAATTAATGCCCCAATTAGCAAAGGTGTAGCACACTGAAAAATCAATAACGCCTGGTTAATAGATGCCGTTACTGAATTTTGACCAAATAGCTTTAAAATTGCACTGACAACCGCATTTGGAATCAAACCCACGATTATTCCCGTTGCAGTTCCTGCTAAAATGTTGTTAAGAAAAGTTTTTACTGTTAGTTTGTTAGTATTGGTTGTATCAGCCATATTTGTACTCCTTTAATATAATAGTGCTTAGGTATACATTGTCAGCAAAATAATTTGTGACAAAATCGAAATATGCTGATTGCTAATTCGTCTCATTGCTTTTTCCTCCTTAAAATTAATTATTAAGTATTTTATCATCTTATTTAAAAAAGTACACAAAAAAGTTAAAAATAATTTAATTTTTGCTTTTAGATATCATTTGAAACACCTATTTATCAACCGCATAAAAAGTCTAATCTCAATATTGTGAGATTAGACTTTTTTAACTATTTAAACTGATTTAATTTGAACTATACCATCAACTACCGCAAATGATAAACCATAACAGGTATTTTTCTGAATCCGACAGCTCAATACAACACCAGCAATTTCTATAACAGCAATAGTATCGTCAATCAATAAAGAAATATCATATTCTTTATTAGGAACCAAATTAACTTGTCTGGACAAACCAATATTTAACATTTGGTACCATCTTAAATTTGGTGTTCTTCTAACACTTAGTTGCTGTTTATTGAGATCAATATTGAATTCATAGCCCTCTTTGGTATCAGAATTTTCAAAGAATATCAAGGAGAAACTTTTGGTGCCAGGTTCATACACAATTTTATTTTTCAGTAAATAATGTTTTTTAGGCTGATTACCTTGAAGTTGAGTTTCTGTCCTTTTATATTTTGATTTTATTTTTTGAGATTCAAAACTATATCTTTCTGAAACAGTATTAATTAAAGTATCTGGAATTGACGTTTTTAATGATCCATCATTATTCTGAGTAATTTTCAAAGGTAAAAAGGTACCACCCCATAAATAATTATTTTCGTCCTTTCCAGCTTCTTTAGAAGGTACCCAACCAAAAAGATATCTATTTTTTTCATCACTAGCAGTCCTTGCGGCATAATAAGCCCTGCCATTAAAGGTATCTTGTTTTGGAAATAACCAGGGTCCCGTAATTTTTTTACTCATCACATAATGAGTAGTCTTATTAAGATCGTATTCAGAATAGACCAAGTACCACCAATCTTTTATTTTAAAAATTTGTGGCATTTCAATCATGGTATATAAATTTGGCGTCCAAAAATCTCCTTTAAAAGTCCAGTCCTGACTATTTTTTGATGTGTAATAAACCAATCTTCCTGTTTTTGCTTTTAAATCAGAAACTAAACGTGTGCCTAATATTAAAATGTATTCTTGATTATCGGGGTTCCAGACAATACTGGGATCCCGCCAATTATCTGAATCATAACCAGTTTGTGGCGAAAGTTCTTTTGCAAGTCCATCTTTGTACCAATGAATCCCGTCTTTGCTTGAAGCTTTCATTAAAACTTGTGATGAGCAACTTTTATTTACAAAATTACGATTATACCCGGTATAAAAAGCTCTTATATTGTTGTTTTGTTCAAACACACTACCAGCATAAACAAACTCGTCATGATCTTCTTCAGAACCTTTTTTTAAAACTTCACCATATTCTTTATAATGAACAAAATCGCTGGTTGTAACTAGTTCCCATCCAAAAGGTTCACCAAAAGGCACGGGATTTCTAGTATCTTTTTGAAAATACAAATAAAATAAGTTGTCATGCCTGTTATAAAATGGCATACAATCACCAAAAAAGCAGTTTTTAGGTCTATATAAATATTTTTCCATGTCAGTCCTTTCAAAAATTAAAGAATTTTCAAAGCACTTAGTGCAAATGACAAAATAACCATTAACACAATTATTTTGTTTGCACTTACCTTTTTTCTAATCAACCAAAAAGTAATCAAAGTGACCGTTAAAGGTATGATTCCAAGCATAATTTGATCTAAAATTTTTTGAAGATCAAAACTCATGCTACCCATTTTAAATTTTAAAATAGTTTTCAGAGTAACAGTGCTAAAAGTCATTGCGCCAACCATTATCATACCCAAAATGCCGGCAGCTTTAGTAATAATTTTCATATAACCATTTTTATATGCTTTTTGTATAAAATCTCCGCCTAATTCATAACCGTACTTTAAGCCGTAATATCTTGCAATGAAATTAGGAATGTTATAGATAACTAAAAATAAAATAGGTCCAAGAATATTCCCTGCTTTTGCTAAACTAATACCAATTCCAGCAGCGATTACTCTAATTGTTCCCCAAAATAGAGAATCACCAATTCCGGAAAGTGGTCCCATCAGACTTGCCTTCACGGCATTAATTGAACTTGGATCAAAATCGACTATATTTTTGTTTTGTTCTTCCATACTAGAAGCAATTCCCATAGGGAAAGGTGCTAAGGCAGGTGTAATATTAAAATATGCTAATCCCCTTTTTAAAGCTGAAACTCTTGCTGACTTGTCTTCTGGCTTAGGATACAGTTTTCTTATAAATGGCAAGATCATGTATAAGGCTCCCACACCAGCACCGTTAATATAATTCCATGTGCCCTGGAGTAGAAAAGAACGCCAAAATATTTTTCTAAAAGTTGTTTTATCCATTATTTCAGTTTTAGTTGTTTTATTAGTCATTGAAAAAATCCTCCTCAAGTGAATTATTTGTGTTATCTTCTGATACTGCTTTTGCCTTCGGAGTTTTCATATTTTTAACTTCCAAAATATTCTTATCTATTGATGCAAGAATAAACGCTAGTATGATTCCTATTAAGGCAACTGCTATGATAGGTAACTTTAAATAGCTTGAAAGTACAAATCCTAGAAGTAAATACAACATATTTCCCTTTTCATAAATCATATTTAACAGTAACGCGATACCTAATGCTGGAAGCATCTGACCCAAAACTGTAAGCCCATTCATAACTACAGGAGGAATAGCTTTTACTAAAGCCGATATTGAACCCGAACCTAAATAAATTCCTAAAAAGCCAATAAGTGCATAAACAAGTGGTCCTCCAAATATGCTTAGGTAATGTAATCTTTCAATTGATTTACTCTTATCCTCCTCAGCATACTTTTCAAAAGTACTGAGTAAAAGACCACGTATAAAAATAACTAGTTGATTGACAAAAACGGCTAAGAGACTAATTGGAACTGCAAGAGATAGTGCAACAGCAACTCCTTGATGATTTAAAATTGCAAAGGCTGTCCCAAATATAGAACCAGTCATAGAATCAGAAGGCATTGCACCACCAATTCCACTGATCCCAAGAAAAATCACTTCTAGTGAGGCTCCCATAATAATTCCCGTTTTTAAATCACCTAAAGCAAGTCCAACAAGCATTGACATAACAAGTGGACGTCTAATCATTGGATCGGACATGCCACAATCGGAAAAATTTCCCACAAACATTATTAACGCTACCCATAAAGCTGGTACTAACATTTTTTTACCTCCTTTTTATAACAAACTTGATAATTGCACATCTGGATCTGTAGGTACTGGTTGAACGTTAATCTTTATATTTGTCTCTAGAAGCTTTTTCAAATCTTTTTCATCATCAGGAGTAATGAAAATATTTTTACTTAACTGCTTTTTGCCCTTCATATCTTCTGATCCGACTCTACCGTAATTACCCAAATTAATCAGTGGAATATTGGAAACTTTTTTGGCAATTTTTAACGCGTCCTTTGGTTTATTGACAACTACCATAATCTTCAATTTATCGGATTTGGGATTATTTAATAATTGAATTGCCTTGTCTAAACTAACAAAAAACGGCTTAATTCCTTCTGGTACAGACATTTTTAATGCCATAATCTGTACTTTATTATCCAAAATTTCATCATTGGCAACAACAATGCGGTTCACGTTCAAATATCGACTCCAAACAACAGCCACTTGCCCATGAATTAATCTATCATCAACTCTTAATAAACTAATCAAAAAAATCATCCTCCTCATTTTCTTCTTCTAATTCAATTCTCTTTATAGTGTTTTTTCCTGCATTAATTGCGTTCTTAAGGCATGAATCAATAGGCTCTTTACTCAAAAGAAGATTCAATACCAACATTGAATTCATTCCTGAAACCAGATAAATATTATTTTGAGTCAAAAAACTCATTAACAATGTATTTACGCTGCCACCAGGAAAATCTGAAACCAACACGATCTCATCTTTTTTGTTACTATCAAATATAATCTCATCAATTCTTTCTTTTAAAACCGCTGGACTCTCCCCTTCTTTCATGCAAAACGCATACAAGTTATTCTGCTTTCCGCTAATCATTTCCACTGAATTTTTAATTCCTTCTGCCAAACTACCATGACTAGCTAAAACGAATTTTCTCATTCTTTCACCTCCAAGTTGTCACTAATTACTTAGCAAGTATCATGCCAACTTATAATAAACACATCTATAACCAGGTTTTTAAAAATTAAAACGAAAAAGGAAGAGCATTTTTGAGCACTTCCTTAAGCAGATTTTTTATTCACTGTTTGTTTTAAATAATTCATAAATAAGAGATAATTCATAATCGTTTATTTTTATGTTATACTTTTGTTCAATATTGTGAAAAATCTTATCTGCAACATGGTAAAAATCTTTCTCTTCCTTACTTTTTTCTTGAGTATCTTTGCTTTCTTGGTCACTAGTTTGATCAAGCATTAAACGTTCCAGCATCAAAGCTAGATGCATGCATAAACTCAATTTAAACTTATTCGTCAAGGTTACATGATAATAGTTTTCAAATTTTGCTACAATTTCTTGAATTTCAGGTATAACTACGTCAGGATTTAGAAAGCGTAGTCTTCCTTTAATACCACCAATAGTGAAAAATTTAAGCAGTTCGCTGGTTAATTTATCAACATTTTTTTTAGTTTCTCCCATCTCTTTTAACAATTGCCGTAGTCTTTTATCCCCATCTTCGTCCATTATGTCATATAAGTTAAGTACATCTAATTCTTTTTGATGATCAACGTTATTTGTAGTCAATATAAAATTAGTATTCTTAAAATATGACAAATCATGTCTTTGAAGTGTTGACTTTAGCTCATGATAATCCATAGTAATAATTTCAACGTCTGTCTGCAAAACTTTTTGCAAAATCCTTTTTATTTCCTCAGCAAGTCCTTCACCGGACATACAAGAAACAATAATATTTGCTTTTTGTGAAATTCCTTCAAAATATTTCACACTCATTGTGCTCGGATAACTTTCAGCTTTTTCTGCGATTTTTTTGAAACTTTTATTTTGTTGGATTTGCAAACCTAAATCAAGAGCAATTTCCGTAGTTAAATTATTGATTACCAGTAAATCATTATTTAATAACACCTTTACTTCCTTATATAAATTACTTAAGGATCCCATATCAAACAATAAAATTGTCCCATCATATTTTCGTCCTTGTTTTCTAATGTAAAGCTCAATTTTTTGGGCAATTTCGTGATTAGAAACATTAAGTGGCATATCAAATGCTTCAAATATATAGTTGCCACACAATTCATTTACGATTGCACATATGTCAGAGGCAACATTGCCACCATGGCAAACCATAATTGCCAAAAGGTTTTGAGATTCAATTTTCCCAGCAATTTCGTCAAAAACTGCATATAAAAAAATGGGTATAAACCAGTCATTATTGATATCTACTTTGAAACAGCTTCTGATTTGTTTACACAAATAAACCGTTCGTGGATAATGTTTACTTACTAAAGTTAATAAATTAGATATATCAGGCAGATCAGGACATTCCTGGATTACAGATAAAACTTTAGCCGCTTCACATAATTTTTGGCTATTAAGGTATTTGAGTATTCCATATTTTTTGCCAATTTTTTCAGTAGCAGTTGCTAACTGCTGCATGAGAAACTTTTCGAAATTTTGGTCATATATTAATAAGACGGAATTCCTTTTAATGTCATGTACAAACTGGTTTAAAACAAGATTTTGCTCAGAAATTTCTCGATTTTTATTTTCATTGTCATACAAAGTGCTTAACAATGTGCTTAAATATTTTTTTGAGTTTTCCTTTGCTAAATTTACTAATAAGTCTTGAGAATTTGGCTTAAAAACAAGCCAATCAACATTAGGTCCACTTATATTTTTATTATTAGGAATCTCAATAGCCTTCTTATCAGAAGAATTAAAATTTTCAGCACATAACAATTTAATTTTGTTTGCTAATGAACCTATGTTGCCCTCCTGCTTTTGGTTAACTAAAACTTGAATAGTATTAAACGAAATTTTTATTGTCCGATTTATTCTATTTGCTTCATGTTTCAAAAAGAATTCAATTAGCTGATATTTTTCAACAAGTGGTCTTTCAGAAAATCCAGGTAAAGCAATTTTTAGGGGAACTCTTCTTAAAAATGTATTCAACAGTTTATCTTCTATTTTTTCCGTTGTTGCAAAAATAAAACGAACATTAACTTGCTTAAAATGTTTATTTTCGCCTAACGGATAAAACTTACCAGAATCTAGTAAAACAAATAACTTTTCCTGACTTTCCCGAGGCAACCGATGTACCTCATCTAAAAACAAATAGCCATTATCTGCTTGATCAACCAATCCGGTTTTATCAGTGTCCGCTCCTGTAAAAGCGCCTTTCTTATAGCCAAAAAGGACAGATGATAAAAGTTCTGGATTATTAGCATAATCCGCACAATTCAAAACAACAAAATGTGTGCCTTTGTTAATAACTCCTTCTTGTTGCGCATATTTAAAAATTAATGATGCTAAATAGCTTTTTCCAGAACCAGATGGTCCAGTAATAATTAAAGGAAAACCACTAGGAGGATAGTTAACAGAAGCTTTACATTGACTAACAATGTTCTTCAAGCTACCATTTGCTCCAATCAATTGCTCAAAAGCGTCTTGACTATTAGATATCAGTTGCCAATAAACAGGTTTGGTACCCTTTTTAAGCAGTAGTCCTTCATGATATAATTGTGCCAAATATGAACTAGTTACACCTCGAGAAAGGTTCATTGCTTTTGCAACTTCTTTTGTGGTTACCGCAGATTTATCATTTAATAGTTGTCTCAACTTTTCAAATACGCGATACTTTGCTTTTTTCAAAAAATCATTTCTTTCTTGTGTAAGCCATTACTTTATCTGTATTTAAACACTTTTTCGCTTTTTGACCAATAAAATTTAATAAAGAAAAAATGCGGTAGAGCTTGAAATTACAGATTCTCAGGCTTTTCCGCACTTATCTTATTTTTTCTATAACATTTCTACCAGGTTAATGATAAATTCACCATAATTTTGAGAATTTATCAGTTTAATCACATTATCAATATTAGTAATAATATCAGACAGTTCATCAAATACGCTACGAAATAATTGCTTATTATTGGGATCAATTGCTAAAGCTATTACTAAATAAACCTTATTATTATCACTCCATTCAATTCCTTTGGGATTAATAACGACAAAACCACGACTTTTTCTGGCAGTCATATTCAATGAATGTGGTATTGCTACTTTGTCAAAAGCTGTAGACGACAAGTTTTCACGTTGTTTAAGCAACTTTTTAAAGTCTTTTTCAACTACCCCTTGTTCAAAGAATTTCTCATTTACAATTTCAAAAACTTGATCTATATTTGTTACTTTTTTGCTTTTAATAAAGTTATCACTACTAAAAAATTTTAGCAGTTCCTCTTGAAAATGATCCCTCTTGATTTGGCGTCTTCTCGATGTGATTGCAACTTGCAGAGTTTGGATATCATTAGATAATAAAAACGGTGAAATATTGACCGTACTAATTTTAGAATCAATATAATTTGAACCTACAGAAATCAATAAATCTATCGCATTAGGAGTACTTCTAATATTTGCGGGATCGTGAATTATTTTCTTAATATCAATCTCAGCCGAGAACTTTTTCTGTAATCTTTTTAATAATACAAGAGAATTGTCATAATATTCAGGTATTATTATCACAACTGAAATTTTTTGCTTATCGGTTATTTGTTCAGCCATTGCATTGCCAATGTGCATAGCTATATAGCCAATTTCACTATCGGTAATCGTGATTTTAGCTTTTTCAGATATTCTATTGGCCATAATAACTGCACACTCATAAATCGTTGGTGAAGAATATTTTATATTAGTGGCAAGAGGATTGTGTTCAATATTTTGTGTTCTTGAACGCATAATTAATCTGTCTAAATGAAGAGCAAACCTCTTTTTAAAGGAATATGTATCAAGATTAATTTCGTAATTTTGCCAAACATAAGAAATTAAATCAGTAACTAATTTTTGTGTTTCTTCTGAAACTATATTTTTAGTTGTTTTTTCATTACCTAAATCAGTTTCAATTACAAGAGCAAGTTCTTGGCAATCAGCATTTGTCAATACCAACTGTAAATCACCAACAATGCTGTTAACCAAATCCATACCAAACCCCTGCTTTTTCACTGAACTTGAAGAATTATTATTTTTTATTCTATGACCATTACTGCAACGATCAATTGCAATAGCAAAATGAAGTATCAAATTATTTAATTCAAACGTGTTTAAATAAATGTTTTGCTTATGAAAAATTTTCAATATAGATTTTTCTAATTGATGAATATTTATTTGAGGAAAATTCTCTTGAATAATATTTCTATTCATAAATACTCCAGAAGTTTCCTCATAAATGAGCGAGCTAAGCAAACTTCTTTTTTGTCGTTCATTCCCGTCTAAACTCCAAAAATCACCTTTTCTAATTAGTTTAATTCCAAAACTTTTTACCTCACGATCAGCTTGTTTTAAATTCTGTAAAATTGTTGATTCACTGACAAAAAGATTATTTGCTAAATCATACACATTTATTGACGAAGAACTATTAACTAGCACGTTTATAATATAATTTACCCTTTCTTCATTATTATCGGGTAATTTATGAACTTTAAATTTAGTATTATCTTGTTTTTTATCTAAACTAGATTGTTCAAGGCGGTAACCTTTAACACTTGATGATATCAAAATTCCTTGATCTCTAAACTGTTGAACATAGTTTTTGATAGTTCTTTTTGATAGTTCTAACTGAATGGCTAATTCTTGAGAAGTATGCCATCCAGGAAAGTTTTGTAAATATGACAATAATTTATTTTTCTTAGACATGTCGTATTTGCTTTTTCATTTTTATATATACTTACCATTCGAGCTAATTACTTGTTTGTACCAAAAATAACTATCCTTTAAGTAGCGCTTTTTACTTCCCTTACCATTATCATCAATATCAACATAAACAAAGCCATATCGTTTTGACATTTGCTGAGAAGAACACGAAACGATATCAATCGGTCCCCAAGCGCAATAAGCTATTACCTCTGCTCCATCATGTATTGCTCTTCCTACTTGTTCAATATGCATACTCAGATAGTCCGAACGATAAGGATCATGTATTTTTTTGTCATCTTCTAATTTGTCATATGCACCTAAGCCATTTTCAGCTATAATAATAGGTTTTTGATAGCGATCATAATATTGAGATAAAGTGTTATATAGTCCTTGAGGATCAATAGCCCATCCCCAACTACTCTGTTTCAGATTAGGATTTTGTAAATTATCTGCTGGTTGCATTTTATTTTTTGTTGAGTCAACCATACGAGAATAGTAATAAGAAATAGCCAAAAAATCCATATGATTTTCGTTAATTAACTTCAATTCATTTTGAGTAATATCAAGTTCAATATTCTTATCATTAAAATAATTTAGGGCGAATTGGGGATATTTTCCTCTAAATTGAACATCTGTCACAAAATATTGCATACGATTTTGCTGCATCGCAAGGATAACATCGTCCGGCTTACTACTTGCAGGATAAACAGTACCATCAGCAACCATTGTTCCTATGTGTATATTAGGATTGTTCAAAGAACGTGCATAATTTTTTATTTCGGCTGCTGCCACAATCTGATTATGCATAGCTTGATAAAGGGCTTGCTCTTGATTCGCATATTGGTCACTAGCTACACCAACGGAAAGCCAAGGCTCTAATTGAACCATATTAATTTGATTAACTACAATCCAATATTTTACACGATCACCGAACCAATCCAATAGTACTTTGCCAAATTTTACAAAAAACGGAATAACCTCCTTATTTGGCCAGCCTCCATACTTAAGTGTAATATTTACAGGAGTTTCATAATGGTTCATTGTGATAATTGGTTCGATTCCTAATTGCACCATACAATCAATCATGTCTGAGTAATGCTTTAGTGCCTTTTCATTAGGTTTTTCATCGTCTCCATTAGGAAAAATTCTTGACCAATCTAGAGAAGTTCTAAAAGTTGAAAAACCTGCATCAGCTAAAAGCTGTAAATCTTCTTTATAAGTATGATAAAAATCAATGCCAAAGCGTTTAGGAAAATAATTTTTATTATCTTGACTATATTTTTTAACGTCCTTAAGTGTCATCCCTTTTGACTCTATACTCTGTAACTCGTCGTTAGTTAAACCTTGAAGATATGGCTGTATGTCTGAGGAATTTAATCCTTTACCATCTTCTTTAAACGCACCATCTGCTTGACTCGCAGCTTGAGCACCTCCCCACAAGAAGTTATTGGGGAAGAATGGAAAATTATTTTTTCTCATTTTGAACACCTCCACATTTACAATTGCGCTTTTCAAATAAATTTATTAAATGCTTCACCAAATTATATTCACTATTAATTGTCATCAATGTATCTTGAGCATGGGTAAATAATACAGAATATTCTATAGGTTTACCTTCAGCTTCTTCCTGAATTTTCTTGGTTTGCAGACGATGAGCTATTATTAATTTTTCATTTGCTTTCTTCATATACATTTTTGCATTGTCATAATTATAATCTGCGACATCATCAAGGGCTTTACTAATAAAATCCCGCGCATCGCCAGCGTTTAGAATAATGTTCATTGTGTTTTTGATATTTTCTTCACTAAATTGTTTACTATCTTCCACTTCTATGCCTCACTTCCATCTTCTTGTTTAACCAAATTCCTGTCATAAACTTTGAAAAATGGATAATAAATTAAACCGCCAACGACAAAGAGAAGTAATAATAAAATTATTGAACTGATTGCGGGACTGACGATCCAAGTGACAAAAGGAAATGGGATATACCACATTTGCATTAATGAGTGAGGTATTGGAGAAAGACCTGCTTTAAACCATAAAGCAGAGATTAAGGGAAGGACAAAGCCATTAATCCACAGAGGAATCATTAAATAAGGGTTCCAAACTATTGTCCCGAATACAACTGGTTCATTGATATTAAAAATAGTCGGTAAAACACTGGCTTTACCAAGAGCTTTTAAACGATTTGATTTCGCTAAAAATAGCATCATTAATACTAGTGGCATAGTGCAACCAATCCCACCAATCCAAGGAAAACTGTAAATAAGTTCACTAGTAAAAATATGTGTAACTGCATGTCCAGAACTAAACGCTTTCGCATTAGCAGCTATACCAGCTAGCATAACTGGCTGATCAATTGCTGCTAACACCCATCCAGATATACCCATTGAATAGATAAAGCATGTGAAAAAAAGAAATAAAGAGAAACCCCACCAGGTATCTAGTGAAGTAGTTAAAGGGGTAAATATATTAACAATTAATTGATAAAAATTAAAATGTAATATATTTGTTAGTATCCATCCTGTCGCAATCACGACAGTGATTGGCAGCATAGAATCAAACCATGCGGTCACAAAGTCTGGCATCGACGTATCTTCACTAAAGAAACTAAATTTACCAAACAGTTCCATAATTAAAGAAACATAAATTCCTTCAATTAAAGCTACAAACATGCCTCCTGCACCTAGTTCTGAAAATTGATATGATATCATACTGCCTGTTTTATCCCAAGACGGGTTAGCTAACATCAGAAAAAGTGCAACTGAGGATAGACCGGCTATAATTCTTTGCTTATTTATTTTTTTAAATTCCATAAAATTAAACGGTACTAAAAAGGCAACAAAAATTGAGGTCAAGCCAAAAGTAAAACTATTGATTGGTGACAAGTCTGGCCACCATTTCCAAAAATTAGTTGGAATATTTAATAGAGTTATCAGTGAACCAACAAAAATAAATGGCAGCACTTCCAATATTGAATTTTTAATTGTAACAATCCACTGATTATTTGCAATTTTTTGCGCTCTAGGAGCGAACTTATTATTTAAAAAATTCATGAAGCTATTCATTTTTAAAACTCCTTTCTCATCCTACTGTTCTAGTTCTTTTTCCAAATGCTCTATTGCACCCTTGCCATCAAGGATTGAATAGTAATCTGGTTTCATCAAAATAACTTTTACATTTTCAGGTACTCTACTTTTTATTGCATCAAATTCAGCTTTTAAGTGAGGTCCTACCATTAATGCATCAATATCGTTAGCATAATCAGATAATTCTGCTTCACTTCTAGCTTGAATCTTAAAATCCAAACCTGCTTTTTTTGCGGCTTTACGCATATTTGCGGCCATAAAGCCAGAAGATGCCCCCGAGCCACAAATTAATAAAACTTTCTTACTCATAACGTTTTCCTTTCTAAAATAGATTTTCTACACCTCTATCATGACAAATTTTTGAAATTGCTTAAATTAAAGATTTGCACTAAAGAGGTGAAAAAAAGCTTCGTCATTTGTAACGAAGCTTTCAATAGCTATTTTTTGATTTTATTTCAATTTCTTCTCAAGTCTGAATAAGTTTAAATAACTGAGCAAAATTATCATACTGACAAAAGTCAAAAATAAGAATGCTTCCTGACTGCCTTGTGCCGTGAGTGCTGCGTAATTACCAGGTCTTTTTTGCCAAGATGAAATAATAGCGGCCATTACGGTTGTTCCCATTGATCCAGCATATTGCTGGCCAGTTTGAAAGACTGCAGTCGCATCGGTATGCAGTTCTTCAGGTTGCAATTTCGATGCTTCAGCCATAGTGTTATTAAACGCCATCTGGCGACCAATAATCATAATGCCATAAAAAACGCCGACCATCAGCGTACTGATTTTCAAACTAAACAAAGAAAAAAGCAAACAAGCAGTTAAGCAGAATATTGTTCCAGTAAGTAGTGGCAATGGTGCACCCTTTTTATCATAAATATGGCCAAACCAAGGGTTTAAAATGCCACTGATAATACAACCGGGAAGCAAAACCAAGCCCCCGATTAAAGAACTGGCATGATTAACAATTTGCACATAATTTGGTACCGCAAAACTGGTGCCGATATTGATAAACTGCAATAATAAATAAGATATCATAGCAAAAATGAAGGGCTTATTTTTAAAAATATTCAAGTTTATTAGTTTCTTTTTGCTCGTGCGTGACAGTTTAATGAACGTGTATACCAAGATTGCCACGATAATCATGCTGAGCCAAAAACCAATATCTCTAAAACCATTACTAATTCTATTGAAACCCAGGTTAAAAATTACCATCGCACTGGCTATAACAATATAACTTAACCAGTCAAAACTAGGATGCTTTTTCTCATGGTATTGTTCTATTACGAATAAACCCAAAATCATAATAACCACAGCAATTACCGCTACAATTTCAAAAATTAAGGGCCAGCCAAAATAGTAAACAACTGTGCCGCCAAATGTGGGGCCTAGAGACGGTGCAAGAATAATGACTAAACCAGTCAAACCCATATAAAAGCCCCATTTTTCTTGCGGCATTAGTTCTACAACCATATTAAACATTAATGGTATTGACAATCCTGCTCCAACTGAAGAAATCAACCGACCTGCGAGTAAGACCCAGAAATTAGAGGCAAAAGCAGCCACAATTGAACCGGCAATAAATGCAATTGCAGCAGTTAAAAACAGTTGTCTTGCTGAAAAGCGCTCATTTAAATATGAGCTTGCAACCATAATCACAGAAATTGTTAGTAAATACCCTGTTGTCGTCCACTGAACTAATCCTAAACCAATATGAAATTGTTTCATCAATGTGGGAAAGGTAACGTTTAAACTTGTTTCTGTCAAAATGGAAACAAAAGCCATTAAAGCACAACTGATAATTGCCAAAACCCGCTTTGGTGTTTCTTTCTTTTCTGCCATAAAATTAAATCTCCTTAATAAAAAAAGGCTAAAAGCCAAAAACTTTTACCCTTTCCATAATGGTTAATATGAATAAATACAATGTACAGGATGATATGTCTTTTTCTTATATAAACATAACTCATGTAAAGTAAACATATATTTATCTTAATCTTATTTTAAAATAATTTCAATAATAAAAATTATTTTTCCTGCTTAAATCTATTTGCTAAGTCATCGTGTAAATCTTCATAACCTGGTTTATTAAGCAAACCAAACATGTTCCGTTTATATTCTTCAACACCAGGTTGATTGAACGGATTAATGCCATTAACATAACCAGAAACAGCAATTGCCAGTTCAAAGAAGTAAATTAGGTAGCCCAAAGTGTGTTCTGTTTGATCAGGAATATTAACTGTCATAACAGGGACACCACCATCAGTATGGGCCAGAACAACTCCTTCATAGGCACGTTCATTTACAAAGTTTAAGCTTTTACCAGATAAGAAATTCAACTGGTCTAAATTACGATCATCAGAAGGAATTTTGACATCATTTGCCGGATTTTCAACTCTAATAACTGTTTCAAAAAGATTTCTTCGGCCTTCTTGAATATATTGACCCAATGAGTGCAAATCAGTCGTAAAGTTGGCACTGGCCGGCCAAATACCTTTATTATCCTTTCCTTCTGATTCTCCCATTAATTGTTTGCACCATTCACTGAACATTCTTAAAGTTGGTTCATAGTTTTCAACAATTTCAGTAGTATAGCCTTTGCGATAAAGAATATTACGCAGAGCAGCATATTGATAAGGAGTCGCGTTACTTAAATCAGTATCGGTATACTCTGCTCTGGCATCAGCAGCGCCTTTCATTAATTGGTCAATATCAGCACCAGAAACTGCAATCGGCAACAGACCAACAGCTGACAAAACGCTGTAGCGACCACCAATATCATCTGGCACAACAAATTCTTCATAACCTTCAGCATCTGCTTCAGTTTTTAAGGCACCTTTAGCACGATCGGTTGTAGCAAAAATTCTATTTTTAGCCTCATCTGCACCATACTTTTCAATTAATTTATCTTTAAAAATGCGAAAAGCAACGGCTGGTTCAGTAGTAGTACCAGATTTAGAAATGACATTAACACTAAAGTCCTTGTCACCGAGCCATTCAATCAAATCATGCAAATACGAGCCTGATAAGGAGTTGCCGCAGAAGACAACAGTAGGATATTTTTCTTTACCCTTGCCATAAAATGCACCATTTAAAAACTCAATAGCTGCTTGAGCGCCTAAATATGAACCACCAATACCGATACAAACTAAAACTTCAGAGTCCCTTTGAATCTTTTGGGCTGCTTTTTTGATTCTGGCAAATTCCTCTTTATCATAATTAACCGGCAAATCAACCCAACCCAGAAAATCATTGCCTGCACCTGAACCATCTCTAAGTTCTTTATCGGCAACGCTAACTAAAGCTTGCATCTCGCTTAGTTCATTACCGTGAACAAATGGTGTCAGTTTTGTACCATCAAATTTAATTAAACTCATAAACACGCTCTCCTTACTGAATTAAATATTTATTTCACAAGAATATTTTAACAATCTTATTTTATAAATACCAGTGCTTTTAGTTAGTTTTACGCGTCTTTCTCCTGATTATTATTACAAGCCAATAGCAGAAATAGCCAATTACCGTTCCACAACTATTAAAGAACACATCATCAATATCTGTCACGCCGGTTTCTAATAAAAACTGCATCCCTTCAATAAATACCGAAAAAATGACGCCGGCCAAAACAACACGCCAAAAGGTTTGTTTTTTTGAAAAAACAAAGGGCGACAAAAAACCAAATGGAATAAAGCACAGGATATTACCCAAAGAATTGTATACAAAGTCCAGCCTGCTGGGGGCATGATACATTTTCCAAGTTTCCCTTAAGAAGACGAAATTTATTTCGTTTAAAGGTCTGTGCAGATTAAGTGTTAGATTCCAGGGAAAATAAGTATTACGAAAAGTAGTTAACATCAGCACTAAAATTAAATAAAAAGCAAATAACCATACTGACGCTTCAGACTTAATTGTACGTCGACTCCTAATAGTCATTAGCCAGATTAAGCGTATTACCATAAAAAACAAAAAATAAAAGATAGTTTTATCCAGTGCCAGTACAATTAACTTAATCAAAGCAAAATGATTGATTTTAGTAGCGTAAAGTTGCGAAAGCAGGTTATATAGTGGTCCTAAAAATATCATTCTGATTCAATTCCTAAAATATAGTTCATTTAAATTATACTCAAGTTTCTGCAATTAATTATTAAAAAAGGTCTAACAAAACGGAAAAGATTGTTTAAAAGGACAGAAACTTTTAAAATAGTCTGATAAGGGAGAGTTAATTTTGAATAAAAAAAATCTGACTAACTTCATTCAGACTCGGATAGGCTTTTTCTGCCTTCTGGTTGTGTTATTTGCGCTCAAGTACATTTTTGCAGCCTACCATGATTTCAATTTGGGTATTTCAGATCCTTATCAACATATTATCATGTGGTTAAGTCCTGTTGGTAGTGCAATTTTACTAATGAGCGTTGGATTATATTTTTCTAAGCCAGTCATTTCATATTGTGCAATGGTCCTGCTTGATGTAGCAAATTCGGGACTGTTATTTGCGAATGTTCTTTATTATCGTCAATTTTCCGATTTTATTACCGTAAAGACTATTACAAATGCTGGTAAGGTTGCCCCTGGTCTGGGAAAAAGTGCAGTTGCACTGCTTCAACCTTCTGACTTATTATTGTGGCTTGACCTTTTCATAATAATCATATTACTAATTGCTCACAAAATCAGAATTGATCAAAAATCCTTTGGCCTTCTTACACCTTTTGCTGTTACTTCAGTTGGTGCATTAATTTTAGTGCTGAATGTTTTTTTGGCCGAGTCTTCGAGACCACGTTTATTAGGTACCACATTTGATCGTTCATACATTGTTAAATATCTTGGTATTGATACCTATACAGTTTATGACGCCGTTAAAAATGAACAAACCGAGCAGGTAAATAAAAACGCCAATACAGCTGACTTAAATAAAATTTTGGCTTACACCAAAAAAAATAAATTACCCGTAAATACTGAATATTTTGGTAAAGAAAAAGGCAAAAATGTAATAATAATTCATTTGGAAAGTTTTCAGCAGTTTCTAATTGATTTAAAAATCAACGGTAAGGAAGTTACGCCCTATCTCAATTCACTTTATCACAACAAACATACATTAAGTTTTGCCAATTTTTACCACCAAGTGGGCATTGGCCGAACTAGTGATGCAGAAAACATGCTGGAAACCAGTACCTATGGTATTTCCGACGGCTCTTTATTCACTGCCATGGGCAGCTCGAATACTTTTCAGGCTGCACCGCAAATTTTGCGTCAACACGGCAACTACACTTCTGCCGTATTTCATGGTAATGTTGGTACATTTTGGAACCGTGATGATGTTTATAAAAATATGGGTTATGACTATTTCTTTGATCAAAATTACTTTAGTCACGATAAAAATGATCATATTGGCTATGGCATCAAAGATAAAATTATGTTTGCTGAAAGCATCAAATATTTAGAAAGAATGCAGCAGCCTTTTTATACTAAATTTATTACCGTCACAAATCATACTCCCTTTGACATGGATGAAGAGGACTTGGATCCGAATTTTAAAACCAGTGATACGTCAGACAAATCAATTAACAATTATTTTGAAACTGCTCATTATCTGGATCAATCTATCCGTGAATTTTTCAATTACTTGAAGAAATCAGGTTTGATTAAAAATACTATGGTTGTGATCTATGGAGACCATTACGGATTAACTAACTCTGAAAACGAAACTTTGGCACCAATTGTGGGTGAAAGTTCTGATACATGGAATAGCTATAATAATGTTCAAATGCAACGTGTACCTTTTATGATACATGCTCAAAATTTAAAGGGAAAAATCAAGCAAGAAGTCGCAGGCGAAATAGATGTATTGCCGACCTTGCTCCATCTTCTGGGAGTTTCAAATCGCAATTATATTCAATTTGGCAGTGATCTGCTAGCGCCAAAATATCGCCCCTGGCTTACTTTTAGGAATGGCACCATTGTTAGTCAAAAATACGTTATTATTGGTGGTAAAGGCCTAAAAGGCGTTGTTTACGACCGCAAAAGTGGCAAGCAGATTATTAATTTTACCGAGCAGGAAAAATATGAAATCACAAAATTGGCAAAAGAAGGCAAAAAGTCCCTTAAATACTCCGACTTACTAAATAATCATAATTTATTGCGTTTTTACACTCCTAGCGGATTTAAACCCGTTGACCCCACACAATTTGACTATTTAACCAATTACAGACAGATGGAAGACCTCCGGCAGCAATTGAAAAATAAGTCCACTGCTCTTATAAGCAAACAGCGCAAATCTACTACTAAGTTATACAAAACGGACGCTACAGAGCTTAAGGGGCGTGAAGACGAAATCACAACAATTCCAGAATCTGTTTCTGGCAATCATTTAACTGAAAAGCAGACTAAGCCTAGTAAAAATCACAAAAAGTCATATAATTAAGAAATAAACATAATTTTTTAATTTTGGAGGATAAAATGAAAACTTTCATAATTGTTGTGCTGTTTTTGTTTTTATTACTCTCGTGCTGCCGGGTCGTCCCGCAAAACAATGAAGGTTTAATAGAAACATTAGGAAAATATTCCAGAACAGTAAAAGCAGGTTTAGTGCTAATCATTCCGGTAATACAGAGGTTGCGCAAAGTTTCCCTGGCAATGTTTCCGGCAGAAATTTCGAAATATTCGATTATTACCAAAGACAACGCAGAAATTACTACCAGTTTAACCCTAAATTACCTAGTAACTGATTCCTATAAATATTTTTACAATAATACTGACTCGGTAAAATCAATGGTTGAACTAATTCGTGGTCATTTGAGAGACATTATCGGGCGGATGGATCTAAATGATGCTTTGGGGTCAACAAGTAGTATAAATAGTCAGCTCTCCGATGCTATCGGTGATTTAACGGATATTTATGGCATTCGTGTAGTTAGGGTCAACATTGATGAGCTTTTACCTAGTACTGAAATTCAAAAAGCCATGGACAAACAGTTAACTGCCGATCGTGAAAAAATAGCTGCTATTGAAAAAGCTGAAGGCGAAGCTAAAAATATTGAACTAACCACAAAGGCTAAAAATGATGCTTTAATTGCAACGGCTAAGGCTAAGGCCCAAGCTGTCAAAACAGAAGCAGATGCTGAAGCATATCGAATAAATCAATTACAAGCCAGCCTGGCTAAAGCAAGTGACGGTTACTTTAAAAATCAGAGTTTGGACAGTTTTAATAATTTAGCTAAAGGACCTAACAATCTAATTGTAGTCAATAAAGACGACCTTACCAATTTAGGAAGCATTCCAGCGACTGCAAAGATCTGGCATGAAGCAACAAAAGAAAACGAATAAATTCTGCACAACAAAAAATCATTTCCGCATTTGGAAATGATTTTTTTAGTTTTCGAGGTATTGCTCATAGCCGCGATCAAATAAAATAATTGTAAATTCAGCCCCATGATTTATTTCTGACTGCACGCTTATTTTGCCTCCATGTTGTTTGATCAAAGAAGAAACGATTGCCAATCCTAAGCCATACTCTCCTTTACCAGAGCTGCTACGAGAAGTATCAGCTTTAAAATATCTTTCAAATACATATTTAATTTGTTGTTGATTCATCCCAATACCATTATCTTCAACAATAATAGTTGTTGCATGAGCAACGCGATAGCCACTTATTTGAATTTCGCCATCGGAAGTAAACTGAATTGCATTTTGAACCAAATTAACCATTATCTGAGTAAAACGATCTTTATCAGCATAAATTGGCAGATCCCTGGGTGCATTGATAGTAAGTGTATCATTGACCTTGGCAGCATTTTGTTTAAGCTGCATTGTTACATCATCTAGCGTTTTTCTAGCATTAAAGGTGGTCTTAACTAAGTTTATTTGATTATTACGAATTTTTTCATAATCCAAATTTTCGTTAACTAATCGAATCAGACGCTTAGTTTCCCTATTCATCAAGGCAATAGATTTGGGCTTAGCTTTATCGGGAATAGCATCATATTGTAAACCTTCTAGAATACCATTAATAGTAGTCAAAGGCGTACGCATTTCATGAGCCGCATCAGCCATAAATTGATCACGCCTTTTTTCCTGCTCCTTAACTTCTTGGTTTGATTTTTTTAAAACGCGAACCATCTGATTGAAGTTGTCAGCCAGCTGAGTTATCTCATCATTTCCACTATAATTTGTTTGGACGTCAAAATCACCAGCAGCAACTTTTTTAGTAGCACTTGACAGCTTTTTTATTCTGTCCGTTGCATAAAAAGAAAGAATCAAACTAAGCATCAAGCCCACAATAATTGCTGAAACTAGAGCACTAAACAAATTTTGCTTAGCTATTGTCACCGGTCTTTCCACTTTGGCAACTCGGACGCCTAACCAAATCGCTCCAATAAATTTACCTTTGTCTTTCCATGGTAAAAGAACACCAGTACAAGCAGCTTTTTTATGCCCTAAGCTGGAAAGAGCCTCATTATTATTTTTGATGTGAAGCTTCTTTCCCTGTCTTAATTGCATAACGCGCTTTGAAGTTAAGCTTATGTCTTCATTTTTCTCAGGATAGATTTGGGTTCCACGCTTATCAAAAACACTAAGATAAACCCTATCACTATGGAGAACGAATTCTAATTTATGCAAAAATTTGGGGTTCAACATGGCCGAGCCATTTTTTTCATCGCTTACGGCTAAAGTACCTAAAGCTGAGGCAAAATCCTCCATTCTCTGATAATTATATTCATATGATTGTTTAGTTGCGTTATTTATTTCAGAAAAACCGATTATTGATACCGTAGTAAGAATGATTAGTAAAAAGCTAAGCATATGCTGATAAATTAACTTCATGTGAAAACCTACGAATCATCAAATTTATAGCCAACGCCCCAAACGGTTTGGATGACATTTGCACCTACTTTTTCCAATTTTTGGCGCAATTTTTTAATATGTGCATCCACGGTGCGATCTTCACCATAATAATCATAACCCCAGACAGACTCTAACAATTGTTCACGAGAAAATACTTGTTTGGGCTTCTGTGCCATGGTATAGAGTAAATCAAACTCTTTAGGTGTAATATTTTCAACATATTGACCATCATAAAGCACCTCACGCCGACTTTTAGAAATTTTTATGTGATCAGTTTCGACATCAAATTTTTCAGTATTCTCTGCTGATTTTGTTTGTTCCTGCTTATCATCAATTCTAATCCTACGTTGTAAAGCTTTGATGCGGGCTATTAAAGCTAGTGGACTAAATGGTTTAGACACATAGTCATCAGCACCAGCATTAAATCCTTGAATCTGCTCTTCTTCACTACTACGAGCAGTCAACATGATAATTGGTATGGTAGGTGAAATTGCACAAACTTCTTTAGCAACTTCTATGCCATCTTTTTTTGGCAAATTAAGGTCTAATGTTATTAAATCATACTGATCTGGATTTTTAGCAAACATTTTAACGGCTTGTTCTCCATCAGTCGCAATATCCGTGGTCCATCCTTCTTTTTCAAAGAATATCTCCATCATTTCTGCAACCGACTGATCATCCTCGACCATTAAAATTTTCAGTTTCATTTTCGGTCCCTAAATCCTTTTGTTCTCTCCTTTTTTACTTTGTCAGGGTCTATATAATCTGCTGGTAATTCATGACGCTTTTGCAAAAAGCTTTTTAAACTTTTCTCCGTAGCCATGATTGGAAAGATAATGAAAAGATAAAATGTCAGCAGCCAAAGTAAAAAATATCGATCCCATTTAAGTAAATGGATTCCAATCCCCAATACTAATTGGATTAAACCAAATATAATAAAATAGTAACTTGCCTTGTGCTGGGCAAATTTGAAACTAGCTTTATTAACTTGGGCCAAGTAGGAATAATAACTATAAAATGGACGTGGTCTTTTAGGAGGCGATATCAGCCATAACAGTCCAACTACCATAACAATCGAACCGCACGCAATATAAATCATTCTCTTTTCCTTTCCATCTTAAGACTTAAGAATTAATCCTGATTGCCAGGAGTAGAAATAACCATTTTCATATTACCTAAAAATTTAAATTCCTTAATATTATTCGGAATTATCATATTTGTACCAATAGATAAATTAAAAGTCTTGTTTTCACACTCAATTGTACCTGAACCATTAATAATTGTTACTAAAAAGAAAGGATGCCCATTTAAGCAAGTATTCCACTGACCATTTAAATCTATTTGCCACAGGTAAAAATGAGGAGACAGTGGTGGCTGCACCAAGGTCTTAATGATGGCATCTTGCTTTTTGCTAGTTGTTATTTCAAGTTTAGGATCAACGTGAGGTACTTGAGTGACATCAATAGACTTCTGGGTGTGCAGCTCCCTTTTTTTGCCAGTCTTTTGATCTACACGATCATAATCATATAAACGGTAGGTAACATCACTTGACTGCTGCGTTTCAATAACTAAAATACCTTTAGTCAGTGCGTGAATCGTTCCCGAGGGGACATAGAAAAAGTCTCCGGCTTTGACAGGAACCTTGCGTAATAATTTGTCCCACTCGCCTTTGTGAATCATATCTGCAAGTTCTGAACGTGTTTTAGCAGTATGACCATATATTAGATATGACCCTGGATCTGCCTGTAAAACATACCAGCTTTCTGTCTTTCCACTGTCATTTTCTACTTTGCGGGCATAATCATCGTTGGGATGAACCTGTACAGATAGATTATCATTGGCATCCAAAAATTTTACAAGAAGTGGGAACTCTTCACTCTCGGGGTTACCAAATAGTTCCGGATTTTCGTGATACACTTTACGTAAGCTTTGTCCTTCAAAGTCACCATTTGTAATAGTTGAAGCATCATCTTTATAACCGGAAATAACCCAAGCTTCACCTACTTTACCATCCGGTATATCGTAATTAAAAATAGTTTTTAATTTGCGTCCGCCCCAAATCTTGGGTCTAAAATATGGGGTAAGAAAAAATGGTTCCATTATGATCACCTCACTATTAGTTTAATCTTTTAAACTATAAATTTAAAACTATTTTTTCAAATATGAAAACAATTGTTATTATTTTAAGAGCTAATTTCCGTATAAAATACTTATAATGAATAATATCGCTTATTTTAATATATCGGTTTAAAAAGGCCAAAGAAAAAACCTGTCAGATTGATTTGACAGGTTTTTATATGGGGAATAATTTACTACTATTTTTATTGTTTTCTTCTACTTTCTTTTGCTCTTTAACCCCTCCAGTCTTGATTCTGCAATTTCGTCTTCTAACTCGTTTTCATATTGTTCTCTTTGAGCTTTATCCCAGCCATAATAATCAGACATGTGTTTAATCACGCCATTCTTTACCTGGTCTAAGGTGTCACTCTTGAATAAAATATGATAAGTACGTCTTAATAGGTAATCAACTGGTGTTAAGGTCATTTCCTCTGCAAGCGAGTAATCAAGAGCTGCAGTTTCACCTATACTCAATCCTTTTTCTGGCTTGATTGTTTGGGCATAATCATAAATTTGCTCCGCCTGAGAACCAAATAAGTTTGCAATCTCTTTTGCATCATCAGCTGCAAGACCGGCAGCCACACCATCTTTAGCAATGCGAGCAAGTTCTGCTTCTGCATTGTCAGAATCGAAATCGCCACCAGCAACTTTAATTTCAGCTGAATCTTGCAAAGTAAAGTTTTTAGAAAACTCGTCATGAAATTTTTGCTGGATTTTCTTCATTGCACCATTAGCCATGATGCGGTAATCTGTCAACTTACCGCCGGCTAAGGTGATCAATCCATCTTCTGCTTCAGTTAAGGAACTACCACGTGATACTGCAGATGGCGCTGAAGTACTATCAGAAACGCTGGCACCTGTTGCTGCATCTGCAGCTTCGTTACCCTCCACTTCAACTTCGATTAGAGGACGTACACCAGCCCAGCTGGCTTCAATATCATTAACTGTTAAATGAGCCGCAGGATACTTTTTATTAATGATATTTAACAAGTAATCTACATCGCTTTGTTCAACTGTTGGATGAGCATAATCACCGGTAAAATCAGTATCCGTTGTACCAAAATAAGTTTTACCCTCCCGAGGGATAGTGAAAATCATTCGGCCATCAGCCGTACCCGAACCAAAATATGTTGGTTGTGGCACGGTCAAGCGAGATTGATCAACTACCAAGTGGACACCTTTTGTAGGACGCAAACGCGGTTTTTTGTAAACTTCTTTATCTTCTTGTCTTATTAAATCTGACCAAGGCCCAGAAGTGTTAATTACAATATCAGCATGAATTTCAAATTCTTCACCAGTTAAATTGTCATGAACGCGAACACCATTAACTTGTTTTTGATCATTATGTAAAATTGCTATACACTTCAGGCGGCTAACAGCCAGACACCCTAATTCATGAGCCTTTTTAACGTTTTCTACTACCAAGCGGGAGTCGTTATTTTGATAATCTAAGTAAACACCTGCGCCCTGCAAGTTCTCGCTATTTAATTGTGGCTCTCGTTTTAAAGTTTCTTCCTTATCCATCATGTAGTTGGCATATTTAATTAAAGGTGAGTCTCCTTCGATACCAGCCAAATGATCATAAAGATCCATTGCTACTTTTACCGAGAACATAGTAAACGTTGTCCCTGGTTCGTCATAAATTGGCAAAATCATAGGATCAGGTTGGGTCATATGTGGGGCAATATGCTGGATAACCGCACGTTCCTTGACTGTATCAGAAACAACTTGAACATCAAATGTCTTCAGATAGCGAATACCACCGTGTACAAGTCTGGTAGACCGTGATGACGTACCTCCACCAAAGTCTTGCATATCAATCAAGCCTGTCTTCATTTTAGCTGCACTGGCCTGAAGAGCAACACCTGCTCCGGTAATGCCGCCTCCGATAACCAGCAGATCTAATTTTTCATTTTTTAAACGTTCAATTTCTTCTTTTCTGGTTTCAATTGAAAACGCCATGATTTAGCCTCTTTCTTTTTATAAAAATTTCTAATTATTTTTCTGGTATGGCTTATATGAAAAGCTTTGAGCAGCTTTAACAGCTGATTTCCAGCCTTCATAAAGGTGATCTCTTTCTGCACTGCTCATTTGCGGTTTAAAGGTTTTACCTACTTTTTGAATTTTCTTGATTTCATCAAAGTCTTTCCAAAAGCCAATAGCTAAACCAGCAAGAAAAGCTGCACCCAGTGCGGTTGTCTCGAGGTTGGCAGCACGTTCAATTTCGATACCCAAGATATCAGCTTGGAACTGCATTAAATAGTCATTATTAGCAGCACCACCATCAACCTTTAATTTTGGAATTTGAATCTTGGTATCTTCGTGCATCGTATCAATAACATCACGACTTTCATAAGCTAGAGACTGTAATGTGGCTTTTGTAAAGTCATCACTGGTTGTTCCCCGAGTCAGACCAAAAACAGCTCCTCGGACATTAGAATCCCAGTACGGAGCACCTAGACCGGTAAAAGCAGGAACAACGAAAACTTCATTATTATCTTTTGAGCGCTTGGCAGCTTCTTCTGATTGAGGAGCGTCATCAATAATTCCTAGTTGATCACGCAGCCACTGAATAGCAGAACCAGCAACGTAAATACTTCCTTCCAAAGCATAATTTACTTTGCCGTTTATGCCATATGCCACAGTAGTTAACAAATTATTAGCTGAAAACTTAGGTTTTCCACCCGTATTCATAACGGTGAACGCACCAGTACCATATGTGTTTTTAACCATTCCCGGCTCAAATGCCAACTGCCCAAACAAGGCTGACTGCTGGTCACCTGCCATGCCGGCAATTGGTACTTGACTACCATAAAAGTGAAATTCAGCTGTAGTGCCATAAATTTCGGAGTTAGACCGAATCTCAGGCAAAATTTTTCTTGGAATGTTTAATAGCTTAAGAATCTCATCATCCCAGTCAAGTTTGGTGATATTAAACAGCATTGTCCGACTGGCGTTCGTATAATCTGTCACATGGACCTTGCCGCCAGTTAGCTTCCAAACCAACCATGAATCAATGGTACCAAATAATAATTCACCATTTTCTGCACGTTGCTGGGCACCAGGAACATGATCAAGAATCCAGCGAATTTTGGTTGCTGAAAAGTAGGCATCAGGAATTAGTCCCGTTTTTTCATGGATCATATCCGTATAGCCATCAGCAATAATTCTATCGGCAATATCCGAAGTCTGACGGGATTGCCAGACAATAGCATGATAAATCGGCAAGCCGGTCTTCTTATCCCAAATAACAGTCGTTTCACGCTGATTGGTGATACCGATAGCTGCAATTTGGTTAGGTTTAATCCCTGAATTAATAAAAGAATTGGCAATTGTAGATAAAACTGAGTTCCAAATTTCGTTTGCATCATGTTCTACCCAGCCAGGTTTAGGAAAATATTGATTAAACTCTTTCCGTGAGTCAATTACTTTTTTACCAGAATGGTCCAAAATAATTGCTCTTGTACTAGTAGTACCTTCATCAATCGCTAAAATATATTTTTCAGCCATTATACTTTCTCCTTTTTAGTCTTAAAACTAATTTAGTAAAGGTAACTGTCGTTACAATTCAATTTTACCCTCGCTTTTTGGGAAGCGCTAACATATAATGATAATAACTTATTAGTTAAAGTTATAAGCAAAAGGACAAAGTGTGATGAAATACAGTTTATTAACATATAAGTACTTTATTGACGTCGTTGAAACTCAAGGATTTACCCCTGCTGCAAAACGAAATTTTGTCTCTCAAACAGCAATTAGCAATGCGATAAAAAATTTAGAAAAAGACCTGGGTGTTCAACTTATTGATCGGTCAACTTCTCATTTTAAGGTTACTTTGGCCGGAATTAATTTGTACCATTGTGCAGTGCCCGTGCTAAACAAATATTACGAATTTAGCGAAAAAATCAGCCAATTAAACAATTCTTTTCAAACTTTAAGGATACATTATTTGCACGCTTTTGATTATTGGGCTATTGAACTGGCACATTCTCTTGCTAAAAACAATCCTGATTTACAATTACAACTTGATACTGAAAATTTTGCCGCTAGCATACCTAAACTAGATGCAGGAGATTATGACGTATTGATCGGGTTTTCCACTGCCGTCAGTAAAATTAAAAATATTCATATTAGAAAAGTTGGCACTGCCAATTTTGGTATTTTATTGAATAAGAATTCTTTTGATTCTAACGGAAAGCTTAAAAAAGACCTACTAAAAAAGCAGCTCCTTTTTTTACAAAAATGGACTGCTACTGATAATAATGACGTACAAACAAAAATTAAAAATATTCTGGAAAAAATGAATATTAGTTATGAACAAATAATTTACCTAGATAGTTTCGACTCTGCTCTAGCAAATGTTGTGTTAGATCATGGCATGGCAATTTATCCGGAGGAACTGCCACTGCCGAAAATATATGATAATCATGTTACTTTTTTACCAAACTTGCCTAAACTAAAATACGATGTTGTCGCTATATATAAAAATCCGGCTATTACCAATATTTTAGGTCACACACTTGATTAATGGACTTTTACAGTAACCGACAATCATAGCTACTACCATTTAAATAATAATTAACCTGTTATTTTTATTGCAACTTGCCTAATTTGCTTAAGCCGCTAAACAAAGTGATTAATATGGAACCTGACATACAGACAGCGGCAACAACGAATATTGAATGTACTTCTGCTTTGATTAAAAACCCACTAATTAAAGACATAATTGGTCCTATAATCTTGGTTAACGAAGTTGAAATCGAAGTTATGGTGCCTTTGTATTGGTCTGGAGTTTCTGCTTGAATTATAGTAAAGAAGTTGGCTTGCGACCATACGCTACCAAACGAAACCAATGCGTAACCAAAAGTAACCCAAATAAATGACTGGACATCAAGCATAATTAGGAAGCCTACCATTATCAACAAGGCTATCAGAATCATTTGCGTACCTAGTCTCATGTTTTTATTAATACGTAAATAAATAAAATTGCCTAGAATACTTGCAATCGCTGCTACCGTGAAAAAGATGCTGACCAAATTAACAGAAACTTTCATTTCTTGTTTTAACAAAAAAGTAAGCATGGGAACAACTGCTTGAAAGCCAATGTTTGCCACGAAAAAACTTGCGATCAGCCATTTAATATCATGATTTTTAAATAAAAAAGTGATTCCCTCTTTTGCACTTTTATTAAATGACTTTTCACCTTTTACTGACTTTTTTTCTGTATGTAAGGGTTCATAATCTTTAATAACATAAGTTAAGTAACCAAAGCTTAAGGCATCCAGTAAAAAACCACCTATGTAATCAATTAAATTAATAATGACAGCTGCAATACCTGGACCAAAAGTTTTTTGAATCGACGAAATTAACCCCATTTGCCCTGAAACGGATGATAGTTCTTCTTTTTTAACCGATTCGGCTATGAAAATTTGATATCCGGTCCAAGTAATTAAATCAAATGAACCAAGTATAAAGACTACTAATAAAAGCCAATATAATGAAATATTTTTGATAACCAAAAATGGTGCAATTATAATTAGCACCATTTGCATTATTAAAGAAAAGAGCATGATTTTCTTACGAGAATATATATCAAAAATGGGTCCAATTGTTAGTCCAAATAGAGCTGTCGGCAGATATTCAACTGCAGTTAACAGTCCCATTATGACTGATGAATGAGTTTTAGACAGCATCAGCAATGGAATTGCAAAAGTGTAAAATTGATCACCCAGTCCTGAAATGGCATAGCCTAAAAGTAGTTTGTTTTTTTGTGTTAAATTTTTCATTGTGACTTCTTTTTAAATTTACGACAGACTATGTACTTAACTATTACAACGCACATAATTTGCCGTTTTTAAGTTTAAATTAATTTAAGTAGTTTTATTGTTAGTAAGATAGTTTTTAAATCAGATCGTTTTTTGATTTATTTTTAGTATAATAAATATATATAAATAGAATAGCAAATTTTCTTAAGATTTGTCCATAAAGCCAGCGACAAAAAACCTAAGGTAAATGTTTTTAGGAGGAAATGATGAATAAGAAATTACTAATAATGGCTACTACAATTTTAGCAGCAGTATCATTAACGGCTTGCAGCAGTTCTAATAACGACACTCAAGGCGGAACAAAAGTAACTAAATCTTCAAAGAAAAAAGCACAACCCAAAATTAAGTTCTACAAAAAAGGTGATACTGTAAAAGTTGGTAAGGTGGAATACACACTCAAATCAGCAGCTAAAACTAGTGAACGCAATGAATTTGAGGATAGCAAGCCTAAACATGTAATTAAAATAGTCTACCATGTGAAGAATGATAGCAAAAAAGATCTACCTATTGGTGGCGATGTAGATGCATATGGCCCTGATAATTCGAAACTTAAAGATTATCCAGTAAACGATACTACACTTGATTCAATTGCTCCAGGCAAAGAAGCAGACGTTATAACTGGTTTTGGAACAAAAAAGCTTGGTTCTTTTGAGTTGCATTTTAAACCGTTAACTGATTTTGATTCTAAATCAGCTAAATTTAAAGTTAATATAAAATAATTTTTTATTGTAATATAAAAAAGCTACTAAGAACCCGTCTAGAAAACTAATTCTTAATAGCTTAATATCACAACAGGGTTATGCCCTTTTGCATACCCTATTATAGCATAGGAGATAAAATTTAAAATGGCTTATATTAAAAAGCGTGGTAAAGCTTGGCAGGCTCAGGTATCTTGGTATGATGAGCAAAATAAACGTAAATATAAGACTAAAGGTGGCTTTGCAACAAAAATGCAAGCCAAAAAATGGGCTAATGAATTTGAAGTCGCTAAAGACAAAAACTTAATATCAGATCAAGATCCAATTTTTGCAGATTATTTTGAGGAATGGTATAAACGTTACAAAGCTCCAGGAAAATCGAATAACACAAAAAGCAGATATGCCCATATTTACCTACTTTTAAAAGAAAACTTTGGCAAAACTAAGTTATCAAAAATGTCCCGTAATAAATATCAGGACTTTCTTAATGGTTATGGTAAAAATCATGCAAAAGATACAGTTCAGAAAACTAACGGTACAATTAGAAGCTGCGTAAAGGATGCTGTAAGTGATGGCTTAGTTAGAATTAATTTCACTGATAGAATTAATTTAACTTGGAACGAAGACAAAACAAGAAAAATAGAATATCTCAATTTTAAGCAAGTTCAGCAATTAAAGACTCTGTTACTTAAAGATATTAAGCCATCATATGTCAGTCGATATATGCTATTAACAATTATCTATACTGGCATGAGGCCAGGAGAAATAAGAGTTTTAACTTGGGACGATATAGATTTTAATCATCTTGAAATACATATTACCAAGTCCTGGGATTATGATAATAATAAAATTATTAATTATGATTCTAATGAGATTAATAAAGAAACCAAAAATAAAACTTCAACTAGAGTAATCAAAGTTGATCAGAAACTATTAGACATATTAAAACAATTGAAAGTGAATAATCATCAAAGATTGTTTATTAATGATGCAGGTACCATTCCTACCTCAAATGCAGTTAATAAAGTTTTACGAAAACAATTAGATAAATTAGGAATTAAGAAAAAAGGTTTCCATTTCCATAGCCTAAGACATACCCATGTAGCATTGCTTTTATTTAAGGGAGTAGATCTATACTCTATTTCAAAGAGATTAGGTCATTCAAATATGAGTATTACAGCTAATACATATGCTTACATGTTGGATGAACTTAAACAGAAATCTGATAGTCAAATTGTCAAAGTGCTGGATGAAATATAGCACTTCAGCGAACATTTGGCGAACATCAATAATCAAAAAGCCTATAATCACAACGATTATAGGCTTTTATTTATGGAGGTGAGGGGAATTGAACCCCTGTCCAAACGCATTCCGTCACTGACATCTACGATCATAGTTATATTATTTGAACTTCACTAGCCCAAAACGCCATATAACAGGGCCAGTATGGACTAGCTAACCTGGAAATGACTCTTTTTAACTATTCAGATGAGGTAGTTAAACGTAACTCACTAAGTTGATACTTTTTACCAGACGTGAGTAATCCGATAACAAGCAACACATGCGCTTAAATTAAGCAGCTAATGCGTAAGAATTTTCTTTATTTGCAGTTATAAAACTGTGACGTTTTTACGTAGACGTGACCTACGAACCGCAGTCAATGCGAATATACGCCTGTCGAATCCCAAAACACCCCCGCTTTGGGTAGAAATAATTATAGCATAATATAGCAATCTTGCCTAATAATAAATCAAACGCAGAACTATAAAATTAAATTTGATTAAAAATATTTTTTAAACATTTATTTACACAATAAATTGTACTTGATAAAAATTCTTATAGAATATATAGTATTTTGTCTTAACTGCGCACTAAATTACTATTAAATATTGGTTAGTGCAATACTATGAAGCCTAGCCTGCCATAAAATGCCAATTTAAAGTAAAAGAAAACCGCTAAGAAAGTTTCTTAACGGTTCATCTATTTTTCTTTTTTTTAATTTAAATGTGCTAATCGAACAACATCACGTTCAATCATTAATTCCTCATCAGTTGGAATAATTAGAGCTTTGATCTTTGAATCTGGTTTAGTAATAAATTTCTCGCCATTAGATTTATTAGCTTCTAAATCTGGCTTTAAGCCAATGAATTCAAAAGATTTCATAACATTTTCACGAATACCTGAATCATGCTCCCCTACACCAGCGGTGAAAATAATTGCATCTGCACCCTTCATTTCCACCATATAAGAACCAATATATTGGATAACACGATTAACAAAAATTGCTCTTGCAAGATCAGCTTTTTTATCAGAATTATTCTCTAAGTCACGCATATCAGAAGAAATTTCAGAAATTCCCAGCAGGCCAGACTTATCATTTAAAATGTCAATCATTTCGTTAATATCAATATGGTCTTTATTCATGATATACTGCAAAACAGACGGGTCCACATCACCTGAGCGAGTACCCATAGTGATACCTGCTAATGGAGTGAAGCCCATAGATGTATCAAAAGACTTGCCATCTTTAACTGCAGTAATTGAAGCTCCTGAGCCAAGGTGACAAACAATCAGCCTCAAATCTTTGGCATCTTTACCAAGCATTTGAGCAGCACGACCAACAATATAACGAACAGAAGTGCCATGAGCACCATACTTGCGAACACCATATTTTTCATAATATTGATAAGGAATTGAGTACATATAATGTACAGGATCCAAAGTCTGATGGAATGAGGTATCGAAAACGCCTACTTCCGGAACACCAGGTAGCAACTTCATAAAGGCTTCAATTCCTTTACCTTCAGCTGGATTATGAAGTGGTGCATATTCCTTTAAATCATAAACTTTTTGTAGATTTTTCTTATCAATCAGAGCAGAATCTTTAAAGTCTTCTCCCCCCGCAACTATTCTATGACCAACACCTACAATTTCACTCAAATCGCTAATCACATGATATTCTTTTAAAGCCTTAAGCAGCAAATTAACAGCAGTTTCCTGATCTGGAATTGCTACATCCTCAGCGTGTTTTTCACCGTTAGCCAATTCAATTTCAAAGGAAGAGCCATCAATACCAACTCTGTCAGCAAGTCCACTTGCTAAAACTTTTTCATCAGGTAAAGCAAACAACTTATATTTAAATGAAGAACTGCCTGAGTTGATTGCTAAAACTTTTTTCATAAATCTAATTCCTCCATAAACATGACTTTATAAATTTCACAAATCAATCAATGTTTTTAGTATACCACTCATTTAGTTTAACATTAAGCTTTATTAGGTCCTGTTCACTTTTAAATGAGTCTAACTTTGTGAGAAAAACTTCACTATTTCTGATATCTTTTCCATGATTTTGAAAGACTACAATTGATTTTTGATTAAATTTATTCTGAAAGGCACTGTCGGGTAACTCAATTATTGCACGCAGAAAAACCTTATCACTTAGCCATGGCATAAAGTCACTACCACCTTTGCCAGACAAAATATTTTGTGGCACAATCAGGAAAGCATAACCGCCGGCTTTAAGATTTTTAATAATCTGTTCAATAAATAAAAGATGAGCAAGCGAGTGACCATTTTCAGATTTGGTAGCAAAATTTTTTGCATTTTTATCAAGTGGATAATAACCAACTGGCAAGTCACTTACGACAACATCGGGGCTGTTAAACATCCAGGGAGTTAAAGCATCCTGGCAAAACAATTCAATATCAATATTACTCAAATGAGCTTCAATATCAGCAAAGCTCAACATTTCTTCATCATTATCAATACCATAAAGTTCAAAATCAGACTTCGAATGATTTGCACTTTTCAACTGATTAATCACAGAAAACAATAAATTCCCAGTTCCAATTGCTGGATCAGTGATTATCAATTTTTCTTTTGGTAAAAGTTTTAACATAAACATTGCAATCACTGTTGAAATCGCTGGCGGTGTTGGCATTTGATTGACATCTAGTCCATCTTCATTAACCGCTTTTAAAGTTAAATAAGTAAAAATCTGCAACTTTAATTTATTGGAAAGTTTATTATAATTTAATCTTGCATATTTGTGACTCAATTCTTGAATAGTTTTTTTATCGGGAGCACCCAGCTCAACTTTAATTTGCTTATTTTCAAGGTTATCAAAAGTTTCTGTCAGAGCATCCCCAAAAGAGACATTCAATGCCTCTTGTAAACACTTAACACAGTCTAAGAAATCATTAAACAGTTTTTCAATTTTATCCATTGCTTATTCCCCTTATCTCTTAAACATTTTAATAGAAAAAAGGTAATTAGAGCAAGAGAATCAATCATTAATTAAATATTCAATTAATAAAAAATCATTTTCCATACTTTCTTGATAAATATCCAGATAAAATTGAATAAAAATTAAACAAGTGATTAATACCAGAATGCTGCTAAGAAACGCGTTAGCTTTTAGTCTTAGGCTTTTGTTTTTGCTCATTTAATTCCTTTTCTTTATTTTTTGGTCTAGTGCCAAATTTGAAATATAACTCTGATTTTCTGCCATCTGCTTCCGTAACATTTATTTGCAACATTTTATCTCTAGTGGTAAAACTGGACTTTTTTACATTTAATAATAGCGGCATGTGTCCACCTTCAGGAGTAGTCACACGTAACATCTTTTTATATTGTGTCAAACGATATATTGTATCGTTTCCTTGCGCATCAATTTTTTCAAAAACTGCTTTTTCAGAATTGGATCTCTCTGGTAAAGTAAATACTCTTTGGCTACTTTTACCCTTAATAAACCGGTTTAGCTGCACGTAAGAAAATACAATGTCGTCAGTGCGATGTTGAACTTTATTTGCTAATGTAAGACTTTTTAATAAATTCTGTAGAATCAGTACTACGATCAATGTTATAAAGACCGCAAACACAGCTTCTGCCAAAATAAAGCCTTTAGTTTTTAGTTTTGTATATCTTTTCTTCTGTTTTATCATAAATGCTATTTTTACCACTAAGCTCATAAATGTGATCATGAACTAATATTCTTTTTATTTCATGCTCTTTTAAAACGCGCCAAGCATATGCTCGATCAGTTTTTTGCTCTATTCTGCGCTCGATTATTCTACTTTCTCTCACAGTTAATGCTAAAGTTGCAACACTTACTAATGCAATCATTAAACCAACCATACTCTCTGCCATCAAAAAACCGCTTTTTTTCCTATTTGTCATCAATTGCTCGTCCCCAGGTCATTTGCAGCTTCACTCTTCGAGTATCTTGATGGTTACTAACAGTGATTGTGTGTGGTGGTAATGAACCACTAATTGAAATTTTCAATAGGCTTAAGTTGCTTATACTTATTTGTGGTTCTATTTTTATTATCTGCGGCTTTTTTCCTCCGGTAATTATTATTTCTTTTAAAGAAGGATAATATCTAACTATACTTGTGCGATTTTGTATTGCTGATCTTCTTGCTGCATGTTCAATAGAGCTCTTAATTTCTTTAACTGTATTTTCAAGTATTAGTTTTTCTCTATATTCATTTATCTTTAGAACACCTAAACCGGCTAAACCAAGCGTAATAGTGAGGGTAACAACCATTTCAACTAGAGTAAAACCCTGTAATTTGAACTTATTTAGCATTTCTTTCAACTACACCATCAGTAACCGTATAGTTTTTAGACTTTGTAAATTGTTTTTTAGTTAAATAGCCATCATCAAACATATTTTGAAAATTAATTTCTTTACCATTACGATCTTTGTCATCTTCGTAAAGTGTAGCTTGAGTTTGCAAGGTTGTTTTAAAAGCATCATTAGTCCTTTCTTTAGCACTATTTTTTTGCTTTGTTAAATTTGGTGCAATGATTATAAGCAGCATAACTATAATTGCAACCACTACTACCATTTCAATTAAAGTAAAACCTTTTACCTTGCGTTTCTTAGGTGTAAATTTTGTCAAAATGTTTTTCACTTTTTCCTCCTATATTTCTTGCATCATTGCATACATTGGCAATAAAAGTTTCAAATATAATCCAATAATGCATAAACCGATTAAAATAAAACAAATGGGTTGAACATTTACTATTAATTTCTCAATCTTTTGTGTTAAATCATTAAAAAAAGAACGTCCTAATAATAAAAACTTTTTACTCAAGTCATCTCTTGTTGCTCCGGCTTTTAACAGCAATAAAATTTCATTAGGTAAAAATTGCTCTTTTTCTATGATTTCTTCAGGATTCATCCCCTGAGCCAGCTGTCTACCGACTTTTTTCCCTACATATTGTTGTAAAGATCCCTTAACTTGCATGGCTGAATAGTCACAAATTTTTTGTAAGGAAAAACCACTAGCTAGTAGTAGTCCGGTATCATAGATCAGGATATATTTCACATAAATTTGAATTAACGGCCCGATAATTGGAAAGCCACTAAGTCTCTTCAAAGAGCGATAATCTTGTTTTCTTAGTAACAGAAGTATTCTGCTCATAAAATAAACTAAACTTAAACTCAAAATTAATAAAAGCAATAGAAGATAGTCTCCAGTATGTTCACCTGTTTCAGCAAACTGATTAGATACAAAAGTCTGCATAAATAATAGAAGAAAAATCATCATTAACACTAAAATAAAAGGGTATGTCATTTCAGATTTCAACTTTTTTATTTGCTCATGTTTCAAACGAGTAAGAGTTGCAATTTGGGTTAAACATTCAATTAGGTTTCCCTGTACCATCGATAGCTCAATCTGAGTAGCAATAGTCTTGGGAAAGCCCAAATTCAACATTTCAGAACTTAGTTTCTTTCCAGACTGAATTCTTTTACTCAAACTATTAAATAAGATTTTCTTTTGAGGCCATATTATTGGCATCATTTCCAAACTCGTATTTAATGAAAAGCCATTTGACAAACTATTTTGTAAATATTCAAGAAATTCTAAGCGCTCTTTATTTGATAATTTATCCTGCCTGAAATTTTTCAAAGACCTGTTCACTAATTTGATTCCTCTCCTTTAGCTTGACCAAATTTTGGTGCCAATTAACATAATCACCTCGCTTATGCTTGCTTATGTCCGCTCGTAATTGGCTTCCACTATCAATGTCCATTAAGCAGGCAAAACCTTTATCAGTTGGCAATAGTCGCTGATAACTGACCGCGGTCAAACAGTTATAGAGATCCGCCGTGTTAATCTGCAGACTTTCTAATCTCGAAATGGTCTGCAAAGTACTTTTAGCATGGACAGTTGCTAAAACAAGATGACCACTTAAAGCAGCATCTACTGCAAGCCTTGCCGTTATCGCATTTCTAATTTCACCAATTATTAAAATATCTGGTCTATGACGCAAAGCTGCTTCAAGCAACCTGGAATATGTAATTTCTGCCGTGAGATTAACCTGCGTTTGCAAAAAATTTATTTCATGTATTTCCACTGGATCTTCAATTGTCATGACCATCTGATTCTGGCCAATCATTTTGGCCAAGTTATACATAGTTGTAGTCTTACCAGAGCCAGTTGGACCACTAGTGACTATTAATCCTCTTTGATGCGCCAAAGTTTTCAGAATTTCTATTTGCTCATCAAAAAAATATTCACCTGTATTTATTTGATAAATAATTCTAATTACCAGTGATTCACAGTCATTAAAGTCTCCAATACTGGATAAACGCAGATAATATATTTGATCATGAAAATGATACTCAAATGCTCCTACTTGTGGTCTACGATGTTCGGCTATATCCATTTGAGCAGCAAATTTTAGAAAATTGATCATTTCTTTGCCTTCTTTTATTGAATATTCAGCCTGATTTTCTATACCCATAATTGTGCGAAATTTAACAACTAAATTATCACCAACTATTAAAAAGAAAATGTCGCTCGCATGCTCATTTATCGCATCTTCAATTAAAGAATTAACAGCTGCTTTGATTTTCATAAAAACCTCCTTTCCTTGCTACCATAATTAATTACGCAAAAAAGCAAATTTTTTTCAGATATATTTAAAAAAGACTGGAATTCTTCACAATTAAATTTATAAAATAGATATCAGAAATTATTCAGGCTTTGATTATATTTTATTTACTCAAACAAAAAAGCCGTACGTTAGTGCTGCTTTTACTCATTAAATACTCATTCATAATACGATTTAAAAACATACTTATTAAAGAAGACAAGGCAGAGAAGTTGAAAAAATAATTTTAGACATAAAAAAATTCTCTAAAACCGAATTTTCGATTCTAGAGAACCCCTTAAATTAAATGAATATTTTCTTATTCTTCGTCAGCTGCAGCCGTATAAACATTCTGAACATCATCATCATCTTCCAGAGCATCAACTAAATGGTCAAATTGCTCTTTTTTATCCTCTGGAACAGGTGTTGTGTTTTCAGGTATCATTGTCAATTCTGCGTTGGCTAACTTATAGCCATCTTTTTCGAGTGCATCACGAACCTGCGCAAATTGTTTTGGATCTGTATAAATTTCATAAGCATCATCGCTGGTTTGCAAGTCATCTCCACCAGCATCCATTACGTCAAGTAACATCTGATCTTCATCAGCATCAGTGGTTGTGCGATCAATGACAATATAACCTTTACGATTGAACATATACGCAACAGAACCAGTTGCTCCTAAAGAACCACCATTACGAGTAAACGCTACTCTAACTGCAGAAGCTGTCCGATTTTTATTATCAGTTAAAGCTTCGACAAAGATAGCCACACCACCTGGTGCATAACCTTCATAGGTAATTTCATCATAATGTTCTTCTGAATTGCCTTCTGCCTTTTTAATAGCACGGTCAATATTTGACTTAGGCATATTGTTAGCATGGGCCTTGTCCATTACCATGCGCAAGTTAGGATTTCCGGAAGGGTCAGGACCACCATTCTTTGCAGCCATGTAAATTTCACGAGATAATTTTTGGAAAATCTTACCCCTCTTTGCGTCTTGTGCATTCTTGCGGCCTTGAATATTGTGCCATTTTGAGTGTCCTGACATTTAAGAATCCTTCTTTCTTTTCTTATTATTAACGTTATTATCTTACCGCACAGGACCATAAATTTCAATACAAGCAACTATTTCTCCTGCTTTTTTAATTAAATATGAATGTGCTTTCATTAAAATAAGTTTCTCTAGCCTCTGGTCATCTTTTTATTTAATTAGTAAAATAAAAACATTAGTTGTTTTTCAAAGGAGAGAACTTTAGTGGAAGAAATAAATGCAAACAAAAAATATATTTCTTGGCCCGTTTTAACCTTGATGGCTTTTTGTACCGTTATTGGGTTAGACGATATAATGTACAACTTCCAAAACCAAGGAATGCCAGTTGTTACTTCATGGATTATCATGTGTTTATTCTATGTTATTCCTTATTCTTTAATGGTTGGGCAACTGGGATCTGTTTTCAACAGTGAAGGTGGCGGTTTATCTTCTTGGGTTCGTGGAACTAATGGCGAATTTCTGGGATATTTTACAGCCTGGACTTACTGGGCTGCTTCCATTCCCTATGCGGTTGATTCTGCTAATGAAATTATAGTTGACATTGGTTGGGCACTGACAGGTTCGGAAAAGTTTCAAAGCCAAATTTCTAACACAAAATTTGCGTTAATGACATTTGCCATGTTTATTATTTTCATTATTGTTGAACATTACTTTTCGCACTCAATGGAAGTCTTATCTACTATTGGCGGTGGACTCATGCTTATTATGACCTTGATGTTTGTTTTCCTGGCATTTCTAGGACTGGCAAAATCAGGAGGTCATATGGCTACCCAACCATTTACCTGGCGGACATTAATTCCCAAATTTGACATGCATTATTGGACAACTATCGCAATGCTCATTTATGCCTTAAATGGCTGTGAATTGGTTGCTCCTTATGTGACCAAAATGAAAAAGCCTAAGTCTGATTTTCCTAAAGCAATGATTGCACTTGCTTTAATGACTATTTTTTTAACAGTTTTTGGTTCATTTGCACTGGGAATATATTTTAACAGTTATCATATTCCCAACGATTTAAAAATGAATGGTGCCTACTATGTCTTCGATATGGTAGGGCATCAATATGGTTTGGGCAAAACTTTGCTTTATGTATGGGCTTGGACTTCTGTTTTCTACAACGCTGCTTTATTAGCAGTGCTACTCGACGCGATGACCAGAATGCTCATTTCTGATACTGGTGATAAGTACATGCCTAAATTTTTACAGAAAAAAGATAAAAATGGTCTGCCTATCAATGGTTACGTATTAACCGTTTCTTTATCGGCATTTATCATGCTCTTAGGTATCTTTTTACCAGACATGAACGACATTTTCAATTGGCTGCTAAACCTGAATGGCATTATCTCACCAGGAGTAACTTGCTGGATATTTTTCTCCTTCATGCAAATTAGGAAAAACTCTAAAAAGTTTACTTCAGACTATGTCTTTATTAAAAATGATAAATTAGGATATCTGGCCGGGCTATTTTTATTAATAGTTACTGCTGCAGCTACTATCTTAGGCATTGCCCCACAAGATATTAAAAAATTCAGCGGTTATTGGTGGTATGAACTAATTATCAACATTGTTGCCATTATTGTCTTAATCGGCTTGGGAGTGATATTACCAAGCATTAGGCGTCGTGAAGAAGAATACGGCATCGCATTTAATCGCAGACAATGGATCACTATGTTCATCTTAATCATTGGTTCAATTATCTTTGACCTTTATTTAGGCGAAAAAAATGCTTTATTTAATAATGCGGTCATTAATTTTGGTCAGGTAAAAATTGGTATAAATATCTTTTTGATTCTTATCGAAACAGTATTCGCAATTTTAATCTGCTGGCTAGTTGGCAAAAGAAAACCCATTACAACTAAATAAATATAGATAAAAGCAGGAATGTTGCTAATAACATTTCTGCTTTTGCTTTTATTTTGCTTTTAAATTAATGAATATCTGGAGTTAAACCTGACAATAATTACTATATAATATACCTGAGAACTTATATTAAGGAGATTAAAATGACACATATTCCCTTTAAAGCTGTAGCAGTAGACATGGACGGTACTTTTGAAAATGATGACAAACAATATGATCATCAACGCTTTGAAAAAGTTTTAACTAAATTGAGGCAACACCACGTTCATTTTATTGTTTCCAGTGGCAGACCATTATCACGTTTGCGCCAAGATTTCTACGATTTTTTGGACAGAATTGATATTGTAGCTGATAATGGTTCAATTCTCACACAAGACAATAAAATAATTGTCCGTCACGTTTTTACCTACAAAACTGGTATTAAACTGATCAGTTTTATTGAAAATAATTATCCGCAAGTACATATTGCTGCCAGTGGCTTGGAACATTCTTATATTAGTAAAAAAGCTCCTAATCATTTTAAAAATATGATGCATTTCTTTTACCCCAATGTAGTCGAGATTGCAAAATTAGTTGATATCCCTACAAGCGATAGTTTAACAAAGCTTACTCTAAACTGTTCTTCCAAGCTCGCTGGCGAACTAGAAAAAAAGTTCAATCAAACAAACCCTGAACATATTCACTGTACTACCAGTGGTTTCGATAATATTGACGTTATGCCCAACAATGTTAATAAAGGGCAAGGCATTAAATATTTTTTGAGGTATTTTAATGTTAAGCCAGAAGAACTCATAGCGTTTGGAGATGGCATGAATGACCGTGAAATGATTGAATTGGCTGGGTACAGTTATGCGATGAAAAACGGTCATGAAAAACTTAAAAAGATTGCCAAATATGAAGCACCATCAAATAATGACATGGGCGTTTTACAAGTATTAGAAAGTTTTCTAGATTAAAATAAGTTTATATCAATTATTTTAAAAATCAGTAAGGACAGATTTTCATGAGTTATATTGACGTAAGACACAATTATAAACGCTATCAAACTGGAGATACTGAAATATTGGCTAATAATGATGTCAGTTTTACCGTGGAGAAAGGTGAATTGGCTATTATTTTAGGCGCATCAGGAGCAGGTAAGTCTACAATTTTAAATATTTTAGGCGGAATGGATAACAATAGTTCTGGTGATGTTATTATCGATGGTAAAAATATTGCCAAATATAATAAAAGACAATTAACCAGCTATCGTCGTACTGACATCGGTTTTGTTTTCCAATTTTATAATTTAATTCAAAACCTAACAGCAAGAGAAAACGTAGAATTGGCTTCGGAAATAGTGCCAGATGCACTCGATCCGGTCAAAACTTTGATAGATGTTGGTCTTAAAAACCGCATTAATAATTTTCCTGCAGAACTTTCAGGTGGTGAACAACAAAGAGTGGCAATTGCTCGGGCAATTGCCAAGAACCCCAAAATTTTACTTTGTGATGAACCAACAGGTGCACTTGATTATCAAACTGGAAAAAGCGTTTTGCAAACCATTATCAACATGAGTCGTGACAATGGTACTACAGTAGTGATAGTTACTCATAATAGTGCTTTAGCTCCTCTTGCTAACCGTGTGATTCACTTTCATGACGGCAAAGTTACTCGAATTGAAGAGAACACGAATCCAGCAGATGTTGCCAGTGTTAAATGGTAGAAAAGGCTAATCATGAATAAAGTTATTCTGAAAGATTTTTGGCGCTCGATTAAACATACCAAGGGACAATTTGTTTCTATCATGGGGTTAATGATGATTGGTGCATTTGCCTTAGTTGGTTTAATGGTTACAGGACCTGACATGCGTGATACCGGCAATCACTATGCGCAAAAGCTCAATACGGCTGACCTGACTGTTATCTGCAATTACGGTCTAGACCAAAAAGATACCCACAAAATTAAACAGACTAAAGGTTTGCAATCCGTTGAATTTGGCTACATGACAGATACCGTCATTAAAAACAGTCAGGAAAGTTTTCGTATTTTTTCAAAACCAAAATTAGTGGGCAAATTTGAACTGCGTAAAGGTCATTTACCAGTAAAAACAAATGAAATTGCTTTAGCAGACTACTATTCAGATAAATATAAAATTGGTCAAAATATCAGTTTTACAGAAAAGAAAAATGTTTTAGGAAGTACTCTTCTAAAATCTAAAAACTTCAAAATTACAGGTTTCGTTCGCTCCAGTCAGATTTTATCAAATGTAAACTTAGGGCAAAGTAACAGTGGTACTGGAGAGCTTAAAGGGTATGCAGTAGTCAGTCCTAATGCTTTTAATCATACGGTTTATACAGTGGCCAACCTAAGATACAAGGACTTACGTAGCCTCGACTCTTATGGCAAAGTCTACACTAGTAGAGTTAAGCACCATAAAAAAGTTTTACAAGATACGCTGAAAAACAGCGCCAGTCAAAGACAAAAAAGAATATTGTCTGCTGCTAACAAAAAAATTGCACCGCAAGAAAAGAAAATTCACCAAGCAGAGCAGAAATTACAGACTGCTAGTGAGCAAATTAATATTGCTGAAAAACAACTAGCCCGCCAAAAAAGTAAGTTAAATGCGCAAATAGCGCAGGCCAAAAATGTAGGAGCTAATTTACCACAAGCGGCAAGATCAAAACTAGAGCAGGCTCAGCAAGAAATTGCTGCAGGTGAGCAAAAATTGCAGCAAGAAAAAAAGATTTTTGCCCGTAAATCTGCCAGCGCCAATAATAAAATTAAAAGAGGCAAAGAAAAAATCAGCAAAGCTAAAAAGCAATTGCGGAAATTGGCTCTACCAAGCTATAGCGTATACAATCGGCGTGAGCTACCAGGCGGTGAAGGTAATTTAGTTTATACAACTGTTGCACAAGTGGTCGAAGACTTAGCTAAAGTATTCCCTATTTTTCTCTACTTCGTTGCGGCATTAGTTACCTTTACTACAATGAACCGCTTTATTGATGAGGAAAGAATCAATTCCGGTACAATGAAAGCCTTAGGCTATAATGATCAGGTCATAATTAATAAATTCATCGCTTATGGCTTTATTTCAGGTACAATCGGCACTATTTTGGGCATTTATTTGGGACACACTTTGATGCCGCAAATTGTTTATCATGCCTATTACAAATCCATCACGATCCCGCCAATCGAATTACACTTTCACTGGCAAATCAGTCTGATTGCTCTAATACTATCTTGGATCAGTTCCGTTTTGCCCGCTTATTTGACCGCTAAAAATGAATTTAGGGAAAAACCGGCCGCATTGCTACTACCTAAGCCTCCTGCAGCAGGTTCTAAAATCTTACTGGAAAGAATACCTTTTATTTGGAACCATCTCAGCTTTACTCATAAAGTTACTGCTCGTAATATTTTTCGTTATAAAAAACGCATGCTGATGACTATTTTTGGTGTTTGTGGTGCTGCTACTATGCTCTTTGCAGGTTTTGCTGTAAAAAATTCGATTACTAATATGAATAACCGGCAATTTAATGATCTCATTCACTACAACATGATCGTTGCCCAGAAGCCTAATATTTCAAAGCATCAGCACAAAGCTTTAAATAGCAAATTAAAAGAAGACAGTATTAAGTCAGAAACACCAATTTATTATGAGTCAATGTCTAAAACTGCTGGTAAAACTGGTGATACACAAGATATTACCTTAATTGCTCCTTCTTCTAGCAAAGTGCTGAAGAACTATGTTCATTTAAATGATCGTAAAACTAAGCAGACGTTGCACTTATCAAACAACGGGGTTATTATTTCAGAACGCTTGTCAACATTGCTCAAGGTAAACAAAGGTGACTATATATCTCTAACGGATAAGAATAACCGTCCTCGGAAAATGAAAGTAGCTGGCATCACTGAAATGTACATGGGTCATTTCATTTTCATGAACAAAACGCAATATCAGAAAATTTTTAACAAACGCTTCACGTCAAATGCATACCTTGTTAACTTAAAAAATTCCACTCGCAAAAACACGAGAAAAATTGCTGCAGAATTTATGGCTCTTAATGGTGTGTCAGGAGTGGTGCAAAACACTGCAATTAGTCAAGAATTGGACGTAGTGGTAAAATCTCTGAACTTGATTATGGTTGTTTTGATTGTAGTTGCTGGACTTTTAGCAATTGTAATTCAATATAATTTGACAAACATCAATATTGCCGAAAGAATTCGCGAACTCTCAACCATCAAAGTTTTAGGTTTCTACGATAATGAAGTAACGATGTACATTTATCGCGAAACTATTCTTTTAACAGGTATTGGCATTTTAGTCGGTTACCTCACAGGAGATTTGCTTTACCGCTATATTCTTTACGTGGTGCCACCAGACAATGTCATGTTTAATCCGGCGTTATCTGTCTCAAGTTTTCTGTGGCCATTAGGAGTTATCGGTATCATTACGATAGTTCTAGGATTTATTGTTAACAAAAAATTAAAAGACCTTGATATGCTTGAAGCTTTAAAATCAGTTGATTAAATAAATAGAACTGCTCTAATAAGAACAGTTCTATTTATTTCTGCAAAAATTAAAAATTGAATAAAAATATGTTATACTTTACTCATTAGATTTAATGCTCACAACAAGATCTTCAAATTAACGTGTATAAAGAACTTGATCATCCTTCCTTTTTAATTGATGAAGTTCCAACAAATTAATTTTGGAGATAAAATTGAATAATATTTTACAAGTTAAACATTTAATAGAAACATATAAAGATAAAAACCAAAAGTTTCAAGCTTTAGACGATGTTTCTTTTACAATTGATCAAGGAGAAATATTAGCTCTATTAGGACCTAATGGTGCGGGGAAAACTACCACTGTCTCAATTATAGGTGGCTATTTGCTCCCTACTTCTGGTCAAGTAGTTTTAAACGGACAGGATATTACTACTGCTCGTAAAAGACCTAGCATCGGCGTTTCTTTTGGTGGAGATCTAGGGTTTTATCGTAACGCTACAGCAAAGCAAAATTTACAATTTTTTGCTGATCTGGCCAAAGTACCCTTTCGTAAGCAAAAAACAGAAATACAGCGAGTTCTGTCTATTGTTGAGCTGGATAATGTCGCAAACAAAAAGGTAGGGAAATTTTCTAAAGGAATGACGCAGAGGCTGCATATCGCTCGTTCCTTGTTAAATAATCCAAGTTTATTACTTTTAGATGAACCTACTAGTGGTTTAGATGTTGAAATAGCGCAAAGCGTTCAGAAGACTATTAAAAAATTAGCAGATTCCGGCATTAGTATTTTATTAACAAGTCACACCATGTCAGAAGTTGAAAAGCTAGCTAAAAATGTAGTTATTCTAGGTGCAGGAAAAGTTTTTTTCACTGGCACCGTTTCTGCTGTTTTGGGTTTGGCTGAAAAAGAAATCAACCAAAAACCTAAAAATTTGGAAGAAGCTTATTTGGCTATAGCTCCTAAACTAAGGAGGAATTAGATATGCGTTTTATTCGTCTTTTCCTCTTTCATGTAAAAGATTATCTTTCCGATCAGTACTTTGTCTGGTTAACAATCACTAGTACTGTTTCCATTTTTTTGATGCAATATATTATGGCCTATGCTTCTCACGATTTGAATAATCCACAATTGTGGCTGCAAAGTGGTATTTTTGGCATGTGGACTTCGTGTACAACCGTTGCCGGTTGTATCGGTTTTGAACGTTACAAAGGAACGCTGCCATATTTGTTAAACAGTCAATATGACGAGCGAGCTTCTTTAATTACTTTACTTTTACCTGCTTCGAGCTATGGTTTATTTTCATTTCCTATTGCTTATATTCTGGCCAAAATTTTAGGAGTAGCTACTGGTAAAATTTCTCTGTACCAGATTTTGCTAATTTTTCTACTGTGGATCGGATGCTCAGTAATGGGAATTTTAATTTCTTCATTTCTTACTCTTTCACCTAATGCAATGGTTTATGAGGGCTTAATTGGCACTCCTATATTGTTATTAGCAGGATTATTTGGCAATGAGACCATTTTGAATCCCTTAACCAAGTTTTCTCAGTGGTTTATTCCTATAACTGGACCAATTGCTTCTTTGTCCCATAATAAAAGTCTCAACTGGACTGCTTATTTTTGCAGTTTACTTCTTTGGCTTTTGTTAATTGTGATTATAGTGAGAAAAATTAACGATCTTGTCAGAAAGAAAGGAGCTCTGAAAATTATCTAATGTTTGCTACACAATTCTCTGGCCTTTCTTTTCTCAATAATTGGCGTACAAAATTAACTTATTTCTTTATTACACCAATGATAAATCTGGCCCTGTTAGTATTAATCAATATGCAGTATTCTAATCAATTTAACTGGGATGTTGCCATCAGTTCAATTGCAATAGATGCTGCAGTGCTGGCTCTTGAAACATTTTGTTCTGCAGTGATTAATGATGCAGACTTAAAAATTGACTTTGAATTAATTGCCAAAAGACCTTTCAGTATCAAGTATTGGCTTTCTAAATGTATTGTTGCCATTATTATAGGTTGCACTTTAGCATTAATTAACCTATTTCTATTGTACTTAGCCGGTGCTCCCATAGTCATTATTGAACGAGCTTTGCTCATGCTACCGCTTTTATGTATTTATGGCTGCGTTTTAGGTTTTGTATCTTGGGCCATCTCATGGCAAATGAATGATCCTTACTTTTTGGAGAATATTTTTAGCAGTTTAGCCCAATTAGTATCAGGAGTCCTAGTTGTAATTTCAGCTTATCCTGAATGGTTAAAAGAAATTGCTTTATTATTTCCTTTTGCAGAACCAGTTACTTACATCAAAACTGGTAGCGCCAATTTGATGTACAGTGCATTAATTACATTTATTTGGCTCATTATTGGAATTTTAGCTTATATTAGCCAAATCAAGCCAGTTCTGGCTAAAGGTAAACACCATTATTAAAGCTTACACAGTAAAATAGCAGTCGCAAGATTTGCGACTGCTATTTTTATATCTATATTTTTGTTTTTCCTAACAAAACTGAACTGATTACAACCGATAATGAACTAAAGGCCATTGCTAATCCTGCTATTTCCGGACTAAGTGTGAGACCCACACCTGCAAAAACACCAGCGGCAACTGGAATACCCAGTACATTATAAATGAAAGCCCAAAACAGATTTAGCTTTATCCTATTAAAAGTCTTGCGACTAAGTTTCAAAGCGCGAACAACATCTTCCAAGTCATTTTTGATAAGCACGATACCACCTGCATCGATGGCAACATCCGTACCTGAACCCATGGCAATTCCTACATCTGCCTGGGTTAGAGCTGGCGCATCGTTGATCCCATCACCAACAAATGCGACATGGTGCTTCTCTTGCAATTTTTTAATAACTGCTGCTTTATCAACCGGCAAAACCTCAGCAATTACCTGATCGATATCCACCTGTTCGGCAATAGCGTCGGCTACTTGTTGATTATCTCCAGTTAACATGACAGTTTTCAAGCCTAAACGATGTAAGTCGTTTATCGCATTTTGGGCATTCACTTTAGGAGCATCCTGAATTGCAATTAGACCCAGCACTTGATTATCTTGAACAACAGACACTACTGTTTTTGCCTCATTTTGCAATGCCACTATTTGCTCTTCTAATTCTGGAGCAATTTTAATTTCTTTTTGTTTTTTGGGACTGCCGACCGCAACATTTGTACCAGAAATTTTACCAGAGACACCCCATCCCTCAATTACAGTAAAATTTTCTACCGGCTTTAGCTGCAGCTTTTCTTTTTTAGCCGCAGCTAATATAGCTGGAGCGAGAGGATGTTCAGACAATTTCTCTAAACTGGCAGCTAATTGTAGGACATTTTCTTTATCTCCAACAATATCTGTTACTTGTGGTTGACCTTTGGTAATCGTTCCCGTTTTATCAAAAACTATAGTATCAATGCTGTTTGCAGCCTCTAAAATTTCTCCATTTTTAATTAGAATTCCCATTTTGGCACCACGACCAGTTCCAACCATTAATGCAGTTGGTGTTGCCAGCCCTAAAGCACAAGGACAGGCAATAACCATAACCGCAACGGCAAAAACTAATGCAGTTGCTATGCTTTTACCTAGGAAAATATACCAAACTAAAAATGTTACAATTGCAATAATCAAAACTGTGGGAACAAAAATATTTGCAACCTTATCAGTTAATTTTTGAATCGGTGCATGACTGTTCTGTGCCTTTTTAACAATCTCAATAATTTGCGCCAGCATCGTTTCATTACCAACTTTTTGGGCTTGCATCACAAATGATCCCGTTTGATTGATTGTTGCTCCTATTACCTGATCGCCTGTCACTTTTTTAACCGGCATACTTTCACCAGTTACCATAGATTCATCAATGCTTGAATTGCCAGAAACAATTTTGCCATCAACTGGTACTTTTTGCCCAGGCATTACTTGTATATAGTCGCCCTTCACAACTTCAGTGATCGGAATACTGACAAATTGATTATCGCGCTTTACTAAGGCATTTTTTGCGCCTAAATTAAGCAATTTACCCATAGCGTCAGAAGCAGTTGCCCGCATTTTTTCTTCTAAAACCTGCCCTAATAAGACGAAAGTAATAACAAAAGCAGCACTTTCAAAGAAAACAGGTCTTTTAGTAAACATCGCATAAATACTGTAAATATAAGTTATCGATGTTCCTAAAGCAACGAGGGTATCCATATTTGAATGATGCTTTTTAAAGGCAGACCAGGCACTAGTAATAAATGGACCTGCTGAAATCAACATAATTATTGTTGTAAAAATAAGCATGGTCCATTCGCCACCTGGCAGCATCCATCCAGTAAAAGGATGAATAATCATTTCAAGAAGCATTGGCAGTGATAATATTAGCGACGTCCAAAAACGTGTTGTAATTTTCATTGTTTTTCCTTAGCTATTTGACAATTACCTTACCATGAAACATGTTCATACTGCATTCCCATTGATATTCACCTGGTTTTGAAGTATCTATTTTAACCGTTTCTACTTTGCCTTCAGGTAATTTCTGATTTATGCCAAAATCTGAAAATACAACATGATCTAAACAATTGGAGGAGTCTGTTCTCTTAAAGTTTAAAGTAGCGGGTACTCCCCTTTTAAGAAAGACTCTTTCTGGTGAATAACCACCTTTAACTTCAATATCAACACTCTGTTTGTTTGATTTCATAGTGGCTTTCTCCTCTTCTACTTGATGGCTACCAAAGAACCACCATGCGATAAAGGCAATAAGTGCGAGTCCTAAGCATAAAATAATAATCCTATTCATGATAATTCCTCCCCGATGAAGCTTATTATTAATGTCTACATTTGTAAACTAAGTTTAGTATAAATTATGTATCTACAAATGTAAACATAAATGCTCAAAAAAAACTTACTGATTTTTTTCAGTAAGTTTTACCTTATTAATCTGCATCTAATCGCTTTAACCATTGAGTCAGATCATTTTTGTCCACCATTGTTTGCTTAAGTTCGGCCTTATTATCTGCGGCCAAAAACAACATTAACTGTAGATACTTTGCTACAGAAAGTCCATAATTTTCCAGGTTAGCCTTAGCTGCTTTTACTACTGTATCATCTAAACTAATTGTAAGAAGTTCGTCTTTCAAAGTCTATCCCATTTCCTATATTCTAAATAAAAACTAACAGGATTATTTTAGAAAAACCTCTATAGCTATGCAAGTATTTAATTCAAAATCATAATTCTTTTTATCTACCAGCTCCATTATATTTCCTCAAGCCTAAATTCCATACCCAATGGTCTAAAAGTAAGAATACCAAGGCTATCAAAAGTTGCAATAACATTATTTGCCATTGCCGTGGCCTTATTAAAATAATTGTTGCAGGACAAGCAATTAGTCCAAAAGGCAGGATGAAATTAAAAATAATATTACCCAGTCCCCGATAAATACTTGCAGGGTAGCGACTCATTTGTATCATACTTAAAAACAAATCATTTCTGCCAAAATTTGTTGGAAACCAAAATGCCGAAATTGTCCATAAATACCAAAGAGAATAGTATAAAATGCAGCCAAAAACGCAAGAAAGCAAAAAGAACAACACCTGGCCTATATTAACACTTATACCCTGACATGCATAAATAATTACAAATAGTCCCAGCACCGAATTAATTAATTGTGTAAATTCAATTGCACTAAAAAAGTAATATACCTTAGCGTTAATTGGTTTTAATAAAATTGAATCTAAGGTTCCTTCTCTAATGTCTTTTTCCATTTTAGGCATTGATTTGACCAAGAAAGCCATTAAGAAGCCGTCAAGCATAGTATAAACGCCAACTAGCAACAGACATTCTTTGTAGGTCCAACCACCGATAGTATCAACATTTAGATAAATTACCTTAAAAAAAGCTATAGGAATGCCTAACCACAATATAGAAGAGATTATCCCAAACAATGTGTCTAACCTGAAACTAATAGTTTGCAATAAGGCAATTTTAATTAACGATTTGACTACTTTAAGTTTACTTTTCATAATCAACCCATTACATCAGAGTATCTCTGAAGCCCTTCTTTATTAACTATTTTTACTATTAAATAAAAAACTATCATCCATACAATTTCAGTGATTGTGTTTTTAAGCCATATATTTAATGGTAATGCTTTAACAAGCGTATCAATTGGAAAAGAGCTGAAATATTGAAATGGCAGTAGTTTAATTATTTTTACCAAAAAAGGCGGCAAAATTTCTAAAGGAAAGTAAAAACCTGCCAGCAGATTGACTACAACTTCTTTTACCAGTAAAACAAAGAAAAGATTGTCAAACCAGTACGCTACACTACCAATAATATAAGAAAAAAGAAACCATAATATGGCTGCCATAATTAAACTAAATGCAAATTCAAGTAGCACGAGTAAAGAAATATGAATTAAATTACGCGCAACTATATAGACAAATCCAATAATTAAAATCGGAGCAAGCAAAATTAAATTTGCCAGTCTATCGCCCAGCATTTTAGCAAAATAATATTTTTCAACTGTAATTGGTCTATGGATGATATTAGACAATTCTCCTGAATGGATATCATCATTCAATTCCCAGTCAACTGCATACCATACAAAAGAATTAATAAAATTAACCCCAATATAATAAATTACCATTTGATTTTTGCTAAAACCACCAATAGTTTGACCATGATTTAATATTAATGACCACAAATAAAACATCACTAAACTTGGTACCAGTGCTTGCAGAAGCAAAATTATGACGCTGCTTTTATTGGCTAATATAGACTTCAATGAGATCTTGCTTACTGAAAAATAGGTTTTTATCATTTTTCTTTCTCCTCAGCAAATAGCTCTAAGATAATATCTTCAAGCTTCAGGTCATTTATTTGATAGTCGGAGCCTTGATTATCCCGTGCCAACTGAGAGATTTGGTCATCTACCTTTTCTACAGGAACTTTAATTGTCACGGTCAAATCATCCTGATCAATAATCTTGGCGCCCAATTTACTTTCGTTGAAGTTCTCCGATTTAATAAAAGTAATATATTTATTCTGATTAAACCTCTCTAATAAATCTGTTTTTGGTCCATCCCACATTATCTGACCGCTATTTACAATGATCAGGTGATCACAGATAGTGGCAATATCTTCCATATCATGAGAGGTAAGAAAGACAGTCAATTTTTCTTCCTGATTCAGCCTTAACAAAAACTTGCGTATATCCCTTTTTGCCAAAACGTCTAAGCCAATAGTCGGTTCATCTAAAAAGAGTATTTTTGGTCTAGTTGCTACGCCGGCCAGAAATTCTACTTTCATTCGTTCTCCTAGTGATAATTTGCGGGTTTGTACATCTAATTTTGAAGTTACATTTAATATCTGAGCCAGATCATTGACCGTTTTTTGAAAAATTTCTTCCGGTATATCGTACATTGACTGCAATAATTTCAAATAATCTCTAGGGGTTAAATCAGGAAAAAGCTGCGATCTATTTCCCATAACGACTGAGATTGACTTTTTGAAATCATTTATCCTTTTTGTAGGATCATAGCCATTTACCCTGCAAGTTCCAGCTGATGGAAACAAGGTTCCAGTCAGCATCTTAATGGTCGTGGTCTTACCTGCCCCGTTTTTGCCAATAAAGCCAACTTTTTCACCGTTCTTGATAGCAAAATTGAGCGATTTTACTGCTTGCACTGCCGTCTTTTCAGGCTTAAAAATATTTTTAACAACTGCACGCCAGTTTTCACCCCTGCTGCTAATAAAATAATCCTTAGAAAGATTATGAACTTCAATCGCATTTTCGTTCATTTTTGATCTCATTTAGTTATCTAGCCAGCACAAAAAAGCAATTTTTAAAAGGACAATCCTTTTTACAAAATTGCTTTAAGTTTTGAACAATAATCATCATACATTTAGAAACTGTCATTGGTTTAACCTTATTACTTATAGTTTTTAAATCAGCAACAATTAGATAAATTCTACCATATTTTTAACAGTTTTTAAATATAATTTAATTTTTTGGCACAAAATATATTTTCTATATAGAAATATCACCTTTTACTTGAGATATATTTATCTATTTGGGCAAGATAGTGTTCTTTTTCCTGCTGACTGATCCAAGATGTTTTAAATGAATTTTGTGCTATTCGAATCAGTTCTTTTTCACTCCAATCGCACTTTTGGGCAAATTTATAGTAAACATCATTAATATAATTACTACCCTTATAAGCCGGATCATCGGAATTAAAACTAATCAGTGCACCGCTATTAAAAAGCTTATTAATAGCCTCCTGTTCCATAACTTTGCGGGTGTAAAAATAAGCCATGGGACATGCTGTAATACCAATTTTTTGGTCTATTAAAAATGTCATTAAATCCGCATTTTCAACTATATTTAAGCCGTGATCCAAACGATCCACCGTGATAATTTCTAAAGCTTGTTTGATATGATCGACTGAATCAACTTGGTGTAGATCACAATGCATTGTTAAATAGTAACCTTGGTGTCTAGCCTTAGCAAAAACCAGCATAAACTTCAACGGTGGGTTATGATGTTCATCTGAATCAAGACCAACACCTAATATCCAGCCTTTTTTATGATATGGCTCAGCTTCTTTTAAAGTTTGCATTGCTGATTCTTGTGAATATTCTCTTAAAAAGCACATTATTAATTGTACATCAATGTCTAATGGTGCTGCATCAACAATCGCTTCATGAATGCCCTCAATTACTGTAGCAAAAGGGATTCCTCGACTAGTATGAGCTTGAGGATCAAAAAACAATTCAAGGTGCTTAACATTGCTGTCAGCTTCTTTGCGCAAAAAAGCTGCAGTTAAATCGTAGAAATCTTGTTTAGTCCGCAAGACCTGCATCCCTTTATAGTACGCCTTTAAAAATTCGGGCAGCCCTACGCCATAATTCCTGTCAATATCCGCTGGCGTCTTAGCACCGATATCAATCTGGTTTCTCTTAGCGATCGCAAATTCCATTTCTGCTTCTAGTGTTCCCTCTATATGAACATGCAGTTCAGCCTTAGGCAATCCGTCAACAAACTTACGAGATAATTTTTGGGTCATCTTTTTCTCCTAAACCGATTCACTTTAAATGCGAACATTATAAGCAAATCTAATCACCCGCTTTATAAATAAAGCTTTAATGTAGCAATCCATCAATATTAAAAATCATAACATTTTCAGTTATTACTTACAATATCTATTTATATTATATTTTTGTTCGACTTTTGTATTGAAATGAATCAGCAGTAATATTATAATTTTAACAATACCTTCTATAATTTTAACTTGACCAAGATTAAAATCACTAGTAAAGTGTAATCAATTTAACTTTAATATTTTTGAAAAGGAGAGTGCATTAAATGTCAAATTGGGAAACAAAATTTGTTAAAGAGGGCTTGACCTTTGACGATGTGTTATTGATTCCCGCAGAAAGCCATGTATTGCCAAATGAAGTAGATCTTCATACACAATTGGCGCCTAATCTGAAACTCAATATTCCTATTATCAGTGCCGGAATGGATACCGTGACTGAAGGCGCAATGGCAATAGCAATCGCCTTGCAAGGTGGTTTAGGAGTGATCCATAAAAACATGTCCATCACTGCCCAGGCTGGCGAAGTTGCCAACGTCAAAAATGTTGTTGTTCCATCTAACATTACCAAAGCAGCTGTCGATGACAATAATCATCTGCTCGTCGCTGCTGCGATTGGCGTGACCAGTGATACTTTTGAGCGGGCTGAAGCACTTATTGAAAAAGGTGCTGATGCAATCGTCATTGATACTGCACATGGTCATTCAGCAGGAGTCTTGCGTAAAGTCAAAGAAATTAGGGAACATTTCCCTCATGTTACTTTAATTGCAGGCAACATTGCGACTGGCGATGCAGCAAGAGCTCTTTTTGATTCTGGGGTTGATATTGTTAAAGTGGGTATTGGACCCGGCTCCATTTGTACGACCCGAGTTATTGCTGGTGTTGGAGTTCCGCAAATTACAGCAATTTATGATGCTGCTACTGCTGCCAGAGAATACCACAAGCCAATAATTGCAGATGGTGGAATGAAGTATTCAGGTGACGTTGTTAAGGCACTCGCTGCTGGTGGAAATGCCGTCATGCTTGGAAGTATGTTGTCAGGTACAACAGAAGCACCTGGTGAAGTGTTCGAAAGCGATGGCCAAAAATATAAGACCTATCGTGGTATGGGATCTGTCGGAGCAATGGCTCAAGCCCATGGATCTTCAGACAGATACTTTCAAGGCGGCGTCAACGAAGCTAACAAATTGGTTCCTGAAGGTGTTGAAGCATGCGTGGAATATAAAGGTGATGTTTCTGATATTATTTTCCAGATTATTGGTGGTCTGCGTTCAGGCATGGGCTATGTAGGTGCAGCCACTATCGCTGATTTACGTGAAAATGCTCAATTTGTAAAAATTACTAATGCCGGTTTAAGAGAATCTCATCCCCACGATGTCCAAATTACTAAAAAGGCCCCTAATTACGAGAGATAAATAAAGTAAATTAAAAAATAGTTATTGCTTTCATGCAATAACTATTTTTTTGATCTATTTATCAGATATGGCTTCATTCAGCTTCTGTAAATTTTTTACTAATTCATTCTTCGTATCGGCTCCTAAAATTTCAGCATAACTATTCTCAGAATTAGCAAAATAATAACTTATTTTTGGTCCCAGCTTGATAGCTTTCTCAGTTAGGATTATTGCCTTTAATCGTGTATCATGTTGATCAACTTTTTTGGTAATTAAACCTTTTTCTTCCATTAAGCGTAATACATTAGTAGCAGTAGACTTCCTAATGTTAAATTCATGCTCAATATCCTTTTGATAAATTGATTTGTTTTGGGCAAATGAAGCCAAATATTCAATAATTAGCATCTGTGTTCCGGTTAAGCCAATTTTTCTAGCGTAGTAATCAACATTACGATTAAAAGTATTTTGTATACGCTGTAAGGCTAATCCTAATCTGTTCATTAATCTTACTCTATTCCTTTGTTTTTACCGATTTTGTAGCTTGATAAAGTAAGTATACACCAACAAGAACAATAATCAGAATAAAAATAAAACCTACCTGAGCAGCTTCAATATATTTTCCAGTAGTAGTGCTTTGACCACTCAGCTGTTCCACAAATTGCATAATAGCTGAAATAATTGCCGTGCCGACGGCTCCAGCAAATTGCTGCGCCATATTGAACAGACCATTGCCATCTGTATTTTCTTTTTCATCTAGCTGACCAATGGAAGCAGTCATAGTATCACCCATTACCAGGCCTATACCCATCATTGTAATAGCATAGAACAGAATAATTTTGCCAGATGATAGTGAAGAAGCAAATATACAATAAAGAATGCCGCCTACTATTTCCAAAACTGCACCTGTCATTATTGGTTTTCTGGGACCATAATTGTCGAGCAATCTGCCACTAATTGGTGAGAACACCGCTCCAACAAGTCCACCGGTTAAAAGCAGAAGACCTGCAGTCATTGCTGTAGAATGATTAACAATTTGAACATAATTAGGCAAGATAAACGACAATCCTAAAGTATTAACTTGAAAAATAAAATAAGCTGTTATGCCTTGAGTAAATTTAGTGTTTTTAAAAACTCTAATATTAATTAACGGAGTAGCAGTATTTAAAGAATGCTTGATAAAAATAATTAAGCAAATAACGCCAACTGCTAAAGGCAAAATAAACATAAAAGGTTTTTGTATGATAGTAGACAAATTGCTAAAAGCAAAAATCAAGCCGATAAATGTTAAAGCAATGCTCAGAAAGCCTGCTGTATCAAGTTGCGTATGTACAATTTTCTTAGATTCGTCATTAATTGAAGCTATACCCATTAATAGAGAAATTATCATCACCGGAATTATAAAAATAAAGATATAACGCCAACCTAACGTATTGACGACTAATCCGCCAAACGTTGGTCCTAAAGCTGGAGCAACTGCCGTTATCATTGTTCCTATTCCCATAAGCAATCCAATTTTATCTAAAGGTGTCCGTTCCAAAATAATATTAAACATTAATGGAATAGCTATTCCCGCTCCTGCTCCTTGAATAACACGACCAAGTACTAGAAAAATAAATTGGTTTGCTACTGCATCAATCACTAAACCACAAATAAATAAGGTAGCGGCTGTAACAAAAAGTTTTCTTGAACTAAAATTTCTTTTTAAATATGCAGATAATGGCATAATAATAGAAGCAACTAATAAATAACCAGTTGTCATCCACTGTACGGTAGCCATATTAACATGAAAATCCTTCATCAAAACAGGAAAAGTAACGTTTCCCGCTGTTTCAATTAGCACACCCGAAAAAGACATTAATCCGGCTGCGAAAACGGAACAAATTAATTTTGCGTCTAATTTTCTTTGCATTCAAATTCCTCCTGAATATTTAGTTAGCAAGCTAACTAATTAACCATAGTAACTCACATTTTTTTGAAATGCAATAAATTTAAAATAAAGAAAAGTGTCTGGGAAAAAACTAGTTCCCAGACCACGAAAAAAGAACGATGATTTC
>CAMKZU010000002.1 GCA_946477855.1 uncultured Lactobacillus sp.
GACAGGAAAATATAGTGAAAACGATATAGTTGTAACCTATGTATACAAAAAAGACTCTCCTGCGCCAACTGTGGGTAAAGTGACAACCAAATACGTTGATGAGGCAGGTAACGAAATACATGATCCAGTCACTGAAACTGGTGTAGTTGGCGCAGAATATGTGGCAAAAAAGCTTGCTATTGAAGGTTATACTTTAGATGAAAGTAAAATACCTGCTAATGCGACAGGAAAATATAGTGAAAACGATATAGTTGTAACCTATGTATACAAAAAAGACTCTCCTGCGCCAACTGTAGGTAAAGTGATAACCAAGTTTGTTGATGAGGCAGGTAACGAAATACATAAACCGGTTGAGCAAACTGGTGTGGTAGGATCTAGTTATACTACTGCAAAATTAGGAATTTCTGGTTATACATTAGATGAAAGTAAATTACCGAATAATAGAGATGGAAAATTTATTCAGGGGGACATCATTGTAACTTATGTTTACAGCATGAACAAACCTCAAGTGAATGATACACCTACTGCAGAACAAGATAAAAATAATTATGGTGATAATAATGATTCTAATAAGCAAAATGATGTAAATGGAACGAATCATGATTTTGCCAAAACTGTTTCAAATAATAAAACTGCTAAAAAGCAAGAAGTAAGTCAAAAGCCAACTGCATTAAAATCTAAAAAAGCAAGTTTGCCTAAGACTGGAGCTAAAGAGCAAAAATATTTACTAGTCTTTGGTACACTTTTATTATTATTTATAGTTTATATTACACTTGATACAAACAAGCATCACGATTATTAGACGTGTAAGTCTTAAAAATAGCTATAAAAAGGTTGAAATAAACTCTCTAGATTTGAGTAAAATCTGTCTAGAGAGTTTTTATATTGAAAAATAGTATTAACTATTTTTTCTTTTTGTCAGTTTTAGGTAGTGGGTGGGCATTAAGTGCATTGTTAGGGATCTTTAAGAAATCTTGCTTACCCATATTGCCGTAACTTTGTCCTGCACTAAAGCGCATTAGTTTGTTAACTTTAATTTTTACTAAGTATTGAAAAGAGTATAGCTTTTTGTTTTTGACTACTAACTTTGCAGTCATGCCTTGAATTTTACCCATTTTAACTAATTTATTGTAAATTGTTTTTTGCTTGGGACTTTGTGTATTAGTAGTAAAAATTGGATCAAGCGCATCTTTCATTGTTTGCTGATCCTTGATTTTGGCATTTAAGGTATAAGTATGACCTTTGCGGGTCATTTTATAAGCTTTAGTAAGAACGGCAGGTGGATCCATCAACATCGCGTTATTAGTGAATGAGTCGAGTAGGTCAGCATAAGAATGACCTGTCAGTTTGTTAAAATCGGCTTTGTACCACTTACTCTGCCCGTTAATATAAACGTGATTGGCACTATCCACCCATTCTTGTGAGGACTGGGTTTTACCCTTAGATTGTGTTTCGTAATTAAGCTGAAAAACAGTTGGGTTGCCACCAAAAAGGGCGGTAGTAGCAACCACCTGCTTAGATGTATCAGTGCCTAAAGTCACTGTTTGCTTAGCTTGTCCGCTCTTAAATGATTTCTGTGAACATTTGATTACTTGGCTTTTAGTTAGAATTGGTTCGCTTTGCTTTTTCGGCTTGGAACAACCACCCGCAACTAGTGCTGCAGCAATACTCAAGCCTAAAATTAGTTTTTTAAATTTCATAGTGAGTTAGATTATCTCTTTTCTTATAATCATTATTATAACTATTGTATCGTAAAATATAAATTTAAAAAATGATTTTTAGTCCTAAACCCTATGAAAACAAAATGTAAATGTGTAAAATAGTAAGTGAAACATTTAATTTGCAAAGGAGATATTTCATGTCAAAATTAGTTTTGATTCGTCACGGACAAAGTGAATGGAACCTTGAAAATAAATTTACTGGTTGGATTGATGTAGATTTATCAGAAAAAGGCGTTGAAGAAGCAAAGAATGCAGGTAAGTTAATTAAAGAACACGGTCTTAAATTTGACCAAGCCTATACTTCAGTTTTGACTCGTGCTATTAAGACTTTACACTATGCTTTGGCAGAAAGCGACCAACTTTGGGTTCCCGAAACTAAGAGCTGGAGATTAAACGAACGTCATTACGGCGGTTTACAAGGTTTAAATAAGAAGGCTACTGCCGATAAGTACGGTGATGAACAAGTTCACATTTGGCGTCGTTCATACGATGTTTTGCCACCAAAGATTGAGGATGACTCAAAATACAGCCAAGTTCATGATCGTCGTTACGCCGATCTTGACCCACACATTATTCCACGGACTGAGAACTTAAAAGTTTGTTTGGAAAGAGTTATGCCATTTTGGGAAGACCACATTGCTCCAGACTTATTAGCTGGTAAGAATGTCATTATTGCCGCTCATGGTAACTCACTTCGTGCCTTGACTAAATACATCGAAAACATTTCTGACGCTGATATTATGAACTTGGAAATGAAGACTGGTGAACCAGTAGTTTACACCTTTGATGAAAAGTTGAATGTCACTAACAAAGAAAAGTTAGACGACTAATTTAGAACCTAAAAATAAAATTCCTAACCATCGGTTAGGAATTTTTTAGTATCTGCGACTTATTTGTCACTTGTGATTAAATCGTCAAGTTGCCGCCCATATTGTTCAGTATATTCTCGTAATTTTAAATCATTTTTATCAGTATGATGGCATGTATGCTTCCATGTTTTACTTGATTTATATCAGTCTAGCTTTCACATATTTTTGAAACATGAAAGTGATGTTAATTAAAGAATCGCAAATTAGGTAAAAATAAAAATTCATCAATATATCTGCCGAATTAATAACTCGTTTTATAAACACAAGATTCTTTTTGAAAAGCCTTGCAATAGTTATATAATTAGTTCAAATATAGTTATGAGCAGGATTATAAAATGAATTTTACACAATTACATTGTTTTGTTGAAGCGGTGGATAACTCAAGTTTTACTATTGCTGCAGAGGCTCTGAATTTCTCTCAGCCAGCTGTTTCAAAAAATATTAAGGATCTAGAAAACGAACTTGAAGTAACATTAATTGTTCGTGAGCATCATCGAATTTCGCTGACAGATGCAGGCAGATATTTTTATAAAGTAGCCCGTAATGTGGTGAATGACATGGATTATGCCAAGGATTATCTTAGAAGCAATAAAAGTAAAATTGGAAACTCTTTAAGAATAGGAGTTTGTAATATTCCGTTAGAAGAAGAATTAATGCCAATTGTTTTGCATGAATTGCATAAAATTGACAAAAGCCTGGATATACGCTTTAGTGATGTATTAAATTATTCAATTTCTGAAATTTTAAATCATCATGTCGACATTTGTCTTGTTTCGCGTGATAGTGTAGAGGCAATTAAGAATATTAGTTTTGAGCCCTTAATTGAGGGACATTTTGTTGTGATGTGTCCTTCAAATTCTATACTAAGTAAAAAAGAAAAAGTTACTTTAAAAGATTTACAACAACAAACTATATTCTTATTTAATCCGACAAATTCGTTAAGCTTTCAAACTCAAAATGAATTAATTGCAAATATGAATGTGAAGCATATAAGGTTTGTCAGTGATTTCTTTAAAATGGGCATATATGTTAAAGCTAATTGGGGATATGGTATCTTACCCAATTTTATTGCAGATTATAATGCAAAAGAAGTTAAATATTTACCACTTGAGTGTCGCAAAATACCGCCTTATGGCATTGCTTATATGAAGTCCGCTGTCAGAGATATTGATATTGACAAAGTAATTCAGGTTTTTAAAAATGCGGTAAAAAGGACTGCTTAATTTCATAAATAGTTTTAAGAATTAAAAGGAGCTCGTTAATCTGTTTGCAAGAGATTGACAAGCTTTTTTGCTGCTAAAATACAAAATATTTCAAGCATTCCAGTTTGTTATTTTACATTTTAATGTACTTGCCTAAATACCAAATTAACATGCTACTTTAAGAGTGTGCACAAAATATAACTAAAGAAAGAGTTGGTAAAAATGGAAAGCAATTATGACGTAATTATAGCGGGAGCAAGCAATTCTGGTGGAATGGCTGCTTGTGCTGCAGCTGAGAAGGGTGCAAAAGTTTTGTTAATTGATAAAATGGGTGATTCAAAATATTTGTATCGCTCATCAATTGCGGCAGTAGACAGTAATGCACAAAAAAAGGTAGGTATAAAAATAGACAAAGCAAAATTGATTAATTTTTTAACTTTATTTGCTCAGTCTAATGTTGACCAGCGCCTTTTATGGAAATGGGTTAATAATAGTGCTGAAACTGTAAATTGGCTTGAAGATAATATTTTAAAACCTAATGGTGGTCACATTATGGCTCAACCAGATGCAGGTTATGAAACTCTTATCAATACTGCTTTTCCAGTCGAAAATGTGATTGCAAATGCGGATGATACTGATTGGGCTCACTATGGTTCTTGGGTAATTAATAAAGCTCAAGAATTAGGAGTGACTTTACAATATAATACCAAGTTGGAAGATTTGATTACTGATGATGAAGGCAAAGTTATAGGCATTGTTGCCAGTGATCGTCAAAGCGGACAAAAAACGAAATATTATGCAAATAAAGGCGTTATTATCTGTACTGGCGGATATGGCGGAAACAAGAGTCTGATGGCGAAATGGAATCCATTTGGTCTAAAAAAGAATGTTTATTCTGATGGCCCGCGTGATGATGGGTCAGGTATTCTGGCTGGTCTTAGAGTTGGAGCAGCTCGTGATGAAGAACCAGCAGAAACCATTTTCGATCGGGGCGGTGTCAAAGTAGGTACAAATGCAGAAGATCACTATGTAGTGGATTATCGCGGGTTTGGCTACTTTTGGCTCGGATCATACCCGTTTTTAAAGGTTAACTTACAAGGGGAAAGATTCGGAAATGAAAGTGAACCATATCAGTTTGACATCAATAGTGCAGCGAAACAACCTGGTTATTTAGAAGCTGTTATTTGGAATGAAGAAATAATGAATCATTTAGAACAGTTTCATACATTAGGCTGTTCAAGACTAAATTGGCCAGGAATATATGATACAGAAGGTGCTAAAGCTGAAGTTCAGCGCCGACTTGATGATGGGACAGCACAAAAAGCAGATAGTATTGAAAAATTGGCCGCTAAACTGCAATTACCAGAAAGGAACTTAGTCAGAAGTGTTGAGCGCTACAATCAGCTATGCCAAAGTAAACAAGATAGCGATTTTGGTAAAGAACCTTATCGAATGTTTCCAATTGAAAAGGGTCCATACTATGGCATAATTTTGGGCGGTCGCTTATTAGCTACTCTTGATGGATTACGGATTAACACTAACATGCAAGTTATTGATAAAAAGGGTAATGCAATTCCTCATTTATATGCGGCAGGTAATGCCAGTGGTGGCTTTTTCTGGGGTAGTTATCCTGATCGTGTCCCAGGTCTAGCATGCAGCAGGGCTCAAACTTTTGGGCGTCTAGCTGGTAAAAACGCTGCTGATAATTAATTTGCTTTTAGAAGGAGAAAGTAAATATGGAAGAAAAGCAAATGCCTCGTCTTTCAAGTTATCGTTGGGTTATTCTAGCAATAGTATGTTTAATGGACGTGGCTAGTAACTATATTCAATTTCAGGTTTCTGTACTGGCAACACAAATTATGCCAGCTTTACACATTTCAACTGCTCAATTTTCAAGTTTGCTAATGGCTCCCATGTTGGTGGCTGTAGTTTTAAGTTTACCAGCAGGATCTTTGGCAGATAGATTTGGTGCTAAAAAGGTTGTAACTGTAGGATGCATTATTTCAATTATTGGTGCCTATGGTCGTTTAATAGCAACTAATTTTGCTATGATGATGGTTATGCTGTTGTTGTTTGGCGTTTATATGTCAATTTTAAGTACCAATACAATTAAAATTTTTGGTATTTGGTTTAAACAAGATACTAATTTAGCAATGGGCATGTTCTTTGCTTCAGCCAGCATTGGCATTATTCTTTCACAATTAACGGGACCGTTATTCTCTAGTGTTAAGGCAGCTTATATGTTCTCCTCAACACTGCTACTTGTTTTGTCAATTTGTTGGGTGCTGTTTATTAAAGACGCCCCTAAAGGAGAAAAAGTTCCTCCTTCAGAACCAGTAACAAAATATATCAATATTGCTGTTAAAAGTAAAAAGACTTGGTTAGTTGCGATTGCCGGTGGTATTGGTCAAGCTGCTTCAATGTCATTTACAGGGATTTTGCCACAAGCTTTAATTAATGGCAAAGCAATGACACCAGCCGGAGCTAATGCAATTGCATCTGTTGCAGAAATTGGTAGTTTGATTGGGGCTATGCTGGGGCCTGCAATTATTGGCAAGATGAAAAAAGCTAAGCCAATAATGGTGGTCTTTGTGACCATTTCGGCATTAGCGATGTTCATGGTCGCATACTTATCCGGTAGTGGTCTTTTAGTTATAGACTTAGTACTTGGTGGATTGTTTGGTGCTTCAGCTGGCCCAATTTTGCAGTCAATGATTATTTCATTTCCCGAAATAGGACCTAAATATGCTGGTAGCGCTGGTGGTATTGTTGGTATGACATCTACTTTACTATCATATATTTTACCAGTTGTGATTTCTTCAATTGCCGGACAAAATTATGCCTTAACATTTATGATTCAAGCTGCTTTGTCCTTCACAACAGCATTTTTTGTTTTAGCACTGCCAGATGCTAACCGTGCAAAAAGAAAATAAATAAGTGAATTAAATAAACTAAAGCGTGAAAAATCTCGTTTTTCACGCTTTTAGTTTGCTTTAGTTTTTAATCTGGTTCGTTAATATTTAAAATAGCATCGAAGACGCTTTGGGGCAACTTGATATCACTTTTAACAGCTTGTCTCTTATTTAGACTTTGTCTCCGCAAAAGTTGCTGTTTCTTTGAAATACTCCGTTTTTCACCATTAACTGCCGCATTCTTGCGCAAAGGCGGCACGTCGACTCTTGCAATTGACTTGTTTTCCACCATTGCTTGCACAGGCATCGGATACAGACGCCGCGGCACAGTATATTTCAGTTTTTTAACTAATTTGTGAGCGATCAAATCTGCTTTTTGGCGGGGCACAATAATATCTAGAGCATCAACAGCGGCGTAGTTAATTTGAATTTGAATTTTGACTACATCCACAAGTTCATAATCCAGAAATTCAGTATCAAGAGTCGCAAAACCATGAGTAATTGATTTTAAACTATTGAAAAAGTCATAGGCAATTTCGGAAACCGGCAGTTTATATGTTAATGTGACTAAATCTTGTTGATTATCTAAATTAACCATTTCCCCAAAATGCTGGTCACACAATTTCATGACTGCACCCAAATAGTCATTGGGCGTAGTAATTACTGCTTTAACGTAAGATTCTGTGACGTAGTCAATTTCGGAAAAATCAGGGAATTTAGCCGGATTGGTAATTGTGACATATTCTTGCTTTGGCTCAGGTTGCTTGAGATAAACATGGTAGGTGGCGTTGGGAGCAGTTGTCAGCACTTCCACGTGGTATTCATCACGCAAACGTTCTTGGATAATTTGCAAGTGAAAGATGCCTAAAAAGCCGCAACGAAAACCGGCATCGAGGGCTTCAGATTGCTCTGGCGTGTAATGAAAAGCTGAATCATTAAGTGCCAACTTACTAATAGCCTGCTTTAACGCCTCATAGCTGGTTTTTCCTTTAGGATAAAGACCAGCATAAACCATTGATTGTGCGGGTTTGAAGTGCGGAATCGCATTTTTAGTCGGATTGTCTGCAGCAGTTAGGGTATCGCCCACCTGGACGCTGGCGACATCTTTAATTCCTGTTACCACGTAGCCAACTTCTCCAGCGTTCAGAGCTTTCACTGGTTGCATGTTTGGTGTGAAAATTCCTATTGCTTGTGCGTTAAATATACTGCCGCCTTGCATTAACTGTAGTTTTTGCTCACTTTGCAACTGACCGTCAATTAGTCTGACATCCGCAATAATTCCCTGATAAGAATCATACTGCGAGTCAAAAATTAACGCCTTAAGAGGTTCATCTGGGTTTCCTTGAGGAGCCGGGATTTTTTGGTAAATTGCTTCTAAGACTTGGTGAACGTTTTCGCCGGTTTTAGCAGAGATTTTTAAAATAGCCACATCAGCAAATTCGGGGCGCAAAGCACGAATTTGCGCTTCCGTTGCCGCAACGTCGGCAGCCGCATTGTCAATCTTGTTAATCACCGGAATGATGGTCAAGTTATGCTTTAAAGCTAAACGTAAGTTGGCTACGGTTTGTGCTTGCACACCTTGAGTTGCGTCCACTAATAAAATAGCACCATCACTGGCAGCGAGGCTTTTAGAGACTTCGTAAGAAAAATCAACGTGTCCTGGTGTATCGATTAGATTGTATTCGTATTCTTGACCATTGTCAGCTTGATAAAAATTACGCACTGATCGTGATTTAACGGTTACTCCATGCGCTTGTTCTACTTCCATGCTGTCGAGCAGTTGGTCGCTTAATTGTCTTTTGCTGACAGTATCAGTTTGTTCCATAATTCTGTCGGCTAATGTTGATTTGCCGTGATCAATATGGGCAATTATGGCAAAATTTCTAATATTAGCAAGTTTCATTCTATTTAGCTCCTCCCAGTTTTTGTGCTAATCCTTGTAAATAAAATAGCATTAATTGATTGGCTTCTTGTTCAAGGTCGATTTGAAACCCTTTAAAGTCTACGGGCAATTGATCGTGGTGAAATTCATCCAAGTTCATCATATTCATCAAGCCGCTAATGATGGCACTTTGAATAATGAAAAGGTGACTGGCCTGCTTATCGTCTAAGATATTAATGCGCTTAGCAATGGCTTGCCCTAATTGATGATTTACCTGATATAATTTTTTGCGACCGAGTAAAGTTTGTTCTTTGTCGGCGGCTGTTTCTAAAATTGGACCACGCAAAGCGTTAAGACGTAAGAGATCAGGTCTTTCACTAATTAACAAATGATTTTGCTCTAGTAAAAAAGAAGAAAATGCTGACCAAGTAGTAATATTTTCGGCTGCTTGAAAACGAAGCAGAACGTCTTTTAGATAGTCTTGGTATCCAGAAAGCAGCAGGTACATGAAGATGCTTTCTTTAGTTTTGAAATAATTAAACAGCGTTCCTTTGGCTACGCCGGATTCGCGGGCAATGCGGGCCATGGATATTTTGTTAAAATCATTTTTTTGAAATAATTTGCTGGCAGCCGCCGCAATCAGTTGTTTTTTAGCTTCTTTTTCTTGGGGAGATAAGACATACATAATTATTTTATACTCCTTTTATTCAACAATGACCAACGGTCATTTTACAAATAATTACAAATTTTTGCAAGAAAAAACCACCTCAAGAGAAGGTGGTTTTACATATAATTTAATTATTAATATATTTCTTTAATTGTTGTCCTTTAAAGCCAGCACTTAAACCTACTAAAAGCTTAATTCTAGCCTTTTGCCCATTTAGTCCGCGGCAGAAAATGATGCCCATTTTAGCTAAACTGACACCGCCACCCTGATAATCATAAACTGGTTCTGCGATACCATTAAAACAGCGTGAAACTAGGACAAGGGGAATATTGTTATCAAGCAGTTTTTGCAATTCCGGCAGTGTTTGCGGGGGCATATTGCCGGCTCCTAAAGCTTCAATCACAATTCCATTAGTAGTCGGTTTATTTAAAGCTTGAAAAATTTCTGGTCCCATGCCGGCGTATGCTTTAACCAAATAGACATTTGAAACTACATGGTCAATTGGCAAATGCTGCTGTGGATTAATAGTTTGGACATAATTAACGTGTCCTTCCGAAACAATTCCGATCGGACCAAATGTGGCCGTCCTAAATGTAGCGACATTTGTAGTATGGGTCTTGGTCACATAGCGGGCAGGATGAATCTCATCGTTCATGACGACCACGACACCTTTACCAATAGAAGCATCTGAACTGGCAACCATTATTGCAGTTTTGAAATTGTACAGGCCGTCACTGCCAATCTCGTTTGAAGAACGCATAGCTCCCGTAACTACCACAGGCATTTTGCTGGAGATGGTTAAATCTAAAAATAATGCTGTTTCTTCTAAAGTATCGGTACCGTGGGTAACAACAGCACCGAAAAAGCCTTCTGCTTCAGCTTGGCGTATCCGTAAAGAAATCTGCAACATACGCGCCGGAGTGATGTGTGGTGAAGGTAAATTGAAAATTTCCTCAGTAACTAATTGGACATCATCGTTAACGTTTAAAGATAGATCAGTCAGAGGGTTTTGGCTGTTAGGCTTAATTTTCCCTGTTTCGTCCTCTGACATTGAGATGGTGCCACCTGTGTGTAAAATTAAAATCTTTTTACTCATATTAGTTTACTCCTGTTTTTTATTTGATTGTTCTTCTAAAGGTTAGCATAATTTGCAGGGTGCAGATACCCTTAAAGGCTTTCGGTTTTGGAACAAAAAAGCTGGTTAAAAAGACCAGCTGTCTTAACTTAAAAACTTTAATCCTTAAAGACTTCTTGTGCTATACCGAACGCAGACCATGCTTTTGGCCAACCGCAATAAAAAGCAAGGTGGGTAATTAATTCAACTATTTCATCTTTAGTAATGCCGTTTTTCTTGCCGATAACCATATGTGACTTGAGCTGGGGAAAAGCCCCTTGTGCCATTAAGGCAGCACAAGTAATTAAACTACGGTCATGTGCAGATAGTTTGTCTTCTCTTGACCAAACTTCACCAAATAAAACATCATCATTTAATTCTGCAAATTTAGGTGCAAAATCACCTAGTTTATCTCTACCAGCAGTCTGTTTTTTCATTTTTAGTCCTCCAGCTTCTCATATTCTTCATCTGTAACAGGTTCCAACCATTTAGGCATTCCCGCAGTAATAGCTATATGTGCAAACTAACTGTTCTTGGTAGCGCCGTGCCAATGTTTGACGCTGTCATGAACTACGACGACATCTCCTGGGTGCAGTTTGCGTGCTGGCTTACCTTCTTCTTGATACCAGCCTACACCGGCAGTAGCCAGTAAAATTTGAAAGCCACCGATATGCTGATGCCAGTTGTTGCGACAACCGGGTTCAAAACTGACATTTGAAACGCTGACATTAATATTAGGATCACTGACTAAACTCTGCAAATAGCTTTGACCTTTAAAATATTTTTGATAAGCAGTATTTTTGGCACCTAAAGCAAAAATACCATCTTGCACATCACTTTTATGATCGTCCATTTTTTTAACTCCTTTATATTTGATTTAATAAGATTACTTTAATCCTTAACGTGAACTTTAAGTCAAGTTGTTTTAACAGATGAAGTCAATGAATCTTATTAATAATAACTATTGTTTTTTGAATAGTATATATTGGAAAAATATAATGTGATAAAATTAATTTGATAAATGAAAGCGATTTATACAAAGGAGATTTATATGATTTATCATAAAGATTTTGCATGGGATGCAAATTATGATGTTGTTGTTTTAGGATTTGGCGGTGCTGGTGCCACTGCTGCTCGGTTTGCGGCTGATCATGACGCTAAAGTGCTACTGGTTGATGCAGCTCCTGAAGGGCACGAAGGTGGTAATACCCGGTATTCTGCCCAATTAATTGGTACGGGTAATGACTTTAATGAGCTGAAAAAGTATTATCAGAAACTAACGGCGCCAATGGAACTTGACGAAGAGATGATTGATACTTATGTTGATGGGATGGTGCACATTCCTGAATACGTTTCTAAATATTTGGGTGTTAAACCAAATAGTGCTAAGGAATATGCCCCTGACAAAAGTTATGCTTTCAGGGAATTCCCGGAATTTCCAGGTTCAGAGTCCTACGATTTTACCACTGTCACTAAACATTGGTTTGATGCTTCCTTATGGCAGATTTTAAAAGAGCAAGTAGTGAGACGGCAAGACAAAATAGATGTTTTGTACAGCACACCTGCAGAAGAACTAATTCAAGATCCGGAAACTAAAAAGATTTACGGCGTAGTGATTAAGCGTGACGGTAAGCTGCTCAAAGTTCAGGCTAAAAATGGTGTTGTCATGACTACCGGTGGTTTTGAAAATAATCAAAGAATGATTGAAGACTTTATTGGCGCCAAAAGACTGGCACCTTTAGGCACCCTTTACAACAAAGGTGATGGTCTGAGAATGGCCCTGGAAGCTGGCGCTGATTTTTGGCATTTACATAATTATGAATCTTTAGGTCTGCTTCATGGTATGGCTTTTGCGGTACCAGCAGGACAACGCGGTCGCTTAATGTTAGGGCCTCAAAATGAAGCTGTTTCTAGCGGTAGTGCCTTTGTTGTAGGTGATGACGGTACCAGATACTTTAATGAAGCAGAAGAAAACCGCCACGGCCATATCAAGAATCATGGTCAATGGAAAGTGCCGCTAAATCAAGAGCACCCATATTTGATTTTTGATGAAACTAAAAAGCATGAATTAGATAGCGATAAAATTATTGGCGATTACAAACCATACACAGAAAATGTTATCAAAGCTGACTCTGTTTCCGAATTAGCCGAGAAAATTGGTGTTGAACCGGCAGTATTGTCTGATACCCTCAATCGTTTCAATCAAGCATGTCAAAAGCAAGATGATCCCGAATTTAGAAGAGATCCAGCAACTTTACGTGCATTTACTGGTAACACAATTTATGCTGTCAGACTAGAACAAACTATGCTCAATACGCAAGGCGGACCTAGAAGAAATAAGAATGCCGAAATTTTGGATACCAGAGGCAAAGCCATCCCTAACCTTTATTCTGCTGGTGAACTTGGCGGTATCTGTGCTAACCAATATCAAGGCGGCAATAACTTGGCAGAATGTTTGATTTGGGGCAAGATTGCTGGAGAAAATGCGGCTAAACTAAAGGTTGATGAAGCAACCGATGCAGCAAGCGGTGCTACTATGCATGAAAAGCATTTAACTTCAGATCTTAAACATGAAACCTATGAAACCGGGACAAACCAATATATTGGTAAATCAACTAAAGGTATGGGTGATGAAATAGTTGTCCGGGTAACTGTTGATGAGCAAAAGAACTTGAAGAATATTGAAGTTTTGAAACAAGCTGAGTCGGATGACTATGGCTTGAAAGCTATCAAGACTTTACCTGCCAAAATGGTTCAGGAAAATACCGTTGACGTGGATGCAGTCAGTGGTGCTTCAAGCTCGTCTCGTGGTCTCAAAGACGCTGTTAGAGATGCTTTAAGTAAAATTGCTAAGTAGATTATTATTTATAAAAAGGGTCATTTTAATTAAATGGCTCTTTTGTATACACTAAAACAAAATATATAGGATTTAAATGCTATTTTTATATTAACTGTTTTTTAGTATAATATACATAGTAACAATTACTACTTTTGGTGAGGTAATAAAATGAATTTTACTCAATTACGCTGTTTTATCAAGGCTATAGATAATTCCAGTTTTACTATTGCAGCTGAGCGCTTGAACTTTTCTCAGTCCGCGGTTTCTAAAAATATTAAGGATCTTGAGAATACTATTGGGGTCACTTTAATTAACCGCGCGCATCATCGTATTTCGTTAACCAATGCTGGTAAACACTTCTATCATGTTGCACGCAATGTTGTGGATGACATGGATTATACAGTTGCTTATCTGCAGAGCCAGAAAAATGATCCTGAAACTCTTTTGCGAATAGGTGTTTGTGATACACCTTTGGAACAAAAAATTTTGCCAATCTTTTTAAGAAAATTGAGAGAGTCTGGCAGTAACCTTAATGTGCAGTTTATTTTTGTACTTAACAATTCTATTGGAGAACTGCTTAATCATCATGTAGACTTGTGCGCTATTGCCCGGGACGATGTTAATGTAGTAGCTGACGTAAAGTTTAAACCGCTGATTAAAGGGCAGTTTGTGCTAGCTTGCCCTAAAGGTTCGCCGTTAGCTGACAAAAAGTTAATTTCTTTAAAAGATCTCAAAGATACCAATATCTTTTTATTGGACCCCAATAGCTCCTTAAATGTCCAGATGAGGTATCAGGACATTCTGATTAATAATATGGGAATGGATCACATTAAATTTGTGCAAGATTTTTTAGCAATGGATATTTATGTTAAAGCCGGTTGGGGTTATGGTGTATTACCTAATTTCATTGTTGATGGCAGTGCAAAAGAAGTTACGTACATTCCAATTGATTATCATGATATTTCACCTTATGGCATTGCTTATATGGAGTCATTTACCAATGAATCAGTGTTAAAAAAGGTTGTTAGCATTTTAAGAGAAACAATCAAAGAGTTTGCTCCAGATAAAAATTAATTTTATCAATTAAAATTATTGTTATTTAAAAATACTTGTAGTAAAGGCGACATTGCTAATATTGCAAGTATTTTTTGCTGCATATTTATATTGAAGATGTTGTTATGTATTCCATTTGGTTATCCTCAATTCTTAAATGCGTGCAGAGATTTGCCCGTTTCATAGTATTATGAAAGCGGTTAAAGGTTTTATTTAAAAGTGAGGGATAAAAATGGAAAATACGTATGATGTAATTATCGCTGGTGCCAGCAACTCCGGTGGTATGGCAGCATGTGCAGCGGCAGAAAAGGGAGCTAAAGTCCTGTTAATTGATAAACAGGGCAGTTCACAATTTCTGTACCGGTCTTTCTTTGCGGCTCTTGATAGTAATGCGCAAAGAAGGGCTGGAATAAAGGTTGATAAAGCTAAATTAATGAACTTCTTGACCTTATTTTTCCAAGATAATGTCGATGAGCGTCTGCTTTGGACTTGGGCAAACCACGCAGATGAAACAGCTAACTGGCTGGAAGACAATATCTTGAAACCAAATGGTGGTGTCTTAAAACCACAAAAGGATGCTCACTATGAAACGGTTGTTAATACCGCTTTTAATACTGAACTTGCAATTGCTACACCTGATAATGGCTGGGCTCATTATGGTGACTGGGTAATTGATAAAGTCAAAGAATTAGGGGTTACCCTGAAATACAATACTAAACTTGAAGAACTGGTCACAGATGATAGTGGTGCAGTGACCGGTGTGATTACCAGTGATCGCTCTAGTGGCGAAAAAACAGAATATAAAGCTAATAAGGGTGTCATTATTTGTACCGGTGGCTACGGCGGTAACGTTGAGCTAATGAAGAAATGGGATCCGCTCGGCTACAAGAAGAATGTTTATTCAGATGGTCCGCGTGATGATGGTTCCGGTATTCTGGCAGGACTTAAAGTGGGGGCTGCCCGTGACGAAGAACCAGCTGAAATCATTTTTGACCGTGGTGCTGTTCCGGTTGGCACCAATGCTGAAGAACATTATCAAATTGACTTTAAGGGCCCCGGTTATTTCTGGATGGGTGCCTACCCAATGCTTAAAGTTAACTTAAATGGTGAACGTTTTGGCAACGAGAGTGTTCCTTATCAATTTGATATTAACGCTATGGCTAAACAGCCTGGCTATTTGGAAGCACAAATTTGGTCAGAAGATACTATGGATCACTTGGCACAATTTAGGACTCAAGGTTGCTCTCGTTTGGGCTGGCCTGGTATTTACAATACTGAACAAAACAAGGCTGAAATTCAACGCAGAATTGATGATGGCATGGTGCAAAAAGCAGATACCATTGAAGAATTAGCTGAAAAACTAAATTTGCCAAAAGATAATTTAGTTAACAGTGTTAAACGTTATAACGAAATGTGTGCCACAGGCGTTGATACTGATTTCGGTAAAGAAAAGTTCAGATTGTTCCCAGTTGATAAGCCGCCATATTACGGTGTTATTATGGGCGGACGACTTCTGGCAACGCTTGATGGGTTACGCATTAATCCTAAGATGGAAGTTATTGACAAGAAGGGTCAGCCAATTCCTCATTTGTATGCGGCTGGTAACGCCAGTGGCGGGTTCTTCTGGGGTAGTTACCCAGATCGTGTTCCAGGTCTCACTTGCAGTCACGCGCAAACATTTGGTCGTTTAGCGGGACAAAACGCTGCTGAAAATTAGTTTTTATTTAAAAGGAGCTTTATAAAATTATGGATCAAAAACAGTTACCTAAACTTTCAAGTTATAGGTGGGTAATTTTAGCCATTATCTCTTTGATGGATGCCACTAGCAGTTATATTCAATATCAGATTTCTGCTTTGGCAACCCAAGTCATGCCGGCTTTACATATTGCACCGGCGCAATTTCAGAGTTTGCTCATGGCGCCAATGTTTATTGCTGTTTTTCTGAGCATTCCTGCTGGCTCACTTGGAGACAAATATGGTGCTAAGAAAATTGTCAGTGTTGGTTGCTTTGTTTCAATAATAGGCGCTTATGGTCGTTTATTCGCTACTAATTTTGCTACGATGATGATTATGCTATTGCTTTTTGGTGTTTACATGGCTCTTTTGAACGCCAACGCACTGAAAATTTTTGGGTCTTGGTTTAAACAAGATACTAAATTGGCTATGGGTGTATTTTTCGCATCAGCAAGTATTGGTATCATGCTAACACAATTAACTTCTCACATGTTCCCTAGTGTTAAAGCAGCTTACATTTTCTCATCTACATTATTATTAATCTTAACTGTTTGCTGGATTTTGTTTGTTAAAGAAAAGCCTGAAGGTGAAGAAATTCCGCCAGCACAGGCTCAACAAGCTAAACCTGAATCAGCAATGAAATACTTTAAAGTTGTAGCTCGTAGTGGGAAAACTTGGTTAGTTGGTCTTGCTGGTGGTTTAGGTGTTGCTGCCAGTGAAAGTTTTTCAGGCATTTTGCCTCAAGCATTTGCCGCTCGTGGTATGACACCTGCTGCAGGTAGTATGATAGCTGCTATTGCTACTATTGGTAGCTTGTGTGGTTCTTTATTTGGACCAGGTCTTATCAATAAGGCTAAAAAAGCTAAGCCAGTGATGATTGTCTTTACTTTGATTGGTGGTGGCTTAATGGCACTTACCTGGTATATACCTTTAGGATTGCCGCTAACTATTGCTTTAATTCTTGGTGGTTTGTTCGGTGCTATGACCGGCCCAATTATGAACTCAATGCCAATTCAGTTCCCTGAAGTTGGTCCTAAATATGCCGGTAGTGCCGGAGGACTTGTAAGTACAGTTTCACTGCTTCTTTCGTCATGTCTTCCAACTGTAATTGGTTTAATTGCAGGTAGAAACTATGAAATGACCTTTATTATTCAAGGCATATTTTTCGCAATCACCGCTATTATCATTGGAATTTTACCAGACGCAAACGGTGGTCGCCCACGCAAATAAATGAAAGGAATTATTAGATATGGCAAAAAAGATAACTACAAATCCAGGTAAGTTTACCGGCTCAGGTCAAGGTAAAGAGAGCCGGATTAACCTTGAAGTTGAGGTTGACACGGATAAAATCGTTAACGTTAAACCACTAGATAAATATGCGCCCGACAGCTTAGCTGATAACGCATTTAAGAAAATGGCGCAAAAGATTGTTGACCAACAATCAGTTGATGTTGATGTGGTTTCTGGTGCATCTGAAACTTCACGCGGTATCATTGAAGGAGTCAAAGAGGCTCTGAATAAAGCAGGAGTTGATTTCAACGCTCTGAAAGAAAATGGTGGACAAACCGCTGGCAAGAAAGAAGAAACAATCAATGTTGATGTTGCTGTAGTCGGTGCCGGTGGTGCCGGTGTAGCAGCCGCTTTAGCTGCTCGTCAACATGGCGCAGAGGTGGCTTTATTTGAAAAGACCATTTCACCACTCGGTGCAAGTACTTTTGCCGGTGGTATGTTTGCCGGAGATAGTCAACAACAAAAAGACCAAGATGCAGTGGTTTCCAAGAAGTGGCTTTATGACGAATATATGGATGCTTCTCAAGGTTACATGAATTCAATTTTGGTTCGCCGCATTATTGACGAATCAGGAAAGACTGTTGATTGGTTAAATGAAAACGGCGCTATTATGAAATTAGTTGACGCTGGTACTGGCGGCAGTTACGATCACATTGGCATGCCGGCTACCCTTCATGGTTATCAAGAAGGCGGCACTAAGGCAGTAACTAAATTGATTGAAAAATTCAAGTCAATCGGTGGCAAGATGTACTTCGGTTTTGCTGGTAAAAAATTACTGCAAGATGACGCAGGCAAAGTTACTGGCTTAATTGCCGAAGGTGATGACAAATCACTACATGTTAATGCTAAAAAAGTTGTCATTGCTACTGGTGGTTTTGGCGGCAACCCCGAAATGCGTAAAAAATATCTGGGCGACGTCAACACACAAGGACAAGTTTTACAAAACACTGGTGACGGTTTGAACATGGCCTGGGATGCTGGTACTGCTCACCATATCAATGGTTCAACTCACTACTTCTGGCAAACTTTCAGTAATAAAGACGTCGGTGACATGGCAAAACTTGTTGGTCCAAACTGGATGCCTGTTAACGCTTTGTCAAACTTCCCTAACTTGCGCGTAAATAATCGCGGTCAACGTTATGCTAGTGAAACGCACGCCTTAGACTTTGCCGTACACGGTGCTGAATTATCAGAACAGCCGCAACAAACAGAGTTTGTCATCTTAGATCAGGCAATGCTGGATAAGATCAAAGAAGGTGGAACTGTCGCAATCGAAGATCACTATGGCAAGTGGAAGAACCACCGTGAATTTTACATGGAATTTAATTTCCCAACTGATACTGCTGAAAACATTAAGCATGAACACGAAAAGACAGATTTTACTGCACTTTTAAATAAGCTTGCATCAACCAATGTGGTATTTATTGCAGATACAATTGCTGAATTAGCTGAAAAAATGGGTGTAGACAAATCTAATTTGCAAAAATCAGTTGAGCAATACAATGATGCTAAGAAGAAAGGTGAAGATGATCTCTTCTTCTCAGATACCAAGAGAATGATACCGGTAGAGCAGGGTCCATTTTATGCCGTTAAGTTTATTGCCCGCAACCTCGGTACCCTTGGCGGAGCAACAATTGATGAAAAAATGCACGCATTAGCACCAAATGGTGAACCTGTACCTAACCTATACGTAGCAGGTGCAGATGCTTCTGGCATGTATGGCAAGGCCTACGTCGATTTTGAAGGTGGTACTTTAGGCTTTGCTTATATTTCGGGTAGACTGGCCGGAATTGATGCGGCTGAAACTGCTAAGGCTGGTAAATAGAATCGATAAGTTCAAGACTATGTAAGAAAAATTTCAGCATAGTTTTAATTTGAGGAATAGATTATGACACAAGAAAAATATGATGTAGTTATTGTGGGAGCAGGTCTTGCCGGCTTTGCCGCTGCAGATGAAGCTGTTGACAATAACCTAAAGACTTTGCTGGTTGAGAAAGGTAAAACGACTGGCGGAACTGGCAATTATGTAGAAGGTGTTTTTGCCGCCGACTCTGAATTGCAAAAAAAGGATAATGCCACACTTAATAAGGAAGAATTACTTAAAGAGGAATTAACTTATTCGCATTACAAGGCTGACGGCAAAATGTGGCAAAAGTATATTGCAAATGCTGGTAAAAATGTTTCTTGGCTTGAGGACCATGGCGCTGAAATTGGAATGGTTGCCAATTTGGGTTCTGGTGCTAGAACTTGGCATTTGTTTAAAGGCAGGGGGCATGATGCTATTCATAATGGCCTGGAACCGTATGCTAAAAAGAAGGGCATAACCATTGCCACATTAACGAGAGTGACTGACTTAAAGAAAAATGCAGACGGCACTTATGATGTTACTTTAACTGACGTCATTGAAAAAGTGACGAAAGTGGTTAATGCCAAAAACGTTGTTTTGGCAACAGGTGGATACTTAAATGATCAAAAATTATTAGAAAATACACCACACCAAAATCCTGATAACATTATCCCAGTTAACTCTGGTAAAAATACTGGAGATGGTTTGAGATTAGCCTGGAAGTTAGGTGCTAAAAAGTACTTTACGGGAATGGCCATGATGTTTGGCGGACAATTGAAAGATAAGACTGTCCCTTCATTCAAGCTCTGGGGCACAGCTATCTGGAGTTCAGTTTGTGATCAACCACAAATGTGGGTCAATGAACTCGGTGAGCGTTTTGTCGATGAAAGCGCAGCTGTAGTGAACTGGGCAAACGAAGGCAATTCAATGAACCGTCAAGACCGGGTCTTCTGCATCTTTAGCCAAAAGATTTTGGATGACTTTACTGATAAGTCATATCCAAGGTCAATGAAACCTTTTGTTCCAGAAGACAGATACCCAACTTTGCGTGATGATATTGCCAAAGCTGAAAAAGAAGGTCGTCAATACTTGCACAAGGCAGCAACGCTGGAAGAACTCGCTCAAGAAATTGAAACTCCTAACTTAGTTGCGTATGTCAAACATTATAATGAAATGGCTGCTAATGGCGAAGATACTGATTTCCATAAGCCGGCTAAATACATGTTGCCAGTTGATGGTGATGGTCCATTTTACGCAATTGAATTGGGCGTTGGGGCCTATACTACCGGTGACGGCCTGCGGGTTAACACTAATAATGAAGTATTGGATACTAAAGGTAGACCAATTAAGGGCTTGTATGCTATCGGTGGCGATGGTTCAGCCGTTTTATATGGTGACACCTATGGTGTTAATATTCCTGGCACGCATGCAGGGTACTGTATCTTTTCAGGACGCAATGCAATTAAAACAATTGCAGCTAATAAATAGTCAAAAAAATAATTTCAAAATAAAACATTATACCAGCGAAATACCACCGAAAAAGCCAACTCATTTAATATGAGCTGGCTTTTTTGTGTGAATTTTAAATTATGCGTTTGCTTTTACAAAGCGATCAATTTCATCTAAATATAATTGTTTTTGACGTTGGCTTATCCAAGAAGTTTCAAAAGAATTCTTAGCAAGCTGCACTATTTGGTCTTGGGCAAGATGATATTTTTGTGCTAAAGCATAATAATTGTCACTAATATAACCTTTAAAATAAGCAGGGTCATCCGAGTTAATAGATACTTTGACACCGGCATTTAATAGCTCAATAACTTCTTGACCTTTCATCTCTGGTGAAACAAAGCTATTAGACAGTGGGCAAGACGTTAAGCCGATCTTTCTTTTGGCTGCTAATTCTACCAAATCTGGATCTTCCACGATGTTGGTACCGTGATCAAGACGTTCAACTTCCATTATTTCTAAAGCTTGACGGATATGTTCGATTGAATCTTTTTGATCAATATCACAGTGAGTGGTGATATGAAATCCAGCAGAAACTGCTTCTTCAAATTGACGGGCAAATTTTAGCGGCGGATTATTATGTTCATCAGAATCAAGTCCAATGCCAATAATTTTATCCTGATATTTCAGACCCTCCTGCAGTGTTTTTCTAGCTGATTCCTTTGAAAAATCACGTAAAAAGCACATGATCAGATGAGCGTCGACGTTTAAGGCGCGGGCATCAACCGTAGCTTGATAAAGTCCATTTAGAACGACTTCAAAGGGGATGCCACGGCTAGTATGGGCTTGGGGATCAAAAAAGAGTTCAACATGCCGTACATTATTGGCAGCTGCCTTAGTTAAGTAGTCCCAAGCTAAGTCGTAAAAGTCTTCTTCAGTTTGTAAAACATTCATTGCTGGATAATACACAGCTAAAAATGATGCTAGGTCATGATAGTTATATGTTTTTTGGACATCTTCAATTGTAGCTTGGCCTATATCGACGTGATTGCGTTTAGCTAATTTTAGTTTCAATTCAGGTTCTAAAGTACCTTCAACATGCAAGTGCAATTCGGCTTTAGGCAGGCCACGGGTAAATTCTGGTGTAACGACTGAACTCATATAATCCTCCTTAATAATGTTCTTATTTTTAAACTATTATTCTAGTTTAGCATAATTTTTATCATAAAAATAGAGTAAAATACGAACAAATTTAAGTAAATTAAAATATACGTTCCTAGAATAACTGAGTGCAAAAAATACCTAACTAAAAATATAGTTAGGTAAAAAGAATCATCTTTGAATAAACTTAATCTGCATGCCGCCACTTTGCATCTGTTAAAATTCGAGCGGTTAGTAAACCGATTGGCAGGGCAGTAATAATCATTAAAGCATCCATAATCCAATAAGCACCAACATTAATATTAGTAATACCAAAATTAAAGACAGCACGATACATGTATAAACCGGGAACCATTATTACGATTGCAGGCACGGTAATTGCAATGCGAGGGAAACCAACTTTATCACGGACAAAACTGGCAATTAGTCCTGCTAACAATGCTCCGATGAATGCTGCTAAGGCGGCCGGAAAGTGATTAAATTCAACTAGACTTAAACGCAATGTGTTTGCCAAGGCTCCAATAACTGCAGCTACTGTTGCCATTGATACTTTAGCATTAAACAAGATTGAAAAGCCAAAAACACCACAGAAACTGGCAATCATTCTTAAAGTTGTTAATAGCACTGGACTAAGAGCAATTTTGGGCATTGTACCCGGAGATAAGTTGAGCATAGTAGCCATACCCCAACCTACCATTGATGCAATCATAACAACTAGTATTGCATAGGCTAATCTTTCCAGTCCTGATCGCATATCAAGTTTTGACATATCAAGACCAGAAGTAATAAAGGGAAATCCAGGAATGACATAAAGCATTGACCCAATGTAGCCATACGCATGATTATTTCCCCAACCACAAAGTATTGTCCCTACTTTAAAGCAGATGAAGTAGACCGCGCAGGAAATAGCCACACCAACAGTTATTTTGGCAACTAGAGTGATTTTTTTCTGTCCTAATAATTGCTGCAGGTAGTTACCAATGAGCGCTCCAAAAAATGTACATAACATTTCCGGTATTCCACCACCAAGGAGAAAAATAAAACTGGCACAGGCTAAGCCGGCACTCAAAGCAGAAATGATTAGAGGATAATTTTGAGTATGGCGCTCAATTTGATTCAACTGGTGGTGAACTGCTCCAATTGTCCAATAATCATTTTCAGTCTCAAATTTTCTGACAAATTCTTCCATTTCATTAAGTTTGTTCATATTTACTTCCGTAGCCGGTAAGGAAAGGGTTTGTGAGTAAGACTTGTTGTCAACGTCGAAACAGGTATAACTAATATTTACTAAGCCAATGTCTGCTGAACAAGTGATTTTAAGTGCACGTGCAATGGTATTCATAGAATCCCGTACGCGCCAAGCCCCAGTACCACATTGAAGTAGCATTATACCAATTCTGCCGACTAAAGATCCTTTTTCTACTAAGGTGATATCTTTGACTAAAGTATCATCTGGACTTTTGAAAAATTGTTTCCAGTGAATTCTCATGTGGTGTTTGTTAGAAATCTTTGGATATGATGCTGGAGATTGGCTGTCTTTCATAATTGAATTTATCACCTTTCTTTTTATAATATTTTAATTTTACCATACACATGGTTGAAACAATTTTGTAGGCTTTTTTGGAACAAAAGGCTAAGGTAAGCAGATTGACTGTTATTCATGTTTTTTAGGTAAATTATCGTTGAAATTATCAAAGTTTATTCGCGATCATCTTTCTTTTTCGCTATTAATGAATGATTTTGCCAGAAAATGACAAATTATGATTGAAAATGATTGCTTTTAATTATTAAACCGCATAAAATACTGTCTGGAGGTGAAATGTATGCTAACGCCAGAAAGACAAAAAGTAATTGAAGACTACGTTAACCAGCATGGACTGTGTCGAGTTAGTGATCTCTGCTCAATGACTTCGACTTCGGAGTCAACAATCAGAAGGGACCTTAATCAAATGGCACAAAAAGGTTTGGTCAAAAGAGTGCATGGTGGCGCGCAATCAGTTAAAAGCTTTACCCATGATGTATCACAACACATTCGTTTTTCTATGAACCATAGTGATAAAAAGGCAATCGCTCAGTATGCTGCTAAAAACTTTGTCCATAAAGACGATTACATTTTTATTGACGCAGGTACGACAACTTATGAAATGGTTCCTTTTGTTGCTCTAATTCCGGGAGTAACGATTGTCACTAATGGTTTAGAAACAGCACTATGTGCCCTTAATCACGGGATTGAGGCTATTCTTTTAGGTGGACGTATTAAGGAAAATACGCACGCTGTAGTGGGTCAAACAGCCTTAAAGCAACTGCAGGAAATGAATTTTTCCGCCAGTTTTGTTGGGACTAACGGACTTGACTCTAACGGCAATTTGACCACGCCTGATACTGAAGAAGCAGCTATTAAAAAAATTGAAATTACACGGGCTGATCAGGCATACATTTTGACCGATACTTCTAAAATTGGTGAGCGCAGTTTTGCGACTTTTGCTCAAGCTGGGGATGTTACCATCGTTACTACCGCATTGAGCACAAAAGACAAAGAATTACTGCCAGCCAAAATTAATTTGAAGGAGATTTGCTAATGATTTATACAGTTACAGTTAATCCGGCTTTGGATTACGTAATTCAATTAAAGCAGGTTAACCGTGGTGAAGTTAATCGCGCAGATAACTGCTCGTTTCTAGCTGGTGGTAAAGGAATTAACGTTTCACAAATTCTCAATCAGCTGGATATTGACAATACAGCTTGGGGCTTTGTCGGTGGTTTTACCGGTAAAGAGCTGGTACGTCAACTTAATCAGCGACACATCGTTAATGATTTTGTGACCATTTCTGATGTGACCCGTGTCAATGTAAAAGTTCACGCTGAAGAAGAATCTGAAATTAATGCCGCTGGGCCGAATATTACTGCTCAAGAAATAACTGCTTTTAAAGCTCGTCTTAGCGATTTACAAAAAGGCGATATTGTTGTTTTAAGTGGTTCATTAGCTCCTAGTTTGCCAGTTGATTTTTATAAAGAACTTTTGCCTACTATTAAGGAAGCTGGAGCAGACTTTGTAATTGACACCACTGGTCAAGCTTTGCTTGATACTTTGAGCTATAAACCGCTGGTAATTAAACCCAATCATCACGAACTGGCCGATCTGTTCAATACCACTTTTGTCTCAGATAAAGAGATGCTTGAGTCCGCACGCAAATTGCTTGACATGGGTGCGCAAAATGTTATGGTCTCCATGGCTGGTAAAGGTGGCTATCTGATTACGCCAAAACATTTTTATCATGCCAAAGCAGCTGTTGGAACTGCAGTTAATTCGGTTGGAGCTGGTGACTCAATGATAGCTGGCTTTGTTGGTACTTATGTAAAGACAAAGGATCCAGCTCAAAGCTTCCGTATTGGTATGGCCTGCGGTGCTGCCACAGCCTTTACTAAGGATATTGCAGTTAAAAGTCAGATTGATGCGGTTTTGCCGCAAATTAATGTTGAAGAAATTTCGTAATTTGAGGAGAATTTAAAATGAAAATTAAAGATATTTTGGCTCCTGAATCTATGATTATGTCGCTTAAAGCGACTAATAAGGAAGATGCTGTTAAGGAAATGGCAGACTTGGAAGTCAAAACAGGCATCGTCAATGACGAAGATGAATTCATTAAGTCAATTTGGGCGCGCGAAAATGAATCTACTACCGGGATTGGCGAAGGTATTGCAATGCCACATGCTCGCAATAAAACAATCAATAAGGCGCGTGTACTTTTTGCTAAAAGCGAAAAGGGAATTGACTACAATTCACTTGATGGTCAACCGGTTCATTTATTCTTTATGATTACCGCGCCAGATGGTGCTGATAATACTCACCTTGAAGCCTTAGCTAAATTGTCCGGGTTATTAATTGATCCTGATCTGGTTAACGCTCTTAAAAAAGCGCAAACCCCTGAAGAAGTAATCCAGCTTTTTGAAGACGCTGAAAAACAAAAAGATGCCGCTAAACAAGCTGAGAAAGAGCAAGCTGCAAGTACCAGTGACAGTAAGAAGGAAGAAAAACCTTTAATTGTCGGCGTTACTGCATGTATTAACGGCATTGCCCACACTTACATGGCTCAAGAAGCTTTGATTAAAGCCGGCAAAAAACGTGGCGTTGATGTGCGCATTGAAACCAATGGTTCTGAAGGTGTCAAGGATAAATTGACCGCTGATGAGATTAGCCGTGCTCAAGGAGTTGTTATTGCATCGGATAAGAAAGTTGATATGCCCCGCTTTGATGGCAAGCCACTAATTTCTCGTCCAGTTGTTGATGGTATCAACAAGCCTGATGAATTGATTGACAACATTTTAGAATCAAAAGCCGGCGTTTACCATTCAAACGGTGAAAAGAGCAGTGACGATAGTGACAACTCTAAAGAGGGCGTTTGGGGTTCAATTTATAAGAACCTTATGAACGGCGTTTCTCACATGTTGCCTTTTGTTATCGGCGGCGGTATCTTAATGGCAATTTCCTTTATTGTGGAAAACTATGCTGGTGGACCAAAATCTCCTGCATTTATTTTCTTGAACAATGCCGGTAACATGGCTTTTGCGTTCATGGTGCCAATTCTATCAGGTTACATCGCTGAATCAATCGGTGACTTACCGGCTTTAATGCCTGGTTTTGTCGGCGGATTTATGGCGACAGTTTATAGTGGCGCTTACGGTGGTGCTTATGTTGCCAATGTGGTAACAAATGCAAAATCACCTGCAGGTTTCTTAGGTGGTCTGGCTTCTGGATTTATTGCTGGTTACTTAGTAGTCGGCTTAAAGAAATTGTTTGCTAAATTGCCAAAATCACTTGAAGGGATGAAGCCAATGCTCATTTATCCAATTTTGAGCCTGTTCTTCATTGCCCTGATCATGTATTACATTGTTAACCCAGTCTTTAGTGCTATTAACTTTGCAATTACTAATTTCTTGAACCAAATGGGTACAGGCAACTTAGTAGTTTTGACTACTATTTTAGCTGCCATGATGTCAATTGATATGGGAGGACCTTTCAACAAGGCCGCTTATGTCTTTGCTTCAGGCGCCTTTGCCAATGACCCGCACTCAACTGTTGCCGCTGTGATGATGGCTGCCGTAATGGTGGGTGGTATGGTGCCGCCATTTGCGACCGCGATTGGCACAACTTTCTTTAAGAATAAGTACACTATGGATGAGCGCCGTGCTGGTTTAACTAACTGGATTTTAGGCTTTTCTTTCATTACTGAAGGTGCTATTCCGTTTGCTGCAGCTGATCCTGGACACGTACTGCCTTCATGCATCATTGGCTCTGCTGTTGGTGGCGCTCTAGTCGGCTTGTGGCACATTGGCGTTCCAGCACCTCACGGTGGACTATGGGTTTCTCCACTTGCTAACCACATTTTACTTTACTTTGTTGCTACAATTATCGGCTCCATTGTTGCAGGCGTAATTTTAGGTCTGTGGAAAAAACCGATCGATCAACAAGAGAATAAATAATCAATTCAATTATTTTTAAAAATTTGCACTAAGCTGCTCGCTAGCTTAGTGCTTTTTTGTTTAGTATTATCTGGGCTTGCTTAAATTTTTTATTTGTGAATTTAACAGCCTATTTTTACCATTTAAAATATTATTTTGCGCAGTTGAATACGATTTCTATTGCTTATGTTGAAAAATTTGCGATACTTATATGGTATAAATGGTGTATTCCAACTTAGTTTAGAATTGGAGAATAACGTGTTTAATTTATTTGTCTTACTATCAGAGCGTTTAGGAATCATAATGGTTCTAGCGTTTCTCCTTGTTAACATGCGCTTTTTTAGAGATTTAATTGAAAAGCGGACTCTTAAATCACAAATTTGGCTGTTTATCATTTTTTCATTATTTGTGGTGATTGCTAATTTAACAGGCGTGGAGATATCGAGTTCAAAAGAAATAGTCACCCCCCTTATTCTGACAGAATTGCCCCAATCTGATTCAATTGCTAATACGCGTATGCTGGTGATTACAACCGCCAGTCTGACCGCAGGACCGTATGTGGGGTTATTAGTTGGTTTGGTAGGTGGTCTGCATCGAGTAATTTTCGGTGGTTTTTCAGATTATTTTTATATCGTCAGTTCAGTTTTAATTGGCTATTTAATCGGCGTTTTAGGCGATAAAGTTAAGAAAAATAATCTATACCCCTCAACTTTTTGGGTAGCAGTTTTATCTTTCTTAGCAGAACTAATACAAATGGCCTTTATTTTTGCATTTCATGGTTTTGGCTTAATTAAGTTAATTTTTATTCCCATGATTTTATTAAATACAGTTGGGTCTTGTTTATTTATAGAAATCTTGAAGACTTATTTATCCAATGAACGGCAATTGCGGGCCGTGCAAACTAAAGATGTCTTGGAGCTGGCTAATAAAACATTACCCTATTTTCGTCACGGTCTTGATAACGATTCCGCTGAACATGTTTGTAAAATTATCAAAAAGTATACTAATTTCGACGCAGTAGGTTTAACTGATCGTGTTAACGTCTTGGCTCATGTGGGAGCAGGGCAAGACCACCACATTGCAGGAGCACCGGTCATAACTGATTTATCTAAAACTGTGATCGCCACCGGTAAGGAAAAATTGGCACGTTCTAAGAAAGAAATTGGCTGCCCTCATGAAGGCTGCCCGCTGTCATCTGCAATTGTTTGCCCTTTGCAGGTGAATGAAAAAACGATTGGCGCTTTAAAATTATATTTTTGTGCTGAACAAGAAATGACTGTTGTTGAAGAAAACTTGGTTCGTGGGTTAGCCATGATTTTTTCAGGTCAACTCGCAATTGGTATTGCGGAGCAGCAAACAAGTTTAGTCAACGAAGCTGAAATTCGGGCATTGCAAGTTCAAATTAATCCCCACTTCTTCTTTAATGCCATTAATACGATTGGTGCGTTGATGAGGGTAAATGTCGATGAGGCCCATAGAGCCTTGATGGAATTGAGTACATTTTTTAGATTGAGTTTGAAAAATGGTCAGGCAAAAGAGATTACCGTCGAACAAGAAAAGCGCTACGTTAGTGCGTATACTGAGATTGAAGAATTGCGTTTTCCGCATAAATTTAAGATAAACTACGAAATTGATGTTCCAGATGATACTCTGCTGCCATCTTTTTGCTTACAAATTTTTGTGGAAAATGCCATCAAGCATGCTTTTAAGGGTAGAAAAACCGGTAATAAGATCAATATTAAACTAAGTAAAAAAGAGGACTATTTACAGATTTTAGTTAGTGACAATGGCGTGGGCATTAAGCCGGCTATTTTAAAAAGACTCGGTCAAAAGCCGATTAGCGAAACAACGGGTAGCGGAACGGCACTGTATAATTTGAATAAACGACTGATAGGCTTATATGGTACAAATAGCCAGTTGCATATTCAAACCAGTGACAGAGGAACAACTTTTATAACTGAAATTCCATTAAACCAAGCGGAAAAAAGTAATTTTGAAAGTTAGGGGAAACGTAAATGAAAATTTTAGTGGTTGACGATGAACCATTAGCGCGGACTGAATTGTCATATCTAATTAAAAAAAGTCCTGTTTTAAAAAAGCAGAAGATAAAACTCTATCAAGCAGAAGATGTCAAAGAAGCACAGGGAATTTTACTTAAATATAAGGTTGATTTATTGTTTTTAGATATCTCACTTAATGAAGAAAACGGTTTTGAATTAGCAGATGAGCTGAAACAACTGAGTTATTCTCCGATGATTGTTTTTGCCACGGCCTACGATGATTATGCTGTTAAAGCGTTTGATGTTGGCGCGCTTGATTATGTGTTAAAACCTTTTGAACAAGAGCGGATTGATCAAGCGTTAACCAAGGCAGTAAAGATTTTAAATACTAAAGACAATAACTTAAAGCAGAGTGAACAAAAGAAAAGCGATGTTTTAAGTATCGAACTTGAAGATCGTAATGTGATTGTTAAAAAGCTGGAAATAGTAGCAGCAACAGTTAACAATGGTATTTTGACTATTGAAACAAATAAGCAAAAATATGAAACACGAAAAACTTTGGCTTGGCTAAAAGAGCGTTTGACAGATTCATGTTTCATGCAAGTTCATAGGAATGCGATCGTCAATATTGAAGATATTAAGGAAATTCAGCCTTGGTTTAATCATACTTTGTTGCTAATCATGGTAAATGACGCCAAAATACAAGTGGGACGGTCATACCGCAAAGAGTTAAATGAGCGCTTAGGAATGTAAAAATATTTGAAATGGCTGGTGAATATGTCTAAATGCAGTTCACCAGCCATTTTTTGCAATTCACCAGTAAATCGCTTACAAAAATTGCTTTTACCAGTATCGTATTATGTGAAAGCAAGAAAGCTTAAATGAGAAAGGAAATTGATTTTATGAAGAAAGAAAAAACAAAATCAGCTCCAATTTTAGTTCAGATGTTTATCTATGCTGCAATTTTGTTTGTAGCACAAATAATTTCTGACTTAATGCCAAAGTCTTTTCCCGTCCCAACTCCAGTAATTGGGTTAGTTTTGCTATATGTTTTATTAACCTTTCATGTTATTAAAGTTGAATGGGTTGATTCTTTTGGTAGTGCATTAATCTCACTGATTGGTTTTATGTTTGTTCCATCTGGAATTTCATTAGCTGCAAATTTGAAGATTATGCAAACGCAGGGATTACAACTAATCATAGTAGTAATTGCATCTACAATCATTTTATTAGTTGTTACTGCCTACACTACAAGATTCTTTAGTTGGGTTATTAGCAAAGTTACTAATAGCCAATTGCATGTAGTCGATCATAAAAAAGTAGGAGATGTTAAGTAATGCAATATATTACTAATCCATTATTTGGCGTATTTTTATCGCTGATTGTATTTTTAATTGGTCAATGGCTATTTAAAAAATCTAAAGGTTTTTTCCTTTTTCAACCATTATTTGTGGCTATGGTCTTAGGAATAGCAATTCTAATTATCTTAGCTAAGTGCTTTGACGTAACAACGGCTACCGTTTATGCTAAAGCCTATAAACCCGGTGGTGACATCATTTTCTGGTTTATCACGCCAGCTACAATTGCTTTCGCAGTGCCATTGTATAAGCGTAACGATGTTGTAAAGAAGAATTGGTTGGTTATTCTTCTAGGTTTGGTTTTCGGTACACTTTTCTCAATGGTCTTGATAACACTTGTTGCTAAAGCAGTTGGTCTAGACGCCGTGGGTATCAAATCAATGCTTAGCCAGTCAGCTACTACTGCAGTTGCAATGCCTCTGACAAAAGCTATTGGTGGTAACGCATCGGTTACTGCCATGGCATGTATACTTAATGCCGTAGTTATCTACGCTTTAGGTAAACAACTGGTTAAGTGGTTTAATTTAAATAGTGATCCACTGGGAACTGGTCTGGGACTTGGTGCTGCTGGACACACTATTGGTTCGGCTTTTGCCTTGGAAATGGGTTCCATTCAAGGAGCAACTGCTGCTGTAGCAGTTGTGGCAACGGCTTTAGTTGATAATTTGTTAGTTCCCGTTTTTGCCCATGTAATTGGGTTATAAGTTAATAATTAATAGTTTTATGATATTCTGTTTACTTACTCTAAAGCGTGCGAATTGATCGCACGCTTTTTAGATTATCTCGACTTAATTTCAATTAATCATAGTAACAAAATAGTCTTTTTATTTATTTCATTAATAAAACTGTAATATAAGTATTTAAGGTGTCGCTTTCAAAGCAATCTGTTTTTAGTGTATAATGGTTATTAATTGTAAGTAACTTTCGGCTGTACTTCAATTGATGAGGGTACTGTCATACAAAGAAACTACACTTTAAAATGAAAAGGAATGACAACAATAATGAAATTTGTTAAATTGAAAAAATTATTTGCTGTAACAACCTTATTAGGCTTAGTTCTTTTAACGTTAAGTGCATGTTCACCAAAACCACATAAAAGCAACAAAATCTCAATTATGACTACGACGAATGTTTATTCAGATATTGCGCAAAACATAGTCGGTAAATATGGTAAAGCAGAGGCTATTATCAAAAAGTCAGCAGCTGATCCACATGATTTTGAGCCTACAACTAATGATGCCAAAAGATTATCTAATGCAGATATCGTTGTAGAAAATGGTTTAGGCTATGACGGCTGGATGGATAAACTTGCTTCCTCAGTTGACAAAAAGCCAATTAGAGTGGGCGAAGATTTGATGGGCCTTGAAAAGGGCGCTAATCCTCATATTTGGTTTGATTTGACTATGCCTACAAAGTATGTTAATTACTTAGTTAAGAGGCTCAGTCAAAAGGATCCTAAACATGCACGTTATTATCGTAGGAATGGTAAGAAGTATTTAGCTGAGATAGCCCGCGTGCAAAGGTCTTCTGCTAAATTAAACCATCACGTTAAAAAGCCTGTTTACGTTAGTGAGCCCGTGTTTGATTATGCTTTGGCTTCCGTCAATATTAAAGTCGCAAATAAAGATTTCGAAAAGGCAATTCAAAATAACACTGATCCTAGTCCAGCAGCCGTTCAGAAAATGTCTGAGGGTCTTAAAAAACAACAAATTGCATTTTTTGTAGTTAATGAACAAACTTCAAGTTCTACGGTTGATAATTTTATTAAGTTAGCAGAAAAGAATAATATTCGTATTTTAAAGGTAAGAGAAACCATCCCAGATAATACTAATTATCTCGATTGGATGAAAGATAGCTACCAGGATTTGATTAAGGTCGCTCAAAAATAAAGTTATAAGGAGGAAGAAAAATGAAAAAGTTAATTGCTGCTTTGGCATTGGGTGCAAGTATTGCAACTGTAGCAGCTCCAGAGTCATTGGTAGTCCAGGCAAGTACAATCAATGATACTGCAAAACAAAATTCTTATGGTGGCGTGACATATTTGGACCAAATGCTGGCTCAAGAAGGCGTGCAATATAATGATTTTTCTTCCGCCAACCCTATTAATTATCGTAACGGCAAGCCTGAGGGCGTAGTTATTCATGAAACTGCTACACCTAATGCTACAGCGCATAACGAAGCTATCTACTTTAATAGAGAGTGGATGAATATTTATGCTTACGTTCATGCTTTTGTAGATAAAACAGGCGTTATACAAATGACTAGTCCAGACTACGGTGTTTGGGGTGCTGGTCCTGTAGCAAACAACCGCTTTGTTCAGGTTGAATTATGTGAGGAAAACAATCTCGCAGATTTTGCTAAAGGCGTCAATAATGATGCGATTTATGTTGCGCAAATTTTACACCGGTACAATTTAGTCCCTGATAATGCTGTTCATGATGGTCAAGGAACAATATGGTCGCACCATGCTGTGTCTACATTCTTAGGAGGAACAGATCATACCGACCCTGATGGCTATTTTGCTAAATGGGGTTATTCAATGGATGATTTCTTCGATTTGGTTAAATACTATTATGATCAAGGGTCTTCAACTACTAATACTGGTATTGCTGCTTCTGATCCAGTGGTTACTAAGCCTGTTGAAACCGGTAAGCCAGCTAAGAAGCCAGTTTCAAATACACTGCCAAAGCCGGTTGGTACAAAAATTCTGATCCATAATGCATTGGTATATGATGAAAATGGCGTGGCAACTAAATTACCAACTAAAAAAGCAGGGACCAAATTAACTATTTACGGCAATCAGACCATTAAAAAGAGAAAATATCTGCAGATCGGCATTAACCAATATGTAGTTGCCAGCAACGTAGAAGGTAAATTGCAACGCTTGAGTCACAATGCGTTTATTTATGATGGTACTGGTCAACGAATTGGCACGGGTAAATTATATCGTGGCAATTACGTCCGCACCTATGGTGGACGAGTAAAAATTAAAGGTCGTAAGTATTACCCAATTGATGTTAATCAATTTATCAAAGTGGGCAATTTTAAGTAAAAAGTAAGGAATATAAATTGTCAGATGTTTTAGAAGTTATAAATCTCACTATGAGATTTGACAAGTATACTGTTTTCAAAGACTTGAATTTTAAGTTAAAAAAGGGTTCAATGACCGCGCTTTTAGGGCCTAACGGAACAGGGAAAACAACTTTAATCAATATTCTGATGAATATGCTCACACCAAGTGCGGGTACATTTAAATTTGCAGATGCGGTTCGTTTAGGATACGTGCCGCAATTTCGCAATATTGACGCAGAATATCCGTTATCAATTGAAGCTTTTATCGGTTTGAATGCTCCGGTTATCAAAAATAGTGCTACAAAACAGGCGATTAAAAAGCAGTTAGAGGAAACTAATTTATACCAAATTAGGAATACACGTATGGGTGAAGCATCTGGCGGGCAAAAGCAGCGTGCATATCTAGCACAGGCTCTACTTGATAATCCTAATGTTATTATTTTGGATGAAGCCACCGCAAGTCTTGATCCTATGGCTAAGGATGAGTTAATGAAGTTAATCAAGCATTTAAATGGCAAACATAAAATTACTGTTTTGTTTGTCACTCATGATGTTTCATTAGCGCGTAAGTATATGCAAAATTATTTGTATTTAAATCACGGTCAAATTGAGCAAGGTGAAATGTCTCAATTTAAGGAGGCATACGAATAATGTTTGCATACGGATTTATGAGAAATGCCTTTTTGGCAAGTACGTTTATTGCAATAACCTGTGGTACTGTCGGTGTCTATGTTGTTGCACGAAATTTTAGTTTTCTGGCACATACGCTGTCAGAAATTGGTTTTGCCGGAGCAGCATTTGCCGTTTGGTTGGGAATTGGACCTTTATGGGGCATGCTTTTATTTACTTTGCTTGGTTCAATTGGTGTTGGCGAGCTGTCCCTGCACAGTGAGCAAAAAGAATCATCAATTAGTGCAATTTCTGCATTATTTACTGGTTTAGGTGTGCTTTTTCTAGCAATTTCTGGCGCAAATAGTAATTACGCTACCAATATTTTGTTTGGCAGCATCATTGGGGTTGATCATCAGGGTGTAATGCAATTGGTAATTTTATCAATTATTGTGCTACTCTTAATTTTTAGCATTCAGCGGCAATTAAACTTTGATTCTTTTGACCATATTGGTGCTCTTGCGCACGGGGTAAAAACTAATTTCATCAGTGTGATTTTTTTAATTGCTTTGGCAATGTCCGTTTCAATTGGTGCCCAAATTGTTGGCTCACTGTTAGTTTTTATTTTGTTAACTCTACCGCCGGCAACTGCCAATTATCTTGGTAAAACTATCCCAGCAATGATCGCTTGGTCTGTCTTTTTTGCGTTGATTGGCGTATGGCTGGGACTATACTTAGGCTATATTACTAATTTACCCGTTACATTTTTTATAGCGGTTTTCGAAGTTGCAGTGTATCTTGTTACCTATTTCACACATATTATCAAGCATAAACTATAGGGTATCTAAGTAATTTTTATTTAAAAGTTTGCTTTTCACTATCTTGTGAAAAATCATACAGTTATAACGCCGTTATTTGAACATTTCTTTTTAAATTTCACTAACTTTTGTAAGCATTTACATGTATAATAGGAAGTGGAAATATTATAGAAAAAGGAGTTTTTAAAATGACATCATATTATAACGGTTTTCCCCAAAGCGATCGTGATGAAGCAATCGATATGATTAATCTCGATGAACTCGAGGAACGTGCAAAGAAGGTCATGCCGGAAGGGGCATATTATTATATTGCTTCTGGTTCTGAAAATGAATGGACATGGCGTAATAACATCTCTGCCTTTAATCATTTTCAAATTGTCCCACGTGCTTTGACTAATATGGATCACCCACAACTTGATACTGAGTTTATGGGTATGAAGTTAAAAACACCAGTGATGATTTCACCAATCGCTTGTCACGGCATCGCTCACAAGGATGCGGAGATTGCCACTCAGAAGGGTGCTGCTGCAGCAGGTGCATTATTCTCATCAAGTACATACGCTAACAAGAGTGTTGAGGATATAGCAGCTGCTGCACCAGATGCTCCGCGTTTCTTCCAGCTTTACCTTAGTAAAGACTGGGGCTTTAACAAGATGGTTTTTGATGCAGTTAAAAAAGCTGGCTACAAGGGAATTTTCCTTACTGTAGACGCTTTGGTATCAGGCTTTCGTGAAGCTAACCTTAGAACTAAGTTTGCTTACCCTGTTCCACTAGACTTCTTTACTCGTTATCAAGGAGCAAAGGGTGAAGGTCAAACTGTTGCTCAAATGTATGCTTCTTCTGCACAAAAGATCGGTCCAGAGGACATTAAACGCATTAAGGAAATGTCTGGTTTGCCAGTATTTGTTAAAGGTGTTGTTTGTGCTGAAGATGCCTACTTGGCTATGGGTGCCGGTGCTGATGGTATTTATGTAACTAACCATGGTGGTCGTGAAGTTGACTGTGGTCCTGCAACAATTGATATGTTGCCTGAAATTGCTAAAGCTGTTAACCACCGTGTACCAATCGTCTTTGATTCCGGTGTTCGTCGTGGTTCTCATGTCTTTAAGGCATTAGCTCTTGGTGCCGATATGGTCGGTATTGGTCGTCCATATCTCTATGGTTTAGCACTAGGTGGTGCTAAAGGTGTTCAATCAGTTATTGAACAACTCAATCAAGAATTATTAATTGATATGCAATTAACCGGCTGCAAGACAATTGAAGATGTCAAGCACGCTAAGATTACTCATATCAATTACACTGCTGACAACTTGAAGTCAAATACTGATCCTTCAAGAGTTAAGCCTTATCCAGTAACTGCTGAAAATCAATTAAAAGAAAATGATTCAGACGCTGTCACTGGTGCTTCACAAGCTTAATTAAAATAAATAATAAAACCACTCCACATATTTTAGCTTTTTAAACTAGAATAGGGAGTGGTTTTTTATTGCTTAAAAAAGTATAGCTATTAAGTAATATTTGTAATTTTATTTTTATATCTTTATAATTGCTATCATAAAAATAAATGTGGAGGAAAAATATGAAGAAAGCGTGGAGATTGATTGAAGCACTGCTTGTGACAGTTTTAATGTTAACTATAGTGCCTCAAAAAACAAGTGCAGCTGACAAGCAGGAAGCAAGAACTGATAATTATCTGCGAAATGTCAAGCGCAAGGGTGAATTGGTGATGGGAACTAGTCCCGATTTTCCTCCTTACGAATTTGTCAAAAACGTTAATGGCAAATCTAAAGTTGTGGGCATGGATATTGAAGTCGGCAAAAAAGTTGCCCGCGATATGGGCGTGAAACTTGTTGTGCGGACAATGGATTTTGACTCTCTATTAGTAGCTCTTGAAACTGGAAAAGTAGACATGGTTATTTCAGGAATGGACGCAACACCCAAAAGAGCACAAAGTGTAGATTTTAGCCGTGCATATTATAAAAGTGGTCAAAACCTGTTGATCAGGACTGAAGATCAGGATAAATACCACGATTATAAATCTTTTGCTGGTAAGGCAATAGGTGCCCAAACTGGCAGTATGCAAGCTACTTTAATTAAGCAGCAGGCTAAGAAATCTAAGTTGAAAACCATGGATAAAGATAATGATTTAGTCCTTGGTTTAAAAACGCACAAGTTTGACGCCGTAGCTGTTGATAAGGCTACGGCAGAAGCTTTTGCCAAAAATACTTCGGGGATTATGGTCATTCCGTCTGGCTTTAAGGTTGATTCTGCCGGCTCCGCAATTGCTTTTCATAAAGGAGCTAAGAGTTTAGTTAAACAAGCTAATAAATCGATTGCTGAAATTAAGCAAAAAGATTTAATTAATCAAAAATATTTACCTAAGGCGGGTAAATATTTAGCTGGAGGCAAAAGCAAAAAAGAAAACAAGGCTTCTAACTCCATGTGGGCATATAAAGACTTCTTTATTGCTGGTGTAGGGTATACCTTGTTTATTTCTGCTATTTCAGTATTTTTTGGCTTTTTACTAGGGGCAATATTGGCATTTATGCGGCTAGGGCGCAATCAAATAGCCCGGTCTGTTGCCACCGCATACATAGAATTCGTCCGCGGGACACCTTTAATGGTACAACTACTATTTATTTATTTTGGCCTCGGCTTAATCATCAATATTCCAGCCTTACTGTCTGGTATTATTGCGGTTTCCCTTAATTCAGCTGCCTATGTGGCAGAAGTTATTCGTTCGGGAATTAGCTCCATCGCTGTTGGTCAGACAGAAGCTTCTCGTTCTCTCGGACTTTCTCGCACTGCCACTATGCGCTATGTCATAATGCCCCAGGCAATGAAAAATATTTGGCCGGCTCTGGGAAATGAGTTTGTATCGTTGATTAAGGAAAGCTCCATTGTTTCGGTAATTGGTGTTAAAGATTTAATTTATCAATCACGGATAGTTCAAGCCGATACATACCGCGGGGTTATGCCATTGGTAATTACAATGATTTTATATTTCATCATTACTTTTGGCCTATCTAGCTTAATGAAAGTATTTGAAAGGAAAATGAATCATGACTGATAAATCACCGGTAATAAAAGTTGAACATTTGCAAAAAAGCTTTGGCAATAATAAAGTTCTCAAAGATATTAATGCAGAGGTCAACGAGGGGCAGGTTATCTGCTTAATTGGTCCATCTGGTGCAGGGAAAAGTACTTTTTTGCGTTGCTTGAACTTGTTAGACCAACCGTCATCCGGCAAAGTCATTTTTGAAAATAAGGAATTGACCGCACTGAGTGAAGACCAACTTGATCAGTTACGTGAAAAAATGGGGATGGTGTTTCAGCAGTTTAACTTGTTCCCGCATATGAGTATTATTGAAAATATCAAGCTAGCGCCAATGAAAGTAAAAGGTATGTCCAGTAAAGATGCTGAAGCTAAGGGACTTGAGCTTTTGCGGCAAGTAGGCTTGGAAGATAAAGCCGACGCTTTTCCAGCTAGTCTGTCAGGAGGTCAGCAGCAGCGTGTTGCTATAGCACGTGCCCTAGCAATGGATCCTGAAGTGATGCTTTTTGATGAGCCGACATCTGCTCTTGATCCGGAAATGGTAGGAGAAGTACTTAAAGTCATGCAGGATTTGGCACAAAAAGGGATGACTATGGTAGTAGTAACTCACGAAATGGGTTTTGCTAAAAATGTGGCAGATGAAGTATGGTTTATGGCGGATGGGTATATTCAAGAAAAAGCTGCTCCCCAACAATTTTTTACTCAGCCACAGACTCAGCGCGCTCAGGACTTTTTAGCAAGAGTGCTAGAAGCATAAAAAGGGGATAAATATGGAAAAAGCGCGTGCACTTAAAATTCTGACGGACTTAATGGCGATAAATTCAGCTAATGACCATGAGAGTGTGGTTGCCGACTATCTGACTTCATTGTTTGAACAGTATTCTGTTCAGATTGTTAGAGTGTCTTATTCTGCTGGTAGAGATAATCTGGTTATTACGATTGGTGATCATGGTCCGCTTCTGGGCTTTTCTGGACATGAAGATGTGGTTTCTGCAGGAGAATTGTCTAACTGGCATACACCGCCGTTTACACCCACTATTAAAGATGACAAAATTTATGGTCGGGGCGCAAGTGATATGAAATCCGGTCTGGCAGCGATGGTAGTGGCAATGCTGGACTTACTTGAAAGTGGTAAGGATTTGCCGGGACGTATTAGACTGTTAGCTTCTGTAGGTGAAGAAACCGGAGAATACGGTGCAGCCCAACTGGTTAAAGAGGGTTACGCCTCTGATTTAGACGGACTGGTAATTGGCGAGCCCTCGAACTTTGATGTTCGCGTTACACATAAGGGAGTGATTGATTATTATGTTTACTCTCAAGGAGTGTGCGTTCATTCTTCAACTCCTGAAAAGGGTAAAAATGCCATTATGCCTCTTATTTCTTTTGCTCAAGAGGCTCAGCAATTAATGTCTAGTCACCAAAAGCAAGATCCCGTTTTAGGATCTTTAACACACGTAATTAGTCAAATTCATGGTGGCAGTCAAATTAATTCAGTGCCTGACAGAGCGTGGTTATCAGGCAATATTAGAACGACACCTTTATATCCTAACCAGCAAATTTACGCTGAACTTGAACGTATTATTGCTGATCTCAATGAACAAGGAGCGCAGCTTAATATCCGCTACAGCTTTCCTGAAGTGCCACTTCCTGACCAATCTGGAAGTAAATTAGCTAAACTGGCACGGCAAGTAGTGCAGCAGAAAATCGGGCGGCCGAGCCAATTTACAGCAGGAACCGGCGCAACAGATGCTTCGGAATATATTCAAGCAGGAGATTTTCCTATTATTATTCTAGGACCTGCAGCAGGAACAACGGACCATGAACCAAATGAATTTGTTGAAATAGCGGCATATTTAGATGGGTGCCGTCTTTATCAAGAAATGGCATGGGAATTCTGGAATTCAAATATATAAAAATAAAACCCGCTTCTTAAATAAGTCAGAAGTGGGTTTTGATGTAAGAAATTATAATTTTACATACTTGTTATATTATTTGTTGTTAAAAGGTGCAAGTATTAACTGAAATTATTTTGAACAATTTCCTTAAATTCAGCTAAGCGTTTAGCAAAAGTGGCAAATGCTTCTTCCAAATATTCAGGTTGAGTCATGTCAACGCCTGCTTTTTTCATGATTTCAACCGGATAGTCACTTGAACCAGATTTTAAAAAGTTAATGTAAGCTGTCGTTTGTTCTTCGGTGCCATGAACAACGTTGTTAGCTAAAGCTGTAGCTGCAGCAAAACCTGTAGCATACTGGTAGACGTAGAAATTGTAGTAAAAGTGTGGGATTCTGGTCCACTCTTTGGCAATTTCTCCACCCGGTTCAACGCAATCGCCATAGTAGCGCTGGTTAAGTTCACCATAGCATTTATTTAGCCGGTCAGCAGTTAAAGGCTCACCCTGAGCATCCATTTCGTGAATTTTTTGTTCAAATTCGGCGAATTGAGCTTGTCTGAATAAAGTCCCTTTAAATGAATCTAAGTAGTAATTAAGGACAAATGCACGTGTTTTAGGATCTTTTACATGGGCTAAAAAGTATTCGGTTAAGATGTTTTCGTTAGTAGTTGAGGCAATTTCGGCAACAAATATAGGATAATTACCATAAACGTAAGGCTGGTTTTGCCTTGTATACATACTGTGAACTGAATGCCCCGTTTCGTGTACTAAAGTATAAAGAGAATCAATATTATCCTCCCAGTTAAGGAGTTCGTAAGCGTCTGTATCATAACAACCACCGGAATAAGCACCTGTAACTTTATTTTTTGATTCAACGACATCAATTACCCGATTATTGAAAATATAGTCTACCTGTTTTAAATAATCTGCTCCAAGTGGTTGCAACGCTTTTTGCGCTTCCGCTTTGGCTGCGTCAAATGTATAGCTTAAAGATGGTTTGCCTGTCAGGGGCACATAGATGTCCCACATTTGCAGGTCTTTTAAACCTAAAATTTGTTTACGCAGAGCCACATATTCATGTAGTAAGTCTATATGCTTGTTTACCTCTGCAATTAAGGTATCGTAAACAGCTGCCGGTACATTATTTTCATTGATCGCACAATCGCGGGCTGACTTATAATGATGAACGCGTGCATAATAGTTATGCTTTTTGACTACTCCAGAAAGAGTGGCCGCCAATGAGTTTTGGTATTGACCGTATGTGGCATACATGACATCAAAAGCTTCCTTGCGGATAGTTCTGTTTTGCGATTGGATTAGTAAGGAATATAATCCTTCCGATAATTGCACCATTTCGCCGTCATCATTTTGCGTATAACCAAATTCCATGTCCGAATTAGTCAGCACATTATAGGTGTTTTCAGAAGCAGACATTGCATCTCCAGCATCGGCAACTAATTTTTCTTCTTGAGCAGATAAAGTATATGGTCGCATTCTGGTAATCTGATCCAATAAATGATTGTAATCAGCTAGTCTTGGTTCTTCGCGTTTAAAGGCGGCTAATTTCTCAGGGGAAAGGCTTAAAATTGCAGGAGCCATAAAAGCGGTAGCGGCATCAAATTGATTGGCTAGTCCTTGTACTTGAGAAACTAAACCTAAATAGTGGGCATCTTTGGTATCGACATCACTGGACAAACTGGCATAAGTATAAACTTTTTCCAAGTGGCGAGTAACTGCAAATATTTGCGTAATCCCGTCATATAAAGAGGTTCCCGAAGTAGTAAAATTATCTTTGATAGTGCTTAAAGCTGGTATTTCTTTTTTAACACGTGTATATTCATCTTCCCAGTCTTCATCAGATTTGAATATTCTGGTTAAGTCCCATTTAAGATTTTCAGGGACGTCTTTTCTTTTAGGAATTGTCATATAAATTCTCCTTTTTTGATCTATTTAAGTAAATTATACTAAAGAATAAAAAATAAGATATTATTAATTATAAGTGATATTATTTTAATTCAAGTTTGAAAGTGATAAAAATATAACATGGAAAACTACGAAAGGGATTAAATAGAGTAATGAATTCAAACTCAAAACGCAGAGAGGACTATCATAAAAAGCGTTCTTCTCTGAATCTTCATCGTAATCTTGCTTTAGCAGCACCGTCTAAGGTTTTTAAAGGTAGTGTTTGTGCCCGAATAGTTGGTATTTTATTGGTTCTATGTGTCAGCTTTGGTTTAGCTTGGGCAGCTCATATGTATTTTGCTTTACATAGCGCAATAGATGGTAATGGTGGCAACTATGCCACTTCTGCTAGAATTGCCAACAAGCAGCCGATTTCCGTTTTGATTCTTGGTGTCGATCAGGGACTAGAGGGGCGCCACGATAAAGGCAATTCGGACACTATTATTTTAGCTACTGCCAATCCTAGTAAGAATAAAGCGACAATGACTTCTATTCCTCGTGATACCCTTGCTAACATTTTAGGTGATCCAGGAAATAAGTACAACATGTTTCGGGTTAATTCAGCTTATGGCGTTGGCGGCAGCTCTGCTTCTATGAGAACAGTTTCTGCTTTAATTGGCGTACCAATTCATTATTATGTTGAAGTTAATATGAAGGCGTTAAAGAGCTTGGTTAATGCGGTTGGGGGAGTCGACGTTAAAGTACCATTTAGTTTTTCTTATGATTGGTGCGATTTTCATAAAGGAAAACAACATTTAAACGGGCGTCACGCAGTTGCTTATGTCAGAATGCGTCATGATGATCCTCGAGGTGATTATGGTAGACAAATGCGCCAGAGGCAAGTCATTACAGCGGTCGTTCATAAGGCAATTTCTGTTGACTCAATTGCTAATTACCGTAAACTAGTTAATATTTTTTCTAAGTATGTCAAAACAAACCTGACTTTCAATGACATGTTGGCTCTAGCGCTCACTTACCGTGGCTGCTCTGAAAACATTGCTAGCGGTTATATTCAAGGTCACGATGCCTGGATCAATGGTTCTTCCATTCAAGTTGCCTCTACTCAGCAATTACAAAAGGCATCTGACAAGATACGTGACAATCTTGACTTGGAAAAGAAAGTATTGGATAATGATGAAACGAAGCTCAACAAGCTAAACGAGCAAAATAACCATATTAAGTGGAAGGACCCTAATCCGTTTACGAATTATCAAATTTATCATTCAGTAGTAACTGATGAAACAAATAACAATTCTACGGGAAACACCGGTGGCAATAATACTACTGGTCAATAGTTATTTCTTAAAGAAGGAGGAAAATAAACATGCGTAAGCAATCGACGTTTTTAATTGCTTATGGGACAATATCAGCACTTATTGCGTTTATTGCCGTATTATTCATTTGCTTACGCACGTTGCACTGGAATCTGTCAATCTCTATTTTGGTTGCAAGCGTATTTGCCTTATTTTTCTTTATTCTTTCCTGGTTTCGGGGACATGCTTCTGCTGAAATCAAACGGATTACACGTGAATTTCATTTAACTAATGAAGATTTAGCTAATATTACTGGAATGAAAGCAAGCGACTTTCCAATTTACAATAATAAACTGCAATTAATTTTGCCTAAGCGTTATTGGCCTAAAATATTGGATGCTCTGCAGAAATATGAACAAGAAAGAAAGTAAAAGATGGGTAAATCGCCCATCTTTTTTAATTTGCGCGCACATAGGGCAATGGTAGGTTAGCTATAATACAAGTGAGATATTTTAAATAAACCAAGGGAGATGTAGGATGAGTTTACTCACAGTTAAAAATTTGGGACAGGGTTTTGAAGACAAGACATTATACGAAAACAGCAGTTTTGTTCTCAATAAAGAAGATCACATGGGAGTTACTGGTCAAAACGGTGTTGGTAAATCTACCTTGATTAAAATTTTAACTGGCGAAATACTTCCTGACGAAGGACAGGTAAAATGGCAAAATAAGGTAACGGTTGGCTATCTTGATCAATATGCTAAATTAAAGCAGGGTGTAACTATCCGCCAATTTTTACGCACAGCTTTTGCACAACTTTATCATAAAGAGAAAGAGCTTAATACTTTATATGAAAAATATGCGGTAACTGGTGATGATTCTCTGCTTGAAAAGGCAGGCAAAGTACAGACTTTCTTGGAAGAAAATGATTTTTACGGCATAGACACTGAAATAGAGCGTGTTGCTTCTGGATTGGGGTTAGCAGAACTAGGATATGACCATGATGTCAGTGAGCTTTCTGGTGGTCAAAGGTCGAAAATTATTCTGGCTAAGTTATTATTACAAAAGCCGGAGGTTTTACTTTTAGACGAACCTACCAATTACCTAGATGTTTCTCATATAGATTGGCTAGTTGATTATCTCAATGACTTCACTGGTGCTTTTATTGTTGTGAGTCATGACTATGATTTTTTGGGCAGGATTGCGAATTGTATTATTGATATCGATCTGGGGACAATCACTCGTTATACTGGCTCGCTTAAGCTGGCAATGCGCCAAAAAGAGGCTAACCGTGAGACATACATGAAAGCCTATAGCAACCAGCAGCGCAAAATTGCTAAAACCGAGGCATATATCCGTAAAAATAAGGCAGGTACCCGTTCTAAAAGTGCAAAATCGCGTGCAAGACAGCTTGCTAAAATGGAAGTATTAAACCCCCCTAAAGGAAATCATAAGCCTCACTTTACGTTTCCTTATGTTGCGACAGCTGCTAATTTACTTTTGCAAACGCAGGATCTAGTAATCGGTTATGATCATGCTCTTGTCAAAGAGGCGTTTAACTTTTCAGTGGGCGGTAATGAAAAAGTTGCTATTACTGGTTTTAATGGTATTGGTAAGACGACTTTGTTAAAAACTCTACTTGATCAAATTGATCCGATTTTTGGTACATTTAAATTATCAGAAACTGCTAAAATTGCTTATTTTAAGCAAAATTTGACCTGGCCTAATAATAATATGACGCCGCTGCAATATTTACAGGAAAATTTTAACCGCATCAAGCCTAAGGAATTAAGGGGTGCTTTAGCAAGATTGGGAGTTAGTGCCCAGCAAGCTATGAGTCCCTTAAAAAAATTATCTGGAGGAGAGCAGGAAAAGGTAAAATTAGCTAAAATGCAGTTTGAACCTGCTAATTTATTATTTTTAGATGAGCCCACCAATCATTTGGACCGTGATTCTAAAGATGCCCTGCGACGAGCGATTGTCAAATTCCCAGGTGGAGTTATTATCGTTAGTCATGAACGCGATTTTTTCCAGGGTAATTGGATTGATAAAACTATTGATATTGAAACTATGAATAAAATTTGAGGTAACAAGATGGATGCTACTAAACGAGGTGAGACCTTTTATCAGGATTTGCTTGATACATGCCTAACCGCTGGAGAATTAATGATTGAGGGCGGCAGTGAAATGTACCGGGTCGAAGATACAATGATGCGAATTGCTAAGAGTGCGGGTGAGCCTGACCCACGTGTGTTTGTCGTACCTACCGGTGTTTTTATGAGCTTAGATCACGGCAATTATTGTCAAACGCTACTAGTTCATGAACGCAATATCAATCTTGAGCTGGTTGATCGGATTAATTCTTTATCACGGGCATTTGCTGAACAAAAAATCACCTTGCAGGAAGTTAAACGCGAAGTTAATAATATAGCCAGTGGTGGTTTTCCTACTTTTCCTGTCTGGTTGCAAACTATTGGGGCAGCAATTTTGAGTGCTACTCTCATGGTTATGTTTATGAATAATTATGACTGGATTGACTTTCCGGCGGCCGCAATAGTTGGTGCAACCGGTTTTATTTCTTTTTATTATTTTAAACGATTTACGAATGTTAAATTCTTGTCTGAATTGGTGGCAGCGGTAATTATGACAGTGTTAGCGGCAGGGTTAGTCCATATCTTTCCGCAAATGATCATCGACCATATTTTAACGGGAGCGCTAATGCCGCTAGTTCCTGGCTTAGCCTTAACGAATGCACTACGGGATTTATTTAAAGGTGATATTCTTTCGGGTATGGTCAAAATTTGTGAAGCCCTTTTAACTGCATTTGCACTAGGTGGCGGCGTCGGTATTGTTTTAAAATTTTTGGGAGCATAAAAATGTCATTTGGAATTGAATTATTAATTAATATTGCATTTGCCTATTTGGCTTCCGCGGGATTTGCTTTGACAATCAATGTACCCCGGCGTGTAATTAATCTTGCCGGTATCAGTGGTGTCACCAGTTGGATAATTTACTGGTTGGCGATGCGCGCTTCTATGGGCCGCCTTTTGTCAAATCTGCTAGGCTCATTTGCTATTGGTATTTTAGGCATAGTTTTTGCGCGAATGAAAAAATGCCCGGCTACAGTTTTTTACATTCCCGCGATTGTTCCTCTTGTACCGGGAGTTCCTGCTTATCAAGCAGTACGTGAATTGACTTCAGGCAATCTTAGGGGTGCTAATGACGCGGTTTTACGTGTAATAATTGTAACCGGCTCAATAGCCTTGGGCATGCTTTTGTCCAGTATGTGTGTCGAAATCTTTTTTAGGATAAAAAAATTTTACAAAAACAAATCAAATAAGTATAATAATTAATGCGAGTCGACAAAAACGCGGGATGCGTATTTGTATGAGGACACCCGTCTTAAGTGGCAGGCACGGGAAGTGCTGGTGGTTGACCAACCTGATGTGAACAGAAGTAGTCACCTATTATTTTATTAATGGGCCTCGATTTAAAAAGAGCAGATTCTTAATTGAATCTGCTCTTTTTTATTCTAAATATAAGGCTTGCCTTCCTTGTTGATTAAAGCTTCTTTCCAAGTTTTTCCACGGAATTGCTTTATTTTTATGACCAAAAGGATCGTTTACGTAAACAATACGTGCTTTTTTATCAAAGCCCGTGATGACACAAGCATGCGAAGAAGGAGTGACGTGTACTTCTCCTTGAGCTGTTTGCCAAGTTTGCATGTCGCCTACATGGTTAAAATTGGTCGTTGTAATGATTAAAACTGGATGACCATCAGAAACCAATTTTATTACTTGGATAAAGTCGTGGTTAGTGAAATTTCTAATGCGATTTGTATATTTAAGTCCAACTTGTTCTAAAGGTTCATTATAAACACACCAGCCTGCATTTGCCTGACTCATATAACCAACAAAACCCACATGAGGATTACCGCGGTACTTGCCATTATCAGTGTATGAAGACACGTGTTTAATGTTTTCTGAGAGGTCAAGTTTATTAACTTTAATACCATAGTAACGCAAAAGCATTGATAAAGAGGTAACTTCACAGCCATTAGGCAGGTCAGGATATTGATTCTCTAACGGTACGTCTAATTTTTGAGTAGACTTCAGTGTTAACCAATCATAGCGGTCTTTAAAACCAGACGAGTTACAGAAGGCAAAAACTAATCCGAGTAAGAAGACCCCAAAGAATAAAATCAAAATAGCTTTAAAGGAAAATCTGTTCTTTTTCATAAAGCTATTTAAACATAGGTTGATTGATAAAAGCAAAAAATCGCTCAAATTAATGAGCGATTTTGCTAAATTTTATTTTTTATTGAGTAAAAGTAGGGATTAATGATGAGTTGCGCTTGATAAAGCATCAAGACTATGATCTTCACCTTTAACTGCCATACCTTCAACGTCCATACCTGGGCAGAAGACTTCATCTTCTGGAACGCCTCTTTCTTCAGCAAAAGCCTTAGTCAGAGTTTCCATGTCCATCAAATGATATTTCTTGTCTGGGTGTTTTGGATCAACAATTTGAATTTGCGCCATCATACCGGCATCTTCGTGCTCGATAATGTGGCAGTGGTACATGAAGACACCAGTGTTTTGGAAGTAAACCTTTATGCGAACTGTTTCTTGAGGTGCTACTTCGATAGTGTCCTTGTAAACTCCTCTTTCGTTTGGATATGGTTCTTTACCGTTACGTGATACAACCAGGAAGTGGGCACCGTGAGTATGGAATGGGTGCAACATACCGTTAACTTTATCGTTAGTGTTAGTTACGTCCCAGTATTCAGCATTCATCAATTCCTGCTTCATATCAATTCTTTCCATTGAGAACAACTTACCGTTGATCATGTTGTGGTTATCCATAGTAACATGAGGAACTGGTGAGTTAGGGTTAACAACTGGATCATATGGTTTGAATAAAGTATCAGGAATTACGCTGTCATCTTTTTCATAACTGTGAATTCTGAATTCAACCAGCTTGAAGTCGTCAGTGTAAAGGTTGACAACATCGCCTTCTTTATAATTGCTGAAATCAACAACTACTTGTTGACGTTCACCTGGTCCAATTAAGACTTTAGTCAATTTAACTGGGTGCTCCAAGAATGAGTCGTCACCGGCGATTTGGGTCATTACCAAGTCATCACTAAAGTGCAGGCGCCATTCACGACGGTTAGAACCACCTAAGAAGAGCAAACGTACTTTTTGAGTAGTGACATCAACGTATGGACGAACAACACCATTGATGATTGGAGTGTCGCCAAAGATACCCATTGCGTTGTAGTCTGCCTTATAGTCAAATTGGTTGTCTTCGTGGAAAATACGGTCTTGCAAAATAATTGGGAACTCATCCTTGCCGTAAGTCTTAGGAATTGGCAGTTTAGCTTCGTTAGCATCAGTAATAACAACGCCCATAGCTAGTCCCATCCAAACTTGCATGGCAGTTGATGGACATGGGTGAGCGTGCAGCCAAGTCAAAGCTGCTGGTTGTTTAACTATGAAGTCAATGTGCTTTTCTTCACCTGGGTAAACCGGTGAGTGACAAGCACCATCGTTACCAGGACCTGAAAGTTCCATACCGTGCCAGTGGTAAGTAGTCAATTCTGGTAAGCTGTTCTTCAAAGTTACGTGAACATGTTGACCTCTGGTTAAAACCATGGTCTTACCAAGAACTGGGAAGTTGTAGCCCCAAGTATGAGTCTTTTTACCTGGCAAAAATTGGAAGTCACCTTCTTGGGAATCAATTGTGTACCAAACATCATTGTTTTCTTGTTTATCAGGCTCTAATACTGGTGGAACAATTAAAGGTTGAGCTTCAACACCTTCAGGAATGTGAAGATCCTTGTATCCCATTTCGTGATTTTTATCAAAATCTTCGGAATTATAGAAATAATCTGTGTAAACTTTATCTGACATATTCGTCTACCTTTCAGTTAAAAAATTTAGTGAAAAATTTTTAGTTACATGTTAAATTTACTCTATGTGAAAACGCTTGTAAAGTAGATAAAGCCATGTTTTTAAAGTATTAATATAAAAAAGAGCTTTTTTAAGTTTGTGAAGAGCAAAATGTTATTTAATAATAGTAAGAATAGCGCGCAAGAAGTAGGATTTTAGTATTAAAAACAAGTTTTTAGTATTTTAAAGCAAATTTCACTAGTATAAATGTTTTTTAAAAAATATTTTTAAAAGAAATAAAATAAATTGTTTTTAAACGCAAATTTGAGTATCGTATATAAGACTGATAAAAATTAATAAGTTTAGATAAGGGTTTTTAATTTGAAAATTAACTTAACAGATTTAACTACAAAGATAGAACAAAAAGATTATATTGAGGATTTAGAAACTGTAAAATATGCTGATATCAGTAAGTATAAAGCTAAAGTGCATGAATTGGCAGCAAAATTAGTTAAAGAAACTGCGGCCGCTCTTAAACATAATTCATTAAGTCATGTAGCTGTTGAAGTAACGGGGCAAAGGCCGCTTACTTTTGCATTAGAAAGCAATATTATTAATTTGCCCTATGCCAATTATAAAAAGATCGCCAACTTTTTTGAAGAGCAGAAAGAATACTCTGTTAACATCTATTTTGAAACTCAATCGGAATATTTAAATGCGTCAGGTTTTAGAATTGATCAAATCGCAACAGAAACTGAAATTAAGCAAAAAGAAGATACCGTAATTGCTGAATTGACAGCAGCTATGCAGGAAAAAATTAGACAGGTTCGTGAATACCAAAAGCCGGCACCAGCCGCTAAAAAGAAAACAGTAACTAAAAAAAGAGCAACGACTAAAACGAGTTCAAATAAAACCAAAAAGGCAGCTAAAACTAAAGGTACTAACTAAAAGATAATTTGCTCTAGTTAGTGTAGCTGTGATGGTTACAATATCTTTAATTTGTTAAACTATATAAGAACTCAACTATTCAAAAGATGCTTTTTACAATATAATGGAGAAAAGTGTAGGGGGTCCGTCATGATCAGCTGGAATCTACTTGGAGTTTTGTTATGGGTAGTTATTATTTTGTACCTGGTTTTTGTTGTGCAAAATATTCGCAAGCGCCGTATTACCATGATTATCAAAAAGCACAGACAGTTTAGCTGGCCTAATTTTTTAATTGATTTAATAGAAGTGGCAATTCTATTAGTAGGTATTGTTTGGCTGTTCGGTAAAACCATGTTAGATAACCCCGATCTTGATGATACCAGTAAGATTACCTCGAATATCACATACCAGCCCATCGTCATGAATACTGGTGAAGGTAATTCAAGTTATGTAACAATTAATTCTAAAAAGAAAAAGATTAGCACACAGACCTTTACATATTATCGACCAGGCAAGAAAATCAAAGTATCTAGTGACTTTGCCACTGTGGCTTACGGCAAAAGCCCGCTAGACTTAAATGCTGCCAGAATTCCTTATGACAAAAAGCAATTAACTAAAATGGATCGTAAATATCAGCGCGCGTATGTTGCGATTTATACGGCTACTTATAAAAAAGTTTGGCAAAATGGAATAGGGATGCATGCCGGTCATAATGCCACACGTTACTACTTAATCAGGATACCTGACGCTTCTTTTATTAAGGAAAAATAAAAACGTAAATGAAACAGCTGGGAATTTTGGGAAAAACTTGTACAATCAGTGGTTTAAGCAAACCATTGTGCAGCAATCCAGTTTCATTTACGCTTTTTTGTTATTCTTTTTTATTGACTTGTACTAATAGATTGCCTTCGATAAATGCCAAAATAAAGCTGGCAGTTAAAAAGTCGACTACGTTGCCAGATGAAAATGCAGCTAATAAGATAAAACCGCTGGAAACTATTAAAGAACTTACCAGGTATGTGCGTGCAGTTTTATATTTGAGCCACCTACATGCACTATAAAGCAATACCGCAAGGTAAGGACCGACAAATAGCAGCATACCCAACCAGCCTAATGAATATATTTGTGCAGCAAAATCACGTTCTAAATTAAAAATATTGTTTTCTCTTATATAGGAAATACCAAAAAACTTGTCTAAAGGATTATTGTTTGTCTTCACAACCTGATTAAGCATGGCTTTTTCAATGTGGCGGTTTTCCATACGGGATTGACCGGGTTCACGAATAATTTTTAGCCAAAATTCAGGGTCATATTGATAAGGATAACTTTTTAAAACAAATTTTGGATTAAGTGCATATTCTTGATAATTTTGCTTAATAAAGGAGCGTAGAAATTTCGCTCTTTTTTCTCCTGTGGGATATTTTTTTAAACCAGCAGCTAATTCCTGCTTTTCATCTGTCAGGTCATGATCAGATTGCTGGGCTAAGTAAATTTCATAGTTATATCTTTGAATTGCTGGTCCAAAAGGCAAAATAACTAAGGAGCCTGCTTCAATTATAACGGCAACCAGAAAAGCTTTGCCCCCGTTTTTAACGTCCTTGATTAAAAACTTATGGATTGCAAAAACAATTACGCTGACGATTATTCCGCCAATTAAACCAATCGCTGCTACTTTGGTACCAATCTCAATCATTGCTAATGCCTGCACAATATTGAGTAGAACAGTAAGCCAATTAAATGAAGTAAAAAGGTAATAAAGCATCAGCGGTAGCAACATAAATAGTACTGCTGAAATCATATTGGTAAAATTAAAGAAGCCCTTAGACGCCATATGGGAATAACCAATATTGGGATTAAAAAACCATTCAAAAATATTGGCGCTAATGGTGCCAGTTTCATACGATTTAAGCGAAATTATGAATAAATTAGATAAGACGATAGTCCCGGAAAAAAGTCCAGAAATGCCTTCGATAACATGTTGCAGCTGCTTTTCTTTAAAGCCTAATTCATTAGTTAAATAAAGAACTATTAATGGCAGCACCATTCTGATGAGGTAAAAGATTTCACCAGTTGGTGTGTAACCATAACCATTGGGACTAACACTGTTAAAGTGTTGCTCATGTACTAAATGCAAAGCCGAGTATAGAATTAATAGCACTATATAAATCAGCAACCATTTTTGGCGTGATAATCTTTGCCAAGAATTTTTAGCACTAAAGTAAAGACAAACTAATGTAAAAACGGCTAGAATACGAATAATTGTTGGTAGAGTAAAGGGTAAAATATTGGCTAAAGTGCCATGGTAAAACCAATATAAGTCTAAAAATGGCTGGATTAGAATAAACCAGAATAAAACGGTTCTTGCTTTTTCTTTCACTTTTGTCTCCATATCATAAATATTTTCATGATTTAATTTTAGGCAAAAATAAGACAAAAAAAAAGAGCAGTGAACCATATTCACTGTTTCTTAATTAAAATTTGTTGCTAATCCTTTTTAGTGGCATCATTTGCAGCATCTTGATCAGATTTCGCAATTTTTTCTACCTTAACATCACTTTTAGCTAAAGCTTGAATTTCCTTGATTTTCTTTTTAGGAACACTCTTTAAATTCTTGAAGTTGACTACTATTTTATGATTAAGGTCGCTAACTGCAGTTTTGTCAGTAGGATCAAAATCAATAATTGATAGGAGAGCAGAATTTTCGTAAATTTTTTCGACTTTACCTAAAAAAGGCTTTGTTAGTTCTTCTTCAGACTTGGCGCTGAGAATGTCATCTGCTTTTACGTCTGCTTTTTTCATAATATTATTTACTTCCTCTCTCAACCATGTTTCATTATAATAGAAAGATATTATTATAAAAGTGAATTGTTTTCAAGTAAAGGAAGCTCGGGTTTTGCAAAAATTAATTTTAATTGCCGGTCCTAGTGGTGCTGGTAAAACGACTGTTTCAGAATATTTAGCGCAAAAGTTTGCTATTCCGCGTGTACTGACACATACTACTAGGCCAATTAGACCGGGTGAAATTCCCAATAAGTCATATCATTTTGAAAGCGAGGAGAGTTTTAGTCAGTTACATTTTTTTGAACATGTCCAATATGGTTCTTATCAATATGGCTCAAGTCAAGAAGCATTGACCAATGCCTGGGAATATCATGATATAGTGTCGCTTATAGTTGATATTAAAGGAGCAGCGTCTTATTTAGCCGCAATTAGAGAACAAGTTTTCTTTTTATACATTACAACCAGTTCCCAAAGAATATTGGCAGAGCGTTTGCTTAAACGGGGTGACGATCCGAATAAAATTAAAGAACGTTTAAGTGGCAGTGAACTAAATACCTTACCTGATTCTTTAAAAGGAAGCGCGCACATACTGGTTAATGATGATTGGAATGAAACCAAAAACGAACTTGCAACAATAGTTCATAGCTTAAAAAAATAGCTAAGGGGAATTTAATTACACTTTGTAAAAAATATTTGTGTTTCAAAATATAATTCTTAACATTTTGTAGCTCGTTTGACACGAATGTGTAACATTAAATGTTTAAGATAGAAAATGTCGAATAAAAAGAGTGAGTAATTTTATATACGACTTGCTCAGTACGGAGAAATTTGTCTAGAAAAGAGCCTAATTTTGAAACACGGACACCAAAAGAGCTTAATCAAGCTTATAACTGCTATAGTTTTATTTTTTACAAGTGCTGCTGGCGCTACTGTAGTGACTGCAACTACAGCTAAAGAAGTCAGTGCCAGTGCGGTAACTAAAAAAAGGACAGCTGTGGCCACACTTGCCAAAAAGCAAGTTGGCAAAGGTTATGTGTATGGTGCTACCGGCCCGTATTCATTTGACTGCTCTGGTCTGGTGCAATATGTTTACAAAAAGGCTGGTAATAAAGTTTTACCGAGAACCACTTATTCACAAGTAACTCAAGGCAAAAAAGTTTCACTTAAAAAGTTAAAGAAGGGCGATTTACTTTTCTGGGGTTCTTCTGTTTCTCCGTATCATGTTGGAATTTATGTTGGCGATAATCAATTTGTTCATGCTGCAACACCAAGTCAAGGTGTTTTAAAGCAATCATTAAGTGCGTACTTTTATCCATCGGCTGCTAAAAGAATTCTAGAGTAGAAATTTAATAATTTTCCCGTTCGACCAATAATTCATATTTACTTCTATAAATAACAAGAACATTTTATATCAGGTCCTTTATCATATAAATTCGATGGAAGGGCTTTTTTACTTACTAGTATTATTATTGTAACCTTCTTGTAATAATCTACGAGTAAAATTGATTTTGTAACATAGAAGTAGAATTGAATTGTCTAAAACATTTAATGTGATGACGGGAGGATATTGATTTTGAAAGTAAAAAGTAATTGGGTAAAATTTACTACTGCAGCAGCTTTAGCAGTTACTGGGTTTGGCGTTGCCAACTTAGCTAATTCTAATGTTACAGCTGCGACTGTTAAAGCGGCTACGAAAAAAGTAAAAATCAATTATGTCCCTGGTTATGGCATTAATATATGGGATAATTATGAAAATCCTAACTTTACTGGCGAGCGGATTAAACACGGAAAAACTGTTGCCGTTTTGAGCAGCGCTATTGACCAAAAAGGCAATACTTGGTATCAAATTGGCGAAAATCAATGGATCCAAGCTCGCTACACAGTTAAGCCTGGTACCAAAATCAAGGCAGTTTCTCCTCAGAAAAAATCCGTCAAACAAGCTGAAAAAGTTGTTGACTTGGCTAACGCTGAAGTGGGTAAAGCTTACGCTTGGGGTGGCAATGGTCCTCAAGGATTCGATTGCTCAGGACTAGCTCAATATGTTTATAGTAAAGCTGCTGGCATGAATTTGAGTCGCACTACTTATTCTCAAGTTAAGGAAGGTAAAAAAGTTTCATTGCAGAACTTGAAGCCGGGAGACCTCTTATTCTGGGGTTCATCGACCGCCCCTTATCATGTGGGAATTTATGTTGGCAATAACCAATATGTTCATGCAGCAACACCAACTCAAGGAGTTGTTAAAGAAAATTTGAGTTCATACTTCTATCCATCAGTTGCTAAGCGTGTTCTTGACTAAGAATACGATTTGAGAAAAAACACTTAGAAAATTTCTAAGTGTTTTTTTATTGCAGTTTGATTAGTGTAACTTGATTAAATATCTGAAGCGGTTAAAATAAAATTGAATACTAATTTTTGATCACATTATACTACCTGAAGGAGAATTAATTTGATGAAGCGTAATTTTTGGAAAATGGGTCTTGCAGCAGCATTGACACTCACCGGAATTGGTGTGGCTTCACCACAGAAAATTGTGGATGCTGCTACACTAAAAACTCCAGTTAAAAGAATAGAAATAAATTGCTTACCAAGTAAAAGCGTCAAAATTTGGACTAATTATGAGGGTGGACAGTTAATTAACTTTCGCGCTAAAAATAAAAGTAAGTGGAATGTTGCTAAAACGGCAGTGGATCGTAAAGGCAAATTATGGTACATGATTGGTGATAGTGAGTGGATTGAAGCGCGCTATACCAAAGACTTAGAAGAACAATCTAATACGAAAACTGCTCAAGAACAAGTAAGAAAAACTGCTACCAAAAAGAAAATTAAAAAATCTAAGCTTAAGGTTAAAGCTAAGAAGGTAGTGAAGAAGGTACCAAAGCAAAAAGTCCAAAAACAAAAAGTAGTAGTACCTCAGCTTAGTAATGTTGTAAAAAAGAAAAGTAACAAAACTACTGCAGCTCCAACCATTACTCATGTGAGCGATAAAACTGTTTCTCCCAATGTTTCTAAAAGGGCGCAAGCGGTAGTCAACTTGGCAGAAAGCCAAGTCGGCAAAGGCTATGTTTGGGGCGGCAATGGGCCGGACAATTTTGATTGTTCTGGTTTAGTGCAGTATGTTTATAACCAAGTCGGAGGCGTTAAATTACCGCGGGTGACAACTGATCAGGTCAAAGTAGGCGTAACGGTGACTATGGATCAATTGCAGCCTGGTGATTTGCTATATTGGGGGTCAGCCGATGCGCCTTACCATGTTGGTATTTATGTCGGCAATAATCAATATGTCTGTGCTGCGACACCGGAGCAGGGTGTGGTTTTGCAAACAATAAGCTCTTACTTTTATCCTTGTGTTGCTAAAAGGGTAATTGCTTAGAAGAGAAGATAAGTTACCATAGCTTTAGCAATATGTGTCGTTAAAACAAAAAAACTTCTTACAGTATACAGTGTGTAAGAAGTTTTTTGTTTAGACAATATAATTTGAAAATCTATTCTGTTGTTCTGGAGCTAAACGAACAGTCACATGAATGCCGTCGTTTTGAAAATTCTCACTGATTACTTGTGCATTTTCATGTAGATAAGATAGTGTTTTACCATCCGACAGTGGTAATAGCAATCTGGTTCTTTTGTAATTAACGAATATTCTTTTAGTAATTAGATTGGCTAAAGTAGTAATCGACTTAGGATCAGTTGCGGAATATAGAATATTGCTGCCCTCAATTTGCGGATAATTTCTTTCTGACTTATCGGCTTTATTGTAAGCAGTAATCATAGGGGTGTTTTTGATGCCAATTTCATTCAGAACATTTTGTGTAGTGCGGATCATTTGAATCATATTTGGATCAGATGCATCTACAACATTTATCAGTAAATCGGCATCCCTTACTTCTTGCAAAGTAGCCTTAAAAGACTCAACTAAGTTATGAGGCAGCTTTGAAATAAACCCTACTGTATCAGAGAGAATAAAGCTAAAATTGTTATCTAACTCTATCCGCCTGACATTAGTATCTAACGTAGCAAATAGCATATTTTTAACAAAAACCTGCTTGTCGCTATGTTTAGAAAACTCTTGTAAAAGCCCATTCATCGTGGTTGATTTACCAGCATTCGTATAACCAACCAAAGCGACTTTGGGAATATTATTTTGATTACGTCTTTTGGCTTTTATTTCTTCCTGCTGGGAGATTTCTTTTAATTCATTCTTGATGATGGCAATTTGTTTACCGATAGTTCTTCTATTTAGCTCTAGTTTTGATTCACCCGCACCACGGTTGGCAAAACCACCGCCAGTGGAACCGCCGTTTCCTCTTTGCTGGTCTAAATTATTTTCAGACGGATGCAACCGAGGCAGTTCATATTGCAACCGCGCCAGCTGCACTTGTAATTTTGCTTGTTTAGTGCGAGCTCGCTTTGAAAATATTTCTAAAATTAGTTCGGTGCGGTCAATTACACGTAGTTTGGTCAATTTTTCTAAATTGCGAATTTGAACTGGCGTCAATTCATCATTAAGGATAAGTACTTTTGCCTTTAAGCCGCGTGCCATATCTTTAATTTCATTAATTTTACCCAGACCAAAATATGTTCCAGCTACTACATGCTCTGCATTTTGCCGTGCTTGTCCTACTACTTCCAAATTGGCAGCTTCAGTCAAATTAGCAAGTTCAGTCATATAATAATCAAAATTAGAATCGTTTAAGTTAACCCCGGCAATAAAAGCTTTAGTTTTACGTGGAGTGTTTTCAATCATTTAATTCTCTTTCTATATTAATAAATAGTTACGGGAAAACTTATTTTAAAATTCAAAAATCCACATAGTTCATTCTTCTTTCGCTCATTTATTAGTTTAATTTTAATACAAAATAGCTGCTTAACCAAACTTTCTAGTGGGAATTGAAGATAGGCAAATAGCAAAATTAGGCTAAAAGAAAGCTGAGTGGTTTTTAAAAACCATTCAGCTTAAAATAAAAAATTTTTATGAATAAAGTTTAAGCTTCTTTTGCATTATCAATTTCACCTATGACTTTAGCTTTAACCCTAGTTGTTTCTCCTGGAGCGTAGGCAAGTGGCACCTCTGTCACTTCAACTACTTTAATAGTATCGGCTTTTGCACCAGCCATTATTGCTTGCTGCCCTGCCTGTTTTTCTACATCAGATAATGCATCCGAGCGTTTAACATGAGCATATTGGTAAACTTTCTCATATTCACCACCAATGCTGGCAATTGTAGCACCAATAGCATTCGCAACACCGCCAAAATCACTTTTTGTAATGTGTTTAACTCCTTTGAGAGTTTCAGGTGCAATAATTGACCCTCCGCCAACTAAAACTACTTCCACATCTTCGGCACTTGTTTTCATCTGATCAATACCATCTTCTAAGATAGCAGCGATCTTCCTCATAGCTTTTTGTGCAGTATCTTCATCAATTGAGTCTACTAACTTAGGATCACCAATTTGACATAGTCCAAGACGAACAGCAATATCAGTTGTTGTTAACGTATCACCGCCAAAAACGAGGGCCTTTTCGGTAATAGCATAACCTACGCTATCAGGACCGACAGTAACTGATCCATCATCACTGACGCGCACAATTGTACCACCACCAAGTCCAACAGATAATACGTCAGGCATTCTAAAGTTAGTACGAACGCCACCTACAGTTACAGCCTTTGAAGATTCACGGGGGAAGCCGTTTGTTAACACGCCAATATCAGAAGTAGTCCCGCCAATATCAACTGTTAAAGCATTTTTAATTTTAGATAAATAAGCTGCACCGCGAATACTGTTAGTTGGTCCGCTACCGATTGTTAAAATAGGATACTTAGCAGCATATTCTAATGACATCAACGTACCATCATTTTGACATAAGTAAACAGTAGCGTTAGTAATTTTTTCATCTGCCAATGCGTGTGAAAAACCATGGGTAACGTTTTTGATAACTTTGTTTAAAGCAGCATTCAAAATAGTAGCATTTTCTCGTCCGATCAAGCCGATGGAGCCAATTGAAGATGAGATAGAAACGGGGAAGTCAGGGCCTAAGATTTCGTGAGCTATTGCACTGACACGTTTTTCCTGATCATCGTTAATTGATGAGAAAACTCCAACTACGGCTAATCCATCTATTTGACCTTGCCATTCAGTGAGCTTAGTACGCACTTCTTCTTCTGAAAAGGGCACAATTGGATCGCCGTTAAACTCATAACCACCATGTATTAAAGCATATTTGTTTGACAAAATTTGCGTAATATCTTCAGGCCATTCTGTATAAGGCAAAACGGACGCGGTTGCGGGATAGCCAATTCGCAGAATACCTACTTTACCGAGATTTTTACGTTCAACAATTGCATTAGTGGCTTGAGTTGTCCCCAGCATTGCCTGCTTTATTTGCTGAACATCAATATTTTTGCCGTTGACAACTTTATGAATAGCGTTTTTAATACCAGTTTCAATATCTTTGGTAGTATGGGTCTTAGCTGAAACAAGTACATTTAATTTATCATCCAATATTACAGCATCAGTATTTGTACCACCGACATCAATTCCTAATTTATACACCTAATTTTCCTCCTATTAATTATTGTATTCTGCGTAACGTTTTTCAATTGGAACATAATCAACATCGTATTTGAAATACCGCGGTCCTACGAGTTTTATGCCGGCTTCGGTGCGCCATTTTTCATTGGCTGGCAAGCCCAGAACCATAATCCGTTTACCATAGCGGACTTCTTCATTTGTAATAGGAAGCAAAGTGTCAATATCAACCATAGTGATTAAATCGGGAACGGTTGCCAAAATTTTGCCGTCAAGCTGCATAATAATATTTTCGTTCTGGAAAGAAATCTTACCAGTTTGCCCCTCATTTTCATTAAGACCACCCAAAGTAATTTCACCAAAGTTAAATCCACCCTTAGTGACATGGGAAATATCCGTGATTTTAGCTGTCATCAGTTTATAGCCATGAGTCAAATGCAATAATTCACTTAACGCACTATCAACGGAGTCGTAATCATTGGCATGTTGAATTAACTGACCAATTTTTTGACTCAAATCAACGATATTCAAAACCCCAGCTTCACGTATTTGTTTACCAGTTAATGAATCACTGGCGCTTGAAGATGTAGCACCCACTTGCACCGTGAAGTTACGACCGATACGTTCAGCCCAGAAAGCATCAGGAGTATTAATTAGTGAAGTATTACCCCGCTCATCAGACAAAACCATAGGAGTTACTGAATGTCCAGCTAAAACAAAAGTTGACATTTGTAATTCTGGGAAAGCCCGTCCCATTCCATCAGCATCTGCAATCGGCAAGTCCATATTGGCGGCTGCAACGATTGGCATCATCGAATTGATACCACCTGCTTCAATTGGAAAGGTACCATAAATTTTTTTGCCATAATATTGCTCAAAAATTTTAAAAGCATTCACGAACTCATTTCCATTAGGAAATTTTTCCATTGAAACTGCTGGGGCCCCAATATTTGAGGCTGAAACAAATAATTCGTCATCTGGAAATTCGTCTGGTGCAAGCAAAGTCACTGGACCATGTTTTTTAATGGCTGAAATTGCCATCAATTCGCCAATAAACGGATTGCCTCCACCACCTGAGCCCAGCAAAGAAGCTCCAATAGCAATTTGTTTTACATCCTTAATTCCTATTTCTTTACTCAAAATCTATTCCTCTATCCCTTTATTTTTAACTATTCGCTGATCAACTTTTCTAACTAAAAGACTACCTAAGTAGTAGACCAGCCCTGAACTAATAAGAACATTTAAAGACTGCACCCCCCATGTAACGAATTGACCGACTAAAATTCCTATTATCCAAGCGATAACCGTCATTACAGGTAACTTAGCAGAAGTTTGGGGCAACTCTCCTTTAGCCCTACTTTCGTCTAAATTTTTGCGGTCGGTTTTTAAAAGCCAGTAGTCAACAAACATAATGGCTGCTATTGGTGGGAAAACAACGCCTAGTACAGTCAAAAATCCTTGAAATTTATCAATTAAGCCAATAACTGAAAGAATTGTTCCTAATATACCGGTAATGACAGTCATAACAGATCTGTTCAAACTCACTTTAAAAACTTGCCTAAAAAAGTTAACGACATTTAAGCTGGCAGAATAAAGATTCATGTCATTAACTTTAACTGATGACAACACGATTAAAGCAATTCCCAAAGCTCCTGTTAATTGATAAATAATAGGCATAATTTCTTTTGAGCCAATCGCGTGAGCCATTAACACGCCAATAACATTGACGCCTAATTCACCCACAATCGTACCGATTACACAAACCCAAAAAACATCGCGACCGTTTTTAGTACGTCTGGTTATGTCAGGCATGATGATGGCGCCAACGATAAAATTACCTGTAACCATTGTGATCCCAGCACCCATGCCCATTGCGGCACCGGGAGCAGCCATCGTTACTAAATGACTGAGGCTGTTGCCTTTAAGCATATTGTAAGTGGCAAAGCCCATTACAATAATAAAAGCTGGAATTGAAATGTTGGTGGTCCAACTTAGCCCCTTAAAGCCGAAAATAACAGAAAAGGTAACTAGCAACCCGGTAATAGTAGCAACCAGTTGATAATTAATATTACTGTGAGTAATTGTGTTCATTATCTGTACCACGCCTTGAGCAAATACAGAGTTCTGAATGCCAAACCAGCCAATTAAACTAATTGCAAAGGTTAAACCAACGATAGCTGAGCCAACTGTGCCAAATCCAGCCCATTTTGACAAAAGACTGGTAGGTAGGCCCTCTCTTTGACCGGCTAAGCCTAAACCAAATGAAATGAACTGTAAGATGACACTACCCAAAATAGTGGATAGTACAGCGTCATGAAAAGTCATTCCGTAACCCAGCTCTGCGCCAAGCATAAATTGACTTAAGGCGACAAATCCTCCGATTTGTACCATTAACACTTTCCACATCGGATCACGTTTGTCTTTAGGGAAACGTTGTGTAGAGTAGTCATCGTATGTATCTTCAACTGTGGAATTATGATTTTTTTCCGCCATAGACTTCCTCTTTCTAAAATAACAATAAGTTTATGATGAACAATATAGTCACCGTATTATTAGAATAATTATTATTTGCTAATTAATATCTAATGTTTTTGAGTATAGATTAGTAGTTAATTAAAGTCAATGCTATTTTTTGCTTAGTTTTCAAATGTTTTTAGTGCTAATTTGTAGTAAAAAATAATAATTGCACAAATAATCATTTTTAAAATTCTATTAATAAAATTTAAGTTTGTAATTGAGTGATTCTAAACCAATATTATTTTATTTGAGCTATTAATTTAGCCAAATAAGATATTACAAAATCTAGTCCAAACTTTATTTTGACTGTAAGTTGAGACATTCTTCATGTTGCAAAAACAACTGCATAATATATGCAGTTGTTTTTTACTTGGCAGCTGAGAAAAAAAGAGTATAATTCAAACTATTAAGGTACCTAACTAAATTGAAATGGAGATAAATAAATGACACAAAAAATTAGTTATCAAACAGATATCAAGGTACAAAAAAATCGGTGGTGGATACTAGTTGCAGTTGGGCTTTTTACATTTATGTCAACTTTAGACGGCACAATTGTGAATATTGCTTTACCCGTAATTAGTAGTGATCTGCACATCCTAATGAGTCAGTCAGAATGGGTTGTTTCCTTATATTTAATTGTGGTTTGCAGTTTTATCCTGTTTTTTGGGAAGCTAGGTGACATATACGGTAAGATTAAGATCTTTCGCCTAGGAGCAATTTTCTTTATTGCTGGCTCTTTATTATCAGGTTTCAGAATTAATTTGCTATTTTTGCTGTTAGCAAGGGCTATTCAAGCATTTGGAGCTGCCATGACTATGGCAACCAACAATGGAATTATTACTGAAATTTTTCCAAGTACTGAAAGAGGCAAGGCTTTGGGAACTATTGGCTCCTTTGTAGCCCTGGGTTCAATTGCAGGTCCTGGTCTAGGAGGATTGATATTGAGTCGCCTGTCTTGGTCTTATATTTTCTGGCTAAATGTTCCGGTAGGATTGGTTGCCGCAGTTATTGGTGCAATCTTTTTACCCAAAGACATTACATTTACCAAAACCGCGCTGGATAAAACCGGTTCTTTCAGTTTTGCTTTAGGCATGATTACACTGTTTGGCGGCATCTTTTTAGGACAGCAACTGGGTTTCGGCGCATTACCCGTAGTTATTATGCTGTTAGTAGGACTAGTTAGTTTTGTCTGGTTTGTGTATGTCGAAAATCATGCAGCTAACCCTTTATTACAATTTAAGTTGTTTAAAAATCCAGATTTTTCTGTTAGCCTGCTTTGTGCGTTGTTAATTTTTATTACGAATTTTTTCTTTAATGTGGTTACACCTTTTTACTTAGAAAGTGCCCGGCATTTGTCTCCAAGTCAAACCGGCTATATTTTAATGATTTTACCTGTAGTACAATTGTTTGCGGCTCCAGTGGCAGGTTCTCTTTCTGATAAAATCGGGCCCAAATTAATTACCTTTATCGGATTAGTTTTGCTGTTAATCAGTCAAATTGGTTACATGCTGTGCAACTTAAAATCTTCTATCTGGCTCTTTATTATAAGTATTGCAATTATGGGACTAGGTAGTGGAATATTCAGTTCACCCAATAACTCGTTGGTAATGGGGTCAGTTGAGCAGAAAGATTTAGGTGTTGCCGGCAGTATCAATTCCTTATCACGTAATTTAGGTATGGTTATCGGAATATCTAGTGCTACTACGGTATTATTTGCGGCAATGAGCATGGCAAAAGGCAGTCGGGTCACGACTTACTTGCCTAAGCAGCCGGAGATTTTCATTTATGGTATGCATGTAGTTTTTAATATTTCAATGATTATTTGCTTTATTACGGTCATTCTAAGTGGTTGGAGACTATTTAAAAAGAATAATAAATAAAATGTAAAAAACGTTGAAAAGAACATTTTTTCAGCGTTTTTTTGTGCAAAAGAATAATTTTTTTATAATTATTTCTTCTTTTGGCTATTTTAGGTATATTATGATAGAAGAAAGCGCAAATGAGGAGGTTTAGGATGAACCATAAAGTTGTGACGTATCCGGCTATTTTTAAGCCACTGGAAAATGATATATATGTGATTAAATTTCCTGATGTTAAAGGAGGAATAACAGAAGGACAAGGTTTACGTGAATCAATGAAGATGGCTGCTGACACCCTTGCCAGCCGTTTGTACAACAAACAGATTTTGCCCAAAGTCAGCAAGATTAGTGATATTGAATTACCAGATGATGGTTCCTTTGTTGCACCAGTTTCTGCAGACTTAACTGAAGCCTCGCGTGATCGTATTAATTACGAAATATAATAGACAAAAAAAGCATCCCAATTCCTTGGGATGCTCTTTTTATTAACTTGTTCCAAAAACTTTTATAATTTTCGGGAACAAGTTAATTATAATATATCTAAATTGATTTTGCTAATAATTTTAGCTTCTTTTATTAAAAAGTGCTTTCAAATAAGCTTAAAATGAAAAGTACATAAAAAGAGCCTTTTTTATACCACTATTAAGCCAGCGGCAGTATAATCTTTTTTCATAAAATATTTATTTATCATAATTATACCGCCTTAGATTTTAACTCAAATTGACAGCAGCATTATTTGAGTGCTATTTTTGAAGAAGAAAAAGTTTGGGAGTAAAATATGCAAATAATTGAGAGTTCAGTTTTGCGGATTGCCGTTTCTGAAAAGGGCGCAAAGCTAGTTAGCCTGAGTCCGCAGAACGATCAAAATGATTTTTTTAAAGATGCTGAAAAACAAAAAGCTTTGAACGTCAGCTTTGAAGGAGCGGACCAAAAAGAAAATTGGGCTGAATTATTGCCGTGGACTATTGTTGATAAGGGAGATTCACGTGTAAGCTTGGCCTTAATAGACGATGCTGCTAGTTATAAAAAGTTTCCTTTTCATTTTGAAGTGATTTTAACTTATGCTATTGATGGGAACAAGGTAGATATTAAATTTTATTTGAAAAATAATTCACATAAAGATATGCCATTTTCAGTAAAATTTACAGTATCTCTTTTTGATGATTGGTCTATCAAAGCTAATGCAAATGAAGTTGAAGTGGTTAAAAATAAGTCTAAATTGGCCTTTTCTTCAACGGATTTTATTATTACTAAAGAAAATAACGAAGTGACTGCAGTACGCAGCAATTCAATTCTCACTAGTGATAGCGATGAGAATTTAGTGTTAACCTTAACCTTGAGTTAAACATTGTAATATTTTTAATAAGATGTGTAACAAACCGACAGCGGCTTGTTTTTTTGCTATAATGTACTCATTGTAATTAAATTTTGGGTAATAAAAAGTTATGGATCACAACGATAATCATCCGAGTCAAAGTCGGGTTGAATTACATGAGAGAGATTACCATAAAAAGAGACGTCTTCTGGCCTGGGTGTTAAGTATCACAGCTCTTTTAATTACGGCGATTGGTGTATATTCAGCGTATATTTATTTTCGAACAAAAAATGCTGTCGATGATGCCTATGACAGCAGTAATCGTGTTCAAGTTAAAAATGGTGAGTTTGACGGAAAGAAAAAATTTGCGGTATTGCTGATGGGCACTGATACAGGCGCTCTTGACCGCGAAGAAAGAAATGGTAACACTGACACAATTATTATTGCAGTAGTTAATCCGCAAAAAAAGCGCTATACATTGATGTCTGTACCACGAGATACGATGGCAGAAATGGTGGGCGCAGATGAATTTCAAGTAAAAAAAATAAATGCAGCCTATCCTATAGGCGGAGCTGCGATGTCAATGGCAAGTGTTTCAAAGTTGGTAAATGTACCTATTAAATATTATGCTCTAGTTAATATGAAAGGTATTATGCGCCTGATCCGTTATGTTGGTGGTATCAATATCAGGCCAACTCTTAGCTTTGAATACGGTGGCTATATTTTTAAGAAAAACCAGTTAACTCATATGGGTGGTGGTGGCGCTTTAGCTTATGCGCGCATGCGCTATGACGATCCAGCAGGCGATTATGGGCGCCAAAAACGTCAGCGTCAGGTAATTACAACTATTATTAAAAAAGCAGTATCGCTGAACACCCTTACTAAACTAGATTCAGTCCTAGAATCAATCTCTGGCAGCGTTAAAACCAACTTACCCTTTGATGCACTAAGACAGATTGTTTTTAATTACCAAGATGCAACTAAGAACGTCAAAAATGATTACCTTCATGGTCACAATGCTACGATAAATGGTGCTTCTTACCAAGTGCAATCTACTAGAGAACTGCAACGCGTTTCCGACTATTTACGTGCTGAATTAGGGTTACCTTTGACCACGGTTAACAATAATGAAACTTATCAAAATAAGCGTAATAAAATTGCAGGCTTTGATTTTAAAAATCCTGATAGTCAAGATTACCAGATTTATGATGATTATCAAAACCAAAATTCTGAGGGAGAAGGTGACTATTAATAATGCGTTTGTGGTCGATCATAATTGGTTATGCGTTTGGCTGCTTATTGGCTGCGGTACTAGTTTGTCGGTTTGCTTTGAACCAAGATCCTACCCAAGTAGGTTCTGGCAATCCTGGAACGGCAAATGTGGGAGCCGTGTTTGGAAAAAAATGGGGCATAATCACTTGTTTAGGTGATATTCTAAAAACACTTATTTGTCTTTTAATTGTGCATCATATTTTTTCAAGCAAAATTGCTCTGGTATATGCTGGCTTAGGCTTAATGCTGGGCCATTGCTTTCCTTTTTGGGAGCATTTTAAAGGCGGCAAGGGCGTAACAGTAGCTGTTTTAGTAGCTGCCGTTTATGACACAAGAACAGCTGCAATTACATTATTAGTTGCCCTGTTTCTTTTAATAACATTACAAAATTTGACGGTTCCTCCGATAATTTTTATAATATTGTTCAGTTTATATGAACTAATAAAGATCAAAGAAGCAGGATTAGTATTATTGCTGATGACGTCGATTATGATTTTCAAATTCAGATCTGATCTACGTGACTTTTTTACTGGCAACGGCAAAAAAGTTGATGTCTTATACACAATTAAAAAGAAATTGGGTATTAAACGCGATAATTAATAGCAACATTTTTAGTGAGGAATATAACTAGAAATATGAGTAAAAACAAAAAATCTTTAAAAGCTATTCAGATAATTTGCATATTAGTGGCAACTCTATTCATGCTCGTGCAAATGTTCAGTTTGAAAGGTATTGCTGCTAGGGCACACTATTCATTTGTCCGTTTTATGCCTAATATGTTGCATAATGCGACGTTAATGTTGGTACCCATGGTCTTTGGGGCAATTTACAGCAAGAAAAAAGAAAGTGTTAGTGAAAGTTTCAAATATTGGCTGTTAGCCAGTGCAACTTTGATTGTTTATTACATCTTTTTCTTCTTTATAGTTCCTACACGCTTCAATATGTGGCGCGTTTGGGGCATGTTATTCCCGATCATTACCAGTACTTCGGTTTTATTCTCCGGTTTGTTTTTTTGTTTGTTAATTCAACCGTATCTTTTTGATTTACTGCATAAATTAAATATTAAACAAAACCTGCTGGTACTAAGTTTATTGACATTATTAGGCTTTGCCCTAAGTGCTGGTAATCTATCTTTCCAGTACTCACTTTACGGCCTATATCTTGTTTTGTTCTTTGCCTGGGGCATGTTTTTAGCTCATATCCACATTAGTAAGAAGATATTAACGCTATCTCTAATCAGTGGCTTTCTCTCCTTCTTCATTGTGGTTATTGGCGTTTCAGGCTTTGATGCGGTTTATTGGTCGCAGATTATTTCAGGTAATGGCGGGGGCGACTGGAACCGGGAATTTCTCAACAATCCTTCTTCGCCGTTTATGTTCTTGCTAGTTGTAGCGGCATTTTTATTACTTAAAAAGGTAATTTTAACTTTTACTAAAACGCAAGCCCGCTACTTTATTCCAGTAATTATGATTATGGATGCGCCAATTTCTCCGAGATTTATGAACGCATTCCGCTTTACTGACTCGTCTACTATCAATAAATTGATCATGATAGTGGTTATGTTGGTAATCGTTGTCCTCTGGTATATGGTGCTAAAACGCTATTTATTCCAAATTACGCCATTTGCTAAGATCATTAATTATTTAGATAATGAACCTAATTTAGCCAAAATTTGTGAAAAAATCTGGTCAATTTTTACCAAGTTTGTTATTACCAATCGGGTCAACTTACTTACTTGGGCTTGGTTCTATATTTTAAGTTTCGGCTCTTTTCTAATTGAATCAGATAATTTACGAATTCAAATAAGTACAGCTTCAACAATTAATGCGATAGTTTACCTTCTCGGCACTAAATTCTTTGCCATGATTTTGACAACTATTTTTCTTGATGCGTTGTTTTCCGTATTTTACTTTGTAACAACGCGGTACTGGACTTCAAACATTTTAGTAAGTTTGATTGCCATTGGCTGGGCTGTCGCAAATAAGATTAAGTTGCTGCTTCGGGGAGAACCTATTTACCCGACTGAAATCAGTGAAATTGTTAACTGGAAAACCTTAATTCCAATGATTGGCAAGACTACTGTCATTGTGATTTTAGTAGCTATAGTTGTTGTAATTGCCCTTGATATTTTCTTGGAATGCAAGGTTCCTATTAAAAAGCGCGGCTCTTGGAAGAGACGTGGAATTTGGGCATTGCTCAGTTTACTACTGTTTGTAACGCCATTACGCTTCAATCATGATGGCGGAGTTATTTATCACATCAACCGTGGTTTTGATAATAAACAAAGATTCCGTAACCCTGAACGAGATATTCAAGTAAATGGGCCTGTTCTTAATTTCTTGAATTATATTGACTTGCAAATTATGGATCAACCCGAGGGTTATTCGGAAAAAAGTATTAAACAGCTCAACACCAAATACGAAAAAGTAGCGGCTAAGATTAATAAGAAACGTAAAAACGATCTTAAGGACCAAACCATTGTCTTTAACTTGAGTGAAAGCTTTGTTGATCCAAATACTTTCCCAACAATCAGGTTTGACCGTGATGTACCAAATCCGGTTAAGTTTATCGAGTCGATGAAGTCACGTTCCACATACGGCAATATGCTGAGTGCCGGTTATGGTGGTGGTACTGCCAACATGGAGTGGGAGACTCTAACCGGTTTGAATATGGGTATGTTCAAGTCTACTTTGACTCCTTATGTTCAAATTGTGCCGAACTATGATTTCTACCCAACAATAGGAATGAATTTCGATTATAAATCTGCTGTCCACCCATTTATTGGTACGTATTACTCAAGGCAAGAAGACTATCATAGGTTTAAATTTGATAAGTTTATCTATGTTGGTTCAAAATATAAGGTTATTGACCAAAAGAAATTGGGTAAGAGTGGTTATAACTCTGACTTTACTACCTATGCTAACGGTCTAAAAGAAATCAATTCCCGCGATGGCGGACAGTTTATCAACCTGATTTCAATTCAAAACCACATGCCATATAACAATTGGTATCCAAATAACGAATACATGGGCAAGATTTCGGGAGAGTTATTCAAATCGCCAGCAGTTCGTGATCAAATGGCTACTTACGTTAAGGGAACGCAATACACTGACAAGGCAGTTAAGCAGTTTATCCAGCAAATTGATCAAATTAAGAAACCAATTACTTTAGTCTTTTACGGTGACCACTATCCAAGTATCCTTTCTCAAAGTTATACTGCTAAATATCCGGTACAAATGCACTCAACGCGCTACTTTATCTATTCCAACAAATATGCTCGTCAACATGGTGCTAAAAAGAGACTGCCGCGTAAAGCAAATAATTTTGTCAGTTCCAGCGACTTTATCGCTATGATGCTTGAACAGACTGACTCTAAAGTGACACCTTACCAAGCACTTTTAACTGAGGTACATAAGAGACTGCCAGCAATTACCATTAACTTTAAAGGCGATAAAGGCTTCGAATTAATTGGTCGTAAAGGTCAGGTAATTGAACCAAAATATCTGACTAAAAAGCAGCAAGAAATTTTAGCTGATTATGAGGCCGTTCAATACGATATGACGGCTGGTAAAGCTTACGGCTTAAAGATTAAAGGCTTTTACAAGTAACAAATTGATATTGACTTATTAAGAAAAAATGAGTATTATCGTTTATAACAAATTTAAGTAGTATCACGATTCAGAGTTCAGAGAACTAGCGGTTGGTGAGAGCTAGACAGGTCGTGCATGGCGAAATACGAGTAGGGTGGTTCCCGTATAGACCACAATTAAGGCACTTAGTAATAGTGTAAATGTGGGTGGTACCACGGCTGAAAATAACTAGTCGTCCCTAGATTCATCAATTGAATCTAGGGACTTTTTTGTTGGAGGAAAAAGATGGCAAACTTTGATATTTTAGAAGATTTAAAGTGGCGTGGAGCTATTAATCAGCAGACTGATGAAGCTGGACTGACTAAATATTTGCAAGAACATGATAACTTGGCACTATATTGTGGTACCGATCCTACAGGTGATTCCCTTCATATTGGTCACCTTATTCCCTTCATGATTTTGAAAAGGTTCCAACTTGCAGGTTACCACCCTGTGATTGTTATTGGTGGTGGTACAGGAACAATTGGTGATCCTTCAGGACGCAAATCCGAGCGGGTACTTCTTAGTGCTGAAAAATTGCATGAAAACGAAGTAGCTCTTACCAAGCAAATGGAAAAATTGTTTGGTACTGAAAACTTTGAAATCGTTAATAACGCAGAATGGCTTGATAAATTAAGTCTAATTGAATTTTTACGTGAATATGGTAAACACTTCCAAGTGAACAACATGATTAATAAGGATGTAGTTGCCAGTCGCTTGGAAAATGGTATTTCCTTTACCGAATTTTCTTACCAAATTTTACAGGCTATTGATTTTTACCAATTGAATAAAAACTATGGTGTCCAAATGCAAATTGGTGGTAGTGACCAATGGGGCAATATTACAGCAGGAATTGACCTAATTCACAAGTTGATGGGTTCAGAGAGACAGGCATTTGGTTTAACGATCCCATTAATGTTGAAAGCTGACGGCACCAAGTTTGGTAAATCTGCTGGTGGAGCTGTTTGGCTTGATCCTGAAAAAACCAGCCCTTATGAATTTTATCAATTCTGGATCAATCAAGATGATCGGGATGTAGTTAAATATTTGAAATACTTTACTTTCCTTAGCCATGAAGAAATAGACGATCTGGCAGAGCAAGTCAAATCAGAGCCGTGGAAGCGAACAGCGCAAAAGACACTCGCCAGAGAAGTAACAAAATTTGTTCACGGTGAAGAAGGCTTAAAAGAAGCAGAAATGATTACCGACGCCCTGTTTTCCGGTGACATTAAGAATTTGTCGGTCAAGCAAATTGAGGAAGGGCTAAAAAGCGCACCAGCGGCTGAGGCATCGTCTCAGAGGCAAAATATTGTGGACTTTTTAGTTGATACCCAAATCGAATCTTCCAAGCGTCAAGCTCGTGAAGATGTGACTAATGGAGCAATTTATGTGAACGGAGACCGTGAGCAGTCAGTAGATTTTGAAGTTGATCCTGCTAAGGCATTTGATGGTAAATATGTCATTATTAGAAAAGGTAAAAGAAAATATACTTTAGTTACAATTAAAGATTAGTTTAAAAGAGGCAGTTGCTATTTTCGCAACTGCCCTTTTTTAACTTCAATTAAGAGAGTATAATAAGAAACACATCATTTTTTAATTTAGGAGGGAAAAATGCGTGCACGGGTAATACTTTATAATCCAGAACATAAAGCATTTTTATTGATCCACAGGTTTAAAAATGGGCGTGATTACTGGGTGGTTCCAGGTGGTGGCGCAGAAAAAAATGAAACTCCGGTGGCTACTGCAATCAGGGAAATAGGGGAGGAATTGGATCTTCAATTAAAGCCAGCTGCTCTAACGCATTTTTCTACAAGTGAAGCAAAAGAAGAATTCTTTTACACTGAAATACCGTACATAGTCGCACCTGCAATCAGCGGCGAAGAAAAGGAACGCTCAAGTAAGTCTAACGTTTATCAGCCAGAATGGGTGGCAAGTGCTGATTTAACTCAAATTAATTTAATGCCACCTGAAATTGCTGCTAAAATAATAACGGCAATTTGACAAAGAAGTGCTAAAACTTCATACTTTTCTGATATTAAAGCACTTTAAATTATCTTGATAGGAGAGTAAAAAATGGCTCGAAGTGATATTTTAGTAACGACTACCGAAAATATACCAGGTAAAAAATATGAAATTATTGGTGAGGTATTTGGTTTAACTACGCAGTCCAAAAATTTTGTTAAAAATTTTGGTGCGGGGCTAAAATCAGTTGTTGGTGGGGAAATTCGGAGTTATACCAAAATGCTTGAAGATTCACGCAGTCAGGCATTGGAAAGGTTACGGCAAAGTGCCGCAGATGTAGGTGCAGACGCAATCGTAATGATGCGTTTTGATTCAGGCTCGATTGGTGGCGACATGCAATCCGTTGTTGCTTATGGTACAGCTGTGAGATTTATTGCAGATAATGACTAGATATAGTATTATTTGAAGTATTCGCTTCAACAGAGTGAATACTTTTTTGTTGAGTTTGATTTTGCCACTTTAGCTCAGGAGGTAGAGCACCGCCGTGGTAAGGAGGAGGTCCTCAGTTCAAATCTGGGAAGTGGCTTAATTTTTAATAACCTTAATTTATCAAATTATGATTGAGATAAGTGAAGGTTATTTTTTATTAATAATAATTGCTTTATCCAAAGCTATTTAGGTCCTTCACTAAGTCGTAAAAAATTTTAGTAGAATTAAAGCCAGCAATGCTTTTGATGAACAATGCGTTAGGCAAAGTACAAATAAATGTGATTAATTGCTTTTTTATATTGCTTAAATTGCTAGTTAATTATATAACTAATAGTGTTAGGTATGTAATCTAATATAGGAAAAATTAAGTTATATCTTAAAGTAAGGAAGTTTATCTGCTATGAAGAAGATCAAATCAATCAAGAAACTGTTAATTGTGGGAGTGATGCTGTCCGTAGGCTCTGCTGCGCTAGTTGGCTTGAATTCTCAACCAGTTGCTGCCAAGCCGCTACCGCCTTTACCAGTTGCAACGACCAAGGATTTTAACAAGTTACAGAAGCTCTCTAAAAAACCTGGTGCTCATTATATTAAAGCAAGAAAGTGGTATGCCAGCTTTGTTCCTGGCGATAATGTTGAAGCATATCGCTATCTTAAATCACATAAAAGGACAGGAACTAAGTCTGACCCAGGAGTTGATGACTGGGATATTTTTGTAGGTGCCGGAACAATTGCTGGTAAACGTTATTTCATTAGCAATATCGAAAACAGAGATGGAAAAACAAAGTACATGATTCCAGCAGAGTATTGTCATGTGCCTTATGGCTACAAGTTTAAAAAAGGTCATGCTACAGTACATGATTATCTTGGTTCTTTGGCAAACGCCTGGAATGGTTACACAGAATTAGATAATGAATATGGTCGCGCATTTACCGAAGAAAATGTCATTTATAGTAATAAAGAAGATGCCACCTTTACTGTTACCCTCAAGGAAGATGGGCAGACACGTGGTAAGTATAAGGGCTTCTGGATTGGGCTTACGCCAATAAAATTTAGAGTTGACGGCACTGATACCTACGAAAATTATTATCCGCTATACAACTACGTGCCAAATGGTGAATTAGTTGTGAGCTATATTAAGACCGAAGATTTGAGTCAATTTAAACGGGCAACAGTTAAATATGATCACATTGGCACAATTACTAAGAGCCATAAATTTAAACCGGCTCATAAAAAGTTAGATATGTAGTTAATTTTAGTAAATTTACGCCTATATTAGCTGCTATATGCTTATAAACATTTTTGACCAATATGAAAGAAAGTTTGGTCAAATTAACAAAAAGGGATAGACTATTAAGCAAGTACTATTGATTACTATACTTTAGGTCTATCTTTTTTGTAGTCAAAAAAACAAAAATAGTTGCTTTAAATCAACTCTAAAGCAGGAATTAATATGGTGGCATTCTAAAAAGTTAAAACTAGTGAGATATTTTAAAAGCAATGAGCATAAGAAAATTGTAATATAAACTTCTTTATTGCTAGTTTTAATAAAAATAATTTATTGATTGGGAAGGAAATTAATTTGGATTTAACTAAAGTTACTGAATTTGTCAAAAAGCAGCTGCAAGATGAAAAAACCGGTCATGATTTTTATCATGGTCAACGGGTAGCACATTTGGCCAGCAAGATGTATTTGCATGACAATCCCGATGCACATACAGATAGCCGCGTGGTTGCTATTATTCAAGCTGCAGGATATTTGCATGACACTATTGACGAAAAAATTTGTGCGAACCCTGACCAAGTTTTAGCTGATATTAAAGAATTGCTTCCCCAAGCAGGTTTTACCTCGTTAGAAACTAAAGATATTTTATTTACTATGCAACATATGTCTTTTTCCGCTAATATCGAGCACCACTATCAGTTACCAGTATCTGGAGAATACGTGCAAGATGCTGACCGCATTGAGAGTTTGGGTGCAATTGGTATTGCTCGTGCTTTTACTTACGGCGGCGCTCATGGCAATGTGATCTATGATCCGAAAATTAAACCACAGAAGCTTGTAAGTCACGATCAGTACCGTGAACACACAGAAACAACAATTAACCATTTCTACGAAAAATTATTTCATTTGGCTGACTTAATGAATACTGCTAGTGGAAAAAAAGAAGCACAAAAAAGAACAGAATTTATGCGTAATTATGTGACAGAATTTATGGCTGAATGGAATGTTTAAGCTGCGTGTAGCCTCATGCAGCTTTTTTGCGTTTTTATAAAAAAGCCAATTGCTGAGAAAATTTAATTTGAGGATTTTCCATTTTTAGCAGCGCTCTTTTACGGTCTAAACCGCCAGCGTAACCGGTTAAAGAGCCATTGCTGCCGATTACCCGATGACAGGGGATAATTAAACTAATGGGGTTATGTTTGATCGCAGCACCGATAGCTCGTGCTTTATTTACTTTATCTTTTTGTCCTTTTTGCACGCGCTCGGATAATTCTTTATAAGTAACCAGTTCACCGTAAGGCACTTTTTGTAATTCTTTAAGTACTTGCTGGGAAAACACTGACACATTGGGCTTAATAGGAACAGTCTGTGGGTCAGGATTTTGACCGGCAAAATATGCAGAAAGCCAATTTAAAGCTAGTTTAATTGGTTTATTAACAGAACTTTTAACGCTGGTTAATTGGTAGTTGGCGCCAAAATATTTTTGATCGTTAAACCATAATCCTAATAAATAATGCTGGTTGCTTAATAGCGTAATGCTGCCTAATTGAGATTGATAAAGAGTTTTATATAGTGTCATTCTTAATCCTTTATTTTGTTAAGTATATAAGAGATCGCTTGTTAAATATGGTTATATACCAAAAGTCGATTTTCGTAAATTAGCTATATCATATTGTACTGATAGTTGCGCTCAATTACTATATAATAATTTTAGGTTTACACGATTATTGTCTGTATGATTAATTTAAAAGGAAAAATAAAAATTGGGTTATAAAATTTTTGTATCTTATAAATATCAGGATCATGATGTTGCCAAACTAGAAGGCGGTAAAAATCAGACCCCCAGAGATTATGTTGATTATTTGCAAAAAATTAGTTTCAGCGGGGATGACGTAAATAAAGCAGAAATTGCCAATGAAGATTATAGTGGACTCACAGATGAAGCTATCAGAAAATGTTTAGCAAAAAAGATTTGGGATTCGTCAATTACGTTGGTTTTGATTTCTCCCAATATGGTTGATCTTGCGCAGGCAGAAAAAAACCAGTGGATACCGTGGGAGATTGCTCAGTCACTAAAAACGCGGACAAAAATAGCTAAAAGGACTTTGCCTAACGCCATTATCGCAGTTGTACTACCTAATGTTTCCGGTAAATATGATTACTTTGTTAACTATTGGAAATATATTGACCAAAATAACCAGCAACACCTAGTACGCAACATATCAGTTAATCGGACTTTCAAAATCATTGCTCGGAATATGTTTAATCTCAAAGAACCAATGGTCGACTTTGTATCCGGTAAAAAAGTCTATCACGGAAATAGTAGCTATATAACTGTGGTCGAGTGGAATAAATTTATTAAAAATATGGATTATTATTTTAAAAAAGCAATTGCTATCAGAAATAGCATTGCAGATTATAATCTCTCAGAAAAATTAGATTAACAATGGATTAAAACATTTCTATACGAAAATTTAGGATTTATTCTTTGTTGTATACAAAAAAGAATAACATGTAGTTTACATTCATTTTCATGAAAAATGAGAACGTTGATAGATCAACACTCCATATAGTAGCCTATCTTTGACATAACCACTAAATATGGTATGTTATTACTGTTGATATTTACAGGAGGTCAAAATATGAAGTCAAAAATCAAAAAAATCTTTTCCATTAGTCTAGCGGCAGTTGTAGCAGGTCTGGCGCTGACAGCATGTGCAGGAAAAAAACAAGGTGGCAGCAATAATTCAAGTAGTAGTGCCAAGCACTCAATTGCTTTAATTACTGATACTGCAGGTGTTAACGATAATTCTTTTAATCAGTCTGCTTGGGAAGGTTTTAAGGAATATGGTAAAGACCATCATCTTAATCGCGGGCGTAATGGTTACCAGTACTTTCAATCCGGTAGCGCAGCAGATTTTGAGCCCAATTTTGATCAGGCAAGTAAAGCCGGTTACCAGACAATATTTGGCATTGGCTATAGTTTAAAAGATGCTGTTAAAGCAGCGGCTAAAAAGAATCCGAAAAAGAACTACGTCATTGTTGATGAAGTAATTAAGGGGCAAAAGAATGTGGCCTCAGCTAATTTCAAGAGTGAGCAAGCTTCTTATTTGGCAGGTGTAGTTGCAGCAACGGAAACAAAGACTAACGTCATTGGTTTCATTGGTGGCGCTCACGGCAACATTATTGACTTGTTTGATGCCGGTTTTACTAAAGGCGTTCATGACCAAGCTAAAAAATTGCATAAAAAGATTACGCTGTTAAATCAATATGTAGGTGATTTCAAGAGTGCCGATAAAGAAAAGGCAATTGCGCAGTCGATGTATGCCAAAAAAGCGGATATTATCTTCCATGCTTCTGGTTTAGCTGGTAATGGTCTGTTTCAAGAGGCTAAGTCAATTAACCAGACGAGAACAGCTGCCAAAAAGGTTTGGGCTATCGGGGTTGATTCTGACCAATCTCATTTAGGCAACTACAAGGCTAAAGACGGTAAAAAAGATAACTTTGTTTTGACTTCAGTCATCACTGGTGTAAATGTAGCAACACGGGACATTTCTAATCGTGCATATAACGGAAAATTCCCTGGTGGTCAACAGTTAGTTTACGGTTTGAAAACTGATGGTGTTTCGATCAAACGTGGACAAATCAGTGAAAAAGCTTGGCAATATTCGCGTCAGGCACGCACTGAAATTATTAAGGGTAATATCAAAGTCCCACTCCATCCAAGTAAATAGTTCGCAATATGCCAACATTTTTACCTATGATCAACCACAAAAAAATAAATCTTGAATTAATACGTATTTTATTATAACATTGGTATTGAAAAGTTCGTATTTTGTGGAGGGTAATATCATGGGTAAGAAATTTACGAAATTTTTGTCATTAGGAATAATGGTGGCTTCGTTCACTTTGCTTTTGAATGCTTGTTCGGGAAAAAAACAGGGAACAGGCAATCAAAATAAGAAGGATAGCATCGCTTTAATTACAGATAGTAATGGTATTAACGATCAATCTTTCAACCAAAATGCTTGGGCTGGATTCAAGGATTACGGTAAGGAACATAACCTTAAGCAAGGCAAAGGCTATCAGTATTTTCAATCAAGCAGTGCAGCTGACTACACGCCTAACTTTAATCAAGCTGCCAAATCTGGTTACCAAACTATTTTTGGTATCGGTTATATGTTAAAAGATTCAGTTAAGGCTGCTGCTAAGAAAAATCCTAAGAAAAATTTTGTAATCGTTGACGATGTAGTATCTGGTCAAAAAAATGTAGCATCTGTTACTTTCAAGAGCAATGAATCATCTTATCTGGGTGGTGTAGCTGCTGCTTATTCAACCAAAACTAATAAAGTTGGTTTCATTGGTGGCGCAAAATCAGCTGTCATTGATACTTTTGAAGCAGGTTTCAAACAGGGCGTAAAAGATGCTGCTAAAGCTCAACATAAAAAAATAACTGTCAGCATCCAATATATCGGTAACTTTACTTCAACTGATAAAGCTAAGTCGATTGCCCAATCAATGTATGCTGACAAATGTGATGTAATATTCCAAGCTGCCGGAAATGCGGGTAACGGTGTTTTCCAAGAAGCTAAAGCACTTAATCAAACTAAACCGGAAAGTAAGAAAGTTTGGGTAATTGGAGCTGACGTAGACCAGACAAACTTAGGCAACTATAAATCCAAGGATGGTAAAAAGGCTAACTTTACTTTAACTTCTGTTCTAAAGGGTTTAAACGTAGTGACCAAATCTTTAGCTGATGATGCTGCTGATGGCAAATTCCCCGGAGGGAAACATCTTGTCTACTCATTAAAGGACAACGGTGTTTCGATTATGAAGGGTAATCTTACATCAAAAGCTTGGCTTGCAGTAGAAAAAGCCAAGCAGCAAGTAGTTTCAGGGAAAATAAAAGTAGCGCAGAAATAAAGTAAATTATTGATTAAAACTCTTTGTGTATTCTTATGCAAAGAGTTTTTCACAAAAAAGGAAATTAACATAAAATGGAAAATATGACGAACGTAATAGAAATGCGCCATATTGTTAAGGATTTTAATGGTTTTAAAGCCAATAACGATATTAACCTGACTTTGAAAAAGGGTGAGATTTTGGCTTTATTAGGGGAAAATGGCGCAGGTAAGTCAACTTTAATGAGTATTTTATCTGGCTTAATGACCCCAACTTCAGGTTCCATTTTGGTTCGCGGACAAAAAGTTAACATTAAAAATCCAACTGTCGCAAAAGATCTGGGTATAGGCATGGTTCACCAACATTTTATGTTGATGGAATCTTTTACCGTATTAGAAAATATTATTTTGGGTCACGAAACAACTAAGGGTCCCAAATTAGATTTAAAAAAGGCACAGCAGCAGATTAAAGCTTTATCTGAACGCTATAACTTAAATGTTGATCCTCAGAAAAAAATAAGTGAGATTACTGTGGCACAGCAACAGAGAGTGGAAATACTTAAAGTTCTGTATCGCGGTGCCGATATTATGATTTTTGATGAACCCACTGCGGTTTTAACTCCACAAGAAATTACTGAATTTATTCAAATTTTGCATGAGCTAGCTAAAGAGGGTAAATCGATTATTTTAATTACTCATAAATTAGAAGAAATTGAGCGTTCAGCTGACCGTGTGACTGTTATTCGGGCTGGTCGCAGCGTAGGGACTTTTGATGTCGCTAACGTTGATAATAACCGGTTGGCAGAATTGATGGTTGGCCGCCACGTTAACATGGAGCTTAATAAACCAACTGAAAAAGTTGGTAAGACAATGTTGCAAGTTGAAAATTTACAAGTTAAAAACAAACAAAACGTTGCTGTAATTAAAGGGATGTCCTTTGATTTACATGCTGGTGAGATTTTGGGAGTTGCCGGTATTGACGGTAACGGTCAAGATGAACTAGCTAGAGTGTTAACAGGCCTGCAGCATGTTCATTCTGGCAAAATTATCATCGACGGTGAAGATATGACCAACCATAAAGTGCGTCAAATTACTGAAAAGGGCGTGTCATATATTCCTGCTGATAGGCAAAAATACGGTTTAATTTTACCTTTTTCTGTTTCTGATAATTTGGCTTTACAAACTTACTATCAAGAACCATTTTCACGCCACAATGTCATGCATTATGATGTCATTCATGAACATGCTCAAAAATTAATTAAGCAATTTGATATTAGAACCACAAGTGAAAGAGTACCCGTCAGTGATTTATCCGGTGGTAATCAACAAAAAGTGATCATTGCCCGTGAACTAAGCCGCAACAGCAATTTAGTTATTGCTTTTCAGCCGACACGCGGACTTGATGTTGGTGCTATCGAATACATTCATAATCAGCTTCTAAATGAACGAGCTCAGGGTAAAGCAATTTTGTTAATATCGTATGAACTTGATGAGATTATGCAGTTGTCCGATCGCATTATTGTACTTCACGATGGCAGTATTTCTGGTGAAGTCAGACCAGAAAACACCAGTGATGAGGAGTTAGGTTTATTAATGACTGGCGTTAAGAAAGAAGGCAGCGCACTTGCTTAAAGTAACACTAAAAACTAAGAAAATTCTAGTCCCAGTTGTTTCTATTTTGGCAGGCTTTATTGTTGGTGCTGTCATCATGCTGATTTGGAGCTATAATCCGTTTCAAGCTTATGCTTCAATGTTTTCCAGTGCATTAGGCAACATGAACGGTATCGGTGAAACCATTCGTGAAGCTACGCCACTGATTTTTACCGCTATCGGCTTTGCTATTGCTTCAACTGCCGGTTTTTTCAATATTGGTTTACCCGGTCAGGCTCAAGCTGGTTGGCTATCATCCATTTGGGTAGTTCTTGCCAACCCGCACATGCCTAAAGTAATTTTGCTTCCGCTAGCTGTGCTTACTGGTATTCTTGCCGGTGCGCTTGTTGCCGGTGTAGCTGGCTGGTTGCGCGCTCAGTTTGGTACCAACGAAGTAATTACAACAATAATGATCAATTATATTGTGCTGTATTCTTGCCAGTACTTAATGCAACAAGTTATGCCGGGTCAATTAAGGGTTGACACTGATACTACAAAAACAATTGCTGCTAATGGCAGCTTAAAAATTGATTGGCTCAGTTCAATGTTTGGTGATTCGCGGATTAATGCGGGAATTTTCATTGCCTTGGTCGCCGTCTTTTTATACTGGTATTTAATGAGAAAAACTACTACTGGTTTTGAAATCCGTTCGGTTGGTACGAACGCTGCAGCCAGTCGCTATGCTGGTATGTCTGCAAAAAAGAATATTATGCTGTCTATGTTACTATCTGGCGGCTTTGCCGGCCTAGGTGGTGTTGTGCAAGGCCTTGGTACTTATCAAAACTACTTTACCCAAACAACTAGTCTGGATATTGGCTGGGACGGTTTGTCTGTAGCTCTTCTTGGTGGGGGCACGGCTATTGGTATTCTTCTAGCATCATTACTATTTTCTATTTTAAAAATTGGTGGCTTAGGGATGCAGACCATTGCTGGTATTCCTTATGAGATTGTTTCAATAGTAATTGCTGCTATTATTTTCTTCGTTGCAATTCAGTATGTCATTGGTCTTTTATTTAAAACCAAAAAGGCTAAAGCAATTCAAGAACAAACTGAGGGCACAGAAAAAAAGTCGGAAAATGTGGTGGTGAGTTCCACTAAGGCTCAAGGAGGACAAAATTAATGAATTTAGTTTCAATTTTAGCGCTAATTGTGTCATCAACTTTTGTGTATTCAGCACCACTGATCTTTACAGCTTTAGGCGGCGTTTATAGTGAAAACTCGGGGATTACCAACATTGGTCTTGAAGGAATAATGACAATGGGTGCTTTTTCCGCTATTGTGTTTAACCTGACATTTGCTTCTACTTTTGGTAAGGCAACTCCTTGGCTTGGTCTTTTTGTCGGCGGTATTGTAGGTTTGCTCTTTTCATTGCTGCACGCGGTTGCTACCATTAATTTTCATGCTGATCACATTATCAGCGGAACCGTGCTTAACCTCATGGCACCACCACTAGGAGTGTTTTTAATCAAAGCAATTTATGATAAGGGGCAAACTGAAAATATTACTCAAAGTTTCGGTTACTTTAGCTTTCCTGGCTTGGCTAATATCCCTGTCATTGGTCCTATCTTCTTTCAAAATACTTCAGCGCCTGCGTGGTTGGCAATAATTGTGTCAATTTTGTTATGGTGGATTTTATATAAAACCCGCTTTGGGTTACGCCTGCGCTCTTGTGGTGAAAATCCGCAAGCCGCAGATACTTTAGGAATTAATGTTTATGGAATGCGCTATGCCGGCGTGTTAATATCCGGCTTTTTAGGTGGAATAGGCGGTGCAGTATTTGCAGAAGCAATTTCAGGCAACTTTTCAGTTTCTACTATTGTGGGGCAAGGTTTTATGGCGCTAGCCGCTATGATTTTTGGTAAGTGGAATCCATTAGGTGCAATGCTAGCGTCACTATTCTTTGGTTTTGCTCAAAGTATCAGCATTATTGGCAATCAATTACCATTCTTTAGCCACATTCCTGCTGTTTATATGCAAATTGCCCCATACGTAATTACCATTTTAGTTTTAGTCCTGTTCTTTGGAAAATCTGTTGCTCCAGCAGCGGATGGTCAAAATTATATTAAGTCGAAATAGGTAGAAAAATGAAAGAAATATATTTTAATCATGACGGTAATATTGATGATTTAGTGTCATATTTGTTACTTTTATTGGCTCCAGACATTAAATTAATTGGGGTCAGTGCAATTGATGCTGACGGTTATGTTGATCCTGCTGTTGAAGTATGCCGTAAAATGACGGACAGATTTAACTTACGCGGTGACCAAATAGAAATTGCCAAGTCAAATTCACGGGCTGTAAATCAATTTCCAGAAGAATGGCGTAAAGCTGCTTATTCATTTGATTTTTTACCATTATTAAATCAATCTGGCAAAATGATTACTAAAATGGCAGAAAAGCCTGCCCATTTAGATATGGTCGAAAAAATTATGGCGGCAAGTCAACCTGTAACTTTAGTTATGACTGGGCCGTTAACAGATTTGGCGCGCGCTTTAGAAACTAATCCTAAAATTGCAGATAACATTGAAAAACTGTATTGGATGGGTGGAGCGCTTGATGGACATGGTAATGTTATTCAAGTTAATGCTGATGGTACACAAGATTGGAATACCTTTTGGGATCCATTTGCACTTGAAAGAGTATTGCAATCTAATATTCCAATACAAATTGTAGGTCTTGAAAGCAGTGAAGAACTGCCACTAACAGATGAGATAAGAATGCATTGGGCCAGCTTACGTGAATATCCAGCTGCTGATTTAGTTGCGCAAGGCTATTGCCTTTTAGTTAATCCTCCAACTAAGAGTGTCCAATTATACTTCTGGGACGTTTTAACTATAATTAGTGTCCTTTATCCTGAAGTGATTTTAGAAAGTAAAAAGCACCAAATAAAAGTAATTACGGAAGGATTAGCTGCTGGCCGCATGGAAGATGATCCTAATGGTCGGGAAATTACTTTGGTTACTAAAGCTGATAAAAAGCTCTTCTTTAAGAAATTTGATGAATTATTACTACGAAGTAAGTAATTAATATTTGTAACAAAAAAGACGAAATTCGTGTTTGAATTTCGTCTTTTTATTAGTTATAGCTTAGCTTAAGCAAGTGAGTCCCAAGCTGGTAAGTCTGTAATTGGACCTTCGGCAATAGCTACTTGTTCTGGAGTTAGGTACTTCTTGTGGACAACAACTTCGTAAACATAATCTTTAAACCAGTCGTTGTTCATGACGAAGAAACCTTTGTCACCGTTCTTTTCACCCCAAGAGTTTTCAACTTTCCATTGGCGAACATGACCGCCGTCTTCATCCACGCCGACTAAAGTCATAGCATGAGTTGAGGCACCGGCACCAGTTCTTAAGCGGTCAGCCTTAGACATCTTAAGGTCTACGCCAAAGAGGTCGCTTAATTGGTAGAGGTCACTGTCAAGATAACCCTTTTTACGATCGCTTTGTTCACCAACATCATTACCAAACCAAACAGCCTCACCATCTTTTAATTGGTTAACAGCTGCAGTTTCCAAGTATTCCATCGGCACATTCAAGAATTTAATGCGATAAGAACCTTCAACGTTATCTTCAAATGGCAGACCATATAACTTATCATATTCATGATCCGGTGCATTAGACAATACAACGTAATCATTGAAGTCAACATCACCCATGTATTTATGCAAAAATTCTAGAGGGGTTAAATCTTTATCCAAATGATATTTCTTATCATCATCACGGTATTCCAAATCAAATTTCTTAGGTGGTTCACCGACTGCAATTGCCGTCATTTGGTAAACTTCACTTAGGAATTGTTTACGGGCTTTCTCGACTTCATCGTCTTTACCGTCTTGCTTTAATTTACGTAGGACTAGCGCATCTTTTTTGAGCTTATCACCCAAAGCCTTGGCAAAGCCCATAGTATTATTGGCGTTAAAGCTTTCAGGCATAGCATAAGAAGGCACAACGCCATATTTTTCAATCAAAGCGGCTCCCATGTGGAATTGACCACCATCTTCACCGGCACCATCTAAATGAGCTTTAACGGTGCGTGAATCAAGCGGTTCATCGGCAGTAGCCAAAATATTGTCATAAAAAATATTTGCGCGCTCGATTTTATCCCAGAAAAAGTTATAACTTTGAGAGAAGGTAAAGTTCTTGCAGTGATATTTTTTGCCAAAATTGTGGCGTAAGATGTTTAAAGTGGCAAATTCCCAGCAACGACCTGATTGGCGTTGATTAGTAACATTTTCTGTGTCAAGTTCGGTTGAAAATACACGGGTCAATTCACTTTGAACGCGATCATTGTAAGCAGCTGTTAAAACACCACTTTTTTGAGCAGCTCGAGCAACAACTTGATTTTGCGGATTTTTATTAAAGTTTTCCGCAAACTTTTCCAGTTCTTGGACAGTTAGTTTATGAGCCATAAAATATATTCTCCTTTTTTAATCTATTTTTAAATTACTTTATATTTTAAGCTAAAAGAAAAGCGAGTTCAATAGCTGAACCCACTTTGACTTTATAATCCTAAAATTTGCTTCTTCTTAGCCGCAAATTCTTCTTCTGTCAATATGCCCTCATCAACTAACTCTTTTAATTGCTTTAACTCTGCAATCATATCTTGAGTATTTTCTGTTGCATTTTGTACTGGAGCACTTTGAATACTTTGTTGGTAATTCTGCGACATGCTTTTAATAGCATCTGCTAAAATTGGTGCAGCAGTTTTATCTATATCCTTTAGAAAAAATACTTGTTGTACAATTGGTTATTTGAACTTAGCAGTTAATAATCTTGAGAATGAAAAAGATTAAAAGGTGAGGAGGTCTCTGCTCTAGTGGACTGCGTATTAGTAATAACCGAACTGCAAGAATAACTATGTTAAAATTATTATTGATATTCTTAGATTAAAACTATTTAAAGCAGTTGGAAACAAAATAAGCCAACCGGAACTTAATCTGGTTGGCTTATTTTATTGTTTCTGAAAAGTTTTATTTTAAAAACAGTTCAGATGAATTTAAATAGACTTTCTCTTATATCAATGAGTTAATATATTTTGATGACTTGAAAGCAATTAGTCAATTTGAATTGAGTTATCACTTGCACCAGCTTGTTGCTTTGGCAGGGTAATAGTCAATACACCGTTATCGTATTTGGCGTGAATGTCACTTGCAACCACGTTTGGCAATCTGAAGCTACGTGAAATGTGACCTTCGCTTCTCTCACGGTGAATTATGCTATTGTCCTTAGACATATCTTTGAAAGACTTTCTTGAGCCTGATACACTCAAAATACCATTATTATAATTAAGGTGGATCTTGTCTTTATCCATTCCCGGCATATCAACTTTAATTACATATTCTTTGTCGTTTTCAACAACATCTGATTGCATTAATTTTGCTACTTCGTTATCGTCAAAAAATTTTCTTGGAAGATCAAACCAATCGTTCATCGCATCGAATAAATCATTGTGCCGATTCATCATATCATTTGCCATAGTAAAAAACTTCCTTTCGAAATTTATATATTTGTATCAGAAGACTTTCATTTCTTCCTTACAATTATTATTATAGTATGCAGATTCATAAAAAGGAAATAATTAGCACTATTATTTTTAGAGTGCTAAATAATTAGCTTAGATACCTTGAAATTGGTATTTATAGCTTGTGGATAATATTTTTAAGAAAATAATTAGGAGAGAATATTTTGGTTTATTATCAAAAAATGACGCCCAAGGGTTACCAAAAAATTAAAGATGAAATAGCCGGTTTAAAAAAGGATAGGCCCAGAAGAATTAAAATTTTACAGGAAGCCCGCTCTTTAGGTGATTTGTCGGAAAATACCGAATATACGGAGGCCAAGCGTGATTTAGGTCATCTTCAAAGTCGTCTGCGTTATCTGGAAAAGCAGTTGAAATATGCCGAAATTATTGAAAAGAAGGCCGATGGCAAAGTAGATTTAGGCAAGACGGTCACACTAAAGTTTGCTGACGATCCGGAGACTGAAACATACCAGGTTGTCGGTCGCATGGAAGCTGATATTGCTGCAGGAAAAGTTGCGTTTGACTCACCTCTGGGTCAAGCAATTATGAAAAAAGAAGCTGGTCAAACTGTAAGTGTTGCAGCACCTGCCGGTGAGTATCAAGTTACTATTAAAAAAATTGAATAAATTTTTGCTTGATTATTCGAACTTGTGTTTGTATAATTTATTTTAGCGAACGTAAGTTTGCAATAGGAAGTGAAAGCAATGTATGATTACCGTTATGAACCACACCGGTTAATTTTTATGATTGATAACAAATCATTCTTTGCTAGTTGTGAGGCACTTCAATTAGGTCTAAACCCAATGAAAGCTGTGTTGGCAGTAGTTTCGCATCAGCCACATACAAATTACGGCTCGGGGCTCATTATGGCGGCCTCACCATTAGCGAAGAAGAAATATGGGTTGACTAACGTCATGCGGGTACGTGATTTACCCACGAAAAAAGAAGCACCGGATTTGATTTTAGTAGAACCTCATATGAACTTATACATCAAGCGCAGCATGCAGGTATTGGCAATTTTTCAAAAGTATGCTGCTGATGAGGATATCCATGTCTATTCTATTGATGAAAGCATGATCGATATGACTAAGTCATGGCGTTTGTTTGGCAACGATCCGTATCTGGTAGCACGCAAAATTCAGGTAGAAATCAAATCAAAAATTGGACTTTACACTACTTGCGGAATAGGAGAAAATCCATTGCTAGCCAAATTAGCCATGGATATTTCTGCTAAACACCGCTGTTCGATGATTGATTATTGGCATTATATTGATGTACCTGATACTATTTGGCAAATTAAAGATCTGGAAGATGTTTGGGGGATTGGCAAAAGAATAGCTGTCCGTTTGCATCGGTTACATATTAATAATATGTATGAATTGGCACATACTGATCCAGCAATCTTAAAAAAAGAATTTGGCGTGATTGGTGAGCAGTTATTTGCAATCAGCTGGGGGGTGGATCGCAGCATTATTAGCGAAAAATATTTTCCCATAATGAAAAATTACGGTAATTCACAGATTTTAAACCGTGACTATACAGATCAGCGGGAGATTGAGATAGTCTTACGTGAAATTGGTGAGCAGGTAGGTGCCAGAATACGGGCACACTGCTTGCAAGCTGGCTGCATTAGTTTATTTGTCGGCTTTTCCAGGTATGAACAAGATGGCAGGCGCAAGGGCTTTAATGTGCAGCAAAAAATTTGTCCGACCAATGATAATGACTTGTTAGTGCAAGAAGTACTGGCACTTTTTCGTAAAAATTGGCATGGCGAAACAGTCCGTGCTTTAGGGGTTAACTGCAGTCGTTTAGAGCCGGATACCTGCCAGCAATTGACCTTTTTTGTTCCAGCTTCTGAACAGATAAAAAAACGGACTATAAATATAACTATTGATAGAATCAGAAAGAAATATGGCTTTACCAGTTTGATCAAGGCATCGAGCTTGGCTAAAGGTGCAACAGCAATCAGGCGCAGTAGTTTAGTTGGCGGGCATAATGGCGGAAATGCATATGAATGATTTTGATAAAATTGTCACAGACTTTTTTAAAAACTATCAAGATCGCAAAATGAAAAAGTGGCAAGGTTTCTTTTTAAGCGATCATACAATGGCAATTAATAAAGATAAGCAAAAGCGCAGCGTGAAGCATCCCGCTAAACAAACTATGAGTATGGAAGAAATAAGCCTGCAACTCCTTAAGGCGTATGGTAATCACCGCATGGTTCACCTGCAAGTTAAGATCATGAACAGTGATGATCAGCTGCCCGCCGATATAGTTGGTTTTGTCAGTGGCTATAGTGATGATGGTATTATTGTTGCTGGCCAAAAAATTGCGCTAGAAGATATCAACAATATCAGTGTCGATTGAGAAAATTTTTCTTGATATTTTATATAGGTTGCTTTTTTTGCTATAATATGGAACTTGTAAGGTACATAATAGTATAGAGGTAATTTTTGTGAATACACCAGCATCAAGGCAAGGCAACATCATACGCTATCTTATTTATTTCATTAGCTATTTGATGGTTGTCGGGGTGATTAAGTTAGTTACTGCTAATTCACCAATTCATATTTGGGATCTAATCTTATTTGCAACTATCTCATTAATGGTTTCATTGTTTTTTATTTATCGCTTTAATAGGGAACAACGTTTTTTTGACCGTAGTTTTGCGGGTTCTTGGCTTAGCAACTTTGGCTTAATTATTAGCCTGACTGTTGTGGTAACTGCATTGCGAATTAGTGTTTCATGGCTCCAATCTTATGGCAGGCTTAAACTATATAATTTTCAAATTGTCTATTTACACCATGAAGGAGTAGCGACTTACTGGTTTTTAGTAGTGGCCATTGGTGTAGTTTTGCCGATATTGCAGCAATTTTTAATCACTGGTTTTTTATTTAACTATGCTTTTAGAAGCAACACTGTTTCAACTGCAATTTTAGGGATACTAACTTCAGGTATCTTATTCAGTCTTCTTAATTGGCAGCATTCATTACCTTTACTACTTATTAATGTGATTTTTGGAGCCCTTTTTGCTTGGTCATACCTTTATACGCAAACTTTATGGATGCCAATTTATTTAGCAGTATTAAATGGCGTTCTCCTAATGATTATGACTTAAGTAATCGAAATTAGAAAAGTCAGGAAATAATGTTTCCTGGCTTTTCTAATTTCGATTCAAAAGTTGTTATCACACTGTTAGGTTCTACAAATTGTTTTTTGCAATACAAGGTAACTGTTATTGCATCCTAATGACTGCAGCGTAGATCTTGACTATTTACTTACACATTTTATACCCAGTTAACAAGAAAAGGTGCAACTACCTTTTAAAAAGATAGCTGTAATAACTTATAATTAAAAGTTAAATTTATTGCTGGTAACTAATAATTCGGCAGCTAAAAAGCAATGACTTTGATGGCCATTGCTTTTTAATTAAGCGGATAGCGTGAATCGAACCCGCATCTTCAGCTTGGGAAGCTAACATTTTACCATTAAACTATACCCGCATTACTCAAACAGTTTACCATGTTTCGTTTTCGAAACCAAGTTTTGTTTTTTAAAATTTTACAAGTAAGCTGCTAAGAGAAGAAAAATGTCCTAAAGTAATGTCATTTTTTAAGAGCTCTAGTCTCAATTTGCGTAATAATAAATAGGAGCGAGAAGCTGTTTGAATTAATTTGGAGCTATTGTTATTACTTTTTAGGTGGTAACATAACAGAATCAAGACTTAACTGGCTGCGATCAACTAAGGATGAAAAGTTCTGAAATAGCCACTGGCGCAGTTCAGCAGCCTCGAGAACTAAAGGCATCCGGTTATGAATTTCAGCGTAAGTCTTATTTGGCTGAGTAGTAACCATTGAAAAATGATCCTTTTGATAAATTCCGGCAATTAGTGTTAATGTACTATTTTTATTCTTGAAACTGAAGCGTTCATGGTATGTATGACCATTTGCGGCAGAATAAGTATTATGTCCTGATTCAAAAAATTGGCTGGCAACAATAATACAACGAGATTTGGCAAAAGAAGAATCCCACATTGACCGTTTTTCTTCAAAAAAGCGTTCAATTCGCGCATTAAATATGACTTTGTTTTGATCATACGGACTAGGATAACCCCATGATTTGGGCAGTAGCTGCAACTGGTTATCAGCATAAACCAAAACGGGAGCAAGACCTTTAGGAAAAATGTTCTGGTTTTGAGGCAAATTGCTTGTCGGTTCTACTAAAGGCAAATTTAAGTCATTTACTAAGTATTTTTTAATTTCTGCTAAACTTGGCAGTTGAAATTGATTGCACATTTTTTCCTCCGTATTTAATCATTGCATGATTTTTGGTAGAATTAATATAATTATTACATTAAAAAGATTTTAATTATTTAAGGAAGGTAAATTATGATGAAAAAGAAAGTTATCCTTACAGGTGACCGACCAACAGGAAAATTGCACGTGGGACACTATATTGGCTCGTTAAAAAACAGGGTTAAATTGCAGAACTCAGGTGAATATCACCCATTTATCATGATTGCCGACACGCAGGCTTTAACTGATAACGCGCGTAATCCTGAAAAAATTCGCAAAAGTTTAATCCAAGTAGCACTGGACTACTTGGCAGTAGGTATAGATCCTGAAATTTCTACAGTTTTCATTCAATCACAAATACCAGCTTTGTTTGAACTGACAGCCTATTATATGGACTTAGTTACGGTGAGCCGTTTGGAGCGTAATCCGACTGTCAAGGCTGAGATTAAGCAGAAAGGTTTTAATGATTCTATTCCCGTTGGGTTCTTAAATTATCCAGTGTCGCAAGCAGCCGATATCACAGCCTTTAAGGCAACTTTAGTACCAGTTGGAGACGACCAGGAGCCAATGCTAGAACAAGCACGTGAAATTGTGCGAACTTTTAACCGTGTTTATAACCGCAATGTTTTAGTTGAACCTAAAGGCTACTTCCCTGAAAAGGGCGAAGGACGCTTACCCGGCTTAGATGGTAACGCCAAAATGTCCAAATCCTTAAATAATGCTATTTATCTGTCTGATGATGCCAAGACCGTTGAACAAAAAGTAATGTCAATGTATACTGATCCCCAGCACATCCATGTTGAAGATCCAGGCAAAGTAGAGGGCAATACTGTCTTTACCTACCTTGATATTTTTGATCCTGACAAGAATAAGGTAGCGCAATTAAAGGAAGATTACCAAAAAGGCGGTTTGGGTGACGTCAAAATTAAGCGTTACTTAAACACAGTGCTGGAAAAAGAATTGGCACCGATACGTGAGCGTCGTGCTCAATATGAACAGGATACGTCTGTTGTCTATGATATGTTGATTGAGGGCTCTAAAAAGGCAAACGAGGTGGCCAACCAAACCTTACAAGAGGTGCGGGACGCCATCGGTTTGAATTATTTTAAGAGGTAACTAAAATGCGTAAGCGAATTCCTTGGAAGCAGTACTTTATGATGCAGGCTTTGGTCATTGCCCAAAGGTCCACTTGTGATCGGGCTTTAGTCGGCAGTGTTTTAGTGAAAAAGAATCGTATAATCGGAACCGGTTATAATGGTTCTGTTACTGGTCAGCCGCATTGTGATGATGTGGGTCATCAATTAGTTGACGGGCATTGTGTGCGCACCATTCATTCTGAAATGAACTCACTTATTCAATGTGCGCGTAACGGTGTTTCAACAGATGACACAGAAATTTATGTCACACACTTTCCCTGTTATAATTGTGCTAAGGCATTAGTGCAAGCTGGAATTAAAAAAATCAATTATTATTTTGATTATAATGACAATCCGCTTGCAATCAAACTTTTTAAAGACTGTGGGGTTCCTTATGAACAAATTAACATCGATCGCGAATATGTGGAGCAATTGGCACATAAGCTGGAAGATGCTGAAAACTAAACTAGCTTTTTTTACAGCATTAATTGGTGTTTTTCTAACAACGACTGGTTTTACTAGTCCCAACATTAAAGATAATAGCAATTTGCTTGAACGTGAAACCAGCAAGTTAATTTTAGCAAAAAATGATCGTTATTTTCAGACCAGTGAACAGCCACAAATAATTGTTAAAACGGTAAATCGTGTCGATCATTTAACGCCTGCTAAATTGAATAAGTATAAACGCACCGTTTTTATTGTAGTAGGAACCAAAAATAAAAAACGCAATGTGCAGATTTATTCCAGTAAAGACTTACACAGTGCTTTTAGTGCTGATGTCAGGGGAAATATAATTCGTTCCCAATCCGACAAGTTGCGCAGTACTAATAAAAAAGAATTTAATGAAGGTTTGCGTTTCGTTTTTAGAGCTTGTGCAACTACAATTGACCAGCGTTACCAGTACTCATTAGACAAGTATGATTTGTCCAGCAATGAAAGAGCCCAGCTTACTCATCCGCACAAGGTGGCATTGCCGATTGCATTAGCTCTAGGCCTAGTAGTTGGAGGTTTAATTTATTTCTTTAAAAATAATCTTTATCGAAAAAGGTAAAATAGTTGACTTTTTACTGATTAATGTATTAAACTCACAATGCAAATTGAATAAAAACAAAATAAACTGTTAGGTGAGACTCCTACGTGAACAGATGCTATCGCCCGGAAACATCCAGAGATGCCAACGGGTCAAATAGTTATCGTCGATATAAGGCGAAAACCAGATGGCTAGCAGCAGGCTTACGTCACGTAGTGTTAAAACTGAACGATGAGTACAATAATACCTGTTGAAAAGGGTCGCCAAGCGGTTAGCATGGGCGGTCCTTTTTTAGTTTGTTTGATTTTGTTTTGTGAGGAAAAGGAGTGGGGGAAATGCTGAGAAAACCAAATGGTACAGCTGGTAACAAAGATCTGGCACTAGTCAAGGCAATTGCCAAAGAAAGCAGGTCAGAAACTTTAGCGCGGCTGCATGCAAGCAGTAACGGCTTGTCTAGTGAACAGGCTGAAAAAAATAGGGCAGAATATGGCTCAAATACTATCGCCACCAGTAAACATAATTCTAAGTTACGCTTTTTAGCGGAGGCTTTTATTACTCCTTTCACTTTAGTGTTACTTGTTTTAGCTACTCTTTCTTTGTTTACTGATTATATTTTTGTACCAGCGGGAGAAAAGGATTTAACTACTGTTGCTATTATGGTGACAATGGTGCTTATTTCGGGTATTACCAGTTTTGTCCAAAACGTCAGATCGTCAAATGCAGTAGATTCTTTACTTAAGATGGTTTCTGTAACTACGGATATTATTCGTGATGGCAAAGACCAAGAAATTGACACCAGTAAAGTAGTTGTAGGTGATGTGATTCGCCTAGCTGCTGGTGATATGGTGCCAGCTGACATGCGGCTTTTGACGAGTAAGGACCTTTTCTGCTCGTCAAGTTCCTTAAATGGCGAGTCTAATCCGGTAGAAAAAATTGCTACCAGAAAACCCAAGTTAGGGTCTGATAGAGATTATTTAGATTATCCCAACATTTTATACGAAGGGACGACTATCGTTTCAGGTTCTGGTCTCGGAATTGTTTTTGCCACCGGCGAAAGAACAATGTTTGGTAAATTGGCCCATGATATTTCACATAATGATGTGAAAAATACGACATTTGATATCGGTATCAAAAATGTTTCGAAATTATTGATCATCATGACCGCGATTATTGCTCCCTTAGTGTTTATTATTAATGGGATAACTAAAGGCGATTGGATTAATGCGCTAATATTCTCAATTGCTACTGCTGTGGGACTTACGCCGGAAATGCTGCCTGTGATTGTAACAACTAATCTGGTTAAAGGTTCGATTGAGATGTCGAAAAAGGGCACCATTGTTAAAAAGATGAATTCCATTCAAAATTTTGGTTCTGCCGATATCTTGTGTACTGATAAAACTGGTACGTTAACACAAGACAAAGTAGTTCTAGAGCGTCATTATGATTTGAATTTACAAGAAAACCCACGCATTTTGGAATTAGGCTACCTTAACTCTTACTATCAAACAGGGATGAAGAACTTGATAGATAAAGCTATTATTGAGGCTGCGGGGGATGAACTGGACATCAATGAGATCCAACGTGATTACAATAAGATTGACGAAATTCCCTTTGATTTTTCTAGAAGACGAATGAGCGTAGTAGTAGAAAATTCCGATGAGCAGCACGGTAAGCACTTGTTAGTAACTAAGGGTGCTTCAGAGGAAATGATGGCCGTTGCTACTAAACTGGAAGTTGACGGACAAATTTTACCGCTGACTCCTGAGCGTAAACAGAGGGTAATGGCTAAAGTCAATGATATGAATGATGACGGCTTGCGCGTTATTATGCTGGGTTACAAGCGCAACCCTGCTCCTGTTGGTGAATTTTCGGTCAAAGATGAAAATGATCTGATCTTATGCGGTTATCTGGCTTTTCTTGATCCGCCAAAAGAGAGTGCGAAGGATGCTTTGGCACGTCTTAAATATGATGGCATCAACGTTAAAATTTTAACTGGAGACAATGAAGCTGTTACTAGAACTGTTGGCTTACAAGTCGGACTAAATGTTGACACAGTCTATTCAGGCGCAGACCTTGAAGGTAAAAAGCCTGAAGAACTAGCAAAAATGGTTGAAGAATGCAATATTTTTGTTAAATTATCGCCAGAAGATAAAACTAAAATTATTAATTTGCTAAAGCAAAATGGTCATACTGTAGGCTATATGGGTGATGGCATTAACGACGCTCCGGCGATGAAAGCGGCCGATGTTTCAATTTCTGTTGACACGGCTGTCGATATTGCCAAAGAATCTGCTGACATTATTCTGCTTCATAAAGATTTAAACGTCTTAGAAGAAGGCGTAAGGATTGGCCGTAAGGTATTTGGTAATACCATGAAGTATATTAAAATTACCCTGTCATCTAATTTTGGTAATATCCTATCAATCATGGTGGCTTCGTCCTTCTTGCCGTTTTTGCCGATGCTGCCTTTGCAGCTCTTAGTCTTAGACCTGCTTTACGGAACCAGCTGCTTGGCACTACCGTTTGACGATATGTCTGATAGGTTTTTGAAAGAGCCAAGAACATGGTCTACTAAAAAATTACCTAAATTTATGTTTTATTTTGGTCCGACATCATCGGTATTTGATATCTTAACCTTTGCTTTGCTTTTCTTTGTAATTTGTCCGCAACTTGTAGGTGGAAATTACAATGCAATCAGTGAAACACAAAAGGTTGCTTTCGTAGCTCTATTTCACACGGGTTGGTTTATTGAATCACTGTGGACACAAGAAATGGTCATTCATGCTTTACGTGATCCGCGTCTGCCGTTTATTAAGCAACACGCTGCACCGGGAGTCACGCTGGCAACATTTGGCGCAGGTGTTATTGGCAGCTTAATCCCATTTTCATTTTTGGCACAAAAGTTGGGCTTTGGCAAAATGCCAATCTCATTTATGTGGGTAGTTTTTGCTATACTCGTAATGTATATTTTATTGACAACGCTGGTTAAGCATTTCTACCTCAAGGGCGAAAGATTTTTAATTTAGAAAATTGAATTTGATTGCTAAATAACTACAAAAAGAGGACTCCGAGAGGAATTCCCTTTTTTAGTGATGTAGTATAATATAGTATAATTAAGCGAAAATTAAGGAGAAAATGAATATGGCTGATAAAAAAACTTTTTATATCACAACACCAATCTACTATCCATCCGGCCGATTAACTATCGGTAATGCTTATACCACAATCGCAGCTGATGTGATGGCACGCTATAAACGCAGCCAAGGCTACGATACCTTCTTTTTAACTGGTACTGATGAGCACGGATTAAAAATTGAACAGAAAGCTGAAAAGCAGGGAGTTAAACCGCAAGAATTTGTAGATAAAATGGTAGTTATTTATAAAAAGTTGTGGAAAAGCCTTGATATTTCTTATGACAAATTTATTCGTACCACTGATCAAGAGCACGTCAAAGGCGTACAAAAAATATTCGAACAACTTTTAAAACAGGGCGACATCTATCTTGGTGAATATACTGGGTGGTATTCAGTAGAAGATGAGGAATACTTTACCGAATCCCAGCTGGCTGAAGTTTATAAAGATGATGATGGTAATGTGATTGGCGGTAAGGCGCCCTCAGGTCACGACGTCCAACTAGTTAAAGAACCATCATACTTTTTCAAAATGAGTAAGTACGCTGACCGGCTTTACCAATACTATCAAGAACACCCTGACTTTATCTTGCCCCACACCCGTGAGAAAGAAATGGTTAATAACTTTATTAAGCCTGGTTTGGAAGACTTGTCTGTTACCAGAACGACAGTTTCTTGGGGTATTCCAGTTCCTAGTGATCCTAAACACGTTGTTTATGTTTGGATAGACGCGTTATCTAACTATATTACAGCGCTTGGTTATGGGTCAGATGATGATTCTTTATTTAAAAAGTATTGGCCTGCTGATATTCATTTAGTCGGTAAGGAAATTGTTCGTTTCCACACTATTTATTGGCCTATTATGTTGATGGCTTTGGGACTGCCATTACCTAAGCATGTTATTGGTCACGGCTGGGTATTAATGAAAGACGGTAAAATGTCTAAGTCCAAGGGTAACGCGGTCTACCCTGAATCAATTATCAACCGCTATGGTGTTGACGCCTTGCGCTATTACTTAATGCGTGCCTTACCATTTGGCTCCGATGGTGTCTTTACACCAGAAGATTTTGTAGAACGGGTAAATTATGACTTGGCTAATGACTTGGGTAATTTACTTAATAGAACCGTTTCAATGATTAATCAATATCAAGATGGCATAGTAAAACCAGTAGCACAAGATCAGGATGATTTTGGTAAAGACTTGATGCAGACTGCCCAAAAAGTGATTGCTAATTACAAGAAAGAAATGGATACCCTGCACTTTACCCAGGCGATTGAAGATATCTGGAAGTTTATTAACCGCGCAAATAAATATATTGATGAAACAACACCTTGGATACTAAATAAAGAGGGCAAGACTGCCGAATTAGCGCGGGTAATGTCAAACTTGGCAGAAAGCCTGCGCATTATTGCCCTATTAATTGCTCCGATAATGACAAGAACACCGGTTGAAATGTACCGTCAGTTAGGACTTGATTGGCATAATGACGAACTGAAACAACTTGAGTTTGGCGCTTGTGCATGGAACACAAAAGTGGTTGCTGATCCAAAGCCAATCTTCCCACGAGTAAAACCGGAAGAAGAAATTAAATACATTAAGGATGAAATGGCTAAGGCAAAGCCTAAGAAACAAAGCCGCAGTGAACAAGGTGAGGACAAAGAAATCAGCATCTCTGATTTTGATAAAGTTAAGATTCAAGTTGGTAAGATCTTATCTGTTGAACCAGTTCAGGGCTCTAAAAAGTTGCTACAGTTCCAGCTTGATTTTGGCAACGGCGATGAAAGACAGATTTTAAGTGGTATCAGACAATATTATCCGAATGCCAGTGAGCTGCTGGGCAGAAAGGTTCTGGCTGTCACTAATCTTAAGCCGCGTAAAATGTTAGGCCATCTGAGCCAAGGCATGCTGCTTTCTAGTGAAAAACATGGTGAAGTAAAACTTGCTTTGGTTGGTGACGAACATGAAATTGGGGCCCAACTAAGTTAATGGAATTAATTGATAACCATACTCATTTACAAGATGAACCATTTCGTGGCAAAGAAGAATTTTATTTAGATCGTGCTCAAAAGCTTGGTGTGACCAAGGTAATTTGTGTAGGACAAGATCCTGATTTTAATCTCAGAGCAATTGATTTAAGTCAGCGCTTTGACCAGGTCTATGCTATGGTCGGCTACTGCCCTGATGTGGCTAAAAATTATGATCAAAAAGCAGAAGATCTTTTAATTGAGCAGCTGCAAATGCCCGGTGTAGTGGCTCTGGGCGAAGTAGGTTTAGATTACTATTGGGACGAGTCACCTCGCGCTATCCAAAAAGAAGTTTTTGCCCGACAGGTTGAAGTGGCCCATGAACTAAAAAAGCCGGTAGATATTCATACCAGAGATGCTTTTGGAGACTGTTATGCTATTTTAAAAAACAGCAACTTAGAATACGGTGCCATTTTACACAGTTTCAATGGGGACGTTTCCTGGTTGAATAAATTTTTAGCTCTAAATGTCTACTTTTCATATTCCGGAGTTGTATCGTTTACGAAGGCGGTAGAAGTTCATGAAGCAGCACGTAAAACTCCTTTAGATCGTTTGCTGGTTGAAACTGATGCGCCATATTTAACACCAAAGCCCTATCGCGGCAAACAAAATGAACCGGGAAATGTCTATTACGTGGCAAAAGCAATAGCAGAATTAAAGGGAATTTCACTAAATGAAGTTGCGCAGGCAACATACGAAAATACGATGAGGGTCTATGGTCTTAACTAAAAAACATTTTAACGCCGTGGTTGTAGTTGAAGGAAAAGATGATACCATTCGTCTTAAGCAATTTTTTCCGGGAATTGAAACAATTGAGACAAACGGGTCGGATGTGCCAGAAACAGTACTAACGCAATTACGGGAATTAGCAACCAAAAGAGAAATAATTGTTTTGACTGATCCTGATTTAAATGGTGAACGGATAAGACGATTGGTGACTGCCGCAGTGCCAACTGCCAAACAAGCGTTTATTTCTCGCAAAGAAGGGGAGCCTCAGAAGAAGGGCAGCTCTTTAGGCGTTGAACATGCCTCTAAAGAAGCCCTCGCCAAAGCTTTATCAGGTCTGCATGAAAACAAAAAGCCAAGTAGTGATTTGACAAAAGAAAAATATCAAAAACTTGGTTTAACTAGTGGAGCTAATTCTCGTAAATTGCGTGAGCGAGTGGGGATTAAACTGCGAATTGGCTACGGCAATGCTAAGCAGTTTTACCAACGATTACAAACGTTCGGTGTTTCGCTTTCTACATTAGAACAAGCAGTTGAGGAGGCTAAAAATGAGCAATGAAATTCCTATTGGCTCTCCAATTAGAACTCAGGCAATTATTAACCGCTATTTCATGCGTGCTAAAAAGAATTTGGGTCAAAATTTTTTAGTTGATTTGGCTGCACTGCAAGGCATAGTAAAAGCAGCAGCAATTCAACCTGGTGATCAGGTAATTGAAATAGGACCAGGAATTGGTTCTTTAACTGAGCAACTACTAATTGGAGGGGCCAAAGTTTTTGCCTATGAAGTAGATGAGAATCTAAAAGAGATTTTGCATAACGAATTACCCGCTAAAGTCAACGGGCAGCCTCTTGATCAGCTTTTTAAATTAAAAATGAAAGACATTTTAAAAGCTGACTTTACAGAAGATTTAGCAGGATTTTTTGACCTTGCTAAGCCAATTAAAGTAGTTGCAAATTTACCGTATTACATTACGACGCCCATCATTTTCTTCCTTAATAATTCTTCGTTGCAATTTTCAAACTTAACTTTAATGATGCAAAAAGAAGTAGCAGAGCGCTTGAGCGCACATGCTGGAACAAAAGACTATGGTCCGTTGACAATTGCGGTTCAAGCGGAAATGAGCGTAAAGTCATTTTTGACGGTTAAAAGCAGCTCCTTTATTCCTAGACCTAAGGTTGATTCAAGTGTAGTGGTATTAAAGCCGCTGCCGGAAGAAAGTAAAATAAAAATTGATAATCCCGCTCATTTTAACTGGGTGGTTAAAATGTGTTTTGCACAAAGACGCAAAACATTAAATAATAATTTAAAAACACTTCTGCCTGACAGTACAAAACGGTTGCGCCTAATTAGCTCCTTAGGAGTTGATGAGCGTGTTCGACCAGAACAGTTGACACTGAAGCAGTTTGTGGAAATTGCCCGCAATGTGCCGGTTAAAAAATGACGAAAATATTCTGGGGTTGTTTTTAAAAAGAATTGAAAAAATAATAATAAAGTGGTAAAATACAACTCAAAGGAGTTGTTTTCATTGCCAACATCTATTATGACCATTAAGAGTAAGCTGGATTCACATTTAGGTGATTCATTAACTGTAGTTGCAAGAGCTGGACGTAAGAAAGTAACTAAAAGACGTGGAATTTTGAAGAACACTTTTCCTGCAGTTTTTGTAGTTGATTTAGACCAGGATTCAAATAACTTTGAACATGTTTCTTATAGTTACACAGATTTGTTAACCAAAAATATAACATTAAAATTTGATAACGCTGTGCAATAAGATTAAGGCGTCATCTTAAGATTACTTTTTGGCAATAACATTTGGTAAAATGTTAGTGCCTTTTTTTATGGTTGAGTGTATAGTAGTAACTGGCAAAAAGCAAACAATAGGAGGTAATTTCTATGAAACGTTCAGAGAGATTAGTTGATATGACTAAATATTTAATGGAACGACCACATGACTTAATTCCGCTGCCATTTTTTGCAAAAAGGTATGGTGCAGCAAAATCATCAATTTCAGAGGATCTTGCAATTTTAAAACATACATTAGCAAATAATCAAGACGGCATATTGGAAACTGTAGCAGGAGCAGCAGGAGGTGTGCGTTACATTCCCTTTTGGGGCAAAAAGCACGCTCAGAATTATTTAAATGAGTTGGCAACACGGATTGAAGATCCAGATCGTATTTTGGCTGGAGGGTTTGTCTACCTCTCAGATATTTTGGGTAATCCAGAAGACTTGGATAAGATTGGCAAATTAATTGCAACACGTTATGCTTATTCAAATATTGATATTGTGATGACTATCGAAACTAAAGGAATTGCACTAGCTCAAGCAGTTGCTCGTTACTTAAATGTTCCTTTTATTATTGCGCGCAAGCGTTCAAAGGTGACTGAGGGGGCAACCGTATCTGTAAATTATATTTCTTCTTCGCTTGATCGTGTTTCTAAAATGGAATTACCGACTAGGGTTTTAAAAGAAAATTCCAATGTTCTGCTAGTAGATGACTTTATGATGGCAGGTGGTACCCTGACTGGTATGCAACAATTAGTCAAAGAATTTAATAGCAACATTGCTGGAGTTTGTGTATTATGCGAAGCAGATTTTGATGATGTTAAATTAATTGAAGGGCACCTTTCTTTAGTTAAAATTAAACGAGTAGATGACAAGAAAAAAGTTATTATGGCAGAACCTGGTTCATTAGTTGCACACACGGAATTTGACCGCTTTTAGTTTAAGAAATGATATACTAAATGATAATTATTATTCAAGAATATAAAAGAGGCTGAAGTTAATGAAAAAATTCGTAGTTGTTTTGGCGGCTGGCAAGGGAACACGCATGAAGTCAAAACTATATAAGGTTTTACACCAAGTGTGCGGCAAGGCTATGGTCGAATATGTGGTAGATGCAGCTAAGGCAATTAAACCGGATAAAATAGTTACGATTGTTGGTAATGGTGCGGAAGAAGTAAAAAAAGTTCTTGCTGGCAAGTCTGAATTTGCTTTGCAAAAAAAACAATTAGGTACAGGAGATGCTGTCTTAACTGCTGCAGATAAACTGGCAGATCAAGATGGTGCGACATTAGTAATAACTGGTGATACGCCATTATTTACAAGCCAAACTTTTCAAAAATTATTTGACTATCACCAAAGTAAGGGCAATGCAGCTACAGTATTAACTGCTCAGGCTCCTGATCCTTATGGCTATGGCCGTATTATCCGTGATGAACAGGATAATGTCTTAAGAATTGTAGAGCAAAAAGACGGGACACCTGATGAATTAAAAGTCAATGAAATTAATACTGGTGTTTTTTGCTTTGACAATAAACAGCTTTTCAAAGCCCTAACACAGGTCAATAACCATAATGCCCAAGGTGAATATTATTTAACTGATGTTTTGGAAATTTTACGCCGTCAAGGACAAAGAATTGGTGCTTACAAAATGCGTGACTTTACCGAAAGCATTGGTGTCAATGATCGCTCTGCTTTAGCTCAAGCTAATCAGCTGATGCAAAAACGAATTAACGAAAAGCATATGGCAAATGGAGTTACCTTTATTGATCCTGCCACAGCTTATATTGATGCAGATGTTAAAATTGGTTGTGATACTCAAATTGAAGGAAATGTGGTTATTAAAGGCAATTCAGAGATTGGGTCAGGATCTATAATCGCTTCCGGCTCACGCATAATTGATTCGAAAATAGGCAATCATGTCACTGTTACTTCATCTACTATTGAAGAAGCAGAAATGGCTGATTTTTCCGATATTGGTCCAAATTCCCATTTGCGTCCTAAAGCAATTATTCGCAAGGGCGTACATATCGGCAATTTTGTAGAAATTAAAAATGCTGAAATTGGTGAGAATTCTAAAGTTGGTCATTTAACTTATGTTGGGGATGCAACTTTAGGTCGTGACGTTAATGTTGGTTGCGGCACTATTTTTGCTAATTATGATGGCGTTAAAAAAGAACACACTAACGTTGGAGATCATGCGTTTATTGGTTCGGGTGCTACCTTAGTGGCACCGGTTAATATTGCTGATCATGCTTTTGTAGCAGCAGACTCAACAATTACTAAAGATGTAGCTAAATATGATATGGCGATTGCACGCGGCCGGCAAGTGAATAAGCCCGATTATTGGCATAAATTGCCGCTTGCAAACGATCCTGAATGGAAATAGGTTAGCTATAATTTAAAATAAAAAGAGTTGGAATAAATGTGTTAATCTGAAAAAATTAATCACGCTAATAAAATCTGCCAACTCTTTTTAATTTTGTTAAGAAAATAAATAGCCCTAGAGTTTCAATAACTCAAGGGCTATTTTATTTAAACTAAGTTAACTATTTAAAGTTAGCTTGCTCAACATATTTGTTTTTAGCAATAATATAATATTTCTTATTGTTGATTCTGACTGCGCTGCCGTATGTTTTGACAACTTTATGTTTATGCAAAACTTTTTTACTTATCCGAATACCGTGTTGACTGTAAATGTAAGCATTATGCTTCAGCTTAATTTTCTTAGCGTCAATATTTGCAGCGGCAATGAATAAGCCATCGTCTAACATGTAGTAGCCTTTATTATTAATCATTTGGAAATTAACCGTATTAACAGTTGAGCCTGCAAGAATAATCAGTTTATTAGCACGTTTGCCGTTTTGATCATACAGATATGAATTATGCATAATAGTCTTTTCGACCACCGTTTGCTGCTTTTCAGTCACAGGTTCGTTGACCGGGCTTGCTGTAACAGCTGTAACTGCAGTTTTTTGAATTGCAATATTTGCAGCCTTAACAAAACGGTTTTTAGCAATAATGAAGTACTTCTTGCCCCGAATATTTACTGCACTGCCATACGTATTAATATTATTGCCTTTTCTTAACACACTCGCTTTCTTAATTCGTTTGCCATGTTTATTGTAAACATAAGCATTATGTTTTAATTTTCGACCGGTTGAAACTACATTGCCAATAGCAACATAGTAGACTTGGTCCTTATTGCCTCGATCAACCAGAATGTAATAGTGTTTCCCGTTAATTTCTTTTATACCATACGAAGTAATGATTGAACCGGCACCAAGGACAACTTTATTGGCACGTTGACCTTTTTCGTCATATAGGTAGGCATTGTGCATTAAAGCCAATTCTTCGCTATGGCTTAAATCAAGTTCTGGTTCTTCTTTTTCTTCCTTGCCAGTATTATCAATAGGTTTATTGTCAACTGGGGCAGGGACAGATTGAGTAGTAGAGCTATGATTATTTTCGTGCTGACTATTATCATGAAGAATATGGTCAATGGTAGCAGAATCTGTAGCATCAAGATAAATTTGGTTAATAGCATCATCACGCAGTTTAGTAATTGTCTGACTGTCATTAACCTCAGGCTGATTAAGCGTATTATTTGCAGTATTTAGATCAGTATTAATTTGGTTAATAATAGCTTTCTTTTCTTGCTCAGTGTATTTGCCAGTGGACTGAATTTCACATGCAGCTGCTTTTTGTGCTTCCGCTAGAGCACCAGCAGCAATTGCCTTTTCACCAGCTAATTCTGTTGCAGCGAGTTTATCCGCGTTGGCAGGATCATTGAGCGCATCTTTAGCTTTTTCGTAAGCTTGATCAACACTAGTGGTGTTGGCTTTATCCTTAAACCTGTCTGTAAGAGCCTTAACAGCGGAATCATAGGCGACTTTCAGTCTTTCTTTTTGCACTTTGCTATTGTTGTTTAAAACATCTTCAAGTTCTTTACTATCACTTACAATAATACTGCTTATCTTGTCAACTGCATTCTTTCTGGCAGTTTCTATTCCAGTTGAATCTTGAGCTTGATCAATAGTGCCCGTTTGATCCGAGTTAGCTTTAGCTGCTTCTTGATCAATGTAATCTTTAATTGCCTGCTTTTCAGCACTAGTATAATCGCTGCCATCTTGATGCTTTAATTTATCAACTTGGTTTTTAGCATTATTAGCAGTATCAGCTACTGCACCCTTAGCTATTTCTTTTACCGCTGCAATCTTAGCTGCTGTGATATCTTCAATTGAGTCACCATTCACCTGTGAGTGCTCGTGATATGCTTTATCAACATTGGTGGTGTCAGCATTTTCGCCAAATTTTTCTTTTAGTTCAGCAACTGCTTTTTGATGTTCAGCAGCTAATTCATTGTTGGCGTCTGCTTTAAGCGAACTAATAGATTCCTCTTTAGCGGCATTACCAGCATTGTTAATATCGGATTTAGCGGTTTCTGTGATTTTATCAATCTGGTCCTTTTTGCCTAATGTATCACCTTTAGGAGCAGTAATTGCATCAATTTGATCCTTGGCTTTCTGGCTATCATTTTTAATTTGCTCTTTCAGCCTGTTCTTTGATTCAGTAGCTAATCTATCATTACTGTCGATTTCTGCAGTTACTTTTGCAGCTTCTTCGTCAATGTCAGCTTTAGCCTGCTGCTTATTGATAATAGTCATAGCCTCATCATAAGCGGCACTGGTAGTCTGGATATCAGTAGCATTATTAATAGCTTTAATTTGCTCGTGAATATGATCTAGCAATTCTGGTGACAGCTTATCTTTCAACCTGTCTTTTAATCTACTATATGCATTGTTAAGGCCGTCTACTCCTTCAGCGCCCTTAAGGGCATTATTTTGTTCATCATTAAACCATTCTGGTTCAGTGCCAGTTTCAGGTTTAGTTAACAGACGATCAATATTTTGACCAATGTTTGCTTCATCTGGGATGTCGCTAATTGCTGTAGCCTTTTCTATATTCTGGAAACTCTGTTGATAAGCATCATCAATTGCAGCTTTAGCTGCCTTCTTCTGCTCGGCAGTTAACTGAGATTGATCAATTATATTATGGGCCTTAGTCTGTTTATCCTTTAGAATATCTTCAGCTTTTGTCTTTTGACCAGTTAGGGCAGCTTGATCTTTAATAGTATTGAACTTGTCAACTGCTTGATCTCGTTTGCCATTTATTTGGTCTTTAGCCTCTGTTTCAGATTGTTGAACAGAATTAATGTCAGTTTTTGCTTGCTCAACAATAGTTTTTATTTGGTCTTTCTGCTTTTGCTGATCCTCTGGTGACAAACCTGATTTTTCTATTGCATCATTTGCTTCTTTTTGAGCTTGTTCGACTTGAGAGATTGCCTCTTGTTTAGCTTTGACTATTTCGGCTTTTTCTTGCGCAACTTGGAAAATGCGGTCGATTTCTTTTTTACCGAAATTAGGAATTTCATCCTGTTGAGCTTTACCTTGTTGGGCATTTTGAGCTTGTGCTAGTGCATTTTCGTAAGTATTCTCAAGTTTAACACCCGCAATCTTATCTATGGTTCTATTGACGGCTTCATCAAGTTGCTTTTGCAGTTTTTCAATTTGCTCTTGCTCTAGATTAGTTGCCACACTGGTAATTTCCCCTTTATTTTTAAGGTATTCCTTAAACTTGTTAATCAGATTATTTTTTTCCGCAGTCAGTTGACTAGGCAACTTGGCCTGATCAATATTTGTTTTGGCATCTTGTTCTAACTGCGACAGCTTATCACTTGTACCGGCATAAATTAAACTAATAAAGTTATTTAAAACTCTTTCAATATCGTTATATCCGCTAGCGACATCATTACCGGCTATGTCTAAACCATCAACATCAGTTTTGGCACTTGCAGCATATTCTTTCAATCCTTTAACTATTTGATTTTTATTATCAAAGTCATCACCTAATTTGCTAATTGTGGTAATGCCTTCACTTGCCGCTGTTTGAATTTGCGTAATAGTGTTTTGCTTATTATTTCTAGCGGCAATAATATTAGCAGCAGCTTTCTTTTGCTCCTGATCTATTTGGGCTTTCATTTGGTCAGCGACAGCGCTGTCTTCAGTTTTATCAGCTTTAGCTTTAGCGCTAGTGGCAGCAGTTTGTAGATCGTTTAGAGCTTGAGCTAGAGCTTCTTCGTTAGCAATATCATTATTGACCTTGTTAAGAGCTGTTTCACCATTACCTTTGGCAGCATTAATTTTATCCAGATGAGTGGCGGCAGAAATTTCGGCTTTAGCTGCACTTAAAGCTTCACTAATAGCCTTACTTAAGTCATCATATTGATTTTGATCAACTTTATTGTGCAAACGGTCATCGTTTAAGCGCTGGCTCAGCTTTTTAGCCTGCTCAACCAGTGAGTTGTAGGCGGCATTTTGTTCCTGCAGCAAAGCTGCGTTTTCTTTAGCATTTTGTACAATGCCAGTAATGGCATTTTCAGCGCCTTGTTTGACTTTTTCTACCTCGTCTAGACTTTGCGCCTGGTTAATATTTTGGATAGCTGTCTCTTTATTTGAATTGATTAAGTCAATTTGCTGGGCTTTCTCAGTATCACTTAGAGCTGACTGTTCGATCTTCTTGATATTATCTGCAGCTGTTTGGGCAATATCTGCTAAGTATTTATTAGCATTATTCTTAGCCGCTTGTAATTGAGCAGCGCTTAAAGCTTTGTCAATGTTGATAATACCAGTAGTCTTAGTGGATGCAATATCGTCTGTTGTTTGCTGACCGTTAACCTGACTAACAGCTTTATTTTTGGCAGCAGTTGCCTGACTCTTATACTGAGCTTTTTCTTCAACACTTAAGCCTGTAATTTGATCAATTTGAGCTAAAATACCCGGAGCACCAGGATTATTAGTTTGACCGTTTAGTTCCGCTGTCAATGCTTTAATTGCTTCGTCTTTAGCATTTTTTATTTTGGCAGCATCATTAGAATCTGCTGTAGTCTTAATTCCTTTGATGTGATTAATGGCAGAATCTCTACTGCTCAAAACAGTGCTACTATCCTTTGCAGCAGCAATTTCTGCAGCAGCATTTTCTAGAATGGAATCAACATTGTCTTGATCCTTTTTATCTTTTAAGCTGTTTTTGATTTCGTCTGCGACATCTTTAATAGCTTTTCTGGCCTGTGCTTTGGTGATTGCTAAGTTACCACTTGCTTCCGCTTTATTGATTGCATTAATGGTATCAGTAGTAATTTTATTGATACCATCTTTTGTCTTGCCATTTTGTAATTTACTCTTGGCATCCGCAACAGCCTGATTAATATCAGAGATTGCCTGCTCATATTGGGAACTAGCTTCTTCTTTTTCTTCAGCGCTTAGAGTGTCATATGAAGATTTTAATCTGCTAATTGCTTCTTGAGCAGCTTGGTTAATAGCCTCTTCGCTGTGATGTTTAGCATTCTCCAAATCAGCTGTCATAGCTGTGGCTGCAACCTGACCAATAGCATCTTTACCATCATTTTTGGCTTTGTCTACGGCATCATTATTTTTTTGCAATTCAATATTTTGCTTAGCTTTAGCTCTTTCATCGTTGATTTTTGCAATGGTTTGAGTTTTATCCGCGTCAGACATCGCAGATTGATTAATGGTAGAAATTGCTTGATCAGCCTGCTTGTCGACTTCTTGCTTAGCATGATCAATATTGTAATCAAGGCTTTGCGCATCCCTAATAACTGCGTTCATATTATCAATGCCTTGCTGCTTTTCAGAATCGACTTGAGCAGCAGGAACATTCTTTACTTTAGCAACTGCATCATTATAGTAATCAGTTAACTGTTTAATTAATCCGTCTTTAGTAGTGCTGTTAACATTTTGTAAGTTGGTAATTTGATTAGAAACATCGGTGCAGGTGTTCAACAATTCTTTAAGAGCTGCACTTCTACTTGATTGCAATACTACTTTAGCAAGAATTTTATTTAAGGCTTCCCGACCGGCATTAGTTGCAGTAGCAATTTCATCTTGAGAATGAGCATTTTGAATATCAGTTTTGGCTGAAGTTAAAGCAGAACTAATTTCGTCATAGTAATCACCTTTTTCTTTGCCGGAAAGGTTAGGATCTTTTTCGATACTTGTCCGAATTTTCTCTGCTAGAGCATTTAGGCCAGTGTCTTTATTGGTTAAAGCATCATCTTTTTGTTGTTCTAAGTATTTTGCTTCTTCACTGGCAATACTGCTAGCAACGCTGGCCATAGCAGCAATGCCATCATCTCTATCTTTAGCCACTTGTTCAGCAGTCGAGTCGTTGTAAACTTTGCTGGTTGCCGTTTCATAGAAGTCATTAATTTTGTCTGTTAGTGCGTCTTTTTGCTCGCTATTAATTTTATTATCTGCAAAAGCCTGATTAATAGTATCTAAGTCTTTTTTCTTCTCATCTTGCAACGCTATATTTGCCTGAGATTTTGCGACTATTAATTGACCAGCCGCCAAATCCTCATTGATACTAGTTTTACCAGCTTGTCTAGCGGAATTAACACCATCATTGTCTTTAGCTGCATTAATTGCTACTTTGGCGTTAGCTAAGTCTTTATTAATAGTTTCTTGATAATGTTGTTTATCTTCTGGACTTAAAACAGTATCGTCAAAGTCGTCAATTGTACTTAAAGCGTTATTAGCTGCTTCTTCAACTTCCTTGATTGCATCTTGACGCTGTTTATTTAAATTATTAGAGCCGGTATTAGCAGCATTTTCTTGATAACCAGTAATATTTTTAATAGCATTGTCTTGATCTGTTTCAATTGCATTTTCATCTTCGTCTTGAGTGATTTTAGCAACACTTGCAGCAGTTGCAGTATTAATTAGTTCTTGATATTTGGTTTTTTCCTCGTCACTCAGATTTTTATTATTTGTAATCGTAGCAATGGCTTTGTCTTTTGCATCCTGAATTGCTGCAATAGCTTGATTACGTCGACCACTTAAGTTTTGCTCATCAAGTAAATTGTTTAATGCAGCAGTGCCTTCTTTAACTGCGGTATTAATATCAGCTATAGTTTCAGCCTTATCAATGCGGCTATTATAACCTTGACTTCCGGTAAGCAATTCACTGGCTTTATTGGCAGCATCGTCTTTATTCTTGGCCGTTAAATTAGGATTATTCTGAATTTTGTTAACAATGTCTTGTTTAACTGTTTCCAGTTGCTTTTTAGCAGCAGCCTTATAAGCACTTAAAACGTTCTGCTTACCGTCAATAATATCCTGGTTAATAGCGGTAAGTGAGTCATGGCTAGCAATCGTGTTGGTAGCATTAGTGACCGCGTTATCAATATTAGTTTCTTGGTCAACCCCTAAATTGTTTTTAGCTTCAGTTGCATCTTGCTCAATTTGCTTTTTAGCAGCAGCCTTATAGGCATTTAAAACGTTCTGCTTACCGTCAATAATATCCTGGTTAATAGCGGTAAGTGAGTCATGGCTATCAATCGTGTTGGCAGCATTAGTGACCGCGTTATCAATATTAGTTTCTTGGTCAACCCCTAAATTACTTTTTGCTTCATCTGCGTCTTGTTTAACTTGCGCTTTAGCAGCCGTCTTATAAGCGTCTAAAACATTCTTTTTACCATCAATGATGTCTTGTTTAATAGCGGTAAGTGAGTCATGGCTAGCAATCATGTTAGCAGCATTAGTGACCGCGTTATCAATATTAGCTTCTTGGTCAACCCCTAAATTGTTTTTAGCTTCAGTTGCATCTTGTTCAATTTGTTCTTTAGCAGCATCCTTATAGGCATTTAAAACATTCTTTTTACCATCAATAATGTCCTGTTTAATATCAGTAGCAGAATTGTGACTGTCAATCGTGTTACCGGCATTGGTGACTGCATCATCAATATTAGTTTCTTTAGTTACTCCTAAGTTGGTCTTAGCAATATCTGCATCTTGTTTAACTTGTGCTTTAGCATTTTCTTTAAAAGCGTTTAAAATATTATCCTTTGTCGATTTTAGTATTTGGGTAATATTTTGGCTACTGGCAGCATTATCTTCAATTTTATCAATTGCCGCTAAGGCATCTGTCATGGCGGTTTCGGCTTTGCCAACTTGACCGAGGACATTTTCATAGTTTCTGGTATAACCAACAATTTCTGATTTAGCAGCAGCTTTATTGATTAAACTTTCAGCAGCAGCTTTTCTCTTATTGATAATTTCGTCATCATCAGTGCCGTAAATAGATTTACTGGTATCACCAGTTGTAGTTGTCGTATCAGTAACCACTTGGTCTATTTCATCAAGATATTGTTTTTGTTCATCCTCAGGTAAACCAGAGTTTTTAATCCGCTCTTTAGCTTGGGCAGCTGCTTCATTAATATCTTTTGCCGCCTGGTCTTTTTGCTTACCGGTATGGGTACCCTTAATATGATCAAGACCCTTATTAACGTCTTCTTTCGGATTATTGCTACTAATAATATCTTTAATCGCCTGATTTAAGGCATTTTGAATGTCTTCTTTATCATCTGCATGCTGTGTAATTTGTTCTTTAGCAGCATCTTGTAAAGCTTTTACGGCAGCAATAGTATCCTGAACGCCTTGAATTGCATCTTTTGCTTCTTTTTGATGGTTATCAATAGCTTTTTCATTATCGTCTTGATCAAGATCACCTTCAGTAGCAACGATTTCTTTTGGTCGCTTGAGCTTGTCTTTTATACCGTTAATTAACTCGTCTACCGGTGATTTAACAT
>CAMKZU010000003.1 GCA_946477855.1 uncultured Lactobacillus sp.
GACATAAGAAAACCCCCGAATTGGAATCTTTGTCCAATTCCGGGGGTTAACTTCAGCCACTAAATACTATTTTTTATTGCTTATTTTAAAAAATAATGATTAAATTATTGGTATCATTTTAAGCAAAAGGAAGAAAAGCCTATGGCAATTATTTTTGATAAGGTAAAGAAAAACTACGGTAAGAAGTCGGTGTTTTTTAACCTAAATTTTAAAATTCCTTTAGAACCAACAGTAATTGGTTTGGTAGGTCCTAATGGTGTAGGCAAGTCAACCATGTTAAGACTCCTTGCAGGAGTATTGGAACCAACCGAGGGCTTGATCAAAAATGACCAAGCTAAAGAATCATATGTTAAGTGGGCCAGTTTACATTCAAGTTTTGTGGCATCAGGTGAAAGAGGCCTCATGTACAGACTAAATACTATTGAAAACGGGATGTATTTTTCTTCGCTTAAAGGAATTAATATTAAAAAAACAGAAAACAATATTCGAAAAATGGCTGAGGACTTCAACTTTTCAAGTGAACTTAATACTTACTTTCAAAATTTGTCTACTGGCTTGAAGAAAAAGGCTGCTATCTTAGTGGGAGCTGCAATGGAAACAGAAGTTTTACTCTTGGACGAGCCCTCAAACGGACTTGACATAGCGGCCCAAGAAGATTTAGCATCATTTATTCTGGATTTAAAAAATAAATACGGGAATACTATTTTCATTTCATCGCATGACACTCAAATGCTTTCTGGAGTTGTTGATCATTATCTTTTTTTAAGGGATGGCCAAATAGAGAAAAATGTTGAACATAAAATGGCTGAAAATGACCTAATTTCTGAATACCATGAAATTTATAAGTAAAGGTAGGAAGCAAAATGAAAAAAGTTAAAGAGCTATTTAATATTTTCTGGGTACAATTATATTTACAGCTAAAACTGCAAGCTCGCTATGTTAATTCAACTGTTAGTTCACTAGTTTTATATGCTGGCGCTTTCTTGATTGTTGTCTTTTTCACTAATCCTGCACAACTGGGTCAGGCGTATGGTACAAAACATGGAGTCTTATTTACTATTATTGGTTTCTTGTTTTGGAGTATTGGTATCTCTTCATTAGGTGAATGTAGTAATGCGGTAGAGACTGATGAGCAAACCGGTCTGCTCGAAAGTGAGACTCAGTCTATCTTTCCCTTATGGGTTCTATACTTTATTCAAACGTTGGCAGAAAATTTGTTTGTCTGGATCTATCTTTTAATCATAGGCTTTGTAGCCTCATTTTTTTCAATATTCACAGTAGTTGAACTATTAAAGGCTTTATTGTTAACCTTTGTCTTTTCCTTAATTTCCAATTTAGGAATGTTTGGTATCGGAATGATTTTTGCTTCTGGTTCTATTAGATTTAAAAGAATGGGCCAGTGGGCTACTATATTGCAGGCTTTATTGCTCATGTTGTCTAATGTTTATTTACCAGTATATAATGCTTTTCAGGAGGTCATTCCCTATGTCGGTGGCATCGAAATAGTGCGGCAAATATTTTTGGGCCATGGCGTTTCATTGTCAAAGCTGATAATATTGATAGTAGTAAATGTTGTTTGGTTCTTAGCTGGTATTTTAATTTTCAATTATTGCATTAAGAAAGAGCGCAAAAACGGCTCGTTTGATGCTTTTTAAGTTAAAGAAAGGTGATATTTATTTTAACGTTCAAAAATGTTAAATGGGGGACAAAGAGATATTTTAAAGTAAAAAAATTATATATGAGTGCATTTCCCAAAAATGAACGATTTCCATTTGTCGGGTTGCTAGCGATGGCGTTGCAAAAAAGAGTTAATTTGCAAGCAGTCTATGACCATGATAATTTCATCGGGTTAATTTTTTGGACATATGCCGAAAAGATTATTTATATTGGTTATTTAGCAGTTGACCCAGTTTGGCGTGGCAAGGGCTATGGCAGTCAGACTTTAAACCTGATGAAAAAGCACCATCCAAATCAGGAAATTGTTTTAGACATTGAACCAGTTATTAAAACAGCAAAAAACTACTCTCAAAGGATCAATAGATTATTATTTTATAAACATAATGGCTTCAAACTAACTCAAGATAATTTAGTTGACGCAGGAGGTCGTTATTCGATTTTAAGCTCAGATAAACACTTTAAAAAGCGTAATTTAAGTCAACTACTTAAGCGAATGAGTTTTAATTGCTATAAATTTAAAATTGTTTCCAGATAATTAATTTAACAAAATACTTTGACAAGCAAATGATGCTTTAAAGTTTACTTTCTAAAGCAGCTAGTTCATAAAAAAGGATAATGAATAACTTCACCCTGAAGTTATTTATTATCCTTTTTATAATTATTTAACGAATCCTACTTTGTACCAGAGAACATGTCCATTGTTGTTTTCAGATGGTTTAAGAGAATAACCTGAAATACGGTTATTGATTGCTCTGATCTTATAAGAGTTGACTGTTGGAATCATGTAAGCTTGATCAAAGATATACTTTTGCCAATCATGAAAGACCTTCACACGGTATTTATGATCAAAAGCTTTTTGCGAATCCATTTCTTTAACTAATTTAGTATTTTCCGGTGTCACGAAACGATCGTAGTTGGCTGCGGTGCTATCACCATACATTCCATCTTGTGATGGTTCTGTGGACATATACCATCCTGTTTCAAACATATCGACTTGCGGATCATCCTTGTTAAGCTTATCGTAGAATGAATTTGTTTCGGTCAATCGCCCATTCAATAAATTAACATTTAGTCCTATCTTATGCCACTGCTGAATATAGTTCTGTATAATTGGACCTTGTGTTGAATCACCAGCTTTAGCCATAAATGTGATCTTTAAAGGCTTGCCGTTGGGTTGAACACGCCATTTACCCTTTTTTTTATATCCGGCTTTATCAAGAATATCGTTAGCCTTTTTTAAATTATAGTCATAACCCTTAATATTTTTATTGAAATAGTCACCAAATTGAGGAGGAATTAATGTGGTTATATGAAAAGTTAGGCCGTGGGTGTAATGTTTAGTGACTTCATCAACATTCATGGCATAACCAATGGCTTTACGCAACGATTTATTGTTCATCTTGCTATTTTGATTCATAATACTTTTATTATGTTTGGCATCCCATTTACCCAATTTAAAGCCAATAAACCAGTATGAAAGAGGGATTTCTGCTATAAATTTAACTTTTTTAGTATGTTTCACTTCATCCCATTGGGAATTTACAACATTAATGACGTCGAATTTATGACTCTTTATTGACTGCGATGATGAGTTAGGAGAAATTACTTGATAAATAATTTTATCCAGCTTTGGCTTGCCACGCCAATAATATTTGTTTGGCACCCAAACAGCTGATTGTCCACGAACTAATTTTTCTAACTTATAGGCTCCAAAATACAAAGGCTTTTTCCTAATTTTATTAGATGATTGTAATTTGCTAAAAGGGACGTCTTTTAAGTAATGATAAGGAGCGGTATATTCTGAAAAATAACCATTTCCACTATTGTACATCCCTGGTTTTAATTGCTTAAAATGTAAAATAACTCTTCTGCCATTTGCGCCATCAGGCATTTCAATACCTGAAATAGACTTAGCTTTTCCTTCATGATATTCTTTTAGGCCTTTAATAAGTTCAAACTGGCTGGAATATCTTTGAGAATCGGTGCCTTTATTAGATAATATTTCATAGGGATATTCTACATCCTTAGCCGTCACCTGTTGACCATCTGACCACCTAACTCCTTTTTTAACCTCAATCGTAATAGTTTTATTCTTTTGATTGATTTTCAAAGTTGCAGGTCCTTTATTAGTGAAACGGTAATTATCATCTGTATCAAATAGGGATTCAGATCCAGGGGAGGAAAGGTCAGCATCAGTTGCAGTTACTTGTAATTGATCAGAAAAGATACCTGTAAAAGGTGTATCTGTCTGCAGTGCTACTCTAACCGTACCACCCTGTCGGGTCGGCTTATCAGGCATTTTTGCAGGAAATTTGCTTGCTTCTTTTGCATTATTTTCCTGATTATTGTTACTTTTACCACATGCCGTAAGAGTTAGGGCTGTGGCCGCCAAAATACCAATAGAGCTTAAAACATTGTTTTTTTTCATGATTTTTCATCCCTTATGAGTACTAATTTATAATGATTTAACAATTCCCATAATATCACATTAAATTTATATTTTAAATATAATAAATAAAAATTAACTTAGAGCTAATTATTTTAATATAATATATCTGCTTTCACTAACAAAAGTAAATTAATTACGTATTTCAGATACAAAAAACCAAGCAATTTTTTGCTTGGTTTGTTAAATTATTATAATAATTTTTTTAATTCTTATTATTAGCGTAAAAGGTTAAAACTTGAGACAGAAAACTCAATATTAAAAAGGTTTGGCTTAATTTCCTCTCCGTCTACTTGGGCGTATTCCTTTTTCATGGTAGTAACCCTAATTTTGTCAGCTTCAAAATAATGAAATTGCGGATCATTAACATGTGAGCCATCTTTTAGTAAGTTAATAAATAGCTTTACCAGTTTGCCTAAACTAAATTTTTCTACTACGACAGCGTCAATTTTGTGACTATCAATTTTGGCACTGGGCAAGAGGGGAAGGCCACCACCTAAAAACGGATGATTTGTTGTAGTAACCATAAAAGCATCATCAAAGTATATTTTTTGACCTTTTCGTTCAATTTCAACTCCGAAAGTATCCTGTTTAGTCACACTCGCAACAACGTTAAGGCCATAAATAAATTTTCCTTCGCTAAGATGATTCAATAGCTTTTTAAGCTTGGAAATATTGCTATTATGGTTAACAAAAGCATCAAAACCAATCCCAAAACTATTAGCAAAATAATATTTTTGTTCTGCTGTTATTTTGGGTAGGGTAAAAGAGCCACAGTCTACCTCGTCTGGCTCAAAATTTTCCTTAAAGTGATCTAGCAATACTTTAGGATCAGCGGTCAGATCAGCAGCACGTGCAAAATCATTGCCAGTTCCTGCTGGTAAGTATGCAATGGGAGTACTAGGATTATCTGAGCGTTTAATCCCATTTAACACTTCATTTAGTGAGCCATCGCCACCAATCACTAATAAAATTTCATTTGGCAAATGGCGTTGATTACCATAATGTTGCGCGAGACGAATAGCTTCACCAGCATAATTACTTTTTTGCAAGTCAAAGTTTATATTTTGGTTGATTAACAAAGAAGTTGTCTGCTCAAGCACTTTTTTAGCACGACCGTTACCAGCTACTTCATTGACTAAAAGATGTATTTTTAATTTATTATCCATATAATTTCATTCGTTACATAAAAAGCTCCTCAAAACGGGCTTTTACTATTTTTTCTCAACTAACATTGGTAAGATCATTGGCCGTCTTTTGGTTTTTGAATATAAAAAGTCTGAAAGGTTATCAACTATTGCATGACGGATCACACTATCTTTAGGATGATCTACCTTGTCCATCTCAGATTTGATAACGTGATAAATGTGTTTTTGGGCCTGATTAATTAATTCAGTTGATTCCCGCATATAGACAAATCCGCGACTTAAAACATCTGGACCAGCCAAAACACGTTTGTGTTTGTAGTCAACCGTTGCCACTACAACAACTAAGCCATCTTCAGACAAGACTTGACGGTCATGAACTACTACATTACCAACATCAGCTGTGCCTGAAGTATCAACATAAACATCACCCGCTGGAATATGACCAGCTATTCTTGACCCTTCAGGACCAAAACACACAACTTCACCGTTTTCAAGAACAAAAGTATTTTCTGCAGGGACGCCTGCTGCTTGTGCTAATTCAGTATGAATAACTTGCATGCGGTATTCGCCGTGAACAGGGATCATGTACTTAGGCTTGGTCAAACGGACCATCATTTTAAGTTCTTCCTGACCGCCATGTCCAGAGGTATGAACGTTATTTATTCTACCATGAACAACATTTGCGCCGCCTTCCATTAACTTGTTGATTAAGTGGTTAACGCTTAAAGTATTTCCAGGAATTGGGTTCGATGAAAAAATTACTGTGTCGCCTGGTTGTAAACTAATTTGCCGATGTGTTCCGTTGGCAATACGAGAAAGGGCGGCTAAAGGTTCACCTTGAGAACCGGTACATAAAATCATTACTTGTTCTGCTGGTGTATGGTTAATTTCGTTAGCATCTACAATCAAACCATCAGGTACATTCAAGTAACCTAAGTCAATCCCATTTTGCACACCATTTTCCATACTACGACCAAAAATGGCAACTTTTCTTCCAGTGTCAATAGCTGCTTCAATGGCAGTTGAAACACGGTATAAGTTAGATGCAAAAGTAGCAAAAATTATTCTTCCGTGTATTCCGGTAATAATATCGTGTAAAGATTTAGCAACGAACCGTTCGGATTTAGTAAACTGACTGACTTCAGCATTGGTTGAATCAGATAGTAATGCTAAAACACCATCGTTGCCTAATTTTGCTATTCTCTGGAAGTTTGGAGCTGGTTGATTCATAACTGGAGTTAAATCAAATTTAAAATCACCAGTAAAAACGACTGCACCTAGTGGTGTATGAACAGCTATACCTAATGTATCAGGAATAGAGTGAGTGGTTCTGAAAAAGGTAACCGTTAATTTCTTAAATTTTAGTACAGTATCTTCATGTTCTTCATGAAGTTCAGTAGTTCTTAAAATACCATGCTCTTCAAGCTTACCTTTAATTAAAGCTAAAGCAAATGGGGTGGCGTAAACTGGAATTTCCGGGATTTTTTCTAGTAAGAAGGGGATCCCGCCAATGTGGTCTTCGTGTCCGTGACTAACAACTAGAGCTTTAATCTTTTTACGGTTTTTAATTAAATAAGAATAATCTGAAATCACATAATTAATACCAAGAAGATCATCTTCAGGAAACTTAATACCACAATCCATAATGATGATTTCATCTTGGTATTGTACACAGTACATATTTTTGCCGATTTCGTGCAACCCCCCGATTGCAACAACAGCAACTTCATTATTTTTAATACGCACAGAGACTACTTCTTACTCTCAAAAGTGGTTAATTTAAAATCGGCATGCTCTTTTTCGTAAGTTAGCGAATTGCCAGCCAATTCTTGGATGAGTTCAATATTATAGGGGGTATTTTCCTCAACCATTGTTCTTGCGGCCACCATGTTATCGGCCTCAAGATAAAGAGTTTGGGTTGTTTCCCGTCTAGGATTGACAACCTTGTCTTTTTGATACAAAACTTTGTAGATCATATTTGTATTCTCCTTATTCAGTTAATAAAACGTTCTAATTTTGGACAGCTTAAAGCTTCCAATAGCTAGTAAAATTCTACCATACATGCAAAAACAAGTATAGAATCAAGTTTTGCCAGCTTTATTAAAAAAGCCGTCAAAATGATAGCTGACGACATAAATATTTGTGAAAAATTAATAAATGACTACGGTATCTTCATCTAATTTAAATGGGTCTTGTTTATTGATGCGGTCATAGAAAAGATGACCCCGCAAATGTTCAATTTCATGTGAAGCTACGATTGCAGGATAATCCTTTAGACGAATTGTTTTTTCTTCACCAGAAACAGTATAATAATGAATTTTCAATTTATCAGGACGGGGCACATAGCCATCAATTACTTTATCAACGCTCAGACAGCCTTCACCTTCGCTTAAACAAGCCTGTCTGACAGATTCGGACAAAATTTCTGGGTTAACAAAAGTTTCCTTGAAAACTATTTCATTTTGATCATTTGGTACTAACAATGAGGCCATCTGGACGCTCTCACCAACTTGAGGTGCGGCTAAACCAACGCCAGCACGTAATTGGTGCTTTTTGGCAATTTTAGGATCTTGGGAGTTAATCAGATATTCCATCATTTCTTTTGCTAAATTTTGATAATGTTCGCTTAAAGGAAAAGTTAGTGGTTTGGCTACCTTGCGTAATACCGGATTTCCATCTCGGGTAATATCTTTCATTAAAATCAATTACATTCACTCTTTCATAAAAGTTTATAGTTATATTTGTAACATAAAATAAACTAATTTGTCTGCTTTTTATTCTATACTAAATTTTTAATTTGAAAAAGAGGGATAAACGTTGACCCTTAAACAGTTAGGTGGTAAAATCAATGAGCGTAAATATACAGATATGAAACACTTCGATCAGCATGTTTTTGACGTGCCGCCGAAACTGTGACCACGTCACAGTTTTTTTATTGAGGAGTGGAGGAGGAATACTTTTGTCAGAAAAAAGAAGAGACGATATTAGGAATATAGCTATCATAGCGCACGTTGACCATGGTAAAACTACTCTGGTTAACCAATTGTTGAAACAATCCGACACTCTCCCTGAACATATGGCTTTGGAAGATCGTGCGATGGATTCAAATGATATTGAGCGTGAACGTGGTATAACTATTTTATCTAAAAACACTGCGGTTAAATATGGTGATACAACCATTAATATTCTGGATACTCCAGGACACGCCGATTTCGGTGGTGAAGTCGAAAGAATCATGCATATGGTCGACGGTGCTTTATTATTGGTTGATGCTTATGAAGGCACTATGCCACAAACTCGTTTCGTACTTAAAAAGGCATTAGAAGCTGGAGTTAAGCCAATTGTTGTTATCAACAAGATTGACCGTCCTGGTGCTCGTCCTAAAGAAGTTCTTGACGAAGTGCTGGAATTATTTATTGAATTAGGAGCAAACGATGAGCAGCTTGACTTCCCAGTAGTTTATGCATCTGCTTTAAATGGTACCTCCTCTTATGATCCTGATCCGTCAAAACAGGAAGAAACTATGAACCCTATTTTTGACACGATTATTAAATCAATTCCAGCACCAATTGATAATTCTGAGGAGCCTTTGCAATTCCAAATTACGATGCTCGACTGGGATGATTATGTTGGTCGTATAGGTGTTGGCCGTATTTATCGCGGGCGAGTTAAGGTTGGCGATAATATTACTGTTATGAAACGTGACGGTTCTACCCAAAACTTTAGAGTTACCAAACTGTTCGGTTTCTTTGGCTTAAAGCGTAATGAGATTACGGAAGCTAAAGCTGGTGATATCATTGCCATTAGTGGTATTAACGATATTTTTGTCGGTGAAACTATTGCTTCAGCCGAAAATCCTGAAGCTTTGCCTCTTCTTAAGATTGATCCACCTACACTGCAAATGGATTTTGTAGCTAACGATTCACCTTTTGCTGGTCGCGAAGGTGACAAAGTTACTCCTAAAAAGTTGGAAGATCGTTTAATTAAGCAAACTAGAACCGATGTTTCTTTGAAAGTTGATCCAACCGATCAATTAAACGCTTGGACCGTTTCAGGACGTGGTGAGCTCCACCTTTCAATTTTGGTTGAAGAAATGCGGCGTGAAGGTTTTGAATTGCAATTATCAAGACCAAAAGTTATCTACCGTGAAATTGATGGTAAAATGTGTGAACCATTTGAAGCAGTTCAAGTGGATACGCCTGACGAATATGTTGGTTCTGTCATTGATTCACTTTCTCAAAGAAAAGGAGAAATGAAGAACATGGCATCTACCGGTAACAATCAAACTCGGCTTGACTTCCTAGTTCCATCTCGCGGATTAATTGGCTATAACAATGAATTTATGTCTCAAACTGGTGGCTACGGCATTATGAACCATAGTTTTGATTCATATAAACCTGTTGTTAAGAATTGGGAACCGGGTCGTCAAAATGGTGCTTTAGTTTCCATTAGCCAGGGTAAGTCAACCACATATTCTTTGCAAACTGTTGAGCAACGTGGTGAATTGTTTATTGGAGCCGGAGTTGAAGTTTATGAAGGAATGATTGTTGGTCAATCCTCTCGTGATCGTGATATCGCAGTTAATGTTATCAAAGGTAAAAACCTGACTAACACTCGTGCTGCGGGTAAGGACCATGCCGCAGCTATTAGAACTCCTAAAACTTTAACGCTTGAAGAAGCCATAGAGTTCTTAAATGATGATGAATATTGTGAGGTAACACCAGATTCAATCAGGTTAAGAAAGAAAATTCTGAACACTTCTGAGAGACAAAAAGCCGATAAGAGACGTAATAAGAAGTAAATAAATTTTTTAAGAAGGGCACTCACTGATGAAGTGGTGCTCTTTTTGTTTTATAATGCTTATAATAAAGGTTAATTTATTATAGAAGGAGAGGTCGGCTTGTGCGGCAAAAACTTCACCATTTAAATTACAATATTTTCTTGCCCTATATCTTGTTAGTGGTCTTTGGAATAGTGATGGTCTATTCCGCTAGCTCGGATATTTTGCTTGTGAATGGGTTTAATCCGGCATTTTACGGTATACGCCAAGCCATGTATGCTTTTTTTGCGGTTTTTGTTTTTTGTGCTCTCTGCTTTTTTTTAAAACTTAATATTTTCAAGAGTCGGAAGTTTGTCATTTGGTTTCTCGGAATCAGCATTTTATTACTTTTTTATTTGATTTGCTTGAAAATTTTTAAAGGGTCTGCTGCTGCAGTCAATGGTTCTGTCGGTTGGATTGATTTAAAAATAATTAAGATTCAACCTCTGGAAATTGCCAAATTATCCTTGATAATTTATTTAGCTTATTTTTTAGATCGTCATGATGGTTCTTTTAACAAAGGGCAAATTATTCAAAACTTATCAAGACCTGCAATTTTAGCTGCTTTTATGATGTTTTTGGTTATCCTTGAGCCTGATTTTGGCGGTACCGCTGTTTTGGCAATGATTGTCATCGTCATGTTCTCAGTTTCTGGTGTTCCCGCTAAGAATGCAGTTTTATGTCTTATTGGTATTGCGGTCGGAGTTTACCTGCTTGTTTTCCTAATCATCAAATGGAATCCTGAATTTTTGCAAAATAAGTATCAGTATCGTCGTTTTCTTTCTTTTCTGCACCCGTTTGAACTGGAGCAAAAAGGAGGAGCACAACTGGTTAATTCATACTATGCTATCCATAATGGTGGTTTATTTGGTGTAGGTCTGGGTAATAGCATGCAAAAAAGAGGCTATCTGCCCGAGCCTTATACAGACTTCATTTTAGCAGTAATTGCAGAAGAAATAGGGGTTATCGGTGCACTGCTAGTAATTGGTCTAATTTTTTATTTAATTTGGAGTATTATGGAAGTTGGTATTCATGCAAGCTCACAATTCAATGCTTTAGTATGTTTTGGAGTAACAACAATTATTTTTACACAGACAGTTTTTAATGTGGGTGCTGTACTCGGTTTATTACCCATTACCGGGGTCACGCTGCCATTTATTTCCTATGGAGGATCGTCTTTAATAATTTTGTCAGCAGCTATCGGAATTGTATTGAATATATCAGCAAATGAACGAATTAAAAATGAGGAAAGGTTTGCAAATGGGCGTTGAAGAAGATTTAGCTAATAAAAATATTATTCAAAGACAAAGTCTTATTGTTTATTTGAATTCAATTAGTGATCAATATAAATTGAGACGATATGGTGACATTGTTTATTTTTCTAAAAAATTTGCTTATTGTATTTTATATGTCAATAAAAAAGAAAGTGAGCAAGTATGCCAAGATTTGAATTCACTTGATTTTGTTAAAAAAGTAGAAAAATCAACTTGGAATCAAATTGATCTTTCCAGCGATCATATTGAAAAGCAAATTACAGAATTAGCCCAAGAAGCCGAAAAAGCATTACAAGAACGTCAGGAAGATACAGAACAACTATTATGAGAATTATTTCCGGAAAGTATGCCAAACGCAATTTATTTACTCTTAAAAGCCAAATAACAAGACCAACAAGTGACAAGGTTAAAGAATCTCTGTTTAATTCGTTAGGTCAATTTTTTAACGGTGGAGCAGTTTTAGATTTATATGGGGGAAGTGGCGCTCTAGCAATTGAAGCTGTTTCTCGGGGATGCTCTCATGCAGTTATAGTTGACATTAATTATCAGGCCGTTAACGTTATTCGTAAAAATGTGGCTTTGACAAAAGAGCCTGAACGTTTTTCAGTATATAAAATGTCCAGTAATGCTGCTTTGAACAAATTTGCCAAGGGAAAGCAGAAATTTGATCTTGTTTTCTTAGACCCACCTTATGCTAAACAGAAAATTGCGACGGATATGGCAAAAATGGTTGACCTGGAGTTGTTGAATAATGGGTCAGTAGTAGTGGCTGAAACTGATGATCACACGGCTTTAAAAACAATCAGTAGCTTTCAGCTAATTAAAGAAAAGCACCTAGGTAAAACCATCGTTCGTTTTTATCGAAAGGAATAGTAATGAGTGTAGCAATATTTCCAGGGAGTTTTGATCCCATCACTAACGGTCACGTTGATATAATTAATCAAGCTGCTGCGATATTTGACAAGGTTTATGTAGTGGTAATGGTCAATACTGCTAAAAAATATCTTTTTACAAATAAAGAAAGAACTGACTTGATTAATGATGCCGTCAAAGGTCTAAAAAATGTTCAAGTGCTGCTAAAGCCTGACCAGCTTACTGTTAATGTTGCACATGATTTAGGCGCAAATACAATTATACGTGGCGTAAGAAATACTACAGACTTTTTATTTGAACAGCAGATTGCCGAAATGAATAAAAAAATGGCAAGCGACGTAAGTACCGTTTTGCTTTTTACTGAGCCGGAAAATAGCTTTGTTGCGTCCAGTATTATAAAAGAAATTGCGCAGTTTAATGGTGATTTTGGCAGTTTCTTGCCGACTAAAGCGGCACAGGCATTGAAAGAAAAAATTGGTTATAGCAAACATGAATAAAGAAAAGAAAGTGAACAAGAAGTTTTCAAAAACCCGAAAATGGTTACTTATAATTCTGACTTTTTTTCTCGTTTTTATTGGCTTAAATTGGCCAACAAACTATTATATTGAAATGCCAGGCAGTGCTGTTTCAATTGGTCAGTTTGTAAAAAGTGATGTTAAGCCGCCAAGTAATTTTTATTTAGTGACAGTCAGTGAAACTAGTCAGCCGGCAACAGTATGGGAATATCTTTTCAGTTTCACCCAAAAACATGCTAGTCGTATTCCAAAGAGTGAATTGCTAGGTAATTCAAATAGCAGCCAATACCAAGAATTGCAGAATTGGTATATGCAAACTAGTCAACAAAATGCAATTTACTATGCGGCCAAAAAGGCGGGACTAAAACCTAAACTGCACTATAAAGGTGTTTATGTTATGCAGGTGCAAAAAGGCTCAAGTTTTAAAGGCAAATTGCAAGTCGGAGATACTGTCTTAGGTGCTGATGGTCATCAATTTCACTCTACGGAAGAAATGATCAGTTATTTTCAAAAAAAGCGGATAGGCTCTAAAACGGAAATTAATGTCTTGCGAGAACAGAAAAAAATCAATTTTAAAGGAAAAATTGTTAAGGTTGAAGGAACTGGCAAACCTGGAATAGGAATACAGTTGGTAGAACATATACAGGTTGAGACAAAACCAAAAGTTACAATTAATGCCGGTGCAATTGGGGGACCATCAGCCGGATTAATGTTCACTTTGACCAGTTATGAAGTTTTTTCAGGTAAGCACTTAGCTAAAGGTCATAAGATTGCTGGAACTGGGACAATCAGTCCATCAGGAAAAGTGGGTATGATTGGTGGCGTTGATAAAAAAGTTGTGGCTGCTGATCGTGCTGGTGCTGAAGTCTTTTTTGCACCTGTTGATACAGCGGGGATGAAAAAAAGTTCAAGTAATTATTTGCTTGCTAAAAAGACAGCCAAGCAAATTGGAACCAAGATGAAAATTGTTCCTGTGCGTACCTTTGAAGATGCACTCCATTATTTACAAGAAAATTATTGATAAATATCAAAAAAGTCCAAATGTTTTTTGGGCTTTTTTGCGTACTTAAAAATAGGAGTTGAAATAATGGATTGGGAAAGAATAAAAACATTTATTGATGAGCATAAAACGTATTTTTTTATTGGATTAGCATGTTTAATGGTTGTTTTTTGGTTTGAAGTCAAAAAATCGAATTCTAATGAAAATATTAATGATTTTAACGATGAAAATACTGAGCTTTTGCAAAGTAAAAAAGACAGTAATGACGATTTGATTGACAATACGAATTCAGGGGAAACAAAAACAGAAAGAGTGGCTGCAGCTAAGCCTAAAAGTGTCACCTGTGATATATCAGGTGCCGTTAACCATCAAGGAGTATACACACTTAAAAGTGGCGCAAGATTAAATGAGCTGATCGCTGCAGCAGGAGGTACTAAAAGCAACGCTCAGTTGAAAAGGGTTAACCGTGCTTTGATATTAAAGGACCAGGATAAAATTCATATTCCTTATAAAGGTGAAAAAATTAAAGCAGAGCAAGTAGTAGAATCAGTTTCATCTAATACCTCTAGCTCGGTTTCCGCTGAAATTAGTGATAACAAAGATGGCCAAACGACTGCCAGCAATAAAGTGAATATTAATACTGCAAATGTAGCACAATTACAGCAACTTAATGGTATTGGAGAGAAAAAAGCACAGCAAATTATTGCTTATCGTCAAAAAAACGGTCAATTTAAATCCATAGAAGAACTAAAACAAGTATCTGGAATTGGAGAAAAAACTTTTGTCGCCCTTAAAGACCAATTGGAAGTTTGATGTTCTAAAACCCGGTTTTTTTCTTGTATTAGCTTTATTATTGGTTGACTTAAGTTTCTTGTACTATCAATGCAATACCTTAATGCAAAGGCTAGTCTGTCTATTAATAGCATGTTATCTTTCATATTTGCTTTTTTATAAATTCAATTCTTTAAAATGGTTTTCTCTCGTTGTTCTTTGCGTAACTTTTTTTGTTACTTACATTGATAAAAAGCAAACTAACTTTACCATCAGACCCAGGTCAATAATAGTTTTTTATCCTGATCAAGTAGAAATTTTTGACGATTGGTTTACAGTCGATGGCCAAGCAGCAGGCGGTAAAATAAAAGTTTCCGGAAAAATAAATTCTAGCCAGATAAAACAATTGAAATTAGGTTACAAAGTTGTACTTTATAATTTAGCTGGTGATATAAATCCGATTGAACCCGCTTCTAATTATGGCCAATTTGATTTGCAAAGGTTCTATCGCTCTAAAAATATTACTCAAGAAGTCAAATTGACCAGCTATAAAGTTAAAATTGAAAAGCGTGGTCTCAGGAATTATTTACATCATTTGCGGTTCAAATTAAAAGTTTTTTTGCAAAAAATGCCCCCAATCATATCTTTTTTTAGTAGTGAACTGATATTAGGTGAGAATCCGAGTCAAAGATTTCAATCAATACTAAATAATTATCGTGATCTTGGTGTAATTCATATTCTGAGTATTTCCGGTCTGCATGTTGGTATCTATACACTGTTAATCAGTACCTGTTGTTATTTTTTTAAATTAACTCAAGAAGAGACATTTGTTTTTTGTTTAATTATTTTGCTTATAGGAATTTTTCTCAGTAATGGTCAAGTAGGCTTTATTAGAGCAAGTTTGACCTATATTTTGGGTCAGTTTCTTAGTATAAATAAATTACAAATTAACAAAAGTGATTTACTTGGACTTACTGCTGTTTTGCACTTGATTTTCGATCCTCGTTTGATGATGAATACTGGTGCAATTTTGAGCTATATTTTAGCCTTGGGCTTGGAAATGATTAACCATATGACTAAATTTAAACAGTCAGTTTCTTTAAATAATCTTTTGTTGCCCTTGCTTCTATTTTATTTTTTTCAATTTAATCTACTAACCGTTTTCTTCAATTTGTTAATTGTGCCCTATTTCAATTGGGTCGTGATGCCGTTAACTTTTTTAAATTTGTTGCTCTTTAGTATTAGTCCAAAATGCAGTTTTTTAATTGAAAGAGTACTTAAGCAAGGAGAAAAAGTAATTGCACAAATTTCTAATAGTAAAATTGGTCTTTTAACATTTGGCAAAATAAACTGGTGGCAATGCCTGTTTTTATTAATTATGACGTCTATCATATTGATTCGGATAAATGAAAAGCCAAACTGTCAAAAATTAACAAAAAATTTTATAAGCTGCCTTTTATTTACATACGGACTAATTTTTTTAACAATTCATTTTCCGTTGCAGGGTCAGGTGACTTTTATTGATGTTGGTCAAGGTGACAGTATTTTTATTTCTACTCCATTTTTTAGAAAGGTTTATTTAATAGACGTCGGCGGAAAACTTAATTTTAACGGCAAAAAAATAAACCCCCAGGTTAATAAAATTACACTGCCATTTTTGAAGGCTCAAGGTATAAGCAAAATTAATGGGATATTTATTACGCATCAAGATGCAGACCATGTAGGTGATTTGAGACCACTTTTGAGTCAAATCAAAGTGAAAAAATTATATATAGCCCAAGGATTGATTCAAAATCCTTCTTTTCAAAAAAGGATCATTGGCAAAATCAAGAAAAGCCAAATTAGACAATTGTTAGCCGGGAATAAAGTTAATGACTCTCAAATATCTTTTCAGACTGTTTATCCTTTTAAGCCAGGCATAGGTAAAAATGAAGATTCTCTTTCTCTAACATTTAAACTGGCAGGTAAAAGGTGGCTTTTTACTGGAGATTTAGGTCAAGAAGGAGAGTTGGAAATTATAAATCAATATCATTTGCATGCAGATTACTTTAAACTAGGTCATCACGGTAGTCGTACTGCTTCAAATAAAGAATTCTTAAAAGCTCTACATCCAGAGAGAGTTTTTATTTCTGCTGGTCGCAAGAATCGTTTTGGTCATCCTCACATAGAGACAATTGAAACTTTGCAGGCTCAACATATTCCGTGGGCATCGACTCAAGACTGTGGTATGATTACTTGGACTTATGGTGCTTTTACAAGGCCTAAATTTAAGAGATTTTTACCGGTGATAAAAAAATGACATTACTTTCTTTATTTAAAGGTTCTAATACGAAAGTTGCTCATACCCTGATTAGTGGCAACGACGCTTTCTTAAATGAATATCTTGCTGATTCATATATTCATGAAACAGAATTCTCCGCATATGAAAAAGTTTCTGTTGATTGCGATTCAGAAGGATTAGATGAATTAATTGCTGATCTCACTGAGTCGAGCCTTTTTAGTCAAAAAAAAATAATAACAATTAAAAATCCATTTTTTTTAACTGCCAAAGTTCCTAAAAAATTCCAAAAGCAAATTTCAAAGTTGCAGAATGTTTTTGCAAATATTGCAGAGCTGGATGATGTTTTAGTAATTGTTGCTTCATATGAAAAAATTGATCGGCGCAAGAAAATAACCAAGCTTATTACCAAAAATTTCAATGTGGTGGAAACTAAAATCAGACCATTTGAATTGAGTAAAACTGTCAGAAATTTGATCTCCATGGAAGGGTATCAAATTACAAGTTCTGCTCTAAATCTTTTATTAGAACGCAGCGATCAAGTACTAGATACTGTTTTAGGTAATTACAATAAACTGAAAATGGTTGCGAACGATAAAAAAATCACGACTGAATTGGTCAAAAAAAATGTTGATTTGTCTTTGGCGCAAAATATTTTTGCTATATTGGATTCAGCGTTAAGTAACAATTACCAGGAAGCTCTGGCAAGATTAAGTAATCAGTTGCACAACGGCAATAATCCAATACAGATTCTTGCGGTGTTTGAAAATCAGTTGGAAATGATTTTGATTGTTAAGGTACTTAGTGAGAGAGGTCGCAGTGAAGCTGAAATTGTGCAAACTTTGGGAGTACATCCTTATCGCGTTAAGTTGGCTCTTAAAAATAGATTATCACTAGGCAAAGTAGCAAAATTATTAAAACAAGCAATTAAGCTGGATTTTAATTATAAGAGCGGACAATACCAAGAAAGCAATTTTTTAAAACTGTTTATTCTCAGCGTATAAATTTTGGTAAATAAAAAGACAGAAATGATTTCATTTCTGTCTTTTTAAATTATTAATTAAGCAAGATCATTATTTTGCGAGTTTTGCTAAACGGCTCTTATCACGGTTAGCTTTATTCTTATGAATAAGACCTTTAGAAGCAGCTTTATCTAATGCACGAGCAGCAGCTACGTGTAATTCGGAGGCGTTCTCAGCACCAGCAGCTTGAGCAGTCTTGAACTTTTTGACTGCAGTTCTCAACTGATTCATTTGAGCAGCATTGCGCTTTCTTGTAGCATCTTGAGTCTTAACACGCTTAATAGCTGATTTGATTTGTGGCATAAATTTCACCTCCATTGATCGTAATTCTACTTTATAGATTATACTGAAAGATAATTGTAGATGCAAGATAAATAATACTTGCTTTTTAAAAAAATTGTCTGTATTATACTATTGTTGTGAACCGTTAACGCTGTTTGCACGCTCACACCTGACGGTTAACGTTGTTAACGGCAATTATTTTAGTGAAAGGTGAAAATATTATGGCAATTTCAAAAGCTGAAAAAGATGAAATCATTCAAAAATTTGCGACTCACGAAGGTGATACAGGTTCAACTGAGGTTCAAGTGGCAATCTTGACTACAGATATTAACAATCTGACTGAGCATATGAGAAATCACTCACATGACCACCATTCTTATGTTGGCCTGCTGAAGAAAATCGGTCACCGTCGTAACTTGCTTCGTTATTTACAAAACAAAGATATTAATCGCTATCGTGAATTAATTAAGAAGTTAGGCTTACGTCGTTAATTTTAATTGAGATCTAAAAAAGCTGGTTCGAGTATTGAATCGGCTTTTTTATTTTTGTCATAATACCATTTTATGCTAGAATAAAAAAAGATACTTTTTACGTTGTGATCATCTGATCCATAAATAACAACTGAATAGCAATTAAAGAAAAGGAAATATAATGACTGATCAAGTTAAAATTATGATTCTGAGCGGTGTTCGTGAGCAAGGAAAAGACATGTTCGCTGTTCAAGTTAATGATGAAATTTTTGTTCTTGATGCTGGTCTTAAATATCCTGACAGCACATTGTTTGGAATTGATCTGGTTATTCCAGATCTAGACTTTTTTGAGCAATATGGTGATCAGGTGGTCGGCATCTTTTTAACACACGGACATGCTGATTCGATTGGAGCTTTGCCTTATATTTTAAGAAAGTATGATATACCTGTTTTTGGGTCACAACTTACAATTGAACTGGCAAAAATAACAGTTAAAAGGGAAAATAAGCGCTGTAAAAACAGTCTCTTCCACGTGATTGATGCTGAAACAGAGATTGATTTTAAAAATGCCAATATTTCATTCTTCCCGACCACTCATTCTATTCCTGATTCACTGGGAATAGATGTACATACTCCTGCAGGAGAGGTGGTTTATACCGGAGACTTTAAGTTTGATCCTTCAGCAGCTCCTAAATACCGTACGGATTTAGACAGATTGGCAGAAATTGGACAAAAGAAGGTTTTGGCACTTTTAAGTGACTCCTCAAATGCAGAGGCATCTTTGCCTAATGTTGCCGAACAGGAAATTGGCGATTACGTAACAAATGTTTTTCGTAATGCCCAGGGCAGAGTAATCGTCGCTGCCAAAGCATCTAATCTGATTAGAATTCAGGAAGTACTAAATGCCGCTTATAAAACTGGCAGACACGTTTTGTTGACGGGCAGGGACTTAGCAAAAATAGTCCGCACCGCCATGAATCTTGGCTATTTGAATGTTCCTAAAGGCTTGTTGATGCGTGTTAAAGACTTAAAAGAAACTCCGGATGAAAAAACGGTTATTCTTGAAACCGGTCAAATGGGTGAGCCTTTAAATTCCTTGCAAAAGATGGCCAAAAAACGTCACAGTATGATTACAATTCACAAGGGAGACTTGGTCTTTATCGCCACAACGCCTTCTCACGCAGTAGAGACTATTGTGGCTCAAACTAGCGATATGGTTTATCGTGCTGGTGGGACTGTAATTCAATTAGGTAAAGCAAAACATACCAGTGGACATGCCACTGGTCGTGATTTACAACTGCTTATTGACATTATAAAGCCAAAGTTTTTAGTACCTGTAATTGGCGAATATCGATTATTAGAAATTCACAAGGATTTGGCAATCAGAGCAGGACTCAAAAAAGAAGATATTTTTATTACTAAAAATGGTGATTGCTTAAGCTATGACTTTAATCAAAAACGGCTTTATTTGACGGATCCTGTTCCCGGAGAGGACACAATGATTGATGGTTCCGGAATTGGTGATGTCGGCAATATTGTTTTACGCGATCGCGAGGTTTTATCTGATGATGGCATCTTTATTGCAGTGGTGACTATTGATCGTCGCAAGAAAAAAATTATTGCTCAGCCACAGGTTACAAGTAGAGGATTTGTTTACATTAAGGCCAATCAGCAGTTAATGCGCGACAGCATTGAGCTGATTAAAAAGACCATTAATAATAATTTTGAGCACAAAAAATTTGACTGGACAGAGATTAAGCAAGATGTGCGCAATGATTTAGAAAAGTTTCTTTATCGCAAAACAAATAGACGGCCAGTAGTTTTGCCAGTAGTAATGGAGGTAAACCAAAACCGGCATCGGGCTATGCAAAAGAGAAATAGCAAAAATGATGCGCCAAAAAAGGAAATTCATCACCCAGTTGATGTTAATAAAACCGGTCAAAGAATTATCAAGAAAGATAAATGATGACGTCACTGAGTCAAAAAAATTTAATTAATCTGGCCAAAAGAAATGAAGCAAATGGCGATATGGTTCAGGCTATTCAAAATCTTGAAGAAGCTTTAAGGGATGGTCACAGTAACGAAGTTGTTCTTAATTTATGCGATTTCTATCTTAAGAACAAGCAAAGCTATTCTGCCTATGAATTAATTAAAGAAGAAAAAGATCTTTTTACTGATTCGGAAATTTTCGCTAAATATAGTAAAATTTTAAGTGAAAATCATTTTTTAATTGAGGCTTTAGAAGTTAAAAATATTACTGACTATGAATTGCCATATTCGGTAGAACCAGTTAACTTAATAGTTCAACAGAAAATAATGGTTACTTTTAGGCAAAAAGCTAAACCAACAAAATACGACTACGATCAGCTATTTAAACTTGATTTATCTAACTTTAAAAATTTTGCCCAGAGTTTATTGATTGATCCGAGTTTAAATTTCGCAGTTCGACTAGTTTTATGTGAAGATTTATTCAGGCTCGGTCTAAAAAATAAATTTAAAGTTCTGGTATTAGGGCAAGAAGAGGAATTTATTCCCCGAAAAATAAATTTACTTGAAAAGGAGCCGGTGTATCGTGAAGTTGTTTCTGGCATTGGTTCACGGTACTACCACCAGCCTAGTCAACTTCCGGCTGTGTTAGGCGAAGTTAATTTGATTTTAGGCAGTCTTTATCCTAAACTAAATAAGTATGTTGATGATCCTGACAGTTTTGCTAGTGATATTGCTTCTTATATTGATAATCACGATGGTAGAAGTAATCAAAAGCTGTTTGAGAAAATCGATAATAATATATCCGAATAAAATTGGATGAAATGCCTTTACTTTTTCAAAGTATTTAGTATAATAGCAAAGGACGTTTTCATTAGGCATGGCTCTATGCATTAAAATACTAGGCATTTGCCAATGAAAGTAGTACAATATTCAACAGAGAACTATCCGTTACTTACTCAACGGACTTCTTGCAAATTTACAGGAGGGTCATTTTAATGGCAGAAAAAGAACATTACGTTAGAACAAAGCCACACGTAAACATTGGTACTATCGGTCACGTTGACCATGGTAAGACCACTTTAACAGCGGCTATTACTAAAGTTTTATCAGAAAAGGGCTTGGCTAAAGCTGAAGATTACTCAGAAATCGATGCTGCTCCAGAAGAAAAAGAACGTGGTATTACTATCAATACCGCTCACGTAGAGTACGAAACTGAAAATCGTCACTACGCCCACATGGATGCCCCAGGTCACGCCGATTACATCAAGAACATGATTACTGGTGCCGCACAAATGGATGGAGCTATTTTAGTTGTTGCCGCAACTGATGGTCCTATGCCACAAACTCGTGAACACATTTTACTTGCTCGTCAAGTTGGTGTTAACTACATTGTTGTTTTCTTAAACAAGACTGACTTAGTTGACGACCCAGAATTAATTGACTTGGTTGAAATGGAAGTTCGTGACTTGTTGACTGAATACGATTATCCTGGTGATGACATTCCAGTTATCCGTGGTTCAGCATTGAAAGCTTTACAAGGTGACAAGGAACAAGAAGAAGTTATCATGAAGTTGATGGACACAGTTGATGAATACATTCCAACTCCTGAACGTCAAACTGATAAGCCATTCTTGATGCCAGTTGAAGATGTCTTCACTATTACTGGTCGTGGTACTGTTGCTTCTGGTCGTATTGATCGTGGTACAGTTAAGATTGGTGATGAAGTTGAAATTGTCGGCTTGGTAGATAAAGTTCTTAAATCAGTTGTTACTGGTTTGGAAATGTTCCACAAGACTTTGGACTTAGGTGAAGCCGGAGATAACGTTGGTGTATTGCTTCGTGGTATCGACCGTGATCAAGTTGTTCGTGGACAAGTTTTAGCTGCACCTGGCTCAATTCAAACTCACCACGAATTTAAAGGACAAGTTTACGTATTGAAGAAAGAGGAAGGCGGACGTCATACCCCATTCTTCTCAGACTACCGTCCACAATTCTATTTCCACACTACTGATATCACTGGTGAAATTGAATTACCAGAGGGTACTGAAATGGTTATGCCTGGCGATAACACAGAGTTTACTGTTAAATTAATCAAACCAGCAGCCATTGAAAAGGGTACTAAGTTCACTATCCGTGAAGGTGGTCGTACTGTTGGTGCTGGTCAAGTTACTGAAATTCTTGACTAGTTCGTTAAAAACAGTTTAAAAAGATGTACTTCTTCATAGAAGTACATCTTTTTTTGCCTAAGTTTGTTTTTTGCGAGCGTTTAATGTAAGATAATTTAGTATGTAACGATGCAATTTAACTTGACATTGGAGGTATTTAATTAATGTCTGTAAAATGGAATAAGACCGATAAAACTACCGGTGAACTTACTTTTGATATTCCCCAAACTGATGTAAAGCGTGGGCTAGATCAAGCATTTAGGAGGGTAAAGAACAGTTTGCGCGTTCCTGGCTTTAGAAAGGGACATGTTTCGCGCGTGATTTTTGATCAATATTATGGTGAAGAATCATTGTATGAAAATGCATTGAATATTGTTTTACCTGATGCCTATGAGTCAGCACTTAAAGAAGCTGATATTGCGGCTGTAGGTCAACCACAAATTTTACCTGTTTCAATGGAAAAGGGTAAAGATTGGCAAATGAAAGCCACTGTTACTGTTGAACCTGAGGTAAAACTTGGCGAATATAAAGGAATTGAAGTGCCTAAGCAAAATACCCGAGTATATGCTAAAGATATTGATGCTAAACTAAAAGAAGAGCGTGAAAAGAATGCCGAGTTAGTATTGAAGAAGAGTGCAGCAGCTAAGGGTGATACAGTTACCATTGACTATAAAGGAACAGTTGACGGTAAAGCTTTTGATGGCGGTTCAGCAGAGGACTACTCTCTTGAATTAGGATCAAATACATTTATTCCTGGTTTTGAGGATCAATTAATCGGTCACAAAGCTGGTGATGAAGTAGATGTAGTTGTAACATTTCCAGAAGATTATGGTGCAAAAGATTTAGCTGGTAAGGAAGCTCATTTTGCTACTAAAGTTCACGAAGTTAAATCAAAACAGTTGCCAAAATTAGATGATGAATTTGCTAAAGATGTAGATGACTCAGTTGAAACTCTTGATGATTTAAAAGAAAAGATCAAGAAGGACTTAAAGGCGCAAAAGGAAGAAGCAGCACAAGACGAAATTGAACAAGCGGCAATTGAAGGTGCTGTTGCCAATGCTACTATTGATAAAATTCCTGATGCTATGATTCAAGAAGATATCAATACGCAAATGAATCAATATTTAGGAAATATGCAGCGTCAAGGTATTAGCCCTGAGACATATTACAAGATAACTAATACTACAGAAGATCAATTACGTTCACAATTCAGTAAAGATGCTGAAGAAAGAGTTAAAACTAACCTAGTACTTGAGGCAATTGTCAAAAAAGAGGACATTAAAGCCACCAAAGAAGAAATTGACAAGGAAATAAAAAACTTGGCTAGTGAATATAACATGGATGAAAAAACTGTCCGTAATACTCTGACTGATGATATGCTTTCACATGACATTAATGTCCGTAAGGCTATTAATATTGTTGCTGACAACGCAAAACAAGTTTCTAAATCTAAGACTAAAAAAGACGAAAACAAGTCTGATAAAAAGTAGAGTTTTAAAATCTGAGTAAAAAGGTGGTGTCATACTGCCTTTTTATTTTATAAGCATATAATTCCTATACCACCCGTATTTTATGCTAACCTTAGACTTGTAGATACAAGGAGGAATAGAATGGCATCACAATTTACTGATCAAGAGGTTATTAGATGTTCCTTTTGTGACAAAACACAAGATCAAGTTAAAAAAATGATTGCTGGCAACGGGGTTTATATTTGTAATGAATGTGTAGATTTATCTAAAAAGATTATTGACGATGAGTTGAAATCTGATTCTTTAAAAAAGGCACAAGATTTACCTAAACCAATGGAAATTAAAAAGCAGCTTGACCAGTATGTTATTGGCCAAGAGCGTGCAAAAAAGATTTTATCAGTTGCAGTTTATAATCATTATAAGCGTGTTACACAAATGGATGTGGATTCTTCGACTGAATTGCAAAAATCAAATATTGCTTTGATTGGACCAACTGGTTCAGGTAAAACATACTTGGCTCAAACTTTAGCCCGTATTTTAGATGTGCCTTTTGCCATAGCTGATGCAACTACTTTAACTGAGGCAGGCTATGTTGGTGAAGATGTTGAAAACATTTTACTTAAATTATTACAGAATGCAGATTATGACATCGAACGTGCAGAACGGGGAATAATTTACATTGATGAAATTGATAAAATTTCTAAAAAGTCTGAAAATGTTTCAATTACTAGAGATGTTTCCGGTGAAGGCGTTCAGCAATCATTATTGAAAATTTTGGAAGGTACTATTGCTTCCGTTCCACCACAAGGTGGTCGTAAACATCCTCAACAAGAATTAATACAGATAAATACCACTAACATTTTATTTATAGTTGGTGGAGCTTTCGATGGTATCGAACAAATTGTCAAAAGTCGTTTAGGTAAAAAAGTAATCGGTTTTAGTGCTGAAAATGAGCTTAATAAAGTGCAAGATGATTCTTGGACTAAACATTTAACGACAGGGGACTTGGTTAAATTTGGGCTGATTCCAGAATTTATTGGTCGTATTCCTATTATTGCTACCTTAGATAAGTTAGATAGAAACGATTTAGTTAGAATATTAACTGAACCTAAGAACGCGCTGGTAAAGCAATATAAAAAATTGATGTCGCTTGATCAGGTTAACTTAGAATTTACCCCGGATGCTTTAAAAGCTATTGCGGATTTGGCCATTGACCGTAATATGGGAGCACGTGGCTTGCGGACAATAATTGAAAATGCAATGATGGGTATCATGTATAAAACGCCAAGTGAGCCTGATATTGAGAACGTAAAAGTTACTAAAGATGTCATTGAAAAAAATGCCGAACCGCATGTAACAAGACGTAAAGATGATGATCAGGAAAATGATGACGAAATAAAGGCAGCTAATGATCATTAAAGAGAGTTCATATGCAATTAGTGCTGTGCGGGAAGATCAATATCCAACTGATAATTTGCCCGAGATTGCACTTTCTGGGCGTTCTAATGTGGGTAAATCAAGTTTAATAAATACATTATTGAATCGCAAAAACTTGGCGCGCACTTCTGCACAACCCGGAAAAACGCAAACACTTAATTTTTATTTAGTCAATCAAGACTTTTATTTGGTTGACGTGCCAGGATATGGGTATGCCAAAGTTTCGCAAAAAATGCGCGAACAGTTTGGTATGATGATTCAAGATTACCTTGAAACTAGGGCAAACTTACAGGGATTAATTATCTTAGTGGATGCCAGACATGAACCTACTAAAAATGATGTGGCTATGTATAACTATGCACTATATCTAAATATTCCTATTCTTGTAGTTTGTACTAAAATTGATAAGGTTAAGAAAAATCAGCAAAATCAAGTGCTTGCTATTTTAAAACGAAAATTTGATTTAAATCATAATAATGTTGAAGTTCTTACTTTTAGTTCTGTCCAAAAACTGCATGTTCAAGAAGTATGGCAATGGATTGAACAAAACCTGTAAAATTTGCAAGAGAAAATGGTTCTCATTGGAGAACCATTTTTAATTGCTTTTATCTTTGTCTACTTTTTCCTTGTTTTTTGCTAATTTTTTCTTTTTATCTTCAGGCACGGTGGCAAATTTGTCGAATAATTTTTCTAATTCGTCTTGTTTTTTAAAAGTTAAACCCATAATAATATTTCCTTTCTGATCTTAATTATAATAAAAAACAAAAGCACAAGCCAGAAAATACTTTAATTTGTTAGTTTTAAATAAATTTAATTATGTAAAGTTATATTCTGAAATTATAATTTTATAATATTCAAAGTCCTACTAAGCAAAAGCGAATTTTAAACCATTAATTGTATGTTAAAATATGATAGCGAATTTGGGGGAGTGATTTTTTGGCAACTCAGTTAATTGAAAATAAATTAAAGCTTTTGCCTGCTAAGCCTGGCTGTTACTTAATGAAAGATGTAAATGGTAAGGTAATTTATGTTGGCAAGTCGAAAAATCTTAGGAGTAGAGTGCGCTCCTATTTTAAAAGTACTCAAGTGGGCAGAAGAGCTGAATTAGTAGAAAACATTCGTGATTATGATATTATCACTGTTTCAACTGATAAAGAGGCCTTTTTGCTTGAGGTAACGCTTATCAAGAAATACCAGCCATATTACAATGTGCAGCTAAAGCAGGGAACAGGCTATCCGTATATTGAAATTACTAATGAACGTGATCCCCAGACTAAATTAACCAGTATTATTAGAAAAGATGGGGGCTATTATTTTGGGCCTTATCCTAATGTCTATGCTGCACAGGCGACCCTAAAGTTTATTCAAAAAGTTTTTCCTCTGAGACGTTGTCATGGTAAGCAAGGCAGACCCTGTTTATATTATCATATGGGGCAATGCTTAGGAGCATGTTTTAAAAAGGTGCCAAAATCAGTCTATGATGCTCAAATAAAAAAGATTAAAAGCTTTCTAAATGGAGATATTGGTTGGGTTAAGAAAGATCTTAATGAAAAAATGACAAGTGCTTCTAAAAATCTTGAATTTGAGCGAGCAGCTGAAATTCGAGACCAGCTTAATTACATTGAAGAAACCGTTGAAAAGCAAAAAATTATCTCAAATGATAACACTCAGCGTGATATTTTTAATTTTTATGTTGATAAATCATGGATAGCTATTCAAATTTTCTTTTTGCGGCAAGCCAAGTTGCTTAGAAGTGAAACAAGAATGTATCCACTGACTGATACTAATGATCCTGAGGACACATTTGCTTCCTTTGTTGTTCAATTTTATGGGCAAAAGAATCGAATACTGCCAAAAGAAGTTTTAGTACCTGCCAAAATTGACAATGAGGCACTGAGTGAAGTTTTGCATGTGCCAGTGAGAACGCCAAAAAGAGGTCAAAAACGTTCTTTGTTAAATATGGCAAAAGACAATGCAAAGCTTAAACTGGATGAAAAGTTTCGCTTATTAGAATTAGGTAATAGAAAAACAAAGGGTGCACAGAAAGAAATTTTTGATTCTTTAGGCTTGCCATATGGTCATATCATTGAAAGCTTTGACCACTCACATATCCAAGGAGCTGATCCGGTTTCAGCCTTAGTTGTTTTTAAAGACGGTGAACCAGATAAAAATTCTTATCGTAAATATAAATTAAAGGGTGAAGTTGAGCATCAAAATGGTGGTGATGAGGTTCGTAATACTCGTGAAGTTGTTCGCAGAAGATATAGCAGACTACTTAAGGAACATAAACCAATGCCAGATCTAATATTGATGGATGGTGGTCAAATTCAAGTAGATGCTTGTGAAGATATTTTACGCAATGAGCTGAACCTTAATATTCCAGTTGCTGGTATGGTCAAAGATAACAAGCACAGAACAAACCATCTTTTGTATGGAGATCCGATTAATGGTGTGCCTTTGAAATTAATACCCTTGGATCCAAAATCTCAGGGCTTCTATTTAATGACTAGAATTCAGGATGAAGTACACCGCTTCGCAATTACGTTTCATAGAAGGACCCATGCTAAAAATGCTTTATCGAGCAAACTTGATTCCATTAAAGGAATCGGTCCAAAAAGTAGAAATAAGCTTTTACGAAGATTTGGCTCTTTGAAAAAAATTAAAGAGGCCTCAATTGATGAACTACGTTCTGCAGGTTTAACATTACCCCAGGCTCAGACAGTTAAATTGACCTTGTAATATTGATTTTTACCGCAATTGATCGGACTTTTTGTGGTATAGTAATATAGTTAAGAAAGACGGAAGGAGAATCTAGATGCCTACATTTGTCGATCAAACTAAGATTGAAGTCCAAGCTGGTAAAGGCGGAGACGGCATGGTTGCTTTCCGCCATGAAAAATATGTTCCTAATGGTGGACCTGCCGGTGGCGATGGTGGTCGCGGTGGCAGTATTATTTTTGTTGCTGATAGCGGTTTGAGAACGTTAATGGACTTTCGTTATCGCCGTAAGTTCAAGGCAGAAAATGGTGAAGATGGTCGGATAAAGTCTCAATATGGTCGGGGAGCTAAGGATTTATATCTTAAAGTTCCCATTGGAACGACTGTTTATGACTTTGAAACCAATGAAGAAATTGGTGATCTAACTGAAAATAAACAAGAATTGGTTGTAGCACATGGTGGTAAAGGTGGACGGGGCAATATTCACTTTGCTACTAGTGTTAATACAGCTCCTGAAATTGCTGAAAATGGTGAACCTGGTGAAGACCGAGTATTGCGCTTAGAACTAAAGGTTTTGGCAGATGTTGGTCTAGTTGGCTTCCCTTCTGTTGGCAAGTCAACGCTGTTATCAGTTGTAACCAAAGCTAAGCCCAAGATAGCGGCTTATTCTTTTACGACTTTAACGCCAAATTTGGGTATGGTTATTTTACCTGACGGTCGGGATTTTTCAATGGCTGATTTACCCGGCTTAATTGAAGGAGCTAGTCATGGCGTTGGTCTTGGTATACAATTTTTACGTCACATTGAAAGAACAAAGGTGATTTTGCACTTGGTTGCCATGGATCCTGCTAATGGCAGGGATGCACTTCGAGATTACCAAACAATTCGTCAGGAACTTTTGACTTATGACAAAGATCTAAAGAATAGAAGAGAAATAATTGTCGCAACACAAATGGATATTCCTGGTGCAAATGAAAAATTAAAGCAATTCAAAAAAGATTTGAAAACTGAGAAAATTCTGACACCTGTTTATGCTATTTCAAGTGTGACGCATAAAGGAATTGAGCAGCTAATGCAGGATACTGCAACTGTGGTAGAGCAGGTTGAAAAAGAACAAGCAATGCAGAAGCCAAAGCCTGTTCAAGATGTAAAAGAATATAAATATCAAGCAAGGCAAAAGAATGATTTTACTATCACAAAACTAGAAGAACATGTTTTTGAGATCAAAGGTAAAAACCTGGAAAGACTAGTGGAACGGACCAATCTTGACTATCAAGATGGTGTTATGAGATTAGCTCGGAAACTTAAAAATCTGGGAGTAGATGATGCTCTGCGTGAAAAAGGAGCCGTTGACGGCGATGATGTAATAATTGGCTCATTCAACTTTGAATTTGTCCAATAATAAATAGAAAAGTTTTGAAAAAATGGCAAAAAATCGATACATTACAGGATATTCTGGACTTAGAGCTTTGGCAGTAATCGGCGTGATTCTATATCACTTCGATCCTAATACTTTTGTGGGCGGATATCTTGGCGTACCGATTTTTTTTGTTTTATCAGGTTACCTGGTAACTTGCCAAATACTAAAGTCATATGAAGAAAAGGGCTTTTATAATAATAAAAAGTTTTATTTGAGTAGAATTAAAAAAATATATCCGCCATTGATTGCAGTACTCTGGCTTTCTGCAGCATATATCGTTTTATTTCAACGTAATTTACTTGTCAAACTGGGTCAAATAGTTATGGCCAACTTGCTCAATGTTTATAATTTTTGGCAGATTTTAAATGGTCAGAGTTACTTTGAGCGCTTTGCCGCTAACGAATCTCCGTTTGTCCATTTGTGGACAATGTCAATTAACGGTCAGTTTTATATACTATGGCCAATAGTTATTTTTTTGTTAGTGAAATATGGCAAAAAAAGAAAAAACATTTTTAGTATTTTACTAATTTTATCTGCACTTTCAGCAGTTGAAATGGCAATAATGTTTAGAGCCGGATTTGATGTTAATCGCATTTATTACGGGACAGACACCAGATTCTTTTCTTTGGGCTTGGGTGCTGCTCTTGCTGTGATTTGGCCACTGAATAAGTTGAAGAGCAATATCAAGCGCAGTGATTCTATTACGTTAGATATTATTGGTCTGATTTCTTTTTGTGAAATCATATTTTTATTTCTTTCTCCCATAATGAATGCAGAGAATGCATTTACCTATTTGGGCGGCATGTTTTTGTTCACGTTGTTTACAACCATATTGGTGGGTGTGATTGCACATCCAGGGAGTCACTGGAATAAATGGCTAACGAATCCTGTTTTTAATTGGATTGGTTCGAGAAGTTATGAAATTTATCTTTATCAGTTTCCAGTAATGATCTTTTTTGAGGATAAAGTTTCCAATATGGCAGATCATGTTTTGCTTTATCGTTTTATTGAGCTAGTTTTAATAGTTATTTTAAGTGAGCTTGCATATAGATTGGTAGAACGACCATGTGGCAAAATTTCCTGGCCAAAAATTAAAAAATATTTGCAGCAGATTTTTGATAAAAAATCAAAAAATTACTTTCAAAAAGGGAAAGCAGTTCTCACGGGCTTGATTTTTTTAACCGGTAGCATTGCAATTTTAATTTCTCCTGCTGTAAAGGCCCAAAATTTTAATCAAAGCCAGTTGGCTCGCAGAATCAGAGCAAATCGTAAACAACAAAGAAAAGATAATAATGAGTTAATTAAGGAATACCAAGAAATTAGTCCAAGAGAGCAAAAAAAGGCTAAACTAATAAAAGAAGCTAAACAAGCAGCAAAGAATCACCCAATAAAAAAATCTTTTGAGAAATTTGGTATTTCACAAATTGAAATTCAATTAGCACGTAAAATTGATTTAACTGCTATTGGCGATTCAGTTATGGCCGGTTCTAGCAATGATTTGAAAGATTTGTTACCTAAGGCTGTGATTGATGCGGCTATTTCACGTCAACTGAATGTTTCGTTCGATTTATTAAAGCATTATCAGAATGAAAATGTTTTAGGAAAGAATGTATTAATAGGTTTAGGTACTAATGGTCCTTTTAAAATGTCTGATATAGATGATTTAATGAAGCAGTTAGGACATAAAAGACAGGTATTTTGGATAAACGTTTATGTACCGGCCAAACCGTGGCAAAATGAGGTTAACAACTTATTGAATGAAGCTGCGAAAAAATACCATAATTTTAAAGTAATTAATTGGCATTCATATGCAGAAAAGCATCCAAATTGGTTTTACGAAGATAAAACGCACCCAACACCAATAGGATCAAAGCACTACAGTGCTTTAATTGTCAAAAAAGTAGTGGAAAATGCTAGGTATTAGATAGGTAGAGTATGGAGTTACAATTTTTAGGAACTGGAGCAGGGCAACCCTCAAAGAAACGTAATGTATCAAGTATTGCGCTAAAAATGCTTGATGAGATCAATGAGATTTGGTTATTTGATGTGGGAGAAGCAACACAACACCAAATTTTACGAACCAATATTAGATTGCGTAAAGTCACAAAAATATTTATTTCCCACAATCATGGGGATCATATTTTTGGCTTGCCAGGATTGTTAGCAACTAGATCATTTCAAGGGGATGTTGGGCCGATTACAATATACGGGCCAGCAGGCTTAGAACAATTTGTACGGACAGCTTTAAAAATTTCACGAACAAAAATTAGCTATCCTATTAAATTTGTTGTTCTAGAAGAAGGTGGTTTGATTTTTCATGAAAAGGGCTTTAAAGTTTATACAGAAAAATTGGCCCATCGTGTACCTAGTTTTGGCTTTCGGGTAGTTGAAGATGATCATCCGGGAGAACTTTTAATGGATAAACTAGCGCAATATAATGTACCTAATGGCCCGCTACTTGGTAAACTAAAAAATGGTGAAAAAATCGTTCTGGATAATGGTACTATATTAGATGGAAACGACTTTTTGGGTCCTAATAAAAAAGGTAGAATTATTACTATTATTTATGATACGCGGGCCACTCCTGCAATAGCACAATTAGCACAGAACGCTGATGTCTTGGTACATGAATCTACTTTTGCCGGTAATGAGGCAGATTTAGCTCATTCATATTATCATTCTACGGCAGTTGAAGCAGCGAAGATTGCGCGTGATAATAATGTAAAACGTTTATATTTAAATCATATTTCTGCTAGATATTTAGGTGTTAAAGCCAAAAAATTGGAAAACCAGGCACAAAAAATATTTGCAAATACTAGATTAGCTAATGATTTCGACCGAATTGTAATTCCGATGAAAGGAGAAAAAGATGAGTGATTCTCTTAGAAATAAAGTAGTGGTAATAACAGGAGCTTCAAGTGGGATAGGCCATTCTATCGCATTGGAAAGTGCCGGCAGAGGAGCAACAGTTATTTTAATTGCCAGAAATAAGGCAAAGCTGGAAAAGGTTGCTTCTGAAGCACACGAGTTGTCAGGAGCTGACTCTTATACTATAGTGACTGATATGAGTCAAAGCGACCAGATAGATGCTGCTTTTACAAAAATTATTAGATTAACCAAACACGTGGACTATTTAGTTAACTGTGCGGGTTTTGGCAAATTTGAAAACTTTGTAGAATCAAACCGCCGCGAAGTTACAGCCATGTTTCAAGTTAATGTTTTAGGATTAATGTATTTTAGCCGACTAGTTGGTCGATTAATGATGGAGCAAAAGTCTGGGCAGATTATTAATATTGGTTCAATTGCAGGGAAGGTTCCGACAGTAAAATCAGCAGCATACAGTGCATCAAAAGCAGCTGTAATTCAATTTTCAAACGTTTTGCGTTTGGAGTTAAAACCGTTTGGGGTTAAAGTCATGACGGTTAATCCAGGACCCGTTTACACTAATTTCTTTAATATTGCTGATAAAAGCGGGCATTATGCTGACAGCGTACAAAAATTTATGCTGGATCCAGATGATGTTGCCTGGCAAGTAGTTCATTTCTTTGGTAGTAATAAGCGCGAGCTTAATTTACCAGTTAGTTTAGCAATATTAGCTAAACTATATAACCTGTTTCCAACAATAGGTGATAAAGTGTCGCTTAAGTTTGCTTCCAGAAAGTAGTGCAAGGTATGAAAAGTAAAACTAGACAGATTAAGCTCATTTTTACATTGATTTTAACCTTATTGGCAGTAATTTTCGTGGTTTTAAATACTAACAATGTTGCCATTAATTTTGGTTTATTCCAGTTTAAATTACCTTTGATCATTATTTTAGTAGTAATGATCATTATTGGAGTTTTAATTGGCTATTTTTGGGGTTCTTATGGTCATAATCAAGACAAGAATAACTAATATAGCTTGATTTATTTGGGATACAATAGTATCATTAACAAGCGTGAAGTATTTTGGGCGACTAAAAGCAGCCTAAAATCGTAATTCTACAAAAAAGGAGATCAGTTCAATGGCAGTTCCTAAAAGACATACTTCTAAGCAAAAGAAACGTTCACGTCGTGGTCATATTAAGTTAACTGTACCAGCAATGCACTATGATGCAACCACTGGTGAATATCGCTTAAGCCACCGCGTTTCACCTAAAGGATATTACAAGGGTCGTCAAGTTGTTAGTCAAACTAACTCAAATGACAACCAATAGTTAAAAGGCACCAAAATCAGGTGTCTTTTTTATTTCGGGAAAAATCTGGTAATTTCTTATTTAGAAAGATGAAAATGGTGAAATGAAACTCGTATTCTTACATTCAAGTGATATTCATGGCTTTATTTTCCCCACGGACTATCAAAAGCAAAATGCTTATTCTGCTCCTTTTGGACTGACCAGATTAAGCAGCATAATAAAACAGCAGCGTAATAAATATGGGGCTGAAAATGTAATTGTTACCGATTCAGGCGATTGTCTTCAAGGTTCACCTTTAGCGGCTTATGTACATGAGTCTAATAATGATGCCAATTTAAAAGCATTTGCAGCTTACTATAACCAGATTAATTATGATGCAAGATGTCTAGGCAATCATGATTTTAATTTTGGATTAAGCTATTTAAAAAGATATTTAACTTACAGTAAAGCTCCTTTTTTAAATAGTAATATATTGGCTAAGAAAAATGATCTGCCAGCTTTCGGGCAAAATTATATCATTATCAATAAAAACGGTATAAAGGTGGGAATTATTGGTATTACTACACAACGGGTACCTTTCTGGGAGCCGGCAGAGCATGTTGCAGGATTAAAGTTTATGTCTGCTTTTGAGCAGGTTAAGCAGATAACAGCTTTTTTGAGGCCTAAAGTTGATGTCTTGGCTGTGCTTTATCATGGCGGTTTTGAAGCTGATCCTCACACAGGAACACGTAAAGAGCCACACACAGGGGAAAATGAAGGATATCGTATTTTGCATGAAATTCCTGATATCGATGTAATGCTGACAGGGCATCAGCACCGCAGACTAAGTTTAGTCGAACGTAAAACTGCTATTGTGCAACCGGGTTATCGCGGGGAAGCCATTGGCAAGATAGTGCTGGATTTTGACAAACAAAAAAAGAAAATAATAACAATGTCTACTGAGTTGATTGACGCTCGAGACTATGAACCCGATGGCAAAATTAATGATTCCAGTTTATCATTGGAGCAGCAGGCACAAAAATGGCTTGACCAGCCAATTGCTTATTTAGACGAACCTGCTCTTATTTTGAATGCAGATGAAGCAAGAATTAAGGGTTCACCGTTTATTAATTTATTGCAAGACATGCAACTGTATTTTACAAAAGCTGATATCTCAGCAACAGCATTGATGAGTGAAACAGCTCAAGGATTTAATAAAAAAGTTTCAATGCGTAATATTTTGCTGAACTATCCTTTTGCCAACCAATTATGCATAGTTAAAGTAACTGGTAAGGAATTACGCAATATCGTCGAATATTCGCTCAAATTTTTAACTAAAGAAAATGGAGGCAACATTACTTTTGATCCTGCATATCGCAATCAGCTTTTTAACTTTGATCTTTTTTACCCACTTAATTATGAAGCCGATATTGCAAGACCACTTGGTGATCGTTTAATTAAGCTTGAATTAAACGGACACCCAATTTTGGCAAGAAAAACATATCGCCTGGCCGTTAATAACTATCGTGCTATGGGAGGTGGCTTCTACCCAGAATACAACGTTAACAAGATTGAAAAAACCCTGGATAAAGACTATGTGGAAATGTTTAAAGAGTTTCTGACTATAGGTCACCCAAAAGTTAATTTTTCACGAAATTATCGTTTTAGCTAACTAAAAAGTCATCAGCTATCAGCTAATGACTTTTTTAGTTATTTAAGTTTAGAATACTTACTTTTGTCTTTATGAGAATGAGCCGTAATTGCGGGAATAATGGCTGCAAATAACAGACCAAAAATCAAACCGACAACAGCAGCTTCACTTAGATTAAAAACATGTTGGGTTAGTGGAGCGGCAATAAAACCTACAATTAACATGTAGACAACGCTCCAGCAAATAGTTACGATATAACGACCCATAGCGTTTCCTTCTTTCATACCATTGAATTTTAACAAATATTATGCACGTTTTCAATCCAAAAGACAGCTTTTTGGTATACTTATTTATATGGAAGGTGACCTGAATATGAAATTCGCTGCATTGCAAAACCTTAGCTCTTTTACGCTTTTAGACAGTCCGGTAAAAATTAAGGACTTACTGACTACTGCAAAAAAATTAGGTTATGGAGCTGTAGGTTTAACTGATATTAACGTAACCTATGGACTAGTTAATTTTTTTGAAGTTGCTCAAAAAGTTGGTATTAAGCCACTTTTAGGGATGCAATTAAGATTAAACGGATTAATTGACAGTGCTCACCAATATGATCTAATTGCTTTAGCAAAGACTGATGAGGGTTACCGCAATATCTTGCGCTTATCAAGTAGGATTAACCTTTTGACAGACAATGGCAATAAGCAAAAAATTTTAACTATGGCAGATTTGACCAAGGATTTAAATGATTTGATATTTATTATACCGGCAAATTTGCACAGTGAGTTATTAAACTTGCAGATGCAGAATGAGTCCTTAGGAACAGATTTTTTGCGTCAGTTAGTTGGCTTAATTCCTGAATCTAGTTCCTTATATATCGGAGTCTATGGCAGTGAAAAGCAGGAAAATTATATTCAATATATCAAAGCTCTGTCAAAGCAGTTTGCTTTACCATTAGTTAGCGTTGAAGATACTTGTTATTTAAAACCCCGTGATCAATTCTTGCGCAAAACTTTACAGGCAATTAAAAAAGGAGAAATATTACAAGATATCACAGATTTAGCTAAACAATCTGGCTCACATTATTTGCCTGCTATTGAGGAATTGAGCGAACGCTACCATAAATTAAATTTAGATGAAGCTTTAGAAAACACCAAAAAAATAGCTTCTATGTGCAATGCAAAAATTGTATTTCAAACCCCAGTTTTGCCTAAATTTAAGCAGGATCAATATTCAACTTCCAAAGATTATCTGCAATTTTTGGCTCAAAAGGGTTTACAAAGACGCTTTGGTCAACATAAGATACCTGCTAATTATCAAAAACAGCTAAATTATGAGTTGCAAGTAATAGATCAAATGGGTTTTGATGATTACTTTTTGATTGTTTGGGATGTTGTAAACTACTGTCATCGAGTGGGGATTACGATGGGTCCAGGCAGAGGTTCAGCTTGTGGCTCGTTAGTTTCGTATTCTTTAAACATCACAGAGGTTGATCCGATTAAATATAACTTGCTTTTTGAGCGCTTTTTAAATCCTGCCAGACATGAGATGCCTGATATTGATTTGGATATTCCGGATAATCGTCGTGATGACGTGATAAAATACATGTTTAATAAATACGGTATAGATCATGCTGCTCAGATCCTCACTTTTGGGACGCTAGCAGCTAAGCAAGTTTTGCGTGATACAGGCAGAGTATTTGGTCTCCAAGAAATGCAATTAAGTGAATGGTCTAAAAGCGTACCTTTCGCAAAAGGCAAAATAAGTCTGGCTCAGGCTTATAAAGAATCCAAAAAAATGCAAATGCTGGTGAATGCAAATGACATGAACAAGTTGCTTTATGAAACGGCAAGTGGATTAGAAGGCCTGCCACGCCACTATTCAATCCATGCCGCAGGTTTAGTTCTTAGCGATAATTCTATTGCTGCCATTGCCGGCTTGCAATCAGGACAATTGGGAATACCGATAACTCAGCAAACCAAAAGATATGTTGAATCATTGGGATTGTTAAAGATAGATTTTTTAGGTTTGAGAAATTTAACTATTCTTGGCGATACGGAGAAAATGATCAGCGAACAAGGAAAAAAGATCGATGTTAATCAGATTCCCCTAGATGACCCAGCTACTTTAAGTATTTTCCAAAAGGGTGAAACAGAACTCGTCTTTCAATTTGAATCTGGTGGAATACGCAATGTTCTGCGAGAATTGCATCCAGACAATTTTGAAGATTTGGTAGCAGTCAATGCACTTTATCGTCCAGGTCCAATGCAGAATATCAAAACTTTTATTGCACGCAAGAAAGGCATACAGAAAGTCACATACCCTGATCCCAGCTTAAAACCAATTTTGGCTTCGACATACGGTATTTTGGTTTATCAGGAACAAGTGATGCAGACTGCTCGTGTTATGGCTGGCTTTTCTTTAGGAGAAGCCGACATTTTACGCAGAGCAATGTCAAAAAAAGATCAAACGGTTATTGAACAGGAAAAGTCTAAATTTATTACTGGAGCAGTAAAAAACGGGCGGACTGTTCAGGTTGCAACCCGTGTATACGACTACATTGAACAATTTGCCAATTATGGTTTCAACCGGTCACATGCTGTTGCTTATACAATGATCGCCTTTTGGCTAGCATACTTACAGGTTCATTATCCTGCTGAATTTTATGCCGCTATGTTAAATTCAAATATTGGCAATCAAAATAAAGCTAATGAATATATAATGCGCGCACAAGAAGATGGCGTTAAAATTTTGCCACCTGATATTAATAAAAGCAATTTGGGTTATCAAGTAATTGATGGACACATTTTAGTGGGTTTGCGTGCAATTAAAGGAATTAGAATAGATTTTCTTAAAGAAATAATAGCCAAGCGTCAAACTAAAACCTTTGATTCTCTTAGCAATTTTTTACGTCAAATTGATCCCAAATTTATTAAAGCCAACAGCATTACTAATGTGGTTGAATCTTTGATCAAATCGGGTTGCTTTGATCGACTTAACAAAAATCGTAACGAGTTATTACAAAATTGCTCTGAAATAATTGAAAACGTTAAATTAACTGGAGAAAATCTTGCTTTATCAGAAGGGTTAGGTGGCGTTCCCATTAAGCCCGCTGAAGAACCTAGCAAACAAGAAATGGCTCTGATGGAAGAGAAAACTTTAGGTTTCTCTACTTTAACCTCCCCATTAATTACCGTCCAAAAATATGCCCAAAAGTTTAATGCTAAGCCGCTAAATGAATTTGAAATACATGATGGAGGAATAGCTGTTGGTAAACTGATGTCATTAAAACTAGTTAGGACCAAAAAGGGTCAAACAATGGCCTTTGGCAGTTTTGCTGATACCAACAGTAAGCAGGATATTGTAATTTTCCCTAATGTTTATGATAAAATTCAATCGAATTTAAAGGAGGGTAATATTTATCTATTAGGTGTTAAAGTTCAAAATGATCGTTTCGACTCTAGTAAAAAACAGTATATTCTAACTAATTTAAAAGTTGTAAATTTAAAAGAGTAATTTTTGAGTAAGCGTAAACAAATAGTCGATGTTAACGCTAACATTGAAAAAGACCGTCAAATCAAGAATTTTAATCATTTTTTGTGAGATTTTTTCATGAAAGAATGTTAAAATTTAGTGGATGTGAGAAATTACACAATAAATCTTGATGAGGTGAATTCATGAAGCGAATTGGAATTTTAACGAGCGGTGGCGATGCTCCTGGCATGAATGCAGCTGTAAGGGCTGTTACAAAAACTGCTATTCATCACGGACTTGGTGTTGTTGGTATTCGTTATGGTTATGCTGGGCTTGTAGCGGGTGACTTTGTTACCTTGACTGCTGAAAATGTTGACCATATGATTAGCGCTGGTGGTACTTTTCTTTACAGTGCCCGCTACCCTGAGTTTGCACAAAAAGAAGTGCAAGAAAAGGGAGTGGAACAGTTAAAAAAGCATGACATTGATACTGTAATTGTTATCGGTGGTGATGGTTCTTATCATGGTGCGCTGGCTTTAACTCGTTTGGGGATTAACTCAATTGGTTTGCCAGGAACCATTGATAATGATATTCCTTATACTGAATATACTATTGGACTTGATACTGCCTGCAATACGGCTATGCAAGCTATCGACAGAATTCGTGATACTGCCAGCAGTCATCACCGCGTTTTTGTTGTTAATGTTATGGGACGTAATTGTGGCGACATTGCTATGCGTGTAGGTTTAGCAAGTGGTGCTGATGCAATTGTTGTTCCAGAAAGAAGTTATGACATTAAAGCAATTGCTGAAAGATTAAAGCGCAGTTTTAAAGATGGCAAAGATAATGGTATTATCATATTAGCTGAAGGTGTCATGGATGCCGCTGATTTTAGAGCTGAACTCTTAAAATACGGCGAATTCGACTGCAGGGCGAATGTTATTGGTCATATGCAGCGTGGTGGTGCACCAACGGTTACTGATAGGATTAATGCCACAAAGATGGGAAATTATGCGGTCAAGTTACTTCTTGATGGTAAAGGCGGTTTAGCTGTCGGCATGGAGAATGGAAAATTGGAAACCCATGATATTCTTGATCTTTTTGATGAAAAACATGCCAGTGAAGAATCGTTAATTGATATAAATGAAGAAATGACTAAATAATTAGTCGATTTTGAGGAGAATTTTACATAATGAAGAAAACTAAAATTGTTAGTACCTTAGGGCCAGCTTCAAATGATATTGAAACTATTACAGCTTTGGCTAAGTCAGGCGTAAATGTATTTCGTTTCAACTTTTCACATGGTGATCATGCTGAGCATCTGTCACGGATGAAAATGGTTCGTCAAGTCGAAAAAGAAACTGGCTTAGTACTTGGTATCGCATTAGACACCAAAGGTGCTGAGATTAGAACCACTGATCAAGAAGGTGGCAAGTTTACCATTAATACTGGAGACCAAATTCGTGTATCGATGGATGATTCCAAGCCGGGTAACAAGGACATGATCCATGTTACTTACGAAGGTCTTTATGGTGACACCCACGTTGGTGGTCATGTTTTAATTGATGATGGTTTAGTTGACTTATTAATTAAAGAAAAAGACGAAGAAAAGAAAGAGCTAGTTTGTGAAGCGCAAAACACTGGTGTTATCGGTTCTAAAAAGGGTGTTAATGCACCAGGAGTTGAAATTCGCCTGCCAGGAATTACTGAAAAAGATACTGATGACATCAAATTTGGTTTAGCTCATGGCATTAACTTTATCTTTGCTTCGTTTGCACGTAAGGCGCAGGATATACTTGATATCCGTAAGCTGTGTGAAGATGCAGGTTGTGATTATGTTAAGATTTATCCTAAGATTGAATCACAAGAAGGTATTGATAATGCAGATGAAATCTTACAAGTTTCAGATGGCTTGATGGTTGCTCGTGGTGACATGGGTGTTGAAATTCCATTTATTGATGTGCCATTTGTTCAAAAAGATTTAATCAAGAGGGCAAACGCACTTGGTAAGCCAGTAATTACTGCTACGCAAATGCTTGACTCAATGCAAGAAAATCCTCGTCCAACTCGTGCTGAAGTTTCTGATGTTGCCAATGCAGTTCTTGATGGTACTGATGCCACTATGCTTTCTGGTGAATCTGCTAATGGTTTGTACCCAGTTAAAGCTGTTTCTGCTATGGCTGAAATTGATGAAAGAACTGAACAAGAACTTCTTAAGCGTAATACTCTAGCTTTGCAAAGATTTGAAGAATACAAAGGTTCAAACGTTACTGAAGCTATTGGTGAATCTGTTGTGCGGACAGCCCAAGAATTAGGCGTTAAGACTATTATTACGGCTACTAATTCTGGCTATACTGCTAGAATGATTTCCAAGTACCGTCCGAATGCAAACATCTTGGCTTTAACTTTTGATGAGAAGATCCAACACTCACTTGGTATTTCTTGGGGTGTTCAGCCTTTGCTGACTGATAAACCAGCTTCTACTGATGATATGTTTGATCTAGCAGCAAAAGTTGCTAAAGAACACGGTTACGTTAAAGATGGTGATCTTGTCATTATCGTTGCTGGTGTACCCGTTGGCGACTCAGGCACAACCAACTTGATGAAATTGCAGATTATCGGTAGCAAGTTAGCTCAAGGTCTGGGCGTTGGTAATGGTTCTGTTGTCGGTAAAACAGTTGTTGTTAATAGTGCTGAAGAAGCTATTAGCAAGGTTAAAGAAGGAGATATCATGGTCGCAAAAACTACTGATCCTGATTACATGCCTGCAATTAAGAAGGCTTCAGGTTTAGTTGTTGAAGCATCTGGTTTGACTTCACACGCAGCTGTTGTTGGTTTATCATTAGGAATTCCGGTTGTAGTTGGAGTTACTGATGCAACAGAAAAGATTGGCAGTGGTATTACTATTACTGTTGACGCTCGTCGTGGTGCAATCTATCAAGGCGAAGTTTCAAACCTTTAATTAAAATCACGAGTTAAAATAGCCAGTGCTTGTTACTGGCTATTTTTGTATGATTTAAATTTTAGGAAAAATCAGTAGCAAATTTAGATTGACTAATATCAATTTATTCCTTTAAAATGATATACTTGTTATCAGATCCCATTATAGATGTAGGAGAAAAATCATGCTTGGCACAATTGCAACTGGAAAAATAATAGACCAAAACGAAGATTCTTTTTTTGTTCAAATTGACGGAATTACGTATGAACTGAAAAGAAAAGAAATTACACAGGAAGAAAAGCCACAGCTTGGAGATCAAATCAAGGGATTTTTATACGATGATAAGCAGCACAATCGTGAAATGACGCAATTCTTACCTTTTGCTCAACAAGATCAATATGGCTGGAGTAAAGTCACTGAGGTAAAATATAACTTAGGTGTTTTCGTAGATATTGGCTTGCCCGATAAAGACGTTGTAATTTCAATGGACGATTTACCCTACGACAAAGAACGCTGGCCTCAACCAGAAGATCAGCTTTTGGTTCACCTTGAAACAGATGAGAAAAATCGTATTTGGGCAAAACTGGCAGATGAAAATATTTTTGAACAGTTAGCAGCTCATTTTCCTGACGATATGAAAAATAAAGATATTTTTGGAACCGTATATGCGTCTCGTGAAGTAGGGGCATTTGTAATCACCAAAGAATATTATTTAGGTTTTGTTCATCCATCACAAATGGCGCGTCCTTTACGTTTAGGCGAGCAATTCAAAGGCAGGGTTGTTGGTATTAGCCAATATGGTCGCTTAAATCTAAGTACTTTGCCACGAGCTTTCGAGGAAATTGACGATGATGCACAAATGATTTTAATGAGTTTGCGTAGGAAAAAAGATAAAACCTTACCTTTTTACGATAAATCTGACGCGCAGGATATTAAAAATTATTTTGGTATTTCTAAATCGGCTTTTAAACGAGCTTTAGGCCATTTGCTAAAAGCTAAATATATAGTGGAGGATAAGGCTGCTGGCTCTATCTCCCTGTTAAAGGATCCAGAAAATGCCGAAAAAGATTGATTTATCAGAGCAAGTTGAAGATTATTTAAGATATAGTCAGGTTGAACGTGGCCTTAGTAATAATACGATAACAGCGTACAGGCAGGATTTAACTTCTTTCATTAGTTTTCTTCAACAGGAAAATTTTACTTCTTGGCCAACTCAAGCCCTTGACATTGATGCTTTTTTGGCAGAGCAGCGCGATCAAAATAAAGCTACGAGCTCTATTAGTCGTTTAATAACCAGCTTGCGTAAATTCTATCAGTGGCTGGCAAGACAAAATATTCAAAAGCTCAATCCAATGCTCGAAATAGATTCTCCTAAAAAGCGTCATACCTTACCCGTGGCCTTGACAATTAATGAAGTTAATAAATTACTCCAGCAGCCTGATACTAAAAAGAAGTTGGGCTTACGTGATAGAGCTTTACTTGAAACTCTGTATGCTACGGGAATAAGAGTGAGCGAATTAATTAATCTCAAATTTACCGATTTACATGGAGAATTGAAATTGGTCAAAATTTTTGGCAAAGGATCAAAAGAACGTTTAATTCCTATTAGCGCAGTAGCTTTGTCCTGGATTGACAGTTATAAGGAAAAGGTTCGTGATCCTTTAATATTAAAGATCGGCAGAAATAATGATTTTATTTTTCTGAACAGTCGCGGAGGTTCTCTAACCCGACAAGCAGTTTGGCAAATTATTAAGCATTACTGCAAGCTGGCTGGTATTCAAAAAAATGTTACTCCACATACTTTAAGACATACATTTGCAACACATTTACTGGAAAATGGGGCAGATTTACGTGTTGTTCAAGAAATTTTAGGGCATTCAGATATCAGTACGACACAAATTTATACCAATTTGTCGCAGAAACATATTCTACAAGTATACGAAAAAACGCATCCGCGGACATAAGGTGATTAAATGCTAATTGAATGCAAAAATGATAAAGAAAAGGTAGCTATGGGATTACTATCTTATTTGCCTGATTTTAAAAATCTGGCTAATCTCAAAGATGAAATTCAATTAAATAAAAATAGTACCGAATTTTGCTTGTATCTCTATCGTTCCAAAGCTCCCAATTTTATCGGTGTCATAGGTACACAGATAAGCAAACACTTTGTAATCATTCGTTACCTTTCTTTTGCTCCCGATTATCGTCAAGCTAAATACGAGGCCAGAGCAGTTCAAGAGTTGGCACAAAACAGTCCCAGCAAAGTTATTACAGCTGTTCCTGAATATATCTATCTCATTAAGTATTTGAAAAAAGGTACTAAAAATGAGTGATAATCTTACTCTTGAGTTGCCTAACTTTGAAGGACCCTTGGATTTGCTGTTACATTTAATAAAAGTGCAAAAAATTGATATTTATGATATTCCCATTGCTCAAATTACCAGCCAATATCTAGCTTATTTACATCAAATGCAAAAGCTCAATTTAAAAATTGCCGGAGAATATTTTGTCATGTCGGCGATGCTTTTGCGAATCAAATCTCAATCTCTACTTCCGCAAAATGATTTTACTGAAAATGATGATGAACAGGAAGATCCCAGGGATGAGTTAGTGCAGCAGCTTATTACTTATTCAGTTTTCAAAAAAGTATCAGCATACTTTAAAAAGCGCAATGAAGAAGTGCCAATCACTGCCGCTAAAGAGGAGAGCGTACCAGAAAGTAAAAAAATTCAGCCATTGCCAAAAGGACAGATTACTTCAACAGAATTAGCTAATACTTTTGTTATTGTTTTACAAAGGATGAAAATTAGACAGCCTGATATTGTTTCAGTTGAAGTTAAAGAAACTTCTGTCAAAGAAATGAGTGACTTTTTGCAAAAAGAATTGCTGAGGCATAAGCAGATAAGCTTTTTCACCTGTTGTCAAAAAATGCAGAATTTATCTGATGTTATTGGTCTGTTTTTGGCACTGCTTGAACTTTGTAAAAATCAGGAAATTCGGGTAAAACAAAAGAGGATATTTGGCGACCTGAACTTGGAAAGAGTTGGTAGTAATGATAAGTAAAATGGCGCAGTTAGAAGCGCTGTTATATGTTGCCGGTGATAATGGTATTGACAGCAGCAACTTATGCGAACTTTTGCAGATTGGTAAACCTGCATTGCGTGAACTAAGCAAAAATTTACGAGAAAAACTACAAAAAAATCCTGATTCCGGACTACAAATCCAACATCTCAATGATATTTACAAACTGACAACCAGGCCAGAGGCAAGTAAGATAATTGAAAACTTTTTTCAAAAAGATTTGACTAAAAGCTTAAGTCAATCAGCACTAGAAATTTTATCTATTATTGCTTATCGCCAGCCTATCACTCGTGTAGAAATTGATGACATCAGAGGGGTTAATTCATCTGGAGCTTTACAAACGCTGATGTGGCGTGGACTGGTAAAAATTAATGGAAAAAAAGATGCTCCAGGTCACCCAAATTTGTACGTGACAAGTGAGTATTTTTTACAGTACTTCGGGTATCATAGTTTGGCTGATTTACCACTGATAGAAGATTTTGAAGATGATAGCATTAATAGTGAAGGTGAAATAGATTTGTTTGCAGCTAAAGGTCAAGCTGATAAAAATATTGCAAAAACTCAAAAAGGAGCAAAATAATGGTTTTAGAACGGTTGCAAAAAGTAATAGCTGAGGCGGGCATTGCCTCACGGCGCAAGGCTGAAAAAATGATTTCTGAAGGTCGAGTCACTGTTGATGGCAATGTAGTAACCAAACTTGGTACTAAAGTGGATTCTTTTAGTAATATTACGGTTGATGGGGAACCCATTGAAAGAGAAAGTTTGCATACCTATCTCTTTTACAAGCCTCGCGGAGTGGTTTCAACTGCAAATGATGATAAGGGCAGAAAAACAGTTGTCGATTATTTTAAAGAGCTGCCTTATCGTCTCTATCCTATTGGCAGACTAGACTATGATACTTCTGGTTTGCTTCTAATGACTAATGATGGTGAACTGGCCAATTTATTGATGCATCCAAGAAATAACGTAGCCAAGGTTTATGTTGCCAAGATTTCTGGCATTCTCACCCCAGATGAAATCAGTCAGCTAAAGCATGGGGTTAAAATTGATCGTCATCGCTGTGCTCCCGCAAAAGTTAAGGTTATTAGAACGGATCGTAAAAAGAATAATCAAATAGTGCAATTGACAATTCATGAAGGCCAGTATCACCAGGTGAAGAGAATGTTCAAGGCTGTTCACCACCTGGTGGAGAAATTAGCACGTGAGAAATATGCTTTTCTTACTCTCGATTCTCTTATTTCAGGAACATACCGCGAATTGTCTCATGAAGAAGTTGACAGATTAAAAAACGTAGATTAGTATAGTATGTGAAATTTGATAAATAAGTTTGTTGTCTTCATGGCAGGGTGAAAGTCCCGACCGGTGGTGCAAGTCCACGACCCACGCAAGTGGTGGAATCTATTGAGATACCGATAGTTAGAGTCTAGATGAAAGAAGACAGACTAAACTAAAAGCCAAGATCTTAAGCTTACTTTTACTCGGTCTGTTGCTAGAAGCAACAGACCGAGTTTTTTTGGAGGTAAGAATTTTGCAAAAAAAAAGCAGAAATAATTTAGTTAATATTTTGGCTTATACTTTAATTGGTACAATTGCCTATGTATTAATGCTTTTGGAGATACCATTGCCAATAACTAGTTTTTTAAAATTTGACTTCTCGGACGTCGTAATTACAATTGGTACATTTTTATTCGGGCCCGGACCTGGTATCTTTATCGCTTTTGTAAGAATGCTGATTAATTTAATATATAAAGGCTTTGCTTTGCCTAGTTTAGTGGGTCAGTCTGCAGCTTTTCTGGCATCAATATCTTTTGCGTTGCCATTTTATTATTTAACAAAAAATATTAGCAAAGATGAAAAGAATTTTTCTAAAAAATATTTAAAACCAATTTTAGGTATTGTTCTTGGAATTATAGCAATGGCCTTCGTGCTATCTGTACTAAATGCATTAGTTTTGACACCGTTTTATGCAGTAACTACTGTACCAAACCTGCCAGCAATACATGGATATTCTGGTTTGCTTTCTTTTACTGAAAAAGTTTACTTGGGTAAGTTGTTGCATATTCCTTCAATGAGCGCATATATTTTTGGCATAATAGTTCCGTTTAATTTGTTAAAAGGAACTATTAACGGTGTTGTAGTTTATTTACTGTTTGAAACTGTTTTAAGAACATTCAAACCTTTTGTCAGAAAAAATTTCAATCTTAAAAACTAAATTTTAAAATATTGTAAATCGGTCTAGTAAATGACCGATTTTTTTGTCCACTTAAATGTTAAATATGCTAAAATTAAACAGGTTAGGTAAGGAGGTTTTTCAGATGAATAATTACCCTAAGGGGCCATATCAGCATTATAAGCGTCCACAAAAGCCAAGAGTAGAAACTTATTCCTCTGTATCAAAAGGCTGGATTGCTTTGATAATACTGGTTATAGTTGTTCTTATTAGTCTTGTGCCTGTGGTTCATCACTTGGCAGCAAACAATAATTCACATGAAAAAGTAGTTGAAGTCCGTAAGACTACCAAAAAAGCACATACTAAGACAAAAGCTAAGGTTGCGCCTGTAAAGAACAAAAAAATCAAACCCAAGGCTAAGCCGAAGCCGAAGGCAAAATCCTCTAAAAAAACTCCAACTAAACCTAAAAAGAAACGCGTTACGATTAACCAATATGTCGTACAAGACGGAGATTCTTTGACTAGTATTGCCAGTCACTTTAATATTACAGTTGGTCATTTGGCAGAATTGAATCAACTCGATCCTAATAGTCAGGTGGATACAGGACAAACTTTACGAATTAGATAATTTAGAAAGGATTGGGACTTAGGTCCCTTTTTTATTGGAATGCAAATAGCAATTGATGGTCCAGCTTCAGCTGGAAAAAGTACTGTAGCAAAAATTATTGCCCATAAGCTCAATTTTACCTATATTGATACCGGCGCAATGTACCGCGCATCGACTTGGATTGCACGAGAAAATAACATTAATTATGGTGATGAACAGGGCATTTTAGCTGCAATTGACCACGAACAGATTGAATTTAAGTTTAAAAATGGTCAGCAGAAAATATATGCCGGTAATAAAGATATAACTCAAGAAATACGGACTCCTGATATTTCAGCTAATGTGTCTCAAGTTTCAGCATTAGCCGGAATCAGGAAAAAAATGGTTAGTCTGCAAAGACATATGGCCGGTGAAATGAATGTGGTGATGGATGGACGTGATATTGGTACTACTGTTCTACCTCACGCTGCAGTTAAAATTTTTTTGGTTGCTTCGGTTCATTCCCGTGCTGAAAGAAGAATGAAGGACTTTCAGGAAAGAGGAATTAAAACTAGTCAATCTCTTGCAGAAATTGAACATGATATCGCGGAAAGGGATTACAAAGACTCACACCGCCAACTTTCACCCTTAAAAAAAGCGGAGGATGCAATCGAAATTGATACTACTTCTATGACTATTGACCAAGTCGTCGAAGCAATTTTATCTGAAATTAAAAAAAGTCAAAAAAAACTATAAAAAAGAATATAAAACAGTAGAAAAATATCAAACTTTCATTTAGAATTAGAGTATGATATTGGGAGGTAAATAATGTCAGAAAACAGTAATCAATTTTTAGATGCATTAAAGCAAATGCAAGGAGTTGAGGTCGGAGATATTGTAGATGTTGAAGTCTTAGACGTTGAAGAAGGTCAAATCGATGTTGGTGTTGAAAATGCCGGTATTGAAGGTGTAATTCCTCGTCGTGAATACACTTCAGATCGCAACGTTGACCTACGTGAAGCAGTTAAACCAGGCGATAAGCTCAAAGCTTTAGTTTTAAGAAAAGCCGGCGGAGACAAAGAGAATGGTGAATTCTTCTTCTCAGTTACCCGCTTGAAGGAAAGAGAAGCATACGATGAACTGCAAAAAGATTTTGAAGCCGGAAAGACAATTGAAGGCACAGTTACTTCTTCAGTTCGTGGTGGTTTGTTAGTAGATGTAGGCACTAGAGGATTTTTGCCTGCGTCATTAATTTCTAACCGTTATGTTTCGGATCTTAAGCCATTTATCGGCAAAACCATGAAACTTAAAATTACTGAAATTGATCCAAGTAAGAACCGCTTAATCCTTTCTCACAAAGATTTAATTGAAGAAGAACGTGAAGAAGCTTTTGACAAGGTTGCATCACAGTTAGTTGTGGGTGATGTTGTTGAAGGCAAGGTTTCCCGTTTAACTAATTTTGGAGCTTTTGTTGATGTTGGCGGTGTTGATGGTTTAGTCCACATTTCCGAGATCTCATACAAACATGTTGATAAGCCAAGCGATGTTTTAAAGGCTGGTCAAGATGTCAAAGTTAAAGTAATTGGTATTGATGATGATAGACATCGCATCTCCCTTTCAATTAAGCAAACTGAACCTTCTCCTTTTGAACAAGCTACAGCTGACTTACACGAAGGCGATGTGTTTGAAGGCGAAGTTAAATCTTTAACTAACTTCGGTGCTTTTGTTGAAGTAGCTGATAATATTCAAGGTTTAGTTCACGTTTCTGAAATATCATATAAACACGTAGACAAGCCAAGTGATGTTTTAAAGGTTGGTCAAAAAGTTAAAGTCAAGGTCTTAAACATTGACCCTGGTGAGCATCGCATTTCACTTTCTATGAAGGCTGCTGAGCCCAAGAATTCTGAAAATGAAGGCAATCGTTCACACAGTTCATATAACCGCAATTCAGTAAATAAAAAATATATGAACAATGATGACAGCGGCTTTGCTTTAGGTGACATCATAGGTGACCAATTAAAAGATCGTCGTTAATTTAATAAAAAAGCCGACTCTTAAGTCGGTTTTTTTATTTGTAAAAGGAGGCTGAAAAATGGTTTTACCCGTAGTTGCAATTGTAGGACAGCCTAATGTTGGTAAATCAACGCTTTTCAACCGTATTATTAATCAACGTTTAGCAATAGTAGAAGATAAACCTGGAGTAACTAGAGACCGAAACTATGCTCCAGCTGAGTGGCTGGGACATAAATTTGATCTAATAGATACTGGTGGAATTACATGGGCAAATAGTAATATTGAAGAAGAAATCAGGGCGCAAGCGGAAATAGCAATTGAAGAAGCTGACGTCATTGTGTTTTTAACTAATGTTACTAATCATGTTACTAATCTTGATGAACGGATAGCCCAAATGCTTTATCAAACTAAAAAGCCAGTGATTTTAGCAGTTAACAAAGCAGATAATCCTGAACAACGCATGGACATTTATGACTTTTACAGTTTAGGTTTTGGTGATCCAATACCAATCTCCAGTGTACATGGAACAGGTATTGGAGATTTACTTGATCAAATAGTCGCAAGTTTGCCTAAAGATATAAGCTTGAACGATAATGAGCAAATATCATTTAGTGTTATTGGTAGGCCCAATGTAGGTAAATCTTCAATTGTTAATCGCTTAGTAGGCGAAAAACGGGTGATCGTTAATAACGAAGAAGGAACCACCCGAGATGCTGTTGACACACCCTTTAAAACTAAAGACGGCACAAAATTTAGAATTGTAGATACGGCAGGTATCAGACGGCGAGGAAAAGTTTACGAAAAAACTGAAAAATATTCCGTAATGAGAGCGATGGGGGCAATTGAACATTCTGATGTTGTCTGCTTGGTTCTTGATGCCAGTACAGGCATTAGGGAACAGGATAAACATGTTGCCGGCTATGCTCATGATGCTGGACGTGGCCTTATAATTTTAGTTAATAAATGGGACTTACCAAAGAAAACCAGTAATAGTGGCAAAGACTTTGAACAAACTATTCGAACTGAATTTCAGTATCTCGATTATGCTCCAATCTTGTTTGTCTCGGCTAAAACTGGTCAAAATATAGAAAAGATTCCCAAACTAGTACAAACAGTTTATCGGAACCAACAACAAAGAATTAAGTCCAGTGTATTAAATGATCTATTATTAGAAGCAAGCAAATTGGTGCCTACACCAATGATTAAAGGCAAGAGATTGCGGGTTTATTACATGACCCAGGTATCTGTTAATCCACCAACATTTGTAGTTTTCGTAAATGATCCTGAATTAATGCATTTCTCTTATCAACGCTTTTTGATCAATCAGTTACGTGAGAATTTTGACTTTACAGGAACACCAATTAAGATAATTGCACGAAAAAGAAAATAGTTTGTATCTACCAAATGCATAAAAATCACATTTTTAGATTAAATTGCTTGTTGTATCAAGGGTTTTGTGCTATTTTGAAATCAAGGAAATAGTGGTTTGAATAATCATTTATTCCTTGTTCCTTATTTGAGGAACTAATCAGGAATCTTAAAGTAAGGTTCAAGTTTCAGGAGGTGAATTCCCAATGGCAAATAAAGCAGAATTAGTCACTGAAGTTGCAGCAAAAACTAAGTTAACCAAAAAAGATGCAGCTACAGCTGTTGATGCAATTTTTAGTTCTATCCAAGATGACCTTTCTAAAGGTAAAAAAGTACAATTAATTGGCTTCGGAACTTTTGAAGTGCGTAAGCGTGCAGCCCGTAAAGGACGTAATCCACAAACTGGCAAAGAAATTCAAATTCCAGCAAGTGTTGTGCCAGCATTTAGACCTGGTAAAGCTCTTAAAGAAGCTGTTAAATAGCTTAATAGTTTTATCTAAAAAGATGGTGGCTAATTCGCCATCATCTTTTTTGTGTTATCATTTAATAATGATTAATTGTCACGGTGATTGGCAAACTTAGATCGAAAAAATGGAGGAATGAGAATGAGCTACTCTGAACAGCTTCTTGATGCAATTGAGCAGCAGGACTTTTCTCAAGAAAAAATATTATTAAAAAAGGCTTTGGAGAATGATAAACCCGAAATTTTAGCGTCATTAGCTGAAAATTTAGTGGGATTAGGTTTTTCAGATTTAGCTAAAGAAATATATCGCAGCTTAATTGCCCGCTTTCCCCAAGAGGATTTATTCAAAATCTATTTAGCCGAGATTTTATTAAATGATGGCAAAGATGATGATGGTCTAACTTTGCTCTATAATATTGCCCCTGACTCTTCCTCTTATCTTGACAGCCTATTAGTTCAAGCTGATTATTATCAAACCAATGGATTGGTTGAAACAGCCTATCGAAAACTGTTAGAAGCAGAGAAAATTGCCCCTGATGAGGATGTCGTAAAGTTTGGTTTGGCTGAACTGGATTATCTTAGTGGCAATTATGAACGGGCTCTTAATAGATATCAAGATTTAATAAAACGCCATAAAACGTTTAGTGAAGTGAATTTAAATGATCGACTTTTTCAAACACTGGCAAAATTAGGACGCTATGAAGAAGCCGGAGAAATCATTGCTAAAAATGGCAATGATATTCTCGATATTGATAGCAAATATCAGGCTGCATTAGTAATGTTAACTTTACATAAAGACGACCAAGCAATTAAATACTTAAATGAGGTAATTGACCAGAGTCCCGATTATGTAAATGCATACCGCTTGCTTACTACAGCTTACGAACACAAGAACAATAATGAACAGGAGTTGCGTTCTGCTCAGGCAGGTATTGCCTACAATGAACTAGATCCAGTTTTATACAAAAAGGGTGCGCAAGCAGCAATTAAACTAAACGAATTAGATACTGCTGAAAACTTGCTAAAAAAGGGGATTAAAAATATTCCTGAAAATTTTGACTTACGCATCCAATTATCTAATCTTTATGTTGCAGAAAATAAGAATGAAGAAAATATTGCTCTTTTTGCTAAAATTGACGATGAAGATTTAGAGCCGCAAGTTCATTGGAATTTAGCTCTTTCTTACCAAAATTTAGATCAGAGCGCTAAAGCCAAAAGTGAATTTTTACTGGCTTATCCTGAATTTAAAAATAATAGTGCCTTTTTAAAGCAAATGATACGCTTTTTTAATACTGAACCCAATGCCAAAGATATTGTCAGTGAGTTACTAAATTCTTATTTGAAACTTGAACCCGAAGATACTGAAATGCAGGAGTTATATGATGAATTACGGGTATAATTGAGAAAATACAAACACTTAGCAAATAAAAATATCGCATCCTTTTGTCCCAATCTCACTATTTATAAATTTAACAGGCTAATAAATCATTATAGGTTTATTAGCCTGTTGTTTTTGCCAACTTTCACTGAATTAGCTTGATGTTAAGGATTATTTTCTAATCAAAAGATGATGGCTTTTTTGCTTATAGGTAAAACCTTCTCCTAAGACTTCATGTACTTCAATGACGCTTACAAAAGCCTGAGGGTCTTCAGCAGCTATTAACTCTTTTACTAAAGGAATTTCTCGTGGTGAAACTACCAGATAAATTACTGGTCGCTTAGTTTTTTTATAGCCACCTCGAGCTTCAAAATAAGTAAAGCCGCGGTCTAATTTAATGTCTATCATTTTGGCTATTTGTTGATAATTATCCGAAATAATAATTAAGCCACGTGCAGAATAAGCTCCTTGTTGAACTGCATCCATCACCTTGGAAAGAATGAATGCAGCCACCAGGGTATACATAATATGCTTAAGGTCCAAATACGATAACGATGATAATAAAATAATCGTGTCACAGAACAATAAAACTTTGCCAGAAGACATGCCATATTTCATTTGCATAATGCGAGCAATGATATCTGTCCCTCCGGAAGTTCCGTTATATCGAAAAATTAGGCCCAGACCAATACCAGAAAGTGTTCCAGCAAGTATTGCGGATAAGAAGAGGTCGTGTTCTAGGTTCAATTGATATATAATAGGGATTAAGCGCCAGAACCACAAGAAAAATGACAGCCATAAAGTTCCCCAGATAGTATAGGCTAACAGTCTTTTTCCCATGAAACGATAGCCTAAAATAATTAAAGGGATATTTAATAACAGAGATGACAGGCCCATATTAACGCCCCAGAAGTGTTTCAATAGCAAAGTAATGCCACTAATGCCACCATCTGTGAGCTGGTTTGGCACTGAAATCATGTCAAGGCTGAAACCATAAATTCCACAGCCAATCATAATCATTATAAGTTCAAAAATAATTCTTTTATTGTTTTTTTGCATAATAAAACTTTTCCTTTTAAGTTGGTACCTTAAAACTACCACAAATAGAAAATAAAAACACAGATAAATGAGTTGATAAAATAATGTTAAAAATAAATAATTTACCACCGATTTTTACAGTCGCGTTTCCAGTGCTAAAGCAGTTAGAACAAGCTGGTTATGAAGCTTATTTTGTCGGAGGGTCAGTCCGTGACTTGATTTTAAACAGGCCCATTCATGACATTGATATTGCTACCAGCGCATACCCGGAAGAAGTAAAAAGACTCTTTCCCAAAACTATTGATACGGGAATTAAACATGGTACAGTTACTGTTTTAAATGATGGTGCTAGTTACGAAATTACCACTTTTAGAACAGAATCAGGCTACCAAGACTTTCGCAGACCGGATCATGTCACTTTTGTGCAAAATCTGGCTGAAGATTTGAAAAGACGCGACTTTACCATCAATGCATTAGCAATGAATAGAGCCGGTGAAGTAATCGATCTTTTTAATGGATTAGGGGATTTGCAAAAACACCTTATTAAAGCAGTAGGAGATCCCATGAAAAGATTTCATGAAGATGCTTTACGTATGATGAGAGCAGTCCGCTTCATGAGTCAGCTTAATTTTGATCTTGAATCTCAAACTAAAGAAGCAGTAAGTGACTTACATCAACTATTGTCCAAAATTTCAGTCGAAAGAATCCGTGATGAATTTGTCAAAATGGGTACTGGAATAAATTCTCGGGATGCCTTCAAAATCTTTTTACAAACTAAGTTAAGTGAAAGTGTACCGGATTTTGCCGGTAAAAGTGATTTATTGGCAATTTATCCTAAATTAAAATTTAATCCCAGTATGGAAACAAGTCTATGGTCTATAATTATTATTTTGTTAAAAATTTCAGATGACCAAATAGCGCGTTTCATGCGTGATTGGAAAAATTCAAATGCTATGACAGAAAAAGTTAGAAAAATTGTGACTCTGTTTGATTTGATTTCTGAAAAATCGCCTTCTGATCTTGAGCTGTTTAATGCTGGCAAAGACGTTTTGCTAAACACAATAGATGTGGCGCATATTTTAGGACAGCCAATCAACTCCGAAGCATTGGTCGACCGCTATACTGCTTTGCCAATCAAGTCAATGTCAGAATTAGCTGTTGACGGGCAATTCTTAATTGCTAACGGTATAAAACCTGGACCGAAATTGGGCCAAATACTCAATGAAATTAAGCAAAAAGTTATTTCAGGTGAATTAGCTAATTCTAAGGATGATATTCAAGACTATTTGCAGCAAGTAGAATAAACCTAGACGTAGAATAACACAGAGAAAAACATTAAAGTTGAGCCTAAGATGACAAACAGGTGCCAGATTACGTGAATAAAGGGAATCCTTTTCATTGTATATAAAAGAGCACCTACTGTATAAGCTACGCCTCCGCTAACTAGTAGCCAAAATCCAACAGGGCTGAGGCGCACGTATAAATGGTTACCGGCTAAAATTACCAGCCAGCCCATAGCTACATATAAAACAGTATCTAATATGACATGTTTACCTCGGTTAAAAATGTAGTAAATGATACCAAATATTGCAATTATCCAAACCAGAGTGAACAACATTATGCCCCATTTTCCACCAATCGCTACCAGAGAAAAGGGAGTGTATGATCCTGCAATTAACAAAAAAATTGATGAATGATCAAAAATTTGGAAAACATTGCGGGCCCGAGTAAAAATTAGACTATGAAAAAGTGTGGAGAAAAGATAAAGCAGAAGCAAACATGAACCATAAATAGTAAATGTAACAATTCTCAGTGGACTATGAGTTGAAGCGGCTTTAATAATTAATAGCACTAATCCTGCAACTGCCAGGCAAAAACCTATTCCATGCGTGACAGCACTAAGAATATTATCTACTAAGTAATATGTTTTGGACCTCTGCGCAGGTTCTTGCCACAATTTCTGCAATTTCATCATGAAACAGTTTGTTCGCTTTCTTTTTTTTACTAGTTTTTTTGCTATAATAATTATAATTAATACAGTTCACATTCTATCATAAATGAGAACATCAAATCAGAATTGAGGGCGAGTACGTTGTCAGAAATAAAAATTTTGACTGATTCTTCCGCGCAGTTAACACCGGAAGAAATTAAAAAATATCATATTACCGTTGTGCCTTTATCGGTCACAATCGATGGTGATACTTATCTTGATGGAGTGGAAATAACCAGACAGCAATTTGTCCAAAAAATGAGTGAGTCTAAACAACTCCCAACTACGAGTCAACCACCTATAGGAACCATGGTTGATACGATTAATGAGTTAACTAAAGATGGTAGCGAAGTCATTGGCATATTTTTGGCAAAGGTATTAAGCGGTACAATTGACGCAGCTCGTCAGGCTGTGAAATTAACTGGTAAATCAGATCTGGTACATATAGTTGACTCTGAATTAACTGACCGCTCTGAGGGATTTCAGGTATTAGCCGCTGCACGGGATATTGCCGCTGGCAAAAGTATTCCTGAAATTTTGGCTCATATTGAAAAAATCAAAAAAACACAGCGTTTGCATCTTCTAATTGTTAATTTGGAAAATGTTATTAAAGGTGGACGCTTAGGTCCTTTGGCTGGTAAAATTGTCAACATGCTTAATATACATATTGAATTGCAAATGCCGAATGGTCATTTGAAAATTGCCAAAAAAGGAAGAGGCAAAAAATTTTCTTTAGCTTTTGATAAGCGCGTTTTAGATGATATTGAAGCTAATAAAGAAAAAATTAAAGAAGTAGGTATCTCATACGTTGCAACGGGCAGCACACCGCAGAAGCTACTTGATTTTGCCCAAAAAATTAAAGATATTAATTCCAAAATTGATGTTTTAGTGCGAGAAACCAGTCCTATTATTGCAACGCATGCAGGGATGGGTGCTTATGCAGTTTTGTATTATACGGAGTAAAAATTGGCATATAGAGAGAGCTTTTATCGCTATTTAATGACTCAGCGGAATGCTGATTCAAATGATGAAGTTGCACAGTTTGCAAATAATGCGCAAAATGACCAGACTTTTCCTAAGCAAGAGCAGAATTATGAAAAATTATCTGATTATCTTGAGCTGAATGCTGGTTATTTACCAAGCATGAGCATTTTTGACAAAGCATATCAAATGTATCGTGAAAAGATGACGTATTAAATTAGGGCTCCTAAGTGATATAGGGCCCTTTTCGCGTAAGAAAGGCAAAAAATGGTTAATATTCAGTGGTATCCCGGGCACATGAATAAAGCTCGGAATCAACTTGAAGATAAAATGAATTTAATTGATGTCATTATAGAAGTTTTAGATGCACGTATTCCTCAATCCTCACGCAATCCGATGATCGAAAAACTTGTAGGTGACAAGCCACATTTAATTATTTTGAATAAAGCTGATTTGGCAGATCCAGTGATGACTAAAAGGTGGCAAAAAAAATTTACCACTAAGGGAAAGTTTGTGATGGCTCTGGATTCTCTTCATAATACCAATATGCAAGTGCTAGTGAAGATGATTAAAAAAGCTGCTGCAGCGAAAATTAAAAAATTACAACAAAAAGGTGCAACTAGTCCTGTCATCAGAGTTGCAATAGCTGGAATTCCCAATTGTGGCAAGTCCACAATTATTAACCGTCTGGTTGGTCGCAATGTGACGCAGGTTGGCAATAAGCCAGGCGTAACCAAAGGACAAAATTGGCTCAAAACTGCCGATAATATTCAAATTTTAGATACTCCCGGAATTCTGTGGCCTAAATTCGAAGATCAAACAGTCGGTCTAAAGCTTGCGGCACTGGGAGCAATAAAGGATACTGTCTTTAGCGCTGATGATGTTGCCTTATTTTTATTAGCAAAGTTACGTAAACACTATTTAAATGATTTAAGCAAGTTTGCTAGAACTTCCAAAGCAGAAATTCAACATATTAATGATACTGATCTGTTACTGGCACTGACTGAGGAATATGGTATGCGTGACGATTATGATCGTTTTTCTATGTATTTATTGCAAAGATTGCGTAAAGGAAAAGTAGGAAGGATTACTTTGGATCGGTTATGACAATTGGTGAAATAAAAAAATTACTGGCACAGGGCTCAGTCAATCATGAAGATTTGAAAATTTTAGAAAATGATACTCGTGTGGGTGTTCAAAAGCTTTTGCTAAGTTATCATAATCGCCAGCAAAAATTAGCTAAGAAAAAAGCCGCCTTTATAAAAAGATTTGCCTATGAAAAAACTTTTTGGGCCAAAAACAAAACTGTCGCCGGTGTAGATGAAGTCGGCAGAGGACCATTAGCTGGTCCTGTTGTGACAGCCGCCGTGATTATTGATGACAATTTTGATTTGACAGATGTCAATGATTCTAAAAAATTAAGTGCCAAGCGCCGCCAAGAATTATTCCCCTTAATTTTAAAGGAAGCGGTTAGTGTGGCAATCGGTTTAAAAAGTCCGCAAGTGATTGATGAAATAAATATTTATGAAGCAGATCGTTTGGCAATGGCTGAAGCTGTCAAGAATTTAGACGTCAAGCCTGACGCTTTGCTTGTTGATGCTATGCAGGTACCAGTTCAATTGCCGCAGGTTCGGCTAATAAAGGGTGACGCCAAATCAAATTCAATTGCTGCTGCTTCAATTGTTGCCAAAGTTTTCAGGGATAACTTGATGGCAGACTATGCCAAAATTTATCCTGAGTATCATTTTGATGAAAATGCTGGCTATGGCACTCAAGCTCATCTTCAAGCATTGGCAAAATATGGTCCAACGCTAATTCACCGAAAAACATTTGCACCAGTGAATTCTTTTTATAAATAAAAAAATATGCCTCCTTTTTACGTATTTGTATTTAGGAGGTTTTTTATGAAGATTACCAATTTTCTTTTGCGCTTAAAATTACAAAAAGGTATTGGATATGTTAAGATGTTACAAGTTGCTAGTCAGTTGCAACTTGCTGATATTGATATTCAGACTATTAAAAACTTAAATTTGACCAGTAATTTGATAAAAGTCTGTATGAATGCTTATAATGACAGATATGCGGATAAAATGATCAGAAGAATAGAAAAGCAATGTCGGGTTATTAGCTTTTTTGACGTGGAATATCCCGAAAAGCTACGTCAAATTTATCAGCCACCTTTAATTTTGTTTTTACAAGGGAATTTGGAATTACTTCAGCAAAAAATCGTTACAATTGTAGGTTCCCGTCAAGCCACTAATTATAGCAACTTGGTTTTGAATAAACTTGTGCCTAATCTAATAAAAGATGATTTTATTATTGCCAGTGGACTAGCTAAGGGCGTGGACGTTATGGCACATAAGGCAGCACTAAAATTTAACGGTCAAACAATTGCGGTGGTTGGTAATGGGTTAAACCATTTTTATCCGCAAATAAACCAACATGTGCAAAAAGAAATTGCTCAAAAAGGCCTATTAGTGAGTGAATATTTGCCTGATACTCCACCCAGACCTTATAGATTTCCCCAGCGAAACAGAATTTTGGCTGGAATAGCTGACAGTGTAATTGTTACTGAGGCAAAGCAGAAGTCAGGTTCTCTAATTACAGCAAACCTAGCTCTACAAGAAAATCGGGACATTTATGCTTTACCAGGTCCTATTACCAGTGAACTATCTCAAGGACCCAATAAACTAATTCAAGCGGGTGCTTATCCAATCACTGATTTTGACTTGCAACTTGAAAGATTTGACAATTAGTAGTTAAATATTCTATTCTCAAATGAGTATTTAAAAAAGAATTTAATGAGGAGGCTTTTGATGCCTACTAAATCAAAGCCAAAGAAACGTAAGAAGACACTAGTAATAGTTGAGTCTCCGGCTAAGGCTAAAACTATTGAAAAATATTTAGGACGTAATTATCGTGTAATTGCTTCTAAAGGTCATATTCGTGACTTGCCAAAGTCGCAAATGGGAATTGATTTTGACAATAATTATAAGCCAAAATATATTTCTATCAGGGGTAAAGGCGATACCATTAAGGAACTTAAGTCGGAAGCTAAAAAAGCCAAAGATGTTTATTTGGCATCCGACCCTGACCGTGAAGGTGAAGCAATTGCTTGGCATGTTGCTCATGTGCTCAATTTAGATCAAAAGGATAAAAATCGGGTTACGTTCAATGAGGTAACAAAGGACGCTGTTAAAAACAGTTTTAAGAACCCGAGAACAATCGACATGGATACTGTCAATGCTCAACAAGCTCGCCGTATTTTAGACAGAATTGTTGGTTATTCGCTCTCGCCAATTTTGTGGGAAAAGGTCAAAAAAGGTTTGAGTGCCGGACGTGTTCAGTCAGTTGCATTAAAATTGGTAATTGATCGCGAAAAAGAGATCAAAAACTTTAAGCCACAGGAATATTGGACAATTGAGGCAGAATTTAAGAAATTAAAAAAGACTTTTAATGGTCAGTTTTGGGGTATTAACGGCAAAAAAACTGATTTACCTGATAATGATTCTGTCAAAAAAGTTTTGGCTAAAATTGATAAAAAGAAAAACTTTCAAGTCGAAAATGTTGTTAAACGTGAGCGTCGACGTCAGCCTGCCGCTCCCTTTACCACTTCGACGATGCAGCAGGAAGCAAACAAACGTCTGAATTATCGTACTAGAAGGACGATGAGTATTGCCCAGCAGCTTTATGAAGGCATTAGCCTAGGTAAACAGGGTACAGTCGGTTTGATTACCTATATGAGAACTGATTCTAAGCGGACATCCCCAGTTGCACAGGCGGAAGCCTCTAAATTTTTAAATGAAAATTATGGTAAAGAGTATGCTGCTAAAGGAGCGCGCCATTTCAAAAATCAAGAGGATGCTCAAGATGCCCATGAAGCTATCAGGCCAACAAGTGTTTATCGCACCCCAGAGTCCCTCAAATCTGTTTTAACTACTGAACAATATCGTTTGTATAAATTGATTTGGTCTAGATTTTTGGCTAGCGAAATGACTCCAGCTGTTTACGACACAGTAAGAGCAGATATTACGCAAAACGGAGTGATATTCAGGACTACCGGCTCAAAAATGAAATTTGCCGGCTTCACAAAAGTTTATGATAATCAACAGGAAAAAAATGTTGAATTACCTGAATTAAATGATGGAGATATGGTTAAATTAGCCAAATCTGATAATAAACAACATTTCACCATGCCCCCTGCCAGATACACTGAGGCCAGTTTAGTCCATTCGCTAGAAGAAAATGGTGTTGGTCGTCCTTCCACTTATGCACCAACTATTGATACGATTCAACGTCGTTATTATGTTAAATTGGACGGTAAATCAATTGTCCCGACTGAACTGGGAGAAATTGTAGATAATTTAATTGAGAAATTTTTCCCTGACATTGTTAACATTGATTTTACTGCGCAATTGGAAAATGATCTTGACGGTATTGAAGAAGGCAAGAAAAATTGGGTCAAAGTAATTGATGATTATTATCATCCCTTTAAAAAAGAGCTTGATAGAGCTGACGCCGATATTAAAAAAGTGCAAATTAAAGATGAACCGGCTGGCTTTAATTGTGATATCTGTGGTGCCCCGATGGTTATTAAAATGGGACGCTATGGCAAATTTTATGCCTGCTCACGTTTTCCGGATTGTCGCAATACGAAGGCAATTGTAAAAAAGGTTGGCGTAATTTGTCCGAAATGTGGCAAAGGTGACGTGATTGAGAAAAAATCAAAGCGTAACCGCAAGTTCTATGGTTGTTCCCGTTATCCTGATTGTGACTTTGTTTCTTGGGACAAGCCTATTAACCGCAATTGTCCTAATTGTGGCCATTTTCTCGTTGAAAAAAGAAATAAAAAGGGACCTGTTGTTCTTTGTCCAAATGGCGATTATAAAGAAGAAACAAGTGCTGAAAAAGATACTGTAGAAAGTTAAATTTATGTTAATATCATCAGGTCATTTATGATTTGATGATATTCTTGTATATAAAGTAAAATATTTTTAGTAAAGGAATATGATCATATGCCTGAAAGAGTAACTGTAATTGGTGGCGGCCTGGCCGGAAGCGAGGCAGCCTGGCAACTTGCAAAACGTGGAATCACAGTCGATTTTTACGAAATGCGCCCCCAAAAAATGACCCCGGCGCATAAAACTGACCGGCTAGCTGAACTGGTATGCACTAACTCAATGCGCTCAAATCAGTTATCTAATGCGGTTGGCTTATTAAAAGAGGAAATGCGGCAGCTTGATTCGCTGATTATGAAAGCAGCTGATCATTCCCAAGTTCCTGCCGGTGGGGCCTTGGCAGTTGACAGAACTCAATTCAGTGACTATGTCACAAGCAAGCTGCTGGCTCTGCCAAATATTAATTTTCATACTGAAGAAATTACCCAGATTCCAACCGATCGAATTGCAATTATTGCTACGGGTCCCTTGACTAGCGATAAATTGGCTGAGGAAATACAAAAGTTTTCAGGCAATGAAAGCCTGCACTTTTTTGACGCAGCAGCACCAATAATTGCCGCCGATTCGATTGATATGGATATAGTCTATAAAAAATCTCGCTATGACAAAGGTGAAGCTGCATATTTAAATTGTCCTATGACAAAGCAAGAATATGAAAACTTTGCTCAGGAATTGATTAGTGCAGAAACTGCAGAAGTACACAGCTTTGAAAATAGTGAGGTTTTTGAGGGCTGTATGCCGATTGAAGTGATGGCGAAAAGAGGCATGAAAACCATGCTTTTTGGTCCCCTTAAACCTGTAGGACTGGAAAACCCAGCTACTGGAAAAACTCCTTATGCTGTTGTTCAGCTTAGACAAGATAATGCTGTAGCCTCGATGTATAATATCGTCGGCTTCCAGACTCACCTAAAATATGGTGAACAAAAACGAGTTTTTGCCATGATTCCAGGTCTGGCTCATGCTCGTTTTATCAGGTATGGCAAAATGCACCGCAATACCTACATGGCTTCACCAGCTGCATTATCTGCTAGCTATGAGGCTAAAAAGCAACCTGGATTGTTTTTTGCGGGACAAGTGACTGGAGTTGAAGGCTATGTTGAAAGTGCTGGCAGTGGACTGGTTTCTGGCATTAACGCTGCTAGAAGAGCCAGTGGTCAAGAACCGGTTGCTTTTCCTAAACTAACTGCTTTAGGATCAATGGCTAATTACGTAACTACTGCTGACATCAAGCATTTTCAACCCATGAATGCCAGTTTCGCTTTAATTCCAGGTCTTGAAGGTCCTAAAGTGCGCAACAAGAAAGAACGTCACTTAAAGATCAGTCAGCGCGGCTTAGAATGTCTGAAGGAATTTCAACAGGAAGTGTTGCAATAAATGGATGCTAAAAAAGATGAGCTGATAAACCTGTTCACATCCTATTTGCGTAATGAACGCCAGTATAGTCCCCAAACAATACTGGCTTATCAAACCGATTTGCTTGAGGCTGAGAATTTTTGGCAGAAAAATGGCGGCTTTAATGGTTGGACAAAAATAAACAGACGTGATGTTGAAATTTTTTTACAAAACTTAACAGAACGCAATTTAGCACGTACGACGCAGTCACGTAAAATGTCCAGTCTCAGGTCCTTTTATCACTTTTTAACTAGGCGAAAAATTGTTAAAATAGATCCAACGCAGACAATTGCTCTGCGTTCTAAAGAACGAAAGTTACCCCAGTTTTTTTATGCACCAGAGATGAAACAAGTATTTGACTCTTTAAGTGGAAATGAACCCTTAACTTTGCGTAATTTAGCGTTAATTGAATTGTTTTATACTACTGGGATGAGGGTTAGCGAGGTAAGCAACTTAACAAGAAAGCAAGTAGACTTAGATTTAAAGATAATTCTAGTTCACGGTAAAGGTAATAAAGACAGGTACGTGGCGTTCGATGATAAAACTAAAGCTGCCTTAGTTAATTATTGGGAAAACGGTCGCAATCAACTTGTAAACGGTGCTGACGGTTCTGATTATGTCTTTTTAAATAATAAAGGTGAACCATTAACGGATCGCGGCATCGAGTATATTATGCAAAAAGTTTTTAACGCAGCGGGCATTAATGGTAAAGTACACCCGCATGAATTGCGCCATTCCTTCGCCACGGCAATGTTGAATAACGGTGCAGATTTACGCAGCGTACAGGAACTTTTGGGGCATGATAATTTATCAACTACCCAAATATATACTCATGTGACCATGAGCCACTTACAAGCAAATTATGAAAAGTACTTTACTCGTAACGATAAGAAAGATGAGGCCAAAAAATGACAACAATATGTTCAGTAAAATTTAATGGTAAAACCGCAATTGCGGGAGATGGGCAGGTAACCTTGGGTGAAAAAGTAATTGCCAAAGCTACAGCTAAAAAGATTAGACGAATCTATCACGATCAGGTTGTAATTGGCTTTGCTGGTGGCGTAGCCGATGCCGTCAGTTTGCAAGACATGCTTGAAGGCAAATTAGAAGCTTTTGGAGGCGATTTACGCAGAGCTGCTGTGGAAATGGCACAAGCATGGCGTAAAGACGCAACCTTGCAAAAGCTGGAGGCCATGCTCATTGCTTTTAACGAAAAAGATCTTTTATTAATTTCCGGCAATGGTGAGGTGCTCGAACCAGATGAAAATGTGGTTGCAATTGGTTCTGGTGGCAACTTTGCTCAGGCTGCAGCCATCGCAATGACTAGACATTCGTCCAATATGAGTGCCAGTGAAATTGCTCATGAGGCTGTTGAAATTGCTTCTGGAATTGATATCTTTACTGATAATCAGATTATAACTGACGAATTGTAAAAACGAGGCAGATAAATAATATGGAAACAAAAACACCAAAGCAAATTGTTAATTTACTTAATGAATACATTATAGGCCAAGATGAAGCTAAAAAGGCAGTTGCTGTTGCTCTTTATAATCGTTATCGCAGAATGCAGCTACCTAAAAAAATGCAGGAAGATATTACACCTAAGAACCTCTTAATGGCGGGACCCACGGGCGTTGGTAAAACAGAAATTGCCAGAAGATTAGCAGCGATTGTTAATGCGCCGTTTGTCAAAGTAGAAGCTACAAAATTTACTGAAGTTGGTTATGTCGGTCGTGATGTTGAGTCAATGGTGCGCGATTTGGTAAATGAAGCAGTGCGCATGGAAGAAAAGGATCAATTTGAGCGTGTTCGCCGTCAGGCAACTAAAAAGGCCAACAAAATTTTAGTACGTTTGCTTGTTCCTGGAGTCAAAAAAGATAAAAGAAAAAATCAGATGCAGGAATGGCAAGATATGATGTCAATGATCATGGCAGGGGGTCAGAACAATGATCAGTCTTCTGCCGCAGATCAAGAAGAAATAACTGATGATGTCCGTAATCAGCGTCTTACTGTGTCAGAGCAGTTAAATAAGGGCTTGCTTGAAAATCGGGAGGTCACTATCGAAGTTGAACAAGCTCCTAAAGTCAATCCCATGGGTGACATGATGGGACAAATGGGAATTGATATGAGCTCAATGCTTAACGATTTGGTTCCTAAAAAGAAAATTAAACGTACTTTAGCAGTTAAAGATGCCCGTGAAGTCTTAATTCAGCAAGAATCCCGTAAGATGATTGATTATGACTCCCTTTATCAAAAAGCTATTGAGCGTACAGCTAATAACGGCATTATTTTTATTGATGAAATTGATAAAATTACTGCCGGCAATAAGAAAACTTCCGGTGAAGTATCACGTGAGGGTGTGCAAAGAGATATTTTGCCAATTGTTGAAGGCTCTACTGTTCAAACTAAATATGGTCCTGTAGCAACTGATCACATACTCTTTATTGCTGCTGGAGCATTTTCTGAATCCAAACCAAGTGATTTAATTCCTGAATTGCAAGGTCGTTTTCCAATTAGGGTTGAACTTAATGCCTTATCCAAAGACGATTTTGTTAAAATTCTCAAGGATCCTGAAGATTCACTTTTAGAGCAATATGTTGCCTTGATGAAAGCTGACGGAATCAAATTAGTCTTTACACAAGAAGCAGTTGATCGGATTGCTCAAATTGCTTATGACGTAAACCAGGGAACTGACAATATTGGTGCCAGAAGATTGTCAACAATTCTTGAAAAGTTGCTGGAAGATGTTTTGTATGAAGGCCCAGATATGTCCATGGGCGAAATTACAGTGACTGAGGCATATGTTAACGAAAAACTTAGTGATATAATAACAAATAAAGATTTAACTAAGTTCATTCTTTAACAAAGGTGATGATTAAGCATGAATTACACTATTAAAAATAGCATCTTACAGGTTGAAATTTCCAGTAAGGGTGCTGAAGTGCAAAGTGTGAAAAGTTTACATAGCGGATACGAATATATTTGGCAGGCTGATCCTGAAGTTTGGAAAAGGCATGCTCCCGTACTTTTTCCCATTGTGGGGAAACTTAAAAATGATGAATATACTTATCAGGGCAAAACCTACCACTTAACTCAACATGGTTTTGCACGAGATTCAGAGTTTAAAGTTGAGCGACATACGGGCGAAAGCATCACTTTTTTGCTAACGGATTCTGCAAAAACCCGAGAGGTTTATCCGTTCAAATTTGAGTTGCGTGTGAACTATAACTTGCTTAATAATTTGCTGGAAGAAAATTTTTCGGTCATTAATAAGTCAGATGGCGAAATGATTTTTGGTATCGGGGGACATCCCGGTTTTAACATCCCCACTAGCAAGACATTGTCTAAGGAAGATTTTTACTTTAGTACTAAACCTTCTCGTGCTCGCGTACGTATTCCTCTTAAAGGAGCGTTTTTAGACTGGCATAATCGGTCGCTGGCTTCAACCAATAGTTTGATTACCCTTAGTGATCACCTATTTAAAGATGATGCCTTGATTTTTCAAATGCGGGGACACGACAACCGGGTATCTTTAAGAACGGATGCCAATAATTTTCATGTAAACGTTTGGCTAAGGGATGCTCCCTTTGTCGGTGTGTGGTCCCAATACCCTAAGACTGCTGATTATGTCTGTATTGAACCATGGTGGGGCATTGCAGATCGCACTGATACTAACCAAAAATTGGAAGACAAATACGGCATGAACCACCTTGAAGCTGGTGATACTTTTACAGCTGGCTTTAGTATGGCTTTTCATGATCAAGATGAATAAGTTTTAATAAGTAAATTATATAAATTAAAAAGGAAGCCCTCGTGGGCTTCCTTTTTACAGTCTTATTAATTTCAACAAAAATTGCTCTTGCGAACAAGCGTTCTTATGTTTATAATAAAATAGCTAGTTGAAATTGCTAGCCATATTTATCTGATATGCAACTATAATTTATGGTGCTTTTTCTTATACCAGTACCACAAGCCAAAAGGAATGATATTTTCTTGGTGGTGCAATAATCGTTTAATATTGCTTCTGTGACGGATAAATAAGATAATCATGATGCAGCCCACAATTATCTCCAGAAAAACATCATGAAAAAAGAAGGTTACAATGAATATTAAGACTACGGCGATTAAACTGGATAGGCTGACATAAGACGTGATGAAAACCAATGGCAAGAAAATAAGGGCACAGACACCAAAAAATTTTAGGTTGTAGCCCAAAAAAAGTCCAGCACTGGTTGCTACGGCTTTGCCACCTTTAAATTTGAGAAAAATGGAAAACGTATGTCCCAGAATTGCTAAGCCTCCTGAAATTAACAAAAAGTATTTAGGAGCATTAAGATGGAAAATTCTGGGTAAATTTGTGGCTAATGTTCCTTTGAGAACATCAACAATCAAAACCAGACAGCCTGCAAACGGTCCAAAAACGCGAAAAGAGTTAGTGGTTCCAATATTGCCAGAGCCATAGTTTCTAATATCTTCCGCAAAAAATATTTTGCCGACGATCACGCCTGTGGGAAACGAACCTATTAAATATGCTAGAATAAATATCAGAATTAAATTTAAGTTTATCATTGATATCCTGCTCTCTTAAAGTCTAATGCTATTTTATCAAAGTTTACAAATAAGAGGATGAAAATAATAAATGATTTTTAACTGGAGGAGTCTATTTGGCTAAAACAAGTAAAAAAATAAATTCTTATGATGACTCATCAATTCAGATTCTTCATGGCCTGGAAGCTGTACGCAAGCGTCCAGGCATGTATATTGGGTCTACTGATGTTCATGGCCTCAATCAGCTTGTCTACGAAATTGTTGATAATTCAGTAGATGAGGCAATGGCCGGATTTGGTAAAGAAATTGACGTGACGATTCATCAAGATAACAGTGTGACGGTACGTGATTTTGGCCGGGGTATGCCCACCGGTATGCATAAGTCAGGCAAACCCACAATTGAAGTTATACTGACTGTTTTGCATGCCGGTGGCAAGTTTACCGAACAAAATTATAAAACTTCCGGTGGACTTCATGGAGTAGGTTCCTCTGTTGTCAATGCTCTTTCCAGTTATATGGATGTTAAAGTGGTCAGAGATGGGATAGCATACGAAGAAGAGTTTAAAGATGGCGGACACCCTATTGGTACTTTGAAACGTTTAGGCAAAACTAAGGAACCTACTGGTACCACCATTACTTTTAAACCTGATGAAAAAATTTTTTCAACTATTAAATATAAATATGAAACTATTCAAGAACGCATACGTGAGTCGGCTTTTCTGCTTAAAGGTGTGCGCTTTGTCTTAGTAGATGAACGTGAGCCTCAACATCATGATGATTTTAAGTATGATGAAGGTATTAAAGCTTTTGTCTCCTATTTGAATGAAGGAAAAGATTCTTTAAGCGACATTTTTTACTTTTCTGGTAAACAAGATGAAATTGAGGTTGAATTCAGCGGTCAGTATAGTGACAGTTACTCTGAAAACCTGGTTTCTTTTGTAAATAACGTGCGTACAGCGGATGGTGGTACTCACGAAGTAGGTGCACGAACTGGTTTTACGCGTGCTTTTAATGATTATGCTAAGAAACAAGGACTGTTAGGCAAAAAAGACAAAAATATCGACGGCTCCGATTATCGCGAAGGCTTAAGTGCTGTTTTATCAGTCAAAATTCCAGAAGAGCTATTAGAATTTGAAGGGCAGACTAAAGGTAAACTAGGCACTCCTCAGGCTAGATCAGTTGTTGATGCCATCGTTTATGAAAAAATGTCTTATTACCTGATGGAAAAAGGCGAACTGGCTCAAGAGCTGGTGAAAAAGGCACAAAGAGCAAGGGATGCCCGTGAAGCAGCCAAAAAGGCTCGTAACGAAAGTCGATATGGCAAAAAACGTCGTAAAAAGGAAGTCCTGTCTGGTAAACTAACACCGGCACAATCACGTAATCCTAAAAGGAATGAGCTTTTCTTGGTTGAGGGGGACTCTGCTGGCGGCTCTGCAAAGCAAGGTCGAGACCGGAAGTTCCAGGCAATATTGCCTTTACGGGGAAAAGTTTTAAATACCCAAAAAGCAAAATTACAGGACATATTTAAAAATGAAGAAATCAATACCATGATTTATACCATTGGTGCCGGCGTTGGTGCTGAATTTAAAGTTGAAGATTCAAATTACGATAAAGTAATCATTATGACGGATGCCGATGATGATGGTGCCCACATTCAGATTTTATTATTAACCTTTTTCTACCGCTATATGAGACCAATGATTGAGCATGGCAAAGTTTATATTGCTTTACCTCCTCTTTATCGCTTGCAAAAAGGTCGTGGCAAAAAGGCTCAGGTAAAGTATTCCTGGACTGATGAAGAACTTGCTGCCGATGAAAAGAAAATGGGTCGTGGTTATGCTTTACAACGGTTTAAGGGACTAGGTGAAATGAATGCCGAACAGCTGTGGCAAACAACAATGGATCCAGAAACCAGGTTGCTTATTCGAGTAAAAATTGACGATGCTTCCTTGGCTGAACGTCGTGTGACCACACTAATGGGTGACAAAGCAGGTGCCAGGCGAAAATGGATTGAGGAAAATGTTAAGTTCAGACTTGGGGATAATACTTCAATTTTGGAAGAAGAAAATGATTAAAGAGGTTTTTAATTAATGGCTACAAAAGAACGAATTCGTGAAATGCCCCTTGAGCAGGTCATGGGTGAGCGATTTGGCAGATATTCCAAATATATTATCCAGGAACGTGCCTTACCGGATATTCGTGACGGTTTAAAACCAGTGCAAAGAAGAATCCTTTACGCTATGTTCCAGGATAACAATACCTACGACAAGCCATTTAAAAAGGCGGCGAAAGCTGTAGGAAATATCATGGGTAATTTTCACCCCCATGGTGACAGTTCTATTTATGGTGCTCTGGTCCACCTTTCTCAAGATTGGAAAATGCGAGAACCTCTAATTGAAATGCACGGTAACAATGGTTCAATGGATGGCGATGGCCCCGCTGCAATGCGTTATACCGAATCACGTTTAAGCAAGATTTCCAACATGTTGTTACAAGATATTGATAAAGATACAGTCAACATGGTCTTGAACTTTGATGATACTGAGTATGAGCCGACAGTTTTACCTGTTCGGTTTCCTAATTTATTAGTTAATGGCTCTACAGGTATTTCGGCTGGTTATGCAACTGAGATTCCACCGCATAATTTAACAGAGGTAATTGATGCTACTATTTATTTGCTAAAAAATCCTGATGCCAGTCTTGATGATCTAATGCATTTTGTCAAAGGCCCAGATTTTCCTACAGGTGCGATTGTTTTAGGGCAAAAGGGATTACGTGAAGCCTATGAAACCGGTCGAGGACGCATCCAGGTCAGAGCCAAAAGTTCAATTCAGGAAATAAGAGGGCACCGCGAAGAAATTGTCATTACTGAGATACCTTTTGCTGTTAATAAAGCTCTGCTGGTTAAAAAGATGGATGAAATCCGCTTAAACAGGGAGATTGATGGCATAGCAGAAGTGCGTGATGAAACTGACCGTCATGGTTTGTCAATCGTAGTGGAGTTAAAAAAGGGGGCTGATGCACAAAATATTCTGAATTATTTATTTAAGAATACTGAATTGCAAGTTTCCTATAATTTTAATATGGTTGCCATTGACCACATGACACCAATGCAAGTGGGTTTAAAGCATATACTGTCTTCTTACTTAGAACATGAAAAAGACGTAGTAATTAAGAGGACGAAATTTGATTTAAATAAAGCAGAAGAGCGTCTGGAAATTATACAAGGCTTGATCCATGCCATGGATATTCTTGACAAAGTAATTAAGGTCATCCGAGCTTCTAAAAATAAGGCAGAAGCAAAGAAAAATCTATCAGACAAGTTTAAGTTTACTGCTAGGCAGGCAGAGGCAATTGTGTCCTTGCAATTATACAGGTTAACTAATACTGACGTTAATGCTTTAGTTAAAGAGCAAAGCGAGCTGAATGATAAAATAGCACGTTTTAAAGAACTTTTGTCTAATAAAAAGATTTTAGAAAAGGAAATAATTAAGGAATTAACGACTGTTAAGAAGGAATTTGGCAATCCTCGGCGCACTGAAATTTCATCTGAAACCGCTAAGATTCAAATTGATGAAAAAGCACTAGTGGCAGATGAACAAGTACGTGTTTTAATCAGTCGTGATGGTTACTTGAAGAGATCGTCTCTTCGCTCCTGGCAGTCAAGTGATGATGAGGATAATGGTTTGCCGAGTGGGGATGATGTTGTTTTTGAAAAGACATTGTCCACACTAACAAATCTATATCTGTTCACTGACCGTGGTAATGTCATTTATAGACCAGTAAATGAGTTAGTCGAAACTAAGTGGAAAGAAACAGGCCAGCACTTATCTCAAGAAATTGGCTTAAGCGAGGATGAGAATATCATTAGCGTTTTTGATTTTGACCAATTAAATCAAAAACTAAACTTTTTAATGGCAACTAATGATGGTTATATAAAGCAGTTGGAACTAAGTAATCTCCAGCCTACTAGAACTTATCGTTCACGCGCAATTACTGCAATGAAAATGAAAAAAACAGATAGTCGGATAGTTCGTGTTGATTTAGTAAAACCTGATAGCAATAATGAAATCATTTTATTTACTCATAAAGCTTATGCAGTTCGTTATGAGTTAACTGAAATTCCTGCATCAGGTGCCAAATCATTTGGTGTAAAATCTGTGAATTTAAAGGATGATGACTATGTAGTTTCGTATGTAGTAATCAATCCTGATTATCTTGACTTAATTCGTATCGGCATAATTACTCAAAGGGGAGCATTCAAGCAGTTTAAAGCTGAGTTAGTCAATAAAGTATCTCGTGCCAAACGAGGGGTATTAGTTTTAAGAGAACTCAAAACTAAACCTCACCGTATTGCAGCAATTATTTCATATGGTCAAGAACATAACCTGTTGATCACAACAACAAGTAAACGTCACATAAAACTTTCAACTAAAGATTATCCGCTCGGTGATAGGTATTCTAATGGCTCTTTTGTCTTGGATACAACAAGTGATGGCCAGCCAGTTAATATAAAGTTTGGTGAACCTTTAAGTGATAAATAATTTTTTATTTATTTAATGATATTAATAATTTATGGAAGTGCTTTAACAGCTTTAAATAATACTTTGACACAAAGGGGTTTTTGATTGATAATAGCATATAAATAGAGCAATATTATTGTTAAGATAGAAGGAATAATCTTATGCCTAAAACAGATACAATACTCTCAACCAAATCCCTACATTATTTTTTGCAATTAATTGATACCATGAACTACACCCAAGCTGCCCAGATACTTGGCATTACTCAACCGGCTTTAACTCAGCAAATAAAGAAAATTGAACATGCAATTGGAACTCCGCTGTTTGGCCAGATGGGTAAAAAACTTTACTTAACAGAAGCAGGGAAACAGTTGCAGACGGGGGCAATTAAGTTGCTCGGAACTATTAACTCTGTTGTTAGTGATATACAGGAGTTTACGCAAGCTGATAAAGGCAATATTGCAATTGGCGTTTTAGAAAGTATTAATTATGATCTTCTTAGGAAATTTTTGGTTGAGTTCAATAAAAATTATCCCAATATAACTATCAACATATCTTATTTTAATCGTAAGGATCTTTGGTATAATCTTGATAATAATTTGATTGATTTAGCAATGCTTTATCTCCCTGAAACCACTAAAAAGAGCCAGTCAAATTTACAAAACCAGTATGAATTAATGAAAGTTACTCAAGACAGGTTAACCATCTTAACTCATGATAAAAATCTTGAAGCAGGGAATTCATATCCAGTTTCTAAGTTTTTAGGAAAAAGATGGGTTCTTTATCCTGATAGTTTTTATTTAACTCAGATACTTAAAGGCAAACTTGGCAATAAAATGAATGCGAGAAATGGTTTGAATGTACCACTAACTTTCACTTCCACCAAAGAGATGGTTGATACAGCACAAGACACAGGGTATGACACAATTGTGAGTAACTCATACTATAGCCTAAATCAAAGTCAAATTAATTTAGTACCCGTATTTTTAAAAGGTATCAAAAAATTTACCATTTCGCTTATCTATCGCAAAGGGAAAAAAGAGGTGCCACGCATACAGAACTTTTTGAAAGAATTTAAGAAATTCTTAGAAGCTTGACGTTATCAAATAATCTCGTAAAAATTTTTCTATCAAACGAAAAATTTATGATTTTATTCTGTCAAGAATAGCCTTTATTAGGTAAACTATAATTAAGTAAAAATTTAAAAAGAAAAAGAGGAAATCTAATGGAAAAAGAATTGGTCTTCGGTCATCAAAATCCTGACACAGATGCAATTGGTACAGCAATAGCTTATTCATATTTGCAGAATAAGCTTGGTTACAACACAGAGGCGGTTGCTTTAGGCGAACCTAATGATGAAACAGCTTTTGCTTTAAAAAAGTTTGGTTTTAAAGCACCAAGAGTAATCAAAACAGCAGCAAATGAAGTTAAAGAAGTAATGCTTGTTGATCATAATGAACCACAACAAAGTGTATCAGACATTGATCAAGTTACTGTAACTCATGTTGTTGATCACCACAGAATTATGAATTTCGACACAAGTATGCCTTTATTTTATCTTGCTGAACCTGTAGGCTGTACTAGTACCATTATGTTTGGTCTTTATAAGCATTTTAAAGTTGAAATTCCTAAGAATATCGCTGGTATCATGCTTTCTGCCATCATTTCTGACACATTATTGCTAAAATCTCCTACAACTACCGATAGGGATAAAAAAGCGGTTAAAGAACTTGCAAAAATTGCTGGTGTAGATTACGAAAAATATGGCTTGGAAGAATTAAAAGCAGGGACTAACATAGCAAGTAAATCGGAAGAAGAACTAATTGATTTAGATGCAAAATCATTTGAATTAAATGGTAAAAATGTCCGTGTAGCCCAAATTAATGTAGTTGACTTGCCAGAAGCACTGGAACGCAAAGAAGCCTTCTTGAAGACAATGAAAGATTCAGCCAATTCTGAAGGATATGATTTGTTTATGTTACTTATAACTAATGTACTCGATTCAGACTCAACCGCATTAGTTATAGGTTCAAATGAAGCTGTAGCATCATTTGAAAAAGCATTTGGTGAAGTTAAAGATTCAGAAATCAGCTTACCTGGGGTTGTTTCAAGGAAAAAGCAAGTTGTTCCACCATTAACTGAGGCATTTAAGTAATTTAAAAAGCACGAAATAGATTTTTAACTATTTCGTGCTTTTTTTAATCTTTGTTAATTTCCTTAGCCAAAATAATGAATGATTTACATACTCTCTCAGCCTTATCAGGTGACATTTTTCTAAGTTCATTAAGAACCTTCTTAATAAATACAGGAGTATTATCTTGGTGATTTTCCACCTTAACTTCCTTAAAGCGGTAAGCATTCATGATAATATCTGGCGTAGTTGTATTTAAAGCTCTGGCAATTGAGTCAAGCTTTTGAATACTAATATTTTGATTTTTTGTACGTTCCAAGCGAGAAATAAAGTTAACCGATAAATCACTTAATTCAGCGAGATCTTCCTGGGTCAACTTTTGTTCACGCCGCCTGCGACATATTTCTTTTCCTAAATTTATACTCATGGAATAAATTCAACCCTTTCAAAAAAATAATTCCATATTCTATAATAACAGATTAATTATAGAAATAAACAGTAAAATAAAAATAATAATGAATAAAACACTTGCTTTTGGCAAAATTATACTCAAACTAAATGTTTTAAACTATACCCCACATAGTATTGTAAGCTATTTTTTGGAAAAATAAAATAAAAAAGCTCCAAATAATTAAACTTAAAGTGAAAAAGGAAAGAGTGGCAAATATTATATCAAAGCGTGCATTCGCTTGCTAGAGGGGCAGGGAGAAAAGCGCTTAAGTAAAAAAATTAAAATCTAATTGTTTTATATATTTATTTATTATAGAAAGCGCTTTTATTTATATTTTTACACTTATAAAGTATTAATTTTAAATAAATCAATTAATCTGGGTAAAAAAAGAGCTGGGTGATCATATTAATTTTAAAAAATTATAAGTAATAAGTATCATTTTGTATAATGTAAAATAAAATTATAGGTTTTGGAATAATGTCGACTTTTATTTGTCATAATAAACTTTTGAAGTAAATTCAAATGAAATAATTATACTTTTGAGTTACAGATCTAGCTATATAAACGGAGCAGATAAACTAAGAATTAGTGATAAAAGGTGGTTGGAACTGAGATGGATACAACTTCGTATAATATATATTATGTAAAGTAAAATAAAATTTGAAGATAGTCCATCAGAATGAGTTAGGATTCATTTAGACCAAAAAGTTTTAGTTTTAGTTTGTCAAAGGTCAATTGAGAACTCGTTAAAAACTAAATGAGTGCATAATTGATCATTTAGCTGCCTGTGAGTCTCCCAATAATTATTATTAAATCTAATTTTGGTTAGTTTTTTTATTAGTAAGTAGTTTGAAGTCAATCAATGTTAGTACTTTTAAAAGTAGTATCATTATTAGATTTTATCATAAAGCAGATATAAAAAATTTTGAGTAATATTGTTTAAAATTGGGAATTTAAAGTTTGCTTGAATAATTGGTTAAAATTTTAGTTTGGTCAACAATTGCAGCATTTTTTTAGTTGCTTTCATTAAAACTATAATTTTAATGAAAGATATAAATAACAATTGACCTCAAAATTTTACATTCATTGATATTTATTTTTAGCTAAATTAAATATGATCTATTTGCTAAGTTATTCTTAAAGAAGAAATTTCTACTAAAAACAATTTCAAAACTTAATTCTAGGTATGCCAATTTGGCATTTTTAGAATTAGATCTAGTTTATACCTTTCTCTCCTCTAGTTCATAATAAGTATATGCGGCTCAAACATACATTCTAGTTTTGTTTTATAATAAAATATGTATCTTATTAAATTAAGCTAGGAGAAATTTTTTACGTGGAAACAAAGAAATATTTAGATCTAATTGACGAAGAATTAAATAAAATGCCAGATTTTGTAAAAGAATATAATTTTGGCACTAGTCACTCTTTAGCTACGTCCTATCAGTATCTGACAGAAATCAGAAGATTTTTTGATTGGTTGCGTCATGAAGGTATTTCAAAAGCTGAAAATAACCAAAATATTGAAACACAAACTTTAGCTCACCTGCAACGTAATGACATCATGCTTTACATTAATTATTTAGGTCATACCAAGAATAAACAAGGCAATCTGAATTCGCCTACTACAATAAATCGGTCTATTAATGCCCTGAGGTCTCTATTTAAGTTTTTAACCATTACTGCCGATAATATTAATGGCAAACCGTACTTTGAACGCAATGTCATGCTCAAAATTGATTCACTTAATAATACCAAAACTTTAAACTATCGGGCCCATGTTCTTGAATCACACATGTACACAGGAAAATTAAAATACCAGTTTTTAGATTTTATTGCAAATAATTATGAATTTAAATGCAATAAACATGCCTTACCAGGATTTAAAGCAAATAAAGAACGCGATATGGCAATTATTGCTTTAATTTTGGGAACTGGAATCAGAGTTTCTGAATGTGCAGGAATAGATCTGCCTGACATCAATTTTAAAAAGGCTACGTTAGATGTAACCCGCAAAGGTGGCCAACGAGACAGCGTGCCAATTGCTGAATGGACATTGGGTTACATCAAGGACTATAAAAAGATAAGAAAACAACGGTATTTGGCGGTCAAAAACGATTCAGCTTTTTTCCTGACTCGCTGGCATAATAAAACACGTCGAATCACCACGAGTGCTATCGAAAAAATGGTCAATAAATATTCAGCTGCTTTTGGCCACCCGCTCACTCCTCATAAATTGCGCCATACAGTAGCTTCTGAACTATATGGTGTAACCAAAGACCAAGTGCTGGTAGCTCAGCAACTGGGCCAAAAAGGAACTTCAGCAACCGATTTATATACCCATGTTGATCAAAAAAAGCAACGTGCTGCATTAAATGAGATTTCAGAGGCCGATAACAGGAATAGTGATCACAAACGGACTTGACGCAAAGCCTTTTTTATTCAAATTTTGTTTGCCAATTAGGATTTTGATTCGCTTCAAAACACATTTTTATTTCTGCTAAAGAATTTCGTGGCAATGACAATGGTGGTAAATTATCAAATTCGAAAAATGAACACTTGTCAGTCTCGGTATTTTGGGAAAACTTGCCACCTAAATCTTTACATAAAAAAATGACATTACAAACATTAATTGCTCTTTCAATGCGCTCTTTATCATAAATATTAGTTGAATGGTTGGTAACAGCAATAATTTGATCAACTTCAATTTTATGTCCAGATTCTTCTGCGGCTTCTTTCATACAATTTTCTTTAACGGTTATATTAGGTTCACACCAACCCCCAGGCATTGACCATAAATTATCTGTAGACTCTTTAACCAGTAAGATCTTTTCTTTATTAAAAATTGCTGCCCTAGTAGAAACTTTAGGCGTCTGATACCCATCATCATTACTAAACAAACCTTTAACAATATTTATTGGCTGACCGGTTTTTGCTGCCATCATTTCAGTAGCGATCTTTCTTACCTGTTCATATCGTTCCCTATCAAAGCGATCGTGACCATATTCTATGCCGTTTTGAGCAATACTCTGTAATTCTACAGCCCATTTTGTTATTTGATCCATTTCCTTTTTCATACGTATCCTCACATTCTGAAACCAAAAAAAGCAGCCCTACGAAAGGTTGCTTTTATTTAGTTAAATCAATTTTATCTATATCAATCATCCAACCAATTGCAAAAGACTTTTCTCCCAAATGGGTAGCAATGACAGGACTAAATTTGGTAACAGAAATATTTTGCTCCGGAAATTTTTCCCTTAAAAATACTTTTGCCTCATCTACCTGACTACTGTCATTAGAATCAATAATAAAAAGTTTGATTTTATCTTTGTAAGGCAATTGATCTATTTTCTTTACAGTTAATTTCTTAATTTTGATAAATGCACGTTTCATAGAACGTATCTTATCAAAAGCTACTATATTGCCGTCTTTAAAAGTAAGCAATGGTTTGATATTTAACATTGAACCAATAAAAGCACCGGCATTGCTTAAGCGTCCCCCGCGACTTAAATTTTTTAAGTCATTAACTACAAATATTTCATCAATAGTAGAACGAATTTTTTCAAGTCGAGCTAAAATTGTATCCAGATCAAGACCATTTTTTATCATTTTGGCTGCTGCCAAAACTAAATTTCCTTGTAAGCGAACAGTCATTCTAGAATCAATAGCATGTAAATTATATTTTGGGTGATTTTCCGCGAAATTACATAATGTTTGATAAAAACCCGATATCCCGCTAGAAAGTGTAATAGCAATAATTGCCTCATAGCCTTCATCATTCAGGCGATCAAAAAGTCGAATTAAATCACCAGTACTTGGCTGAGAAGTTTTAGGAAAATCTGCTCCCTCCCTCTGCATTTTAAAAAGCTGATCAGAGGTTATATCAACATTTTCTAAATATTCTTTTTCACCTATAATAATTGGAATTGAAACAACAATAATGTTATTTTTTTCAGCCTCTTGTTTTGTTATGGCACTAGTACTATCAGTAACTAAAGCAATCTTCATCTAATTTACCTTTCGCTTTTGTCTGTACAACATACAAGAATTATAGCATAAAAAAATAAGTGTTTCGACTATCAACTATAGAGAACTTGTTTCTTTTGTTTTCTGCACTAATTTAGTAAATATTTGGTCAAATGTTTTTATTTCTTGCTCAGTAAGACCATGCAAAAGTGATTCTTCTATTTCTTTTAAAACGTTTCGTAATTCAGAAATTTTTTCCAATCCCTGATCATTTAACAGAACTGTTTTGCTTGAGTCACTTTCTGACCTTTTAATTGTTACAAAGCTCATTGTTTTCTTCTGCTGCAACTGTCTGCTTAATGTTGAAAGCGATATTTTTAATTTTTCAGCTAAATCTCCCATTTTTAAAGCTGTATTGCCATTATGGTAAAAATAAAGCAAAATTCTAGTTTGAGAAAGATTTAACCCACACTTTCTGTTTATTTCGTTTTTTATAATTCCAGCAATTGTGCTAAAAGATAAAACATCCATTTAACTACCTTTTCTGATTAAAACAAAATCATAAAAATATTTTATAAACTAAAATTTAAGTGACATCTAAAGCAAAAAGCCAAGTATAAGTTGTGAAACATTCGTCCTTGATTTCTACTATTATTTTTAGCTTATAAATATTTGCATTAATAACTTTAAATCTATATTACCAGTATATCAGTTTTTTGCAATGATTTCTTTATTTATTATAAAATTATTACTATATAACTGGTGGTACTCTTTTTTAAGATTTTTAATAATTTATATTCTAAACGGGGTACTTATTGCTGAATAATTGGTATAATAGAAAGCGTGTTTTGAGGTGATAATATGGCTTTTGATGGTTTGTTCATACATAGCCTGTTAAATGATGTTAAACCGAAAATCGTCAATAGCAGGCTTTCCAAGATTTATCAGCCATTTGAACAAGATCTAGTACTAACTTTTAGAAAAGACCGTAAAAATATACAGTTGTTATTATCTGCCAATGCGCAGTATCCACGGTTCTATATAACTGACCAAACAATTGCTAATCCTGATAAAGCACCAACTTTTGTTATGGTGCTGCGTAAATATTTGGAAGGCTCAATTTTACAATCAATTGACCAATTAGGGGTTGATCGCATTGTCAATTTTAGGTTTAGCAATCGTAATGAACTTGGAGATCAAGTGCAACTAGTCTTGTCATTAGAGTTAATGGGCAGACACAGCAATGTGATTCTCTATGACCAAAAAAGTGGACGCATAATTGATTTGCTTAAAAGAATTAATCCTGATGAAAATAGAGTGAGGTTACTTTTGCCCAAAGCTAAATATGAGTTACCTCCCCTTATATCTGGAATTGACGGTTTTAAGATGACGGAAAAAGAATTTGCTCAAAAAGCTCTGAATTCGGATCCTGAAAATTTTGCTAGTCAGATTGGTGGTCTTGATCGGGACGATCGTCAAGAACTTGCAGGTTATTTGGAAGACGATTTTTCTTATTCATCTTTTAAAACTTTTATGGATCAGTTTAATAAAAAAGGTGCTTTTATTCTAAAAACACCTAATAATAAACGTAAAATTTTTCCTTATTTACCCTACCATCTTGACTTGATTAAAGAAAGCTCTGATCCAGATATTAACCACGCTTTAGACAGCTTTTACCAGTACCAGGCAAACCAGGATTGGGTAAGGCAAAAGTCAAGCCAGATAGAACGTGTAATAAAAAACGAGCATAAAAAATTAACTAAAAAAATAGTCAAGCTCCAAAAGCAATTGGATCAAGCTGAGAATTCAGAAGGATATAGGATTCGGGGAGAAATTCTTAATGCAAATTTGTCCCAAGTTAAACCGGGAATGACAGAAATTGAATTGCCCAATTATTATGATAATAATCAACCCCTAAAAATTAAACTTGATGCAGCACTCTCTCCTGCTCGAAATGGTCAGAAATATTTTACCAAGTATAAAAAACTACGTGATTCGATTAAACACGTTAAAGAACAAATTAAAATAGCCCAAGACAATTTAAATTATTTTGATACTATCCAAACTGCAATCGACAATGCAGAACCACAGGATATCGATCAAATTAACGAAGAATTGATGAATCAAGGTTATATTAAAAAGCCCCAGAAACCTAAACGTAAAAAGAAAATTACTGAGAAAAATCTCAATAAATTTCGCATTTCATCTGGCAAAACAGTTTTAGTCGGCAAAAACAACTTACAAAATGATTGGCTTACTTTAAAAAAGGCTAATAAAACTGATATTTGGTTTCATGTTAAAAATATACCTGGGTCGCACGTTATTTTGCAATCTGATCAGGCAACAGAAAAGGATATTTTAGAAACTGCTGAGATTGCAGCCTATTTTTCTAAGGCCAAAGATTCAGCCCATGTGCAGGTTGATTATGTACAGGATAAAAGAGTAAAAAAGCCTAATGGTGCAAAACCTGGTTTCGTAATTTATACCGGGCAAAATTCAATTGAGGTAACCCCTGAAAAAGACCGAGTATTAAGTAAAAGAATAAACTAAAAAACGAGGATGATTCTTCATCCTCGTTTCATTTTTACTTGTGGTATTTAAATTGGCTGTGTGGTTAATGCCAACGATTCTAGAACGCTCAAAATAAGTTCTGTAGTTTCGATACTTGAAAATACAGGTATGTTTTGATTCAAAGTTTCATCACGTATTCTGGTTGCATCGTCACTAGCAGAGTCGGATAAGTTAGTAATATTAATTACCATATCAATTTTATGTTGTCGAATTTTATCCAATAGACTGCGAGAACCATGACTGATTTTGGAAACAATTCCTGTGGTTATTCCAGCTTCTGCCAAGCCATTAGCTGTACCTTCAGTGGCAATTATTTTAAAACCCAGACGATAAAAACGTTGAGCCAATTCTGTCACTTTCTTTTTATCTTCATCGCGAACAGATATAAAAATCGTACCAAAGTTTGGTATTCTTAACCCGCTGGCTTCATAGCCCTTGTATAAAGCTTTCGCAAGCTCAGTATCTCGGCCCATGACAGAACCAGACGATTTCATTTTTGAATCAAAAGAGTTTTCACTTTGGTAGTCAATGTATGAAAAAACAGGCATTTTAACAAAAATGAAATTATTTGAATGCCACAAACCATTTTTATAACCTAAGTCAGGTAAGTTCTTGCCGATAAGCACTTCCGTTGCGCATTTGGTAATATCTTTTCCCAGTGCCTTAGATAAAAAAGCAATATTATGTCCAGCGTAGGGCTTAATTTGTAATAAAAATATTTTCTTATCAACAATTAAAAAATGTAGCGTAAAAATTCCCCGCATTTTTATACGTTTAATCAATTCAGTAGCATATTCAATAAGTAGTTTTTTACCTGTTTTTGTTAAATTTTGTGGCTTAAAAACAGCTATTGAATCTGACGCGTGAGAACCTGTTTGCTCCAAATGCTCAATAATACCGGGAATGGTGACATTTTTACCATCTGAAATGGCCGTAATTTCATATTTATTTCCTTCGATAAAATGAGACAAACTGACCTTGGATAATTGATTTTCCTTTAAATATTTCTTTAAAGCTGGCAAATCATAGACAACAGCAGATTTTTGCTTAACCCCCATATTGTTAAATCCACCAATGAGGATTGGAAAACCATGATCGTTGATAAAATTCTTAGCTTCGGTTTTATCAACTGTTGTTAAAAGCTTATTTTGTCCTAAATTTTTTAATGGTTTATTTAAAACCTGCTTTATGCAATCCTTTGGATTAATATTTTTATTGCCTAAAATATTTAAGCCGTTTTTTATTAATTTTTTACATAGTGCATTCATTTCTTTGCCGGAGAACTGAACTAAAACATCTTTTATATCTTCTTTTTCAGCAATATGTAAGATGCTTTCAAGAGTTATAGGTTCAAAATAAACCTTATCTGCCCTTTTATAGCTAATTGCCACAGATTCATCGTTATTAGATAATAAAACAGTGGCATAATTATTATTATGTAAAGTATCAATTGCATGACTAATCATGTAGTCAAATTCACTTGTAACTGAAACTTGTGAAGGTAGCATTCCAATCACAAGCACTTTTTTGGCTGCAGTTAAAGCTTGACTTTCATCTTGAACTCCATATGAGCTGTAATATGCCTTAACCAGAGGTTTAATCGTTCCGGCTGACCCGTCGATTTGCTGATAAGCTGGCTTCAAATGTAATTTTGTGAGCTTATTTTTAATTACGTTAATATCAACATTAGAAAGTTCAGAAATTAACGCATTGCGAAATCCTCTCTTTTTAGCTTCAAGCAATAGTTCATCTGTTAAATTTCCAACTGCTAATTTTTGACCTATTTCCACGATATGAGCTAGTTTTTGAAAATAAACGGGATGGATATGAATAATGTTTTGCAGCTCATGATAATCAAAGCCTTTAGCTATTGTGGCTAAAAGCTTAATTAGATGTGACTCATCGGGATGCTCCAAATCACTTGCAATTTCGCTTTTTTCTTTTGCTTTTTCAGTTTTAAAAACATTAAGTGCCATTTTTAAATTGACTGTTGATGCAAGGCCCTTTAAAAAAGCAGCTTCAAAATTTGTTCCTAATCCAATGGCTTCCCCACTAGCACGCATTTTGGTGCCTAATAAATAGTGGTTGCTTCCAGATTGTGTTAGTGACCAGAAAGGCATTCTAACTGCAACTTTATCTAGAGTTGGTTCAACAGCAGCATTAAGACCTGATAATGGATCTGTGATTTCATCTAAACGATAGCCAATGGCTATTTTACAAACAATATAGCCTAAGCTATACAGCCCTACTCTTTTTGACCAAATCGCACTGCGGGTTAACCGAGGCTTGATTGATAAAATTTTTACTGAAAATTTGGTTCCATCATGTTTGACAGCAAAATGAATATTTAAGATTCCTACTATTTTTAATTTGCTAGCAATTACTTTAGCAATGGTACGAATTTTTTGTACTTGGTCATTATTAAGCGTTAAAGCTGGCATTACAGTTGCGGAATCGCCGGCATTGATGGCTACGGATTCAAGAGTATCAGCTAAATTAGTAAAAAGTACATTTCCAGAACTGTCACGAATTATGTTAGCAATGACTTCCCCCCAAGAAGAAAGATCTTCAGACAAATGGTAATTACTAAAAGAAAAGTTTTCAGATTGTCTTTCTTTTGCTAAATATTCATTTAAATCAGAAACGTTATTAAAAATAATTTGTCCATTATTGGCCGAAGTATTTTCTTTGATAAGCATCACTGGAAACCGCACTTTTTCAGATAGCTGCTTTTGGATATCAGCTGCACTAAAGTCAGTTAGATTCCAATATTTATTGGTTTCAATCTGGTTCTCAGACAAAAAGGAGTTCAATTTTTGATGATTGTCCATTGCAAGAGTTTGTTTATTCAGTGTTAGCAACCTAACCCCCATTTTTTGCAATATGCCGTCTTGGACCAATTCCCTGGTAACTTTTAAGCCTGTAGTTGAACCATAAGCAGAAATAATAGCATTTGGTTCCTCCATACGAATTATTCTTTTAAGAAATTCCAATGTCATTGGTTCCAGATAAACGGTTAAACCGGGTTTTTTGTCAGTGGAAACAGTTGCTGGATTGGGATTAACCAAAACCACTTGAATATCATCTTCAAAAAGTGCTCGAACTGCATCTTCAACTAATAAATCAGTTTCAGACACTTTACCAACCAGGGTTGGGCCTGATCCAATGATTAAAACTTTATCTAAATCATTTTCTAAAGGCATTTTTACACCATCATCTCTACAAAATTATCAAAAATAGGAAGAGCATCAAGGCTTCCAGGCGCACCTTCAGCATTAAAAGCCGTACCAATTACTTTATTAGCTTTATTGCTGTAGCCGGCTAACAATTCACTATGAAGATCGTATAGTTCTTTTTCCATTGCAAATTGAACGCTATTTGGCAATACTAATTGGTCAATATTCATTGCTACTTGCCAAATCTTATTTGTATTTTGGTCAATAACTGGATAATTAATACCGTTATAAGCCTGAGGCAAAGCAACTAATTCAAAATTAAGAAATTCGCTTAGGGTTAAAAAGCCCAAGCCAATCCCCCAAAGCGGAATTTTCCTGTAAAAAGCAGTCAGGATCGGATTAAGATTCTCTTTAAGTTCTTCTGCTTTTCCTGGACCGCCCGAAATAATAATCCCTTGCGGGCGCAAATTTTTAATATCGGGTACTGAAACATTGTAAGGTAAGACAGTAGCATTTATTTTTCTCAAAGATAATTCTCTAAGCATAGAATGCTTTAAGCCAAGATCAATGATAGCCACAGTTTTACCCACATTAGGCACAGCATAGGCATTTTTAGTTGAAACAGTGGCAGATTTGTTTTTAGGCAGAACCAAAGCTTTGATCTGATCAAAAGCATGATCATCATTTGTATCCATAATTGAGGCTTTAATTGTTTTCTCTTTATTCAAAAGATGGACTAAAGCCCTGGTATCAACGTTAAAAATTGCTGGTATATTTTTTTCTTTTAAAAAGGAAGCTAAATCTTGAAAGTTATCACTATCTGAAATATTTTGGGCTACATCATTAGCAATTATTCCTTTTACAGTTGGATTAATACTTTCATAATCAATTGCGTTAATGCCATTGCCACCGATCATTGGAGCAGTAAAAACTAAAATTTTACCAGCGTTAGTTGGATCAGTTAAAGCTTCTTGGTAGCCAAAATTACCAGTTTGAATAGCTAATTCGCCTGTAGAAATTATTGAAGCTCCTAATCCTTCTCCTGGAAATGATTGACCATTTTCCAGAATCAAATATCGTTTCATTTAATCACTTTTTTCTCTTAAGTCAGTCAGCTGTTGCAAAAAAATTTGTGGCGGTTGTGCTTCAAATTCCAACCATTTACCTGAATGTGGCTGTTTAAAGCCTAGAACTTGAGCATGCAAAAATTGACCATTACCCTTTAAGGTATGATGTGGTCCATATAATGGATCTCCTGCAACGGGATGCCCAATATACGCAAGATGCACCCTAATCTGATGTGTACGCCCTGTTTCAAGCTGACATCTTATTAAACTAAATTTTTGAAACTGTTCTAGGACAGTAAAATGAGTGACTGCATTTTTACCATTTTCAACTACAGCCATTTTTTTTCGATTATAATGATCACGTCCGATCGGAGCTTCAATTGTGCCAGATTTTTCAGAAAAATTCCCATGTACAATAGCTAAATAAAGCCTTTTGTTTGTTTTTTGTGCTAATTGTTTCTCTAAGCTTTCACGTGCAAAAGCGTTTTTGGCCACCATCAATAAACCAGATGTATCCTTATCAATGCGATGCACGATTCCCGGCCGAAAACCTTCAGGGCTTTCAGCCAAATTTTTGGTATGAAATAGTAATGCATTGACAAGAGTGTGGTCTGGATGTCCGGCAGCTGGATGAACTACCATGCCTTGAGGCTTATTAACAACTATTACATCTTGATCTTCATAAATAATATCTAACGGTATGTCTTCTGGAACTACAGCCAAAGGTTTTAATTTCGGTACATTAACTGAAATTAAATCATTTTTTTGTACCTTATAAGAAGTTTTAACCTTTTTGCCATTAACTAGAATATTTCTGTCTTGCACTAATTCTTGAATTCTTGACCGTGATAAAGATGATATTTTAGTCGTCAGGACTTTATCTATTCTGCCTTTTTCATCTTGAATGACGAATTGGTATTTATCAGGCATTATTTTTTTCGCTTTCATCAAAAAACAGAAGATAAATAAAAACGAGTATTATCCCTACTGTTATTGCAGAATCAGCAATATTAAATATATTGAAGTGAATAAAGTCGACTTGGATCATATCGATGACATACTTTAGATGAATTCGGTCAATTAAATTACCTATGATTCCTCCGAGAACTAATGCGACTCCTGTACTGAAAAGCTTGCTATGAAATTTTTTACCAAATAGATAATATAAACAGACTATGATAGCAATAATGCTTATTAGATAGAAAAGTCCCATCTGACCAGGAAGAATATTCCAAGCTGCACCTTCATTTTGCACGTAGGTAAACGAAAAAATATGGGAAAGAACTTGGTGTGATTCACCCAGCCTATAATTACCGGCAATAAAAGATTTTAAAGATTGATCGGAGATCACTACTAATAATGAAATAATTAAATATAAAAATTGCATTGTTATTCTTAAAAAAGGCCACTTATTTTGCCGTTGTTGTCAACATCAATATCTAATGCAGCGGGATGCTTAGGTAACCCAGGCATGTCTAAAACATGTCCGGTAGTTATGACAATGAAGCCAGCCCCATTTTTCAAACTAGCGCCTTTAACGTGTAAAGTAAAATCAGTTGGAGCACCTAATAATTTTTGATTATCAGTGAATGAATATTGTGTCTTGGCGATAATTACCGGCAACTTATCCTTGCCCATTTTTTCCAGTTCACGAATATCTTTTTCCGCTTTTTCACTGTATTCTACTTGAGCGGCATGATATATTTTTTGTGCAACTTTTGCAATTTTATTTTTAACGTCATCATCTTTTTTGTAAGTAGGAATAAGGTGACCACTTTGAGAATTTGCTAAGTCAAGAACTGCTTTAGCTGCTTCTACCCCACCTTTTGATCCCTGTTCATGATAATCTACCACAACAGAGTCAATTCCTTGTTCTTTGATCAGCTTTTGTAAAAGATTAAGTTCATTTTCAGTGTCTGTTGCAAAATGATTAATCAAAACAATAACAGGAATACCATAATTGCGCATATTATTCATATGTCTCTTAAGATTGCCAAAACCGTCGCGTAAAGCAGACAGATTTTCTTTACTTAAGTTATCAGTAGTCCCTTCTGCCTGATATTTCAAGGCTCTCACTGTAGCAACAACAACACTGGCATCTGGCTTTTTATCAAGATGTTCAGAAACAAAGTCCATGAATTTTTGACCACCAAGGTCACTACCAAATCCGGCTTCAGTCAATACATAATCACTTAGGTGTAAGGCCAAATTTGTTGCCATTACTGTATTGGCTCCGTGAGCAATATTGGCAAATGGTCCACCATGAACCAAAGCTGGCGTATGTTCGATTGTTTGAACAAGGTTAGGTTTTAAGGCATTGGAAAGAAGAGCCGCAATTGCGCCTTCAAACCCAAGATCCTCAACGAAAACAGGCTGGTCATCAATAGTATAGCCAACGAGCATTAATCCAATTCTCTTTTTCAAGTCATCGATATCAGTCGACAAGCAGAGGATTGCCATTAATTCGTTGGCAACAGTAATGGCGAAACTAGACTTATGTTCAATACCATTAAACTTTGAGCCTTGACCAACGGTAATATTTCTTAAACTGCGATCGTTTACATCAATTCCACGCTTTAAAAGGATTCTATCCGGATCTAATTTAAGTTCATTTCCCTGATAGATATAATTGTCTACTAGTGCTGCTAAAGTATCAATTGCGGCGGTTAAAGCATGCATATCTCCAGTAAAATGGAGATTAATGTCCTCCATCGGAATTACCTGTGCCTGACCTCCTCCAGTTGCTCCGCCCTTTAAGCCAAAAACTGGCCCCATTGACGGTTCTCTCAAAGCAATCATGGTTTTCTGATGTAATTGATTGTTTATGGCATCCCCTAAACCTATTGTCATAGTTGACTTACCCTCTCCAGCTGGAGTGGGTGAAATAGAAGTAACCAATATCAGTTTACCAAGGTGCTTCTTAGCCATTATACGCTTTATTGCCTGCCAGTTAATTTTTGCCTTGTCATTGCCGTATGGTTCAATGTCGGTTTCACTTAAGCCTACCTTAGCGGCTATTTCTTTAATGGGTAATGCGTGAGCTTCTTGTGCGATTTGAATATCTGATTTCATTGCGCATGCCTCTTTCTATATTCTTAAATTTTAAAGTCTAACTTTTCATTTTAAATAATATCCTTTTCATATTAGAATTTAGGTCCCACCTTTTAGTTAATCAATTGTCATTATAACAAACATTGATCGATTTTTATGCATTGTCAGCCATAAATTAAGAATTATGTTAAATTTATTCTTCAGGAACATCAAAAAAGGCCACCTCTATGTATGACTGCCAGGTTTTTTGGGTCATATCATTTTCAGGTATTGGTCTTTTTTTATTTTTCAAATCTTAATAAGTAATACTGACCAAATTCTGCAATTTTGATTTTGTAAATTTTAAAAAAATGCCAGTCTATAATAATTGCTGGTTTAGAAGTCAATTTTGCTTTAGCACGAAATGGTAACTTAAATAGTTGATTGGTCCAATATGAATTAAAGTAAGTATGAACTAACAGTATCAAAAAAAGTAAGGCGCAAATTAAAGCCGGCCAGTTGAAAACTTTTGTACTCTCATATAAGAAAATAAGACATAAGAAGAGCACAATTAATACCCAGCTAAAATAAATTAATCCACTGCGACCTAGAATAATGAAATGCTTCTTTCTCATAAAGGCTCCTTTTCAATACCAAATTTCTGCTTCAAGGTTGCTGTGACCAGTCGTATCGAATAAAGTTTTCATATAATTGCTAAAACGCGGTCTTTGTTTGAGCAAAATTTTAAATTCAGGGGAAGAATATAACTTTTTCAATTGCTCTTTTTCGATATGATTATGTCCAGTAAAATATTGATAATTCATTTCTATAAACAAATGATTTACCTTTTGCAAGAGCTCAGATTGTTTGCTCTGCAAATGATCTTTCTTGTTGGAATTCCCCTTTAAATTTTTAATCTGAATTTCCTTCAAATAATGGTGAAAATGGCCTAAATTTTGATCTTCCAGCTCTCTTTTAGTCAAAAATGGTTTCATATTAAATGTATGACGCTGATATTTAATATGGTCTGGACTTACCTTGATTACCCCGTATCCCTGGTCATATGAGCAAAAACTTGAGGTTACTATTTCTATTGCAGGTGTTTTTCCTATTGGTCCAACTATGTTTTGAGCGTGTATATGACCGGAAAAAGCAAGTTTAATATTGAAGTCCTGACATAAGCGGCATAAGAGTTGAGCATTATTTAGGACAAAGCCACGATTTACGGCCTGATTATGAACATATAGATTATGATGCATAAATAAAAGAGGCCTTAGATGGTTTCTTTTGGCATTTTCCAACTGCTTTTCTAACCAGATGATTTCTTCTTCATTTATTTGTCCTTCGGTCGTCGGTGCACCATTAGACTCCTGTTTACCGTAAATATTAGAATCTAGCAGTATTAAAAGATAATGTTGATTTAGTTGAACGCTGTATGCTAATGAATCAGGATCAATGCTCAGTGCACAGTCATATGAATTTTTAAATATTTCCTGCCAACTTTTTGGACTTATTTGTTGAGCATATAGTTGATTTGGACCTTTAAAAGCCCGGGCCCATCCATCATAAATGTCATGATTACCAGGTATGACCAGTAATTTTGTTGCTTTTAAACGAGAAAATATTGCAGCAAATTTTTGTGCTGAAACTAACTCCCCGTTAAAAGTTACATCTCCAGTGACAATTATTGCAGCAGGTTTCTTTTTATTGGCAAAGTCAACAAATGCACGTAATGCTGTTTCTTGATAAGCCAAATCTTTACCCTGACTAGTATTCTGAATATGCCGAAATGCCTGACCATCATCATGCAAGCTATCAGCAATTAAGTGTGTGTCCGTAATAACCCAAAATTCTGTATTTGATTTCTCAGTAATCATTTTTCTTTGCCCAATATTGGTAAAAGTCTACTCTTAAGTTGCCGTTAAATAATTTGCGCTTTTTTGTGGCTTTTTTACCAAAAAATTTCTCAAAAGCAGGATCTCCAACTAAATAATATTGACTGAAGCTATCATATTTTAATAGTGATGCGCCCATCTGCTTATAAAGGTTTTCAGCTGATTCTCGATCTTTTAGCCGTTTACCATAAGGTGGATTTGCAATTATAACTCCATTTTGTAAATCAGTAGCAAAATCCTTTACTGCAACTTGCTTAAAATAAATATCTTGCAATACACCAGCATTATTGGCATTTAATTTTGCAATTTCAAGAATAGACTGATCAATGTCACTTGCCCATATAGGTTGTTCAAGTGGTTTGATTTCACTTTTAGCTTCTGCGAGCAATTCCTGATGAATAGAACTGTCAAACCAATCAAAGCCATCAAAAGCAAATTTGCGCCAACTGCCAGGAGCGATGTTTTTACCTATTAATGCAGCTTCAATAGCAAGAGTACCAGAACCTGTCATTGGATCTATAAGAGGATGAGTGCCGTCATATGGAGTTAATTTTAAAAGTCCTGCTGCAAAGTTTTCTTTTAATGGCGCCCCACCGTGTTCAATACGGTAGCCCCTTTTGAACAAGCTGTCTCCAGTGGTATCCAATGAAATTCTGGCAACATCTTTATTGATATGAATGTCAAGAGGATATTCATTACCATTTTCTGGCAAAAAGCCACGACGATGATATTGGTCTGACATTTTATTTACAATCGCCTTTTTAACAATTGATTGGATGCCCGGTTCAGAGTGCAATTTAGACCTGACTGATCTCCCTTTCACAGGAAATTTAGCGTCAATAGGTAGTAACTCTGCCCAGTCAATCTCATATACTTGGTTAAAAAGAGTATCAAAATCTGTTGCTTTAAATTCTTTCAGTAAAATTTTAACTCGGTCCGCGGTTCTTAACCACAGATTAGTTTTGACAATATCTTTTTGCTCGCCTTCAAAAAAAACTCTGCCGTTTTCAGTGCGTGTTTGATAGCCCATTGCCTGCAGTTCTTTTGCAACAACGCTTTCAAATCCTACGCCCATAGTTGTATATAGTTGATATTTTCCCATCTTAATTCTTTCTTTTCTTTAAAAAAAGCGTTGAGCCCTTTGAAAAGCTCAACGCTGCCAATGCAAATTTCTGTAAGCCACGTTCTGTTCGGGTATTTGTGGCATAAATACCTTCAGCAGCCATCTATCTTTGCTATATATTAGCAATCCAATCTTTAGTTCATTTCCTTAGATTGAAACGCCCCCACCAAGTTTGGGTTGCACGCTCGCAGGGTTTACCTCGTTCCACCAGAAGCGTTTCCACCTCTGCTACGTCACTGTGGCACTTTTCAGAATATTCATGCATGTCATAATGATTTAGCACTTTTTTCGCCGTAATTTAAAATCCTTTAGCTTATTGAGCTAAATACGAACACTACAAGCATCGCAGCTCGTGCGTGCGTGGACTTTCCTCAGCCTGACCTTTTTCCAGGTCAAACCGCGACTGCTCAAAATTTGCACCATTTAAAATTATATCAAAGCTTACTCTTTTTGTAACCCATAAACTCGTTGCTCCAAATTATATACCTTGCGTTCGAGGGTCGAAATGCGTTGAATGATAGCCATATTAGTTGAGCTTTCAGCTGACCCGTTTATTGGATTAAAACTCTGAGTGGAACGTTCTTGAGTCGGTGTATATGTCCGCACTGTTTCCTGTGTAGCTACTGGACTTACTCTTTTAGTCTTCTGCTCTTGAATAGAATCTTCTTTATGTTGATCGTCCATCAACTCTCCCTGCAGCTTGCCAATTTGACCATAAAGGTCTTCAATAATTTGTTCAAACGTATCGTAATCAGCAATTACTTTGTCTAAAAAGGCATCAACCTCGTCTGGATCCAAGCCTTTAACCTTTGTTCTAAATTGTTTTTTTAAAATATCCTTAGTGGATAGTTGAATATCATTTAAATCTGCCATGATAATATACAACTCCTTTTTATATCACTTTTATTCTAGCAAAAACTGGACTTGCTTAAAACTAAAATGTTAATTTTAAAACAAAGTTATCTTATTCTCGGAATTCGTCATCTTGATTTTCTTGAAATTCTTCTGCTTCATCCTGCAGATCGTAAAAATCAATTAATTCTAACGGATATTCTGTAGTTTCTTGGTATTTTTTGATTAAATTATAATCAAACTTGGGCTTTCCTGGATTTTCTGGGTCGTAGATCATTAAAGCCCTATCAGTATGCATAAGCATGAAGTTTTGATAATTACGCAGTTGCACAGGATTTTGATAAGTTTCTTTAGAAGTGGAAGCAAAAAAATCAACTTGCTGTTTTAAAGAGAGATACTTTTCTTGATTATTTTCATTCCATCTACTGGCAAATTCCTCATAAGGAACAATGATAGATACTCTTAAAGAATATTTTTTTCGTAAGTCGATTGCGACCTCACTTGCCCACTGCTCAACCCCAAGGTTAGCTCCAGTTATTACCCAGTCGAGTTGGTTATTGTCCAATAGGTTAACCATATGTTTCTTTAAAACCAACTTAATAATTTTTATTTTAGGATCTTTGTCTCCAAACGTATTAAGTTCGTAGTTGCGATATCCAGTTACCCACAATCTTTGCATAATGAAACAGATAGCTCCTTGTTCAAAAACTTTTTCTTTATTGCTATAATGCTAGCAGGAGTGATATTTATGGTCAAATATCCAACCGGCAGTTCTGCCGCTTTTCGTAAATTAAATTATAATTATCAAGCTAAGCACCAAAAAAGAAAACACAAAAATATTAATTTTTCTGACCGAGGAATGAATCTTGAGCAGATGATTAATGAATCTAATAAATATTATCGTACTAAAGAAATTGCCGTGGTGCATAAAAAACCGACGCCAGTTCAAATAGTTAAGGTAGATTATCCTAAAAGATCACGTGCAGTAATAAAAGAGGCATATTTCCGTCAGGAATCAACTACGGATTATAATGGTGTTTATCAAGGTTACTATCTCGACTTCGAAGCAAAAGAGACCAAAAATAAAACTAATTTTCCTTTAAAAAACTTTCACGAGCATCAAATTATTCACTTAGCAGAATGCTTGAAGCAAAAAGGAATATGCTTTACAATAATAGGATTTACAAGCTTAAACCGCTATTTTGTTACTCCCGCAAGCGCAATTATCAAAGCTTGGTGGACAAAAAACAAAAGTTCATTAACATTAAAAGAAGTCGAGGATTGGTCAATAGAGATTAAGAACGGTTTTCAACCAACACTTCCGTATTTGAAAGCTGTAGATTCTTTTATCTCGGATAGGAAAATACACGATGACAAATAAAAATTCAAACTCAAATAATGGACGTGAATCACGTAAGAAATACAGGCAAAGTCTGCCTAAACCATTGTGGCGTCGAATACTTAAGTGGACTTTTTTAGGCGTTTTTTTAATTTTGGTAGCTGGCGTGGGGTTGTTTGCCTTTTATGCTAAGGATGCTCCTAACATTAGTCGAGCTGATCTTGAAAGTGGCGGTTCTTCAGGGTTATACAATACCAATGGTAAATTTATCATGTCCCTTGGTACTGAAAAAAGGTTGTATGTTAAAGACAGTAAAGATTTGCAGCTACTAAAAGATGCTATTGTATCAGTTGAAGACAAGCGCTTTTATAGAGACAACCTGGGAATTGACCCTATTCGAATTGTAGGCTCAATGTTAACTAATGCTAAAAGTAAAAGTATTTCTGCTGGTGGTTCTACAATTACCCAGCAATTAGTTAAGCTGACAAAATTTTCAACTGCTGCCTCTCAAAGAACATTACGCAGAAAGGCCCAGGAAGCATGGCTGGCTATGAGAGTTCAAAGAGAATACAGTCATGATGAAATTTTAGAGTTTTATATTAATAAGGTATATATGAATTATGGTAATACTGGAATTGGCACAGCTGCTAACTTTTACTATGGTAAAAAGATTGGGGATTTAGATTTAGCCCAAACAGCTATGCTTGCAGGAATGCCTAACAGACCGACCGTATATAACCCCTATACTTACCCAGAATATGCAAAATATCGGCGTAATATTGTTCTCAAAGCAATGTTAAACAATAAAAAAATTTCTCAAGAACAATATGATGAAGCTAGAAAAGAAAGCATAAAAAAGGGTTTAAAACCTCATAACCAGCGTAAGCAATCTAACTTACGCAAAATTAATGATCCCTATGTTAAGGAAGCCATTGCTGAAGTCAGAGCTAAAGGCTTTGATCCTTTTCGTGACAACTTAAAGATTACCATTAATATGGACCAAAAGGCTCAAAAGAAACTTTATCAATTAGCCAACAACGGTCAAGTTCCTTTCACAAATGACAAGATGCAAATTGGGGCCTCCGTAGTCGATCCAAGTAACGGCCACGTGCTAGCTATTCTTGGTGGCAGGCACCTACCCTCTTCAGTGCAATTAGGCTTGGACCGAGCAGTACAAACCACTAGATCGACTGGTTCTTCAATAAAGCCGGTCTTAGATTATGGTCCGGCAATTGAATATCTAAATTGGTCAACGGCTAAAATGCTAGATGATAGCAAGTATGTATATCCAGGAACGAATGTCCAGCTCTATGACTGGGATAATAAATATGATGGCATGATGACAATGAGACATGCCTTGGAACAGTCACGTAATGTTCCTGCCGTCAAAACTTTGAGAGAAGTTGGTATTAAACGAGCAGCAAAATTTGCTGGGAAAATGGATATCAATGTTCCAAAAGACTCTGGTTTGTCAGTGGCGATTGGTGCCAATGCGTCAAGCCTGCAAATGGCAGGTGCTTTCAGCGCTTTTGCTGCGATGGGAATCTATCATAAACCGCAATTTGTTTCTAAAATAGAAACTCCTGATGGACTTACCAGAAATTATGATTCTGAGGGCATTCGCGTTATGAGTAAGTCTACAGCTTACATGATTACGGACATGCTGAAAGGAGTAATTAAACGTGGTTCTGGTACAAACGCACAGATTAGTGGTTTACATCATGCTGGAAAAACTGGATCTGTCAAATATTCCGAACAAGATTTAGCACGCTATCCAGCATATGCTGCGACTCCTAAAGATTCTTGGTTCGTAGGTTATACGCCTAGTTATTCAATTGGTGTTTGGACAGGCTATGATAATCTGAAAGACGGAACCATTTCTGGCATTGGTCAACAATCGGCACAGCTTTTTTACAAGAACATGATGACTTATCTAATGAGAAACAAGGAAAATGTCGATTGGCAAAAGCCTGACTCTGTGATCCGCGCAAAAATTGCTAGAAACTCAAATCCACCGGAAGTGTCATCTACAGGTGAATGGCAGCTGTTTGTTCGTGGTCATTCTCCTATTGGTATAGTTGATGATAGCAGCGATTATGATGAAGATGATGAGAAAACTAATACTAACGATTCTTCTTCAACAAATACTCAAGGAAGATATTCAGTTCAGCACAATCAAAATGGTTCTACTAGGCAAACTGATAAGAACCAAAGAAAAGCCAAAAATTTAAAAGACAAGAATAAAAACAATATTAGTGAAAATAATTCACAAAATTCAGGTCAAAATAATGACAATGCTAACAATACCGATTCGGGAACCAGTTCTGATCATGAGCAAAGACCTAACAAACCTGGAGGAGAAAGCAACAATTCAACCAATAATGAAAATAATGAACATTAACTAATAAAAACGTCGAAAGATTGATGTGACCCCCAAATTTAGGACAAATTTGGGGGTCATTTTTATGTCTAAATTATCTAAACAAGATAAAATTGAAATCTATCATCTTTGGCACGATTATCAAATCGGCCCTGCTGAGTTAAGTCAGCGTTATCGGGTTGGCAAGACTAATATTAATTACTTGTTAGCTTTAATTGGCCGTCACGGTCTAGCTATTTTAGATCAGCCTTTCACTGCTTATACAAGTAATTTTAAGGAGCAGGCCCTTAGGCGAATCATAGTTGAACATGAGCCTGCCCGTCGAGTATCTATTGACTTGGGCTTAAAAAGTAGTGGCATGTTGTACAATTGGCTGCGCGAATATCGTAAAAATGGGTATAATATCGTTAACAAGCAGAGAGGACGACCGCCCCATGACCAAAAGAGAACAGCTGATCAAACAGGAAAATCATCGGCTCAAGCAAGAGAACGACCGCTTACGCCAGCAGAACTTGAAGCTGAAAATCGAGAACGAATTCGTAAAAAAATTGAGCGTCTTAGTCGACCAGCGGACCAAGAACCGCAAGCCGCGGAAATAGCCCAGGCAGTTACCCAACTAAGGCGCGAGCTTAAAGTCAGCGTAACTTTTATTCTTGATACCATTAATGCCAATCCCAATCTGCCGCACTTATCCCGTAGCAATTACTACTACACTTTAAAGAAGAAGGACAAAGATCGGGGTAATCGAGAAATAATGGCTGAAATCAAAGCTATTTATGAAGAACACAAGCACCGCTATGGCTACCGCCGTATTACCTGGGAACTAAGACGTCGCGGGTTATTAGTCAATCATAAAAAAGTGCAGCGCTTAATGAACAAGCTGAAGCTGTTTGGCATAGTCAGTAAACGCTGGCACAAATATAACAGCTATCGCGGTACTCAGGGTCCGATTAAGCCTGACCTAATTAAACGTAACTTTAGTGCGATTTATCCCATGGTATTCAGATATAACTGAGTTTAAGCTCAATGGACAAAAGACCTATTTATCACCAATCATTGACGGGTGTACCCAAGAGATAATTTCCTACACTATTTCTC
>CAMKZU010000004.1 GCA_946477855.1 uncultured Lactobacillus sp.
CTATATTAACAGAATATCTTTTAGTAACAATCTTAGTTGCCATAATTTGCCTCCCAAAATTATCTTCTTACATAATAATATCATAAAATTACCTAGAACAGCATATTTTAGGTAATTTTGATAAGTTTTAGTCTAAAATTGTCTTAAATAAAATACTATAGTAAAACTGACTTTAAATTTTTGGCTTCTTCTAAATCAAAAAAATATGCCACTTGGTTTCTTATAATTGCCACTTAGTCAAAAGTGCTAGATTTTAAATTAAAATAAGCGTTTAATTAAATCATCAAGTGATGAAGGGCAGGTGAGAAGCGTGAAAATAAAAATAGAACTAAATCCAGATCTGGACGATGATGATACCAGTATCACAATTCATGCTAAAGCCGTGACACCAGAAGTTGAACAAATTTACCGTCAACTTCAAGGTATTAATAAACATCCAGATCAAATTGAAGGCAAAAAAGAAAATGTGTCCTATTACTTGAGTATGAATGAAATTTTATTTTTTGAAACAGAAGATAAACAGGTAATTGCACATACTGCCAGGGATGCGTTTACGGTAGATTATAAGCTCTATGAATTGGAAAACTTGTTAAGTAACCAGTTCATGCGGGTATCTAAGTCAACAATTTTAAATTTAAATCAAATCTATGCGTTAACACGCTCGATTTCTAACTGTAAGATTAATTTTCGCGATTCTTATAAAACTGTCTATGTTTCACGTCACTACTATCACAATTTGAATGATAGGTTAAACGAGAGAAGGTCATCATAATGAAAAAATTTAAACTTAGAGAAGTATTTTGGGGGATAGCATTAGTGGCTGTTGCTATTTTCTTGGTAATGAACCAGCTGCATCTGCTTTCATTTCATTTGAAAGTAAGTATGATTATTTGGACCATTATATTTGGAGCAGCATTGATTGAAAGTTTGGCAGATAGAAGTTTGTTTGGTACGACTTTTTCTATTGCTTTTCTCTTAATTGTTTACGCTGAACCATTGCATATTACCAAAATTGTTCCATGGACAGTATTGATTGCTGCATTGCTGATTTATATAGGTTTGACATTAATTTTTAGAAAAAGCTGGTTTTTAGGAGGAAACTACTTTAAACATAAATTTAATCCTAGGGATTACTATGATGATTGGTCAGACTTTGATAAAAGTTATAAAACGACTGATAATAACACCATTAATGACAGTAAAGATTATACAACTGACGGCGATACCATTAATGATAGTAAAGACCATACTGATGGTGAAGATATAGTAATCAATCAGAAGCTGTCATCAGTTTCACGCTATGTTCATTCACAAAATTTACGTAGTGTCATGATTAATTCTTCATTAGGTGAAGTTGAAGTCTACCTTGATCAGGCTAAGGCTGCTGGCGATGTAGTGACAGTAGATATTAACGGTACCATGGGTGAGATTGAAATTTACGTTCCAACTTCATGGAAAGTCAACAGTGATAACTTAAACCTAGCTCTGGGAGAATTAGATATTAATGACGAATCTACCGGTGGCGGTCCTACATTAATGTTAACAGGCCATTTCAGCATGGGTGAAGTTGAAGTTAATTATGTTTAACTTTTGGAAAAATAAAATGGTTAATTTAAAACAATTACATGATTATGTCAAAGAAAATTATGAAGCCAGAAACTATAAAGAAGCTGAAAAAGCCTATAAAAAATGGCGTGATACCAATGATTATACCTATCATGCAGCAAAAACTGCTGTGAAAAAGAGTTCTCTCAGTGATTATCAAATGGGTTGTGAACAAGCCAAAAAGGACTATGCAGAGAGTCATTCTTTTAAGGCTTTTCCTAAAAAAGGTGTTAACTTAGTTAATCGTGTTACCCAGAATAAAGCAATTGAAATAGAACGCTACATTGACGGCTACAATGATGCCAAGACCAAAATTTTACGGGCGAAAAAATAGTCCATAAAGGAGATTATTAATTATGTATGGCTCATTATTAGCCAATGTAAGTTCAGATAGAAAAATTAAGGAAGCTGTAGAACAATTTCCTCAACATACACAAGCATATTATCTGGAAAATAAGCCAGTCGGATTAATGACCTGTTGGCAAAATGCTTTTCACCCTTATTCCTTAAATTTTGCGGGCTATCTTGCACCTAGATTAACCAGCGGTGAACAAATACAGGCTTATGAGCAAATACTGACAGATTTAACGGCAAAAGCCCAAAAGAATCACCAAAACGCATTAATTACTTATGATTATGCACCGCAGTTACTCTTTAATGCTATTGGTCAAAAAAATGGTTTTAAGTTAATCAGAACTACTGTAGAACCCCAGATGCCTTTGAAAAGGGCACTGAAAAATATTCTAATTGATACTGATTTACAGATGATCACTCTACACGAAATAAAAAAAGATTCTGTAATGATGAATAGGCTAGCACAAGTGAGTTTCTCCGATTATCAGAAAAATCATTTAGCAAATCCGGTTGCAAAGATACCTCTTAGTGAGTGGAGCAAAACCATTTTCACTGATCAACTTGAACACGCCCCCTTAGCGCTAATTGCTGCTGGACAAATTAAGGCTTATTGCTTTTCTTTTGAGGATACCCCTCAAGAATTGACTTTAGGATGGATGGGTGCTGTTAAGCCTAATTTATTAGATCAATTGCAACAGCAATTGCTAAATTGGGCACAAGCAAAATATCAAACCTTAAGTGGTGAATTTGACTCTACGGACCCATTAGCAACGAGGACTTACAGAAAATATGCGTTTAATCTGTGTCCAGTTTATGAAACGTATTTAAAAAAATTAAATTAGAAATTTAAAAAGGCACCTTTATTCAAATAATGGTGTCTTTTTACTCATCTATAATTGATAGCGGTAAAAATAATAGGGGATATTCCAGCTTTGCGAATCAGCTGCAACTAAATCATCATTCATTAAGTATTTAGGCAATAATGCAGTTGCCTGACCTTTTTTGACCAGCTCTAAAATCATTTCCAGCGAATCAATCTCAGTGACGCTGTTTTTATTCTGCGTTAATTTGAGAGTCAAGTTACGAAACGGACAATTTATGTCTGCGTTTATGGCAACCGGTACTCTTTTATTTTCCTGCTTTTTGCCTTTTAAAAAACAGGCTTGTAAATGACTTTTCTTGATTAACGAATATTGGGGTAAAGTGATCGGAGTAAAGGCCCAGACCATGTCATAGGGATGCTTAGTTAATAATTCTTGAATTTCATTAGTACTTTTAATAATGACTTCATATTGATCAAGTGCAAGTTGTGCCTTTCGGGTAATAATATAACCAAAAAGCAACTCAGAGATTAAAACTTTGGGTTTGTTACTGGTTAAATCGTCTTTTAAATTCTGATAGTTTTGTAGTGCCTTAGTCGCAAAATGATACATTTTTTGCCCATTTTTAGTTGGTCTGACCCCTAAATTAGAACGCACAAAAAGTGGCGTTTTCAGTTCTCGCTCCATTGTTTTGAGCCTGGCCGTAATGTTGGATTGAGTGTAGCCCAGTTTTAATGCCGCTTTATTCAGTGATCTAGTTTCATAAATTGTTTGGTAAATATATAAATCGTTAAAATTCATAATACTCCATATCATTAAAAGTGATAACCCTATTACAATCTCGGATTATGCAGAGTGAATTTGTTTTAATATACTAATTTTGTAATCTAAAGGGGGAACTTATTATGACTACAAAAATTGGTATTAATGGTTTTGGTCGCATTGGCCGGCTTGCTTTACGGCGAATTTATGAAGTGGCCAGTGACGACATCGAAATTGTCGCAATCAACGACTTAACCTCACCAGCTATGTTAGCACATTTATTAAAATATGATACTGCGCATGGTCAATTTAATCATGAAGTAACTGCTACAACTAATAGTATTGTAATTGATGGTAAAAATATTCCGGTTTATGCGGAAAAAGATGCCAGCCAAATTCTGTGGGTTAAAAACGACGGAGTTAAAATAGTACTTGAATGCACTGGATTTTATACTTCAACTGCAAAATCCCAAGCTCACCTTGATGCCGGTGTTAAAAGAGTATTAATTTCTGCTCCTGCAGGCAATATGAAAACTATTGTCTATAGCGTAAATGATGATCAACTAACTGACTCTGATCAAATTATTTCCGCAGGCTCATGTACCACTAATTGTTTAGCACCATTAGCACAGGCAATGAACGATGAATTTGGCATTCAGGTGGGAATTATGTCTACAACGCATGCCTATACTGCTTCACAAATGTTACAGGATGGACCTGATCGTGGTGGCAATGTCCGTAATGCCCGTGCTGCAGTTGCTAACGTTATTCCGCATTCAACTGGAGCAGCTAAAGCGATTGGACTAGTTATACCTGAACTGGATGGCAAACTTACGGGTATTGCTCAACGAGTCCCTGTTATTTCTGGTTCTATTACTGAACTAGCTGCCGTTTTAAGAGAAAAAGTTACAGCTGAAGAATTTAACGCTAGAATTAAAAAGCATACCGAAGGCAATGCTTCTTTTGGCTATAATGACGACCAAATTGTCTCATCAGATATTATTGGCACTGAATTTGGTTCGGTCTTTGATCCAACTCTTACCCAAGTTGAAACTGGAGATAATGGGGTACAACTAGTCAAAGGTTACGCTTGGTATGATAATGAGTCCGGTTTTGTAGCCCAAATGATCAGAACACTGCAAAAGATTGCCCAGCTAGGTTAATTCCAAAAATTAACTGATATTTTTATCAATTTATAACTGTTTATTATCAATAAAAAATGGTTCTGCCAAGTGCAGAATCATTTTTTTGTTTTTAAAATATACTAGTCATTTTTCACCCATGGCGCTGTGAGCATTTGACTAACGGTTTGCTTAATATCATTGCTTTGGGCAATCAAAGAAATGACCGCAGCTCCAGCTGCTTTAGTTTTAGCAATTGCGCTTAAGTCGCTAGCAGTAATCCCGCCAATAGCAACTATTGGCCGGGTTGTGCTTTTGACCAGTTTGCTTAAGCCGGTAATACCAATTTCGGGATCGGCATCACTTTTAGATTGGGTGGCATAAATTGGACCACTGCCATAATAATCAATTCCGCTAATTTTATTGGCTTGTTCAACTTGCGTTAAATTCGAGCAAGAATAGCCGATAATCATTTGACTGCCAACTTCTTTAATGACCTGTCTGATTTCTTCATCGCTTTGCCCAACATGAACGCCTTCGGCATGAACTTGTTGTGCGAGCTGAACATCATCGTCAATAAAGAAGGGTACTTGATACGATTGACATAATTGATGCAGCTTTTGCGCCATAGGGAGTCTTTCAGCTTCACTTAAAGTTGAATTAGAACCCTTGTCCCGCAATTGAAAAGCAGTAATACCTGCAGCAAGTGCTTCTTCCACTATGCCCGGTAATGTTTTACCTTCTGGAACGTCTTGACTGCCACAAATAAAATAAGCATGTAAAAATTCAGTGTTAAAGTCTTTCATTATTTCTCCTAAATTACTGGGCCCAATGATTTAAGGGACCGTGACCATGACCAACTTGAATGGTTTCTTTAATGGTTTTAGTAACGTACTTTTTAGCAATTGTAATTGCCGACGGTAAACTTTGACCTAAAGCCAGCTGAGCCGTAATTGCTGCAGCTAACGTGTCACCGGTGCCGTGGGTGCGCTCGGTATGTATTCTGGAACTGTTGACCCAAAGATCGGAACCATCAGCAAATAAAGCATAATCTTTTACTTGTTCGCTACTTGCATGACCGCCTTTAATTAGCACATTTTTAACACCCATATCTTGTAATTTATGAGCTAATTCTGGATATTGGCTTTGATCTTGTACCTTGATACCAGTTAAAGTCTCCGCTTCTGGTAAGTTGGGTGTTATAAGATCGGCTAAAGGCAGCAGCTCGTTTTTAACGGTGGCGACAGCATCTTGACTTAATAATGGTGCGCCACCCTTAGCAACCATCACTGGATCTATCGTAATAGGACCAAAGTCATACTTTTGCAAATTAAGTGCAACTTGGTGAACGTGAGCCGCATCGCCCAACATTCCTGTTTTACAAGCACGGATGTGGAAATCTTCTGCCAAAGAGGCGAATTGAGCATCGATCATTTCTAAAGGCAGTAAAAAAGATTTCTGGACGCCCAAAGTGTTTTGTGCTGTCACTGCTACTACAACAGCTGTACCAAATACTTTTTGCATTTGAAAAGTTTTTAAATCAGCCATGATTCCGGCACCTCCACCTGAATCTGTGCCGGCAATAGTTAAAACCTGGGGAAAAGAATTAATTTTTTCAGTCATCATAAAGTTCCTTAATCAAAATCAGCAATTCGTTCAATATCTGCAACTTTTACTTTATACAGATAATCCATGAGATACATGCCAAAAGTACCTGGTCCGACATTGGGATGATCTTGAACTACTAATTGACCAGCGCAACTGAAAACTAAAGCACCTATTTGAGCCGCTTCAAACGGATCATCAGTGACTGCGGTAAAAGCTGTGACAATACTGGACAACATATCACCTGAGCCCACATGAGTTTTAAAAAGGGGTGAGCCATTATGAACATGAGCCAGTCTTTTACCATCACTAATTGTATCTGTAGGACCGCTGGCAATGACCGTACAATGATATTTCTGAGCAGTTTTCATAGCAATATCATCAATATTACCGGAGCCGGAACCTGCATCAATGCCCTTTGAACTCCAATCAAAGCCACCTAAGGCAGCTATTTCACCAATATTGCCACGAATAATACTGGTATGAAAATCCCATAAAAGCTTATCTGCGATTTTGTAGCGATATTCAACTGCACCAACTGCAACAGGATCAAATACTATGGGTTTATTGTATTGGCGTGCCAAATCTTCCACTTTTTTAATGTGGATAATTTGCTGTTTGGTTAAACAGCCTATGTTAACTGCAACAGCAGAAGCCATTCGCACTATTTCTTCGGCTTCAGCGACTTCATTACTCATAATTGGTGAAGCACCAATAGCATTAACAGCATTTGCTACGTCTTGAACTGTTACAAAATTGGCAACGTTGAAAATAACCGGGTTTTCTGCTCGCAATTTGTCTAATAATTTTAACTGCATTATATTCTCCTAATTAGCTGTCTTTAAAATTTTGATTAATAAAAAAGCTTTAGCATGTGAAAATGCCAAAGCCTAACAGGTTCGACACGTTCCTACGCAAGTGTTAACTTACAGGTTCAAAGGGTCTGAAATAATTTTCATCTCAGCCAAAAAGGCACCCCTCGTGTTATCGCTTTCAATTATAACGAAATTAATGCTAGATTACAATGTCATGTTTTGCTGCTTAATATGATTCTGCTTATAATTTCAAGCTTTCTTTACATAATCTAACCAAGTATTTTGTCAAGTAAAGCAAATAATTATAGCAGCCGCTTTTTTTAGATCAAAAAATTAGCCAATTACTCGCTGCCTAAATTTTTATGCTATATTATACTAAATAAAATAAATTAATTAATTTTTAATGTTGGGCGAAAGGAGCGGTCATGATGAAAAAGAAAATTACAAATACAGATCGAAATAACGCGCTTCATACACTTTTTATAGAACATAAAATTGATAAAATATTTTTACCTATTGCAGCAGTGTTTGTGGCCTTTTTATGGTTATCAATTTTGTTTAATTTTGCTGTTTTCGTTAAAGTGATTACCGTGGTTTTTGTTGTTGTGCTGCTCTATTTCGCAATATGTACATTTTTTGAAATACATGATTGGTACAAGAGAAAACATGATAAGGACAAATTTTAAAAGTAATTTTGCAAGACAGTTTTAACTTAATTTTCTGAGATTTAAATACAAAAAAGTCCAGTAAATCAGCACTTGTTTGAATGGTGAAACAAATTAATTCTTTAAAGAACCTGTGACTATTAACTACAGGAGGTTCTTTTCGTGGGTCATTCTTGTGCTAATCGTGACTAACACTGGTAAAAAGGTGAAAGTCAAAGCGTTAAAGACTGCTAAATTAGAATATGATATAAACAGTAGTAAGCCGGATCCGATAAACTGTGCCACCATTTTAATGATACTAATATCGCCACAGATGAAAAAGCCCCAAAAGTTGTCTAACTTTTGGGGCTCACCACCTTATTATATATTTTATTAGTCTTTTTATTTAAATGAAGTTCAATAAATCTTGGCTACACGCTCTACCAAGTTGGTTCCGTACTCGAATCCGTCTGCTTTAACTATTAGTTGGCTTTTTTCTGGCAATTGTTTAAACGCCACGTTAGTGCCATTATCCAGCCAAACAATGCGCTCGATCTTTTGGGGCGGGAAATTATTAAATACTATTTCTCGCATTTTTTCTCCTCCCAGTACTACGTTTTGATTGCCAACATTACCTAGATTATCCACAAATAAATAATTACCTTTAATAAAATCATTATCATTTCCAGCACCGGTATAAGTTTTATGCTCAAAATTATTGGTGTTATAGACTGCTTCTTTATTAATTGCCATCCATTGTTTAATAATTTCTAGTAACGACAGGCAATGAATATTTAAAGAGCCATCAAATTCTGGGCCCACGTTAATTAATAAATTTGCCCCCACTTTGCGAGTGTGACAAATTTGTTCAATTAAGTGCCGCGCCGAAACATAATTAAGGTCATTTTGGGCATTGCCCCAATGTCTGTTTAGAGTCAATGAGGTTTCAGCAGCAAAATAACGATTATTTTGAAAATGGTTGATTACTTGAGGGTTGCCTCTTTCAAAAGTCAGGACGTCCACTTTTCGCCCGTCACTTATTCCTTGCTTTCCTAATCCGGTGTTGTTGGTAATAATAGCTTGTGGCTGCAGTTTTCTAATTTCCTGATAAAGCTGCTCATCCTGCCAATCAGCGTTGGGTTTGTTCCAGTTACCATCAAACCAGAAACCGCCAATTTTGCCATAATTAGTGCAGAGGATTCCGATTAGCTGGCGTAATTCCTTTAAATACCCGTTAAAATCTGCCTGATATTTTTTATTATGCCAATCATAAGTAGCGTAGTAAATAAAAGGTGCAATTCCTTGCTCATGGCACTCATGTGTAAATATTTTAATTACATCTTTGCCAAAGGGTGTGTGAACACTATCAAAATTGTGGATGCCCTTGGTATCAAATAAATAGAAGCCATCATGGTGCTTAGCAGTCAATACAATATACTTAAAACCGCATTCTTTGGCCAGTTTTACTAAGTTATGAATATTATCTTCAATGGGATTAAATTCGCTAAAAGCGTTTTGATAATTGGTAATATTTAAAATATTTTGTGACCATTCTCCCTTAGCAAATCTTGAGTATAGTCCCCAATGAACAAAGAGGCCGATACCCATTTTTTCAAAATTTATCAGTTTAGGTGCTATTTCCATTATTTTTCTTTCGGACCAATTGGTGGACTAACTAATAGTAAATTATTAATCCTTATTATTTCGTTTCTCTTGTTTCAACTTATTGATTTCTAAATTAGTTTTAATTAATTCAGTAGCTAAATCAAGAAAAGTTTCCGCTGTAATCATTTGGTCTTCAGCGTGCATATATAAGGGATCAATATTACTTTTACCAGTTTTGGCAAAGTCTGATATCACTTTTAAGTGCACATTTTGTGCTTTTTTCAGTTCTTCTTTTGCATCCTTAAGTAATGGCTGAGGATCCTTTACTGTATCTCTGGAATCAGCTATTGCCGTCATTATTTCTGTTTTTGCCTGTCCGGAATGGCTGATAATTTCGAAACTGCTTTCTTCTAAACCTTTCATAATTTTTCCTTTAATAACTAGCAAGCTCAATAAATTTAAATTTGTCCCACGGCTTGATAAAGTCGATATATTGCAAATCACTAGGGACTATCTGAGCAACAACATTTTTTAAATGATCATGATTATCCATGTTCTGTTTAACGATATTCAATTCACCCTTATATTGCTTGAAATCATTATTACCGATTGTAATCATTCCCCTTTTTAGGGTAGCTACAGGGTTATTCACAGGAATGTTTTGCTTATTGTATTTTAATTTAACAAAAGTAGAACGAATAGCATAGCTGTTAATGTCCCCACGATTAAAGTGTAGATTTTTAAGCACTATTTCTCTTTCAAGTTCAGTGGCTGTAGGAACGAAGTCGATAAAAAATTGAGGAATATTCGAGCTTAACTTTGCCACCTTTTGTAATTCTTCGTCGCTGGCAAATGCGTTACCAATTAAAATATCGTCGATCAGTTGGGTATTAATCAAATATTGCGCCTGCTTTTCAATTGGAATTCCGCGGTGAATTTCTAAAGTAGGGAGGCCGGCATTATATGGATGTGGCCCAATTTTACCAGAATTAGAAGAAATAAAAGCTGCTGTCCTTAACCCGAGGTCATGATATTTTTTGGTTGTGTTCAAAAAGTATTCTGTGTCTAAGCCAGTGTAGCGCTGGGGATAAAAGTTGTGGCAACCAATAATTTTGTCTTTTATGGGACTATAACTAAGGATGTTTTCCAAGTTCTTGGTGTCATTACTGATGTTGACTTCAATGGTTAGTCCTTCGGGATTGTAGGTCATAACTGATTCAGGCAGTCCGTCAAAGCTGGAATCTAGGCGTACAATATCAGCTCCTAATTCTTTAAAAAAAGAAAGGTCATTATAACTGACATGCAAACTGGCAAATAAAGCAGGATTAACGTCTAAGCTAACCCACATTTTTCTTGCTCGGGCGTGGGTTAATACCGTTTTAAATTTATTAAGAGTTTTTGACTGATCTTCTGTCAGCTCCAACAGACTGGTAAAAAGTCTGCTAAAGCCTAAATCAGCCGCTTTATCAATATAATTAATGCAATCAGCGACACTACTTTTGTTCGGATAGACTGATATCCCCTTCATTATTGCCTTCCTTTTCTAATTTTAATTGATTGTTGTCAAACATTTTGAAGAATGGATAGTATATGGCAAGCGAAATCAAGATATTGATTATGCACAAAACTATTGCGCGCCAGTCAAAACCGGTAGACATCCAGGCACCAATAGGTCCTGGAAGCGTCCAAGCAACTACAGCTCTAGTGTATGCCACTAGGTGCAATTTCATTGCGCCATAGGTTACGGCCGCCATTGCAGTAGGGGCTAAGACAAATGGGATTGCAAAATACGGGTTCATGATGATTGGAATACCAAAAATTAACGGTTCATTAATGTTAAAAATAGCAGGAAGAATTGTTACTGTACCCATTGCTTTACTGAATTTTGATTTACTAAAGAAAAGTAGGAGTATAGATAATGACAGGGTAGCGCCTGCACCACCAATCCAGACAAACCATTGGAAGAATTGCTCGGTCATAAAGTGTACAGGAGCTTGACCGTGGGCAATTGCTGTTACATTGGCATTAAGGTTGGCATACCAGTATGGGTAAAGAATAGGGGTTGCGATAACCATACCGTGAACGCCAAACAGCCAAACAATTGTAATCAGTAAGACTGGGATAATAGCTGATAGGAAAGTGTCACGACCAAAGTATCCAATTGGGGAGAAGACCCAAGTCAAAATCTTATTGATATCTAATTTGAATATTTCTTTCAGAATAAACGAAACGACAATGATTAAAACACCTGGTATCAGGGCACTGAAAGATTTTCCGACAGCTGCCGGAACACCATTAGGCATCTTAATAACTAAGTTGTGCTGGTTAAAGAACCGCACTATTTCGGTAGCGAAAATAGCACAAAGTATGGCAGTAAATAAACCTTGAGCGCCCATGTTGCTGATAGAAACGTAGGTACCTGCTGCCAAACCAGCTTTAGGCTTGTTTAAAACCATAGGTTCAATAGCTAAAATGAAAAAAGACATTTCAGCTAAAACGCTGGTTGATATTGGATCAACTTTGTAATATTTTGACAAATGAGATGTGATTGAAAAAACACAGTAAATAGCCATTAGGTTAATGGAATAATACATTGGCACCGATAGCATGGCAGCATAAGGCTTAATAAAATTATTCCATGAAGCAATTGGCAAGTTTAACAGGATAGTAAAGAAGGAGCCGATAATTGAAACGGGGATGATTACCGACATTCCGTCTCTAATAGCAGTTAGATAGCGATTGTTGGCAATTTGCCCCATCTTTGCGGAAATGGTATCATAACTCATTTTTCAGCCTCCTGGTTAACTAATTCGTACAACTGGTTGATTTTTGCTGGCGTGTACATGGTCATGGGAATAAGAATAAATTCGGTATTTTTCTTAGCAGCTTCTTCTTCGAAGTCTTTTTTCTTAAAGGAAACTTGAGGGGCTAGAAGAATAAATTGATAATCTTCTTCATTCAAGTCGTCAGGCACCTTATCAATGCTGGTTTCATGAACTGTCCAATTTTGCCCATGTTTAGCTGCTTCATTTTGTAATGCGGTTGCTAACAGGGATGAACTCATACCACCACCACATGCTAGTAATATCTTCATAATTTTCCTCCTTATAATGAATCGTTTCAAATTTGTTAAAAACTAATAAATGATGAACTAATAAATTAATATTTAGATCAAAATGAAACATTTCAAATTACAGATAAATTATATTACCATATTCAGCTTGCCGCAAGCGCTTCCTACATTTTGTGAAAAATATTATTGCAATAGATTGTTTGATAATTAGTTTGGTTTGACTTAGTCAATCTGTTAATTAATAGCCTGCCAGCAGTATTGCCAATTTGATCTAGAGGTTGTTCAATTGAGCTGATACCGGGATAAAAAATGTCATTAATAAAAAAGTGATCGTATACTAAAAACTTAACTCTTTTATTACACCATTTTTGGTAATAAGCTTTGATCGCACCTAAAGACATATAATAATTAATAACAAATACTGCATCTAAATCCTTATTTTGATTGGTGAGATAATTAAATCCGTCATAACCAGATTTGATGGTATAATCGCCAGACCAAATGTATTTTTTACGCAAAGGTATATTATTTTGCAATAAGGCGTCTTCATAGCCTTGCTGCCTTTTTTGAGTAATATAATTATCCACCGAACCTGTAATGATGCCGATATTGCGGTAACCCTTTTTAATTAGATAATTAATGCCCGTCTTTGAAGATTCATAATTATTAACTACTACCGCATCTGATTTAAGCCCTTTAATCGGGGCGTCAATTGCGACAATGGGGATGTTCGTTTTGCTAATCTTATTGAGCATCGGTGTCACTTTATCTTGGTGGAAAACGACTAGGGCATCTATTGACCTGTTAATTAAAAAATCAATTTTTTGCTCAAGGCGTTTTTTATCATCGTGATAATCACAGACGATGATGCTGTAGCCAAATTGTTCTACATAAGTTTCAATCGCAGAAACGATTGACATGGAAAAATAATCGGTTAATTGATTAATGACAATTCCGATTGACATGGTTTTATTTTTCTTTAAACCGCTGGCTATAATATTTTGATGGTAATCTAATTCTTTCATAGCCTGTTTTATGCGTTGAGCTGTGACTTTCTTTTGCTGTTTACCGTTGAGATAATTTGAAACCGAGCCTATTGATACACCAGCTAATGTTGCCACATCTTTAACTGTTGCCACTTTTATGACCTCTTTTAAAACTGTTAGAATAATAAAATTGTTATTACATTCATGATTTAAATATAAAAATTAAGTTAGTTAAAAAATAATCCGCATTTCTAAATACATAATAAAAGTATTGGTCTATACAAGTCCAATACTCACACATTAAATATTTGATTTTAAATAGTTTGCGGATAGCTTTTGTTATTGGGCATTTACCCGCTCATTATGCCATTCTAAAATCATTTTGACTATGGCATTCGCAACATTTAAGTTTTTTAATATTGGGCCATGAGAATATGTTCCAATAAAATTGCGGTAACGCAAACCTTCAACGTGGTCTTGGGGATTGTTGCCATAGCCTTCAATCATTTCGCCAAGAGGATGCAGCTTGTCTTTGTCATCAAAATAGGTTTGTCCTGAATGATTTTCAAAGGCTTTGACTTCACCCCATTCACTCATATAGCGGGTATCGCCAATCATGCGTTTGTCTGCTTTAAAGACAGTATGAAATGGTAGAATATCTAACCCTTTAATTGTGACGCCAGCATTAGTTTTGTAATAAGTGCCTACGAGCTGATAGCCGCCACAGACACCTAACATAGGTTTGCCTTCATTAATATACTTGGTTAATGTTTCCTTATGACGCGGTAAATCTTTGGCAACAACCGTCTGTTCAAAATCTTGTCCGCCGCCAAAAAAGATAAAGTCATAGTCAAAAGCATTAAACTTGGCGCCAAGAGAAATATTATCAACTTGTGTGTGATAGTTTTGCTTTTTGAGCAAAAAACTAATAATTTTAACATCGCCTGAATCACCATAAGTATTCATCAGGTCTTCGTATAAGTATGCAACTTTGATTGTTTTATTCGTCATCATGCACCAACCTCTATTATCTTGTTTAAAGTATATCTTAATAGCTAGAAGTGGGCAAAGAATAGTTATTTAAGATTTTGCTGCGCTGCAAAATGATTAATTGGCCCATATTTTGAGCCAACTTCAATGGGATGGGCAATAGCTTCGTACGTGAAGTCCTTAGCAGTTTGCACACTGTCAATAATGGTCTGCCCCTTGGCTAATTCAGCAGCAATCACAGCAGAGAGGGTATCACCAGTGCCGTTAATTCTGTCTGTGTTGATAAAAGGCTTGGAAAATTCATGGAATTTGCCGTCTGCCGTAAGTAATATGTCAGTTACTTGCGACTGGCTGGAGTTGTCGTGGCGGCCTTTCATCAATACATTTTTGGCACCCATATTGTGCAGCTTTTTAGCGCCTGCATAAATTTCATCCTTGCTATCCAAATTTAAACCAGTCAGTTTTTGCTGCTCGTAAAAGTTAGGTGTGATAATGTCGGCAAGCGGCATTAACTCCTCAAGAAAGGCATTATAGGCGTCGTCATCAAGCAGGGTGTCACCATGTTTGGTCATTATCACCGGATCAAGCACGATTTTACCCATATCGTATTTGCGCAAATTAGCAGCGACACAGGCAATGACTTCCTTGTTAGCCAGCATACCGGTTTTAAGCGCACTAATTTTAAAATCATCATTTAAAACGTCAAATTGCTTTTGAATAAAAGAAATAGGCATGACTTCTTGAGCATAAATTCCAGTAGTGTTTCCAGCTACAGCAGCTGTTAAAAGGCCCATACCATATACTTGGCGGGCATAAAATGAATGCAGGTCAGCAGTCATACCAGCGCTGCCATCGCTATCGTTGCCGGCAATTGTTAAAGCAATAATTTCTTTTCTCATTATTATGTATCCTCATTTTAATAAAAGCTCTATGTAACCAGTATAACTTAAAATAACTATAATGTTATAATTATTTCTTGTAAAAGCACTGCTGGGTAGTAAAATTAACTTAAATCGCTTTCTTTTGGAGAGGATACGTATGGTAAAAAAATATATTATGGCAATTGATGAAGGGACTACTTCAACCAGAGCAATGATCATTGATCATCAAGGTCAAAAAATAGCGTCTTCACAAAAAGAATTCCCCCAGTATTTTCCCCAGCCCGGTTGGGTAGAGCACAACGCCGAAGAAATTTGGCATGCAGTACAAAGTACTATTGCTAATGCCATGATTAATTCTGGTGTGCGACCAGAGCAGATAGCGGCTATTGGTATTACTAATCAGCGTGAAACCACAGTTATTTGGGATAAAAAAACCGGCAAGCCTATTTATAACGCAATTGTTTGGCAGTCGCGTCAAACTACCGCGTTAGCTGAAAAATTAAAAAATGACGGTTTTAGTGACCTGATCCATCAGAAAACAGGGCTGATTATTGATCCGTACTTTAGTGCAACCAAAATTCGCTGGCTTTTAGATCATGTTGCAGGAGCACAAGAAAGGGCCGAAAAAGGTGAATTGCTTTTTGGCACCATTGATAGTTGGCTCTTATGGAATTTGACCAATGGCGAAGTCCATGTGACCGATTATACTAATGCTTCCAGAACCATGCTTTTTAATATTCATGATCTAAAATGGGATGATGACATCTTAAAGCTGCTCAATATCCCTCAAGCAATGCTACCGGAAGTAAAGTCTAATTCTGAAATATACGGTTATACTAAGTCCTATACTTTTTTCGGGGGCAAAGTGCCAATAGCCGGCATTGCTGGGGATCAGCAGGCAGCCTTATTTGGTCAGCTGGCCTTGAAGAAGGGTATGGTAAAGAATACTTATGGCACTGGTTCATTTATTGTGATGAACACGGGAAATGAACCGACAGAATCGGATAATAATCTGTTGACAACTATTGCTTATGGTCTAAATGGTGAAATTTCTTATGCTTTAGAGGGCTCTATTTTTGTTTCCGGCAGTGCGATCCAGTGGCTGCGTGACTCCATGAAAATGATCAAGATAGCTGCAGATTCAGAAAAAGCGGCCAAGCAGTCAAAGTCTGAAAACGAGGTTTATGTTGTTCCGGCATTTACCGGCTTGGGCGCACCATACTGGGATTCGGAAGCACGTGGCGCCGTTTTTGGCATCACACGGGGAACAAATAACTACGATTTTATCAAGGCGACGTTGCAATCGCTGGCTTATCAAACACGTGATGTAGTTGACACAATGCAAGAAGATTCGGGCATTACAATTCCTGCTTTACGCGTTGACGGTGGCGCATCAAATAACGATTATCTGTTGCAATTTCAATCTGATATTTTAGGAATCAAAATAGAACGTGCTCAAGTATTGGAAACAACCTCAATGGGTGCAGCTTTCTTAGCTGGACTAGCTGTTGGTTATTGGCAAAACGTTGAGGAATTAAAGGATATTTTTGTTATAGGTAAAACCTTTGCTCCGCAAATGTCACAGAGTGAAAGAGAAAATCTCTATCATGGCTGGAAGAAAGCAGTTAAAGCTACTCAACTATTTGCGCATGACAAATAAAAATATAGGGAGGTAAGAAGATTGGCACACGATCGCATAGTTGCATTAGACGGCCCAATGAATTTTCGGGATGTTGGCGGCTATCAAAATGCGACTGGCAAAACAGTTAAATGGAATAAAATTTATCGTTCGGATTCGCTTAGTTCGCTAACGGCAAAAGATCAGGTTAAATTAGCCAAGTTGCGGGTCACTGTCGATTGTGATTTGCGCTCTGAATATGAAAAATCTTCCTCGCCTGATAATCCCTGGCCTGAGGTGGAATACGTTGATTTACCAATATATTCTGATGGCATCAGTGACAGGCAGGATAATCGGGTCTACCGCTTTTTGCATCATATTCCCAATATGCAAAATAACTTTATTGGGCGTATATACCAGCAAACTTTATTAAGTTCACATAGTCAGGAAATGTTTGCGCGCGTTTTTGCAGAACTACTGGAATTGCCGGCAGATGAGGCTTTAGTTTATCACTGTAGTGCTGGAAAAGATAGAACCGGTATGGTTTCAGCATTGATTTTAATGGCTCTGGGTATTGATGATGATACGATTGCCCGCGATTATTTATTAACTAACGAACTTTATGATTTTGCTGTTTCAAGACAACTGCCAAGTAATGATGAAATTACCCAAATGGTTTCTAAAATGAATGTCACTAAAGGAGAAGGTATTGCCATTCGCGGTATTACAGAAACTGTTCGTGGCGGTTGGGGCGGGTTTCCCACCTTTTTTACCAAAGTTCTGGGTTTTAGTGCTGAAGACCTAGCCCAACTGCAGCGCATGTATTTGGAATAGCAAAAATAGCCAGTAAAGTTTTAGACCAAGCAAAAAAGCCGCACATTATGTGTGACTTTTTTATTTGAAGCTTAAATTGGACAAATAATTTTTACATGTAATGATATTTCGTACGTGCTTTAAATAAGAAGAAGACGGATATAATTGCAGTAAATGCTTCAGCAACTGTTAAAGCGATCCAAATACCATTACCGCCAAAGATCATTGGTAAGACAATTAAACAAAGAATTGGCATTACTAATGACCGGCTAATTGAGATAACTAAAGGCATCATTGTATCATTGAATGCTGTTAACATGTCCTGAATACAAATATTTATACCCACAAAAACAAAGCATGTCGCAAAGAGCAGCCATTTTTGCTTACCCAAGATAAATTCTGGTGAGTTAGGTGATACGTAAATGCGCAGTACCGGATAAGCCATAAACCATGAGCCAACTCCGAATACGATTAATAAAACGAGGCAGGCTTTGACGTACTTTTTGAAAATATCTTTAATTTTGACGTAATTCTTTTCACCAATCAGATAACTGAAAATAGGACCAACGCCTTTGCCATAACCTAAGAATGGTGCTAAGAATAAGAACTGTGCGTAGAGGTAAATGGCGGCAACAGCTACGCCTTTTTCGCCGTAAAATTTCATTGCCTGAATATTGTAGACGGCAGTCATAACAGCGGTAGCGGCACTGTAGACAAAGTCAGCTAAACCTAATTTGAAACATTCCCAAATTTCACTGGGAGTTGCCTTTGGCGCTGCGTAGTGCAATGAATTTTTGTGAGAAATAACGGCAACCAATGACAAGATGGCTGAGAAAGCTACACCAGTGTTAAAGCCAAGTGCTGCACCGGCTGTACCCATGTGCCAAACAGCCTGGTAAAGAAAGTCGGCTGCTAAAGTAACCAGACCACCGGCAATTGTGATAACCATACAATAAGTTGGTTTACCAGCTACCAATAGCCACATCTGGAAGTCAAGCTGAATACAATAAACAATCATAAAATACTTATGTACTGACCAATAAGTTGCACATACAGGAGCCAGTTTGGCATCAGCCCCAAGCATGAGCCAGACGTTATTGCCCATTAATGTAACGATAATTACCCAAACCAAAGTAATTAAAACTGAGCTAATAAGCATAAAAGTAAACAGCTGGTTGGCTTCTTTATCACGTTTTTCACCCATCATTTTGCCTAATACGGCAGTAGAACCGCCGGAAATCAAAAATGATATGGCTTCAATTACCGCCTGCACTGGGTAAATAATATTGATAGCAGATAGAGTAGCCGTACTATTGAAATTTGTCGCGATGGCCGTATCAAAGATTTGATAAATACCTGTCCATAATTGCAGAAAAATGGAGGGTACACCAAACATGAAAAGGGCGAAAAAGGTAAAATCGCGTGCTAATCGGTTAGTTTTTTCTTCTGCCATGTTACTTCTTTCCTCTCGAGTAAACCATTTTACCGTCAATCATCGTGAAGATTGGCTTAGTATTGTGGATGTCATGTGGATTAATTGTAAATAAGTCTTGATCAAGTAGAACCATATCAGCGGCTTTACCAACTTCGATTGAACCCGTTTCTTTTTCACGGAAGTTTTGGAAAGCACCATTAATCGTGTAACTGGTGAGCATTTGTTCGACACTGACTCTTTCAGTTGGGTCCAAGACAGTCTTTTCACTCTTATCGCCGGGGGCACATCTGGTAACGCCAACTTCGATGGTTTCCATTGGATCAGGATTAGTCACTGGAAAATCAGTTGCGGCAGATACCAGAACGCCTTGATCCCAAAATGACTTTAACTTGTATTCACGTGAGGCTCTTTCTAAGCCCAAATACTTAACTTCCAAAGCGTCAAAGTAAATTGGGTCCTTGAAGAACCAAGCTGGATCACAGGCAGCAATGACTTTGTCTTTAGCCATTCTGGCAATGTCACTTTCACGAATGACCTGCAGGTGAGTTAAAGTTGGGCGCCAATCTTTTTTAGGCTTTTTGGCTTGTGCATACTCAATTCCGGTCAAAGCTGCATCAATTGCGGCATCTCCAATAACGTGGCAGTGAACTTGGAAGCCCTTCTCTTTAGCCCGCCGCATCATGTTGTTTAATTGCTCTTGTGTGCAGTTGAAGTTACCCCGGTATCCCGGTTTATGAACATAGTCGTCAAAGAAGTAAGCCGTGGCTGATTCAACCACGCCATCAACGACAAACTTCAGGTTGTTGCACTTATAATGTTTGCCATGGTAAGCATCGCGAATAGCAGCAAAATCGTCTAATTTGTCGGGACTATCATGCTCAGGTCTAATGTGGAAGCCTGATACGACCTTTAACTTTAATTTTCCTTCGATGTCCAATTCTTCCAGAGCCTGTTGTGCCCGAGTTTCATCACGCAAAATTGGCTCGTAGATTGAAGTCAAACCCATTGATAATAAGCGATCTTGCAGCCATAAAACGGCTTTTTTAATTTCTTCAACCGTATAATCCGGAACTGTCTTTAAAATATCGCCCATTGCCCATTCGCGGACTAAGCCAGTGGGTTCTTTGGTCTTAGGATCAAGAACGAATTCACCTTTTTCTTTGGAAACATAGCCTTTGCCGATGCCAGCATTTTCAAGAGCTTTACTGTTAACAATGTAAGAGTGTCCGTCAACTGATTGCAATAATACCGGCTTATCGCTGCATGCAGCATCAATCCATGATTTGTCGGGTCTTTCGGCAATAATAGCATTTTCCCAGCCGGTACCCATGTAATAATCACGATCTGGATGTTCATCAACGTATTTTTTGATAATCTTCGTGTAATCATCGACACTTTTACCACCAGCTAACTGAATCTTATACATTCCTTCAGTTGCACCAGATGAAAAGTGCATATGGCTATCTGTCATTCCCGGGATAAATAGTCCGTTGTTATTAACAATATATTCGGTCTTAGGACCAATATAAGATTTCGCTCCGTCTTTAGAGCCTACATAAACAAATTTACCGTCTTTAACAGCAACTGCCTCAACATATTTATGCTTTTGAGCAGCAGTAAAAATTTTTCCTGTTAAAACATAATCTGCTTCCATAATTCCCATCTCTTTCACTAAATTTACCCATGTGACTAATAACACATGCGCTACAATTCATTATCCGCAAAAACACCATTTTCACATTAACCTAAAGATATATTTCTCTATATCTTTAGGCTACAAGGACTAAGATCTTAAGCTTAACGGGCATAAAAAATCCAGGCTCATATTTCAAAATGAACCTGGATTTAGCCGCTATAGCGGCGTTACAAGATAAAATTAATATCTAATGGTAATTCAAAAATTTATTAATCAGTTGGCTTCTGCGGGAAACTTCCATTTTATTTAAGATATTATGGACGTGAGCCTTAACAGTTCCAACGGTAATATAAAGTTTATCTGCGATTGCTTGGTTGCTTTCACCTTGCAAAACTAACAGTAAGACATCAACTTCTCTTTTGGTCAAGCCATAATGATCACAGAATTCGTGAACTTCTGCTTTTTGAAAAGATAAATCTTTGTTTTCATATTTTTGCACAGTATATTCACTAAGCCGTTGTTGCACCAAATTTTCCACTTGCCTGTGGGTGTATTCTTCATGTTCGTGTTTTGTAATAAATAAAATAACAATAGCTAAAATAAAATAATAACCGTCTTCAATTAAGTTGACGTGATTTTCGTAAAAGGGAAATTTGAGATCGATAAGTCTTTGCCATTTTGAAAAGGCACCAATTTCAATTAAAGACAATCCCAGCGCGATAAACGAACAAATATAAAATATTTGCTGGTTCTGGGACAGTTTTTTCCAGGGCAGACAAAAAAGCAGCAAAATAATGAACTGACAGATTTGATTAGTGCTTTTACCTGCAATATACCAATCGGCTGGATTGAGGGTAGTAAGAAAAATTACTTCTAGGATTAAAGAAGTTAGCGCCAAAATATTGGCTATTGGGATCACAGGTAACTTTTTATTCATATTAGTTAGTTCGTTAAGACAGAAGATAGTAATAATATTTTCACCAAAAGTAATGGTAAATTCCACCAGCAAGTACCAGTAGTTTAAGATTATTTTTCGACTGCCAACAGCAATAATGCTGCGGGTAACAAACTCATAGCCTGTTTCAAAAGTACTTTCAAAAATAAAAGAGATAAATAGCCATTTCAACAGTAAAAAGAGCTTCTTTTTTGATAAGTTATAAACAACGGCGCAGTTACAAACTACGCTCATAAAAAGAAGTATAAAAATAACGTCATAGACATAAATAAAGATATCATTGCGCATCGTTAAAATAACTCCGAGTAAGAATATTGATTCAGAATTACTAATTAAACTAATGATTTACTGAACCTATCTCTTTTTAGTATACGACAATTGCATTGCATGTGTGCCAACTATCTTAACGTTTTCATAATAAGATTTGTAATTGTCTTAATTAAATTAGCAAAAATGCACTCTTTTTATAATACGCTTTGCTTTGTTGAAAGGATATTAAGCCAATTTTCCCAGTCTTTGCGGTATAGTTGTGCTTGTGAAAACTTCATTTTAGGTGAATAAACCTTAACTGCGGCTATTTTATTATTATGGCTCATAGCATTCATAGCTGTTCCTAAGGCACTCAATTCTGAAACAGCAGCAAGTTTAACTTGCATTTGGCTAATATCGCTTAAATATTGCATTAAATATTGATTTTGAATCATCCCGCCATCAACGTTAAGCTCCCAGTTAATTTGCGGAAATAATTTTTTCAGTTCACTAATGGTGTCGCTTATTTGGTAAACTAATGAATCTAACGTCGCTTTTACCAGTTCGTTTTTACCAGTGATAGTCGTCATTCCGACAAAAGCTGCTTTCATATTCGGCTGCCAGTAGGGGGCGCCTAGACCCGCAAAGGCCGGGATTAAACAGGTGTGATCGTTGCGATTAGCTGCCAATGCTAAATTACTGGTTTCTTTAGGCGAACTAATCAGCTTTAAGTTATCCTTTAGCCAAGTAATGCAGGCGCCAGCGTAATTAATATTACCTTCAAGCACATAGGAAATTTGCCCATTTAAAGACCAGGCAATCGAAGTATTAAGCTTATTTTGAATACTTCGCGGCAGATTGCTGCCAATATTGAGCATCACGGAAGAACCTGTCCCAAAGGTAACTTTGAAATCTCCTGCATTAAAACAGCCATGAGCATATAACGCAGCTTGTGAGTCACCCAGAACACTCATGATCGGGATAGAGTGGTTAAGCAATCCGAATAAATTCGTATTACCAAAGTGGGAATTAGAGTCAACGATTTCAGGCAGGCTTTCAATTGCGATACCAAAAATAGCTCCTAACTCTTGATCCCATTTTCCCGTATGGATGTTCATTAACTGGGTCCGGCAGGCATTTGAAGGTTCTGTTTTAAAACTCTTTTTATTAGTCAACTGGTAAATTAACCAACTGTCCATAGTCCCTAAGCAGAGATCGTCTTTTTCCTGGGCTTGAATTACTTTGGGCTCATGAAGCAGCATCCAGCCCCATTTAGCTCCGGTAAAGTAGGGCGAGAGCGCCAAGCCAGTTTTTGTTTTGACTGTTTCTGCTAATTTTGGATAAGAGATAGATTTGATCAGTTTCTCAGCACGATTGTCCTGCCAAACTATGGTGTTACAAAGGGGCGCACCTGTTTTTTTCGACCAGGCAGCTGCAGATTCACGTTGATTTGTGATTGCTAAGGCTGTCAGTTGGTCAGGTTTGACCTGCATAAGGGCAGCTTCAAAGAGCTTTTTTAAATTAGTCTTAATTTCACTTAAATCGTGGCTAATCCATCCGTTCTTGCTGACTATTTGTTTATGAGATAAGCTGGTTTTCCAAAAAATCTGGTTATTTTGATCAATCAGAAGAACTTTTGTACCCTGTGTACTCTGATCGATTGTTAAAACATATTTTTCAGGCATAAATTACCAGCCTCTATTCAGACAAAAAACTTTTGACAGACTTCTTGATGCCGGCGGTGTCAAGTCCATAATAACGAAAGACTTCGTCTTGTGTTCCTTGAATTGCCGGTTCGTCTGGAAAGCCTAAAATTTTAAGTTTGGCATGACCGTACTGTGCCACTTCACATGCTATGGCGGCACCGATGCCGTTAATAACGTCATGTTCTTCTATAGTTACTAAGTAATTAAATTTTTGTGCTAAGGCGGCAATCATTTCGGTATCAAGCGGCTTGATTGAAGCAAGATCAACCACAGCAGCTTGTATGCCGTCTTTAACCAGTTCTTTAGCGGCTTGAAGGGCAAAGTATAATGTCTCGCCAGTAGAGATTAAGCAAACGTCTTTACCGGGAAGGATTACTTTGGCCTTGCCGGGAGTGAAATGGAAATCTTTGTGGTAAACATTGTCCAGCTTACGTTTACCAATGCGCACATAAGCAGGCTTATCTGACTTAAGCAGATATTTGAATAGTGCTTTGATTTGGTATTTATCGCATGGCTGGTAGACTTCGAGGTCGGGAATTGCCCGCGTAATTGCCACATCGTTAAGTGAATGGTGGGTATTGCCCAGCCAAGTGTATGAATTACCGCCAGAAATACCAATGAGTTTAACGTTATTGTGGTTAAATGCTACATCGACTTTGACTTGTTCAATTGCTCGCATGGCCAGAAATGAAGCTGGAGAAAAGACATAGGGATGCATACCTTCATGAGCCATACCTGCGGCTACAGTTACGGCATTTTGTTCAGCTATGCCCATTTCTATGGTTCTGTCGGGATGTGCGTTAGTGAAAGGAACTAGTCCTGCCGATCCCCGAGAATCGCATGTGACCACTATTAAATCTGGATCGCTAGTAGTTGCCTCGTCGAGCGTTTTTGCAATGACTGCATTTGCAGTTAATTTTTCATCCACCTTATTCATTATTTAACGCCTCCATTTGTGCATCTAATTCCTGTAATCCTGCTTGGTATTCAGTTGCAGTAGGAATTTTATGGTGCCAATCCGCTCTGTTTTCGGCTGCTGAAATACCTTTGCCCTTGACCGTATTAGCAATAATCAGGCGTGGCTTGTTGGTGTCATTTGGCTTAGTTAAAATATTAACCACATCGCCCATATTATTGCCATTAACTTCCAAAACATCCCAGTTGAATGCACGGTATTTGGTGCTTAGCGGGTTTGAGCGCATCACTGAATCGGTAGTGCCGGAAATTTGCAGGTCATTGTGGTCAATAATGGCCGTGAGATTGTCTAAGTTATAATTACCAGCTGCCATTGCGGCTTCCCAAATTGATCCTTCAGCTTGTTCACCGTCACCCATTAAAACGTAAATGTGTTTGCGTAACTGCTTCATCTTAGCTGCAAGAGCGACACCAACGCCTAAACCTAGCCCATGACCCAGTGAGCCCGTATGAAATTCCATGCCTTTGACTTCAGTAGTTGGATGGCCAATATAGGGACTGTTAAAAGTAGAGTACCTTTTTTCAAGGTCAGCGCGATCTATATAACCTTTATCAGCTAAAATTTCGTACCAGATTTCAACAGCATGACCCTTACTTTGAATATACGTGTCAATATCTTTTTGACCAATGTTTTCTGCATTTTGGTTCATAACCGCATAGTATAAAGCAACTAAGATATCAGCACAGGATAAGTCAGAACCGGTGTGACCGTTTTGGTGATTATAGATTAGCTGCCACGTTCTTTTTCTTAGTGCAACAGCCTTCTTTTTTAATTCAAGAATATTCATGAAAACACCTCATTATCAAAAATAATTACTTGTAATTGCTTACACTGATAGAGTATCATGCTTATAACTAGTTTAGTTATATTGATTAGTTAGTTTAGCTTATATTAGTAAACAATAATATTGAAGAGATGATTTTTTGAACCTAAAAATGAGTGATATTGCAAAGATAGCGGGCGTTTCTAAAGCCGCAGTTTCTTTTGCTCTAAATGGCAAGCCGGGCGTAAGCGAAAAAACCAGAAAAAAGATTTTTAAGGTTATTAAAGATCAAGGTTATGAACCGCTACGCAAACATAAAAAAGGCGGGGTTCGCAAATTAGCCAGTATCAGTCTGATTATTATTCGCGATCGAGCTGGAATGATGAATCGGAGCTATGCCAGCCTGCCCTTTTTTGACACCTTAATATCTAACTTAACGCAAAATATTGGCGGTTTTGGCGGACAAGTCCAAATTGTGCAACTGGATATCAATCACTTGCAAGATAATCTGAATGAAAATACAGCATTGCTGCAGTCTAAGGCTTCAATTGTGCTGGCAACCGATCTGAATAAAAAGCAAGTTAAGTTAATAAATCAAAAACTAAAAAATGTGATCTTTATTGATACGTATTTTAAAGATGTAAATGCCGATTTTATCTCAATTGATAATTTTCAAGGGGCATATTTAGCAGGTAAATATATTTTGGCTAAAGGCTATCGGAAAATAGGCTATGTTGCTTCTAACCATAGTATTCCCAATTTTGCGCAAAGACGGGCAGGCTTTACCCAGGCCCTAAAAGAGAAAAACATTGAAATTCCGCCGGAATTTATTTTTAGCTTAAATCCTACTGAACTTAGAGGAGCCTTGCCGCAATTTATTCATTTGAGCAAAGTTTTTCCTGAAGTACTTTTTTGTGAAAATGATTATATGGCTCTGCGTTTGGTCAAAGAATTTACCAAAGAAAAAATTAGAGTTCCTCAGGACATTGCAATCATGGGCTTTGATGATATTTTTGAAGACACGATGGTTACGCCGGAATTAACAACGATTCACGTCCCGATAACGCAGATTGTCAGCCAAGCAATTAATCAATTACAAAACAAAGCTGCTGACCACAATTGGCTGCCCCAAAAGTGCTTTATCTCAACCAAATTGGTTAAAAGGGAATCATTATAAAAATAGTTTAGTCTAATTAAGTAAAAACAGTATTGAATGGTCTTCTAGTTTAGTTTATATTTTGCTTTGGAAGCGAATACAAAAATAAACAATTAGGAGGCTCTTTTTTTAATGGTTAATAATAAAAGTTTACAAAAAATAAAAATTGGCTTTGTACCAACTAGAAGAAACATTTTCTCAGCAACAGCAGCGATTGAATTTGCAGATAAAACCCGTAAAAAATTAGATGAATTGGGAATTAACTACGTTGATATTAAAGAAGTTAATGATGATGGACTTCTTTATGATGATGACGGACTCGAAAAAATAACCCAGAAATTTAAAGCGGCGGCTATTGATGGTTTGTTTATTGCAAACGAAAATTTTGGTACCGAGTATGAAGTTGCACGTCTGGCAGCTAAATTCAACGTACCTGTTCTTTTGTGGGGGCCAAAAGACGAGGCACCGGCTCCCGACGGTTCAAGGAGGCGCGATACGCAATGTGGTCTATTTGCTATTGGTAAAGTTCTGCGTCACTTTAATGTTCCTTTTACCTATATTAGAAATAGCGATATTGCTGATCCGTCATTCAGCCGCGGAGTAATTGATTTTGTGAAGGTATGCAATGTTGTTAAAACTTTTAGGAATACCCGTGTTTTGCAGATAGGTCCTCGTCCCTTTGATTTCTGGTCAGTTATTGTCAATGAAGGCGAATTATTGGAAAAATTCGGTATTCAACTTTCACCAATCCCTTTAGGTGAGCTTACTTCATATATGAATGATTTAATTAAGAAAAACGATCCGCGCATTTCAGAGACTAAAGATACTTTTAGAAAATGGGCAGATATTAAAATTAAGGAAGATGATTTTACTAAAGTCGCTGCCTTGAAATTGGCTATGCAAGATAAAATGAAACAATATGACTGCAACTGTGGCACTATTCAATGCTGGACGGAGCTGCAGCGTGAAATCGGAATTTTGCCGTATGCTTCTGAGGCTTTGCTCCAAACAGAAGGACTGCCGGTAACTTGCGAGACTGATATTAACGGGGCAATTTCAGAAGTCTTGGCAGAATCTGCTACACTTGGGGATGAAAGAGCGTTATTTGCTGATGTCAACTGCCGCCATCCTGAAAACGAAAACGGCGAATTGTTGCAGCATCTGGGTACATTTGCTTTCCAAACGGCTAAAAACCGTCCGGTTTTGCCACCATCGCACTTTGTATTTGATTATCCCGGTTCTGCTGCTTTTCAGGCTAAAGACGGCACTTATACTTTAGTTCGTTTTGACGGTGACCACGGCAAGTATTCTATGCTGCTGGGCAATGCTAAAACTTGTGCGGGTCCGTATGAACAAGGAACTTATGCTTGGTTTGAATTTAATGATCTAAACCGTTTTGAAGCAAAATATGTCTATGGGCCTTATATTCATCACATGGCTGGCGTCCGTGCCGACGTTGTGCCAATTCTTGCTGAAGCAGGAAAGTACATTAACGTTGAACCAGATTATTTTGACCCGATTAAAGATAAAGTTGCAGCATATTGGTACGGCGACTATGAATCGATTTTAACTGATAAATAAAAATTACTTTTTAAAGTTAGTAATTGTTAAGGCAAGAATATTCCCATATTCTTGCTTTTTTTGTGCTCTAACGGCAACTAAACCAAAACTAAAATAAAATTTTATTATCAACTGCTATTGAAAGCGATTGCATTAACTGGGATAATGAAATTTGTGTAAGGCTCTGTATATTAAAGCCTTAAGTCAGATAAAGCTTAATACTTGTTTTTAGTGAGAGGGGGAAAACATGAGTATTAATATCTCGGTTCTTGGCAGTATCAATTTAGATACTACTTATCATGTTACTCATATCCCGTTACCTGGTGAAACGCTCCAAGTAAATAAGAAAACGTATGCTGGTGGCGGGAAAGGAGCTAATCAAGCAGTGGCTGCACAGCGTAGCGGTGCTACTGTTCATTTTATCGGCGCAGTAGGCAACGATACTGCAGGAAAATTTATGCTGGAAACAATGGGCAAGGAAGACATTGATTTAGCTAACGTCGAAGTTAAAGAAAACGAGCAAACAGGTGCGGCTACAATTTTGCTTGATAAGAATGGACAAAACAGTATTTTGGTTTATGCCGGAGCTAACAGTTTAATTAGTCATAAACAGATAGTTAAAGCAGAAGATGTGATTGCAAAGTCTCAGTACATTATTGCGCAGTTTGAAACGCCAATTAAAGCAACTCTTGAGGCTTTTAAGATTGCTAAAAAACATGACGTGATAACTATTTTAAATCCTGCTCCAGCTGCAAAAATTAGTGATGAACTATTGGAATTAACGGACATTATTACTCCTAACGAAACAGAAAGTGCCTTTATTACAGGCATCAAAGTCAAAGACCAAAATGCAATGCACGAAACAGACATGTACTTTAAGAAAAAAGGAGTAAAAGTAACATTAATTACTTTAGGTTCGCGCGGAGTACACTGTTCGATTGGCTCTATCAGCCAATTAGTTCCTGCACACAAAGTCCATGTAGTAGATACTACGGGAGCCGGAGATACTTTCGTTGGTGCAATGGCATCCATATTAAAACCAGATTTTTCAAATATTTTTGAAGCGATTGATTATGGTCAAAAAGCTTCATCAATCACCATTGAAGTTATGGGTGCGCAACCTTCAATTCCTACCAGAGAAAAGGTTGAGCAGGTGTACGGAAAGGAAGATTAATATGAAGAAAACAGGTATTTTAAATTCTAATATCTCTCGTGTCGTGGCTGATATGGGGCACATGGATTGGCTAGGAATTGGTGATGCGGGTACGCCCGTACCGCCAGAAACAGAAAAAATTGATTTGGCAGTTTCTGCCAACCTCCCCTCATTTACGCAAGTTTTAAAAGAAGTTCTTAAAGAATTGGCTGTGCAAAAAGTTTATGTTGCTGAGGAAATTAAGAAACAGAACCCACAGCAGTTAGAAAACATTAAAGCAATTTTGCCAAACGTTGAAATTGAGTTTATTCCTCACAGTGAATTAAAGCAGGATTTACGCAGGGCAAAAGCTTTTATTCGAACAGGAGAAGAGACGCCTTTCTCAAACGTAATTCTCGAAAGTGGTGTGATTTTTTAGGAGGTGAGCCTTTTCATGAAAATTGAAATGAAAGGGATTGAAAAATCTTTTGGAACCAATAAAGTTTTACGGGGTGTGGATTTTGACGTTCATTCTGGCGAAGTCCATGCGTTAATGGGCGAAAACGGCGCCGGCAAGTCTACTTTAATGAATATTTTAACTGGCTTACTAAAAAAAGACGCGGGCTCAATTAAAGTTGATGACCACGACACTACCTACGCCAGCGCATTAGACGCGGAACATCATGGCATTAGTTTTATTCACCAAGAAATGAATAACTTTGCCGAAATGAGCGTTGTCGATAATATGTTTTTGAATAAAGAAATTAAAACTAAGCTGGGCCTAGTTGATCAAAAGAAAATGAGAAAAGAAGCCCGGCAGTATTTGGTGAATTTAGGTTCAGACATTGATGTTGACAGTAAAATGGGCGACTTGACTGTAGGTCAGCAGCAAATGGTGGAAATAGCTAAGTCTCTGATGATTAACGCCAAAATAATTATTATGGACGAGCCTACTGCCGCACTGACTGAGAATGAAACTGCTATTTTATTCAAAACTATTAGAGAATTAAGGTCTAATAGCGTCGGCTTTATTTACATATCGCACAGAATGGAAGAACTCTGGCAAATATGTGACCGGGTAACAGTTATGCGTGATGGCTTATCAGTTAACACTTATCAGACCAAAGACGTTGCCGAAAATCAAATCGTTCACGACATGGTAGGGCGTGACATTGGCGACTATTATCCTGGCCGCCACCCGCATTTGGGAGAAGTGGCATTAAAAGCTGAACATTTATCAGGCAAGAAGTTTCACGATATCAGTTTTGAAGTCCACGAAGGAGAAATTTTAGGATTTTCCGGCTTGATGGGAGCTGGCAGAACGGAAACCATGAGAGCCTTATTTGGAATTGACAAATTAAGCTCCGGTAAAATCTATGTCGCTGGCAAGGAAACAAAATTAACCAGTCCCAGCGTCTCCATTAAAAAGGGCATTGGCTTTTTAACTGAAGATAGAAAAAATGAGGGTCTGATTACTGAACAATCTTTAGAAGATAATATTGCCCTGCCAAGTATTGATACTTTCCGTAAGCATGGCATTATTGACAAAAAAGCAGAAGACAAATTTGCTGACATGCTGATTAAGCGGCTAACAGTGAAGGCTAATAATGCGCAAGTAACGGCCGGCAGCTTGTCAGGCGGTAACCAGCAAAAGGTTGTTTTAGCTAAATGGGTTGGCAGCGGCTCCAAGATTTTAATTTTGGATGAACCAACTCGTGGAGTTGACGTAGGTGCCAAGAAAGAAATTTATGAACTGATGAATCAGTTAACCGACAGACACGTAGCCATCATAATGATTTCTAGTGACCTGCCTGAAGTTCTTAGTATGAGTGATCGTATTGAAGTGCTGTATGAAGGTAAACAAATGGGCGTCATTAATGCCCAAGGTGCAACTCAAGAACAAGTGATGAAATTAGCTACAGGAGGAAAGTAGAATGGACAAGGCAAAAACAACAAAAAAGAAATTTGATTTTACGAAATACATGGCGCTCGTGGCTTTAATAATTTTAGTAATTATTATTACAGTTTTAAACCCACAATTTATTGCGCCAAATAACTTATTAAATTTGCTTCGTCAAGCATCGGTCAACGCTCTAATCGCCTTTGGGATGACATTTGTTATTCTTACTTCCGGTATTGATTTATCTGTCGGTTCTATTTTGGCTTTCACAGGAGCTATCAGTGCCAGCTTGATTTTAGGTGGCACACCTGCTTGGCTTGCCGCATTAATTGGCCTTGCAATCGGAGCTTTATTGGGGGCACTCAATGGTGTATTCATCACCTGGGGCAAAGTTACCCCCTTTATTGCCACCTTGGCTACTATGACTATTTGGCGCGGTGCCACATATGTCTTCACAGGTGGCAATCCTATTACTGGCGGTAAAATGAATACCAGCTATTTCTTCCAATTTGTAGGGCAAGGCTATTTATTTGGTATTCCATTTCCAGTAATTATTACTCTGATTGCATTTATTATTTGCTACGTTCTACTTCATAAAACGGCTTTTGGTCGTAAGACCTTCGCGTTAGGCGGCAATGAAAAAGCTGCGTTTGTGGCCGGTGTTAAAACTAAGAAATTATTGATTATTATCTACACGATTTCTGGTTTATTTGCGGCTTTGGCTGGCTTTATACTAACTTCAAGATTAGGTTCAGCACAGCCCGATGCAGGTATGTCTTATGAAATGGACGCTATTGCTTCCACTGTTATTGGTGGTGCCAGCCTGATGGGCGGTAAAGGAAGAATGGCAGGGACTCTCGTGGGTGCTTTGTTAATTGCTTCTTTAAGCAATGGTATGAATTTACTCGGGATTAATAGTTTCTATCAACAAATTGTTAAAGGTGTCGTAATTTTAATTGCGGTTATGATTGATTCCCAAACACAAAAGAACAGGGAATAAAATTATTTTTAGAGGAGAAATAATGATGAATATTAAAAATTTTTCCAAACGATTGATGAAAATTGCTACTGCAGCTTCTGTCTTGCTTTTAGCAGGGGGAATTCTTGCGGGCTGTGGTTCCACAGGCTTAAGCAACAGTTCGGGTTCGTCTTCTAAAGTAGAAAAGAAGGCACCAAAAGATTTGAAAATTGGTGTGTCTATCTCAACATTGACTAACCCCGCATTTGTTAATTTAAAGAATGTTATTAGTGACTACGCTAAAAAGCATGGTTCAAAAGTCATCATCGATGACGCAAATAATGATACTTCAAAGCAAAATAACGACGTTGAAGATTTAATCACACAAAAGGTAGATGCCTTAATTATCAACCCTTGTGATTCTTCAGCTATTTCTACAGTAGTTAAAAAAGCTAATGATGCTAAAATTCCTGTAATCTGTGTTGACCGTAGTGCTGACTCCGGTAAAGTAGTTTCAACAGTTGCTTCTGACAATATTGCCGGAGGTAAAAAAGCTGCTAATTGGTTAATTGAAAAATTAGGCGAAAATGCTAAAATTGCTGAAATTCAAGGAATTCCTGGAGCTTCCGCCACACGTGAACGTGGTAAAGGTTTTGATAGTATTGGTGATAAGAAATTAAATATTGTGACTAAGCAGACCGCTCAGTTTGACCGTGCCAAGGCCCTGACCGTTACCGAAAACATTTTACAAGCTCATAGCGATATTAAAGGTATTTTTGCCCAAAACGACGAAGAAGCAGTTGGTGCAGCTCGAGCTGTTAAAGCAGCCAACAAGAAAATAACTATCATTGGTTTTGATGGTACTCTTGCCAGCTTGAATTTAATTCAAAAGGGTCAAATTACGGCTACTGTTGGTCAGCAATGGAATAAGATAGGTCAAGAATCTGTCCAAAAGGTTTACGATCACTACCAGAATAAGAAGGTTCCTAAGAACGACAAGGTAGCAGTCAAGATTATTACTAAGAATAATGTAGCTTCATTTAAGAAGCAAGTTTACAACAAATAATAAAACCAATTGTTGATAGATTATTAATAAAAATGAATAGGAGCTTAAAATTAGACTTTAAGCTCCTATTTTATTTAATATGTCGAATTTCTCTTAATAGGAATGACGTTAATAATACTATTTTGACTAGATTTCTTTCCATTGATTAAATCTAATAATCGCCTTGCTGCAGTTTGACCAATCAATTTAGGCTGTTGGTCAATTGTAGAAATTGTAGGCGTAGTATATTCGCATAGCACGTTATTGTCATAGCCTATAAGTTGAAAATCAGCTGGGATTTTAAGATTACGCCGTTGAGCTTCCTTAATAATTTCCGCAGCATAGATATCATTAACTGCAATTACAGCGTCAAAACGATTGCTTTTCTTTAAGACTTCTTGCGCAGCTTTCTCAGGATCGGTTTCGGAAACCTTTTTAAGCATGTAGGGAATATTAAGCTTGTTTAGCTCGTTAACTAGTGACTCTACTCTTTCCCTTACTGTTGGCAATCTCAGCGGCCAATGCTGAATCATTACCCTAGTTGCCTGATTTTGCAATAGAGAAATACAGTCTTTGCCACCTTTGATATTGTCTGAAACTATGCGGGCAACATTATCATCAATATTAGCGCTATCATACATTACAAGAGGTGTTGCCAAGTTTAAATTAGCTGGCATATCAAAAGCGGCAGTGATAATGCCGTCAATATTATTTTTTTGGAACTCGTTAATAAAATTCAAATAGTTTTTTTTATTTGAATTGGCGCTAAAAGAAATTAGCGCAGAATAGCCTTTTTTTTGGAGAATAGATTGAATGCCGTCAATAATTTGGGCATAAAAACGGTTGTTTAGGTCGGGGATGATGATGCCAATCATCCGCGATTTTTTTTGGTATAAAGTTCGTGCTACTTGATTAGGCTGATAATTTATTTCTTTGATAACTCGTTCGACTTTTTTTCTAGTAGCAGGGCTGACGTTAGGCGAATCATTAATAATTCGAGAAACAGTAGCTACAGAAACTCCGGCTAATTTAGCCACATCTTTAATAGTAGACATGATTGATCCTTTTTTAATTACTGTAATGGGTTACATTTTTATTATAACTCATAAATTAATTTATCCTATTTTAGTCATAGTTAAGTAAATCGCTATTGCTTTGTAACCGGTTACAAGATAATATAAAAATGTAAATCAACGTTAAACCTAATACTTTAGAAAGGAGTTTTAATTATGAACGTTGAAAATTTGCGGGAGAAAAATAAGGGTAACTGGAAACTCAAAGTAGGAATTTTGGGGATCTCACTTTTTTTGCAGGTTGCTGGTTCTAACCTGGCGGCGATACCTCTAATTGCCAAATCTTTTCCCCATGAATCTGTGACTTCGGTGCAGGCATTATTTACTATTCCATCATTCACAATCATGTTGTTCATCTTGTTCAGCAATGCTGTCATTAAGTGGTTTGGTAAAAGAAATACCGTAATCATAGGCATGATTGTAGCTGTAATTGGTGGTATTATTCCGTTTTTTGTTAATAATTTTACTATTATTGTGATTAGCCGTTTGTTGGTTGGAGCAGGTATAGGGCTGTTTACATCCCTTGCCGTTTCTTTAATTGGTGACTGCTTTAGTGGTGAAGAACAGAAGACTTTAATTGGTATTCAAGGAGCTATGGGGACTCTGGGTAACAGCTCGATGACCTTTGTTTCCGGCTTGCTTTTGGGAATCAAATGGCAAGCAACCTTCTTGTACTTTTTAATTATAATTCCTTTCTTAGTTCTCTTTATGATGGGTTACACACCAAAAATGGAGCAGGAAACGACTGTTGAAGGGCAAAGTGCTGCAGCGAATAATACCCAAACGAAAAAGCACGTTAAAATACCCGGTTTAATATATGTTGCCTTTTTGATGCTGTTTCTATTCTTTTCAGCTTTTATGGTTGAAGCTACAGCTTCGGCTTTAGTTATTGAACAGAATCATCTTGCCAATCAGGGTGCACTTTCTACAGAAATCGCAATCGCGGGCCTAATTGGCGCAGTGATTTCTATGGCATATTCGAAAATCTTTAAGATGTTAAAGCACTTTACCCCGGCAGTAGCAGTTGCCTGCGGTGCGGTTGGCTTTATTGTTTGCTCAAAAGCAGGCAACATGGCTATTTTCTTTATCGGTTTACTATTAATGATGATTGCCAACTTAATTATCCCTTATGTTTATGACACAATCTTGGGAGAAGTTGACGGCTCAATCAGTAATATGATTATTTCAATTGCGCAAGTCTGCAATAATTTAGGTGCATTTGCCTCTCCTTATGTTATTTCAAGCTTATGCAAAATAACAGGCTTAAGTACGGCAGTTGATCAAATGAAGATCAGTGCAGGTATATTGGGCCTAATAGCAGTTGTTTTTGTAATAATGGCAATTCTTAGAAGTAAAGGCAGTAATAAAGCTAGAAATGTGGCGTAGCTTAAAGAGGGGAGTTATTTAAAATGACGACAATTAAAAAATGGCACAGATATGAATTATCCCTAGATGGACCAAAAAATGGTAATCCGTTTAGAGATGTCAACTTGACTGGAACGATCAACCATAACAATCATTTTGTCACCGTTGACGGTTTTTATGATGGCAATGGTATTTACAAGATTAGGTATATGCCGGAACAAGTGGGCGAATATACCTTGACTACAGCTTCTAATATACCTGCTCTTGATAAAAAAGAGGTTCATTTTACAGTTGCAAACGCTGAAGGCAATAATCATGGTCCGGTTCGGGTTGCCGGTAAAACTCATTTCGCCTATGCGGACGGCACAGGTTTTATTCCGTTTGGCACTACAGCTTATGCTTGGACTGTTCAACCAGCAAATATCCAAAAGCAGACTATTCAAACTTTAAAGGAGAATAGTTTCAATAAAATTAGAATGCTGGTTTTTCCAAAAAGCTATGACTATAACAATAATGAACCGGAAATTTATCCTTTCGCAGGTCAACCTAATGTTAAGCGCGGAGGAACTGATTGGGTCTTTGATGGTGCCAATACTGGCTTTGATTTTACCCGTCCAGTGCCCCAGTACTTCCAAAACCTGGAGAATAATATTGACAAGCTGGATGAGCTGGGAATCGAAGCTGATCTGATTTTATTCAGCCCCTATGACCGCTGGGGCTTTGCCCGTATGGGGCTGAAGAATAACTTAGAATATGTAAAATATATAGTTGCCCGTTTGGCATCGTATAAGAATGTTTGGTGGTCTTTAGCCAATGAGTACGATTTAATGGATATGTGTGGACAAATTCCGCTAAAAGATTGGGATGTAATCGGACAGTATGTGCATGAAAAAGATCCGTCTAACCACTTGGAATCAATCCATAACTTTTATGATCCCCCTCAGCATAAAGACACAATTAAAAATTGGTATGATCATACTAAGCCGTGGATCACGCACTTAAGTATCCAAACTGATAATTTATTCATGGTGCCTAAATGGATTGCTGAATACCAAAAGCCGGTAGTGGTTGATGAATGCCGCTATGAAGGCAATATTGAATTTGGCTGGGGTGATAATACGGCTCAAGGAATGATGGACAGCTTCTGGCGGGTCATCTTGCGTGGTGGAGGTTGTACACACGGCGAAACATACATTGACAAGCCTAATACTGACCGACCGATCTGGTGGGCACATGGAGGTAAGTTATACGGAGAAAGTCAAAAGAAAATTAATTTCTTAAATGACTTGCTCCAAGATAACGGTTTTAGCTGGGTAAAGCCTCAAGCTACATCCGGTCCTCACTGGGATTATGCAGTAGGCTCAAATCCTAAAGAAGATAAATGGTTGGTTTATTTTGGCGACAATGGGTCTGAATTTGTTATCTTGGACTTTTTACCTGAAAACAAGAAATATACTGCCAAACTAATTAACGCTTGGACGGAAACAACACAAGATTTTGCGGCTGAAATTACTAAAAAAGAAAAATTTCATCTTCCAAGAAAACCATACCAAGTCTTACTTTTAACTGAAAAACATTAAAGAAAATGAAGTTTAACGCATAAAATGCGACCACAATGTGATCGCATTTTTGTTTGGGCAAAAATAGCTTTAGGTTTAGAATAGAATAAAAAGAGGCTAAATTCATGGAAAATCTCAAAATCGTTCAGGGTGATATTACCAAATTAACAATTGATGCAATTGTCAATGCTGCAAATAGATCGCTTCTTGGCGGCTTAGGCGTTGATGGTGCAATTCACCGTGCGGCAGGACCCAAATTATTAGCTGAATGTCGTCAATTGCATGGTTGCGAGACCGGACAAGCTAAAATTACTAATGGTTATCAATTACCGGCAAAGTATGTCATTCATACTGTGGGCCCCATTTATTCAGGTTCTAACCAAGACGATAAGTTACTAAGAAACTGCTATTTAAATTCTTTAGCTTTAGCTAAAAGTCGCGGATTACACAGTATTGCTTTTCCCGCCATTTCTACGGGAGCTTATGGTTTTCCTGCATCACGGGCAGCTCACATTGCTTTTACGGCTGTCAAAAATTGGTTGGAACAGAACGCCGACTATCAAATGAAGATTATTATGTGTGCGTTTAATTCTAAAACTGCTCAGCTTTATCGTCAAGAGCTGGCAGAATAGTCAATTTAATGTTGCTGTAAATATACTAAGAGGACCAGTTTTACTCAAAATGATGAAAACTGGTCCTCTTAATTATTAGCAAAAGTAATAAAATAATTTATTTATCCTTTTTAGTGAGCAATGGCTTTATTGGCTGTTTTTCGTTTTGCGGTACTATTTGCACGTAAACATTTACGCCTTTATTTAGTAAACGCTCGAAGCATTCGTCTTCTGCTGGGCTGGTAGAGATGTATTGGTATAGGGTGCTGCGACCATCTTTTGCTCCCATACCTCCCAAGTCAACTTCTGTAATGTCAATACCATGATCAACCATATATTCGATAGTTTCAGGAACCTTAACCAAGATAATGGTCGGGGCTTCCAGTGGTTGTGAAAAGAATGTGACGCCGTCTTCTTTATTAAATATACCAATACCAATATCTTCGGGTATCGCCTGCTCAAAAACGTTGATCATAAAGTCATTATTTGATGTTGCGTCATCCACAATAACAACGTTTTGTGCTCCGGTTTCTTTGAGCCACTTGGTCATGACTTGACCATGAATTAAACGGTCATCAATTCTAGTTAAGACTAAGTTTTGCATGATGTGTTCCTCCTAATTTACTATTTTGAATACCCCAGTTTTCATTATTTAAACAGATATTGAGCAAATCGCTAATCGAACTTTTTGCTGTTCTACTAGTAATAATGCTTAAAAGCATAGGCACATTAACCCCAGTAACTATTTCTAAATTATATTTTTGTTTTAAATACATTGCCGTATTAAAAGGCGTACCACCCTTTAAATCTACCAGTACTAATGTAGGTTGGTCATTTTGCGATTTTAGTACTTGTTCAAAATTATCCCTATAATTATCAGGATCTTGACCGGGTTTAAAAGAAATTGTTTCCAAGTAGTCTGTTTTTCCGGCAATCATTTCCACGGTCTGTTTCAACCCTAAACAATATTGACCATGACTAGCTAAAATAATTTGTATCAAATTAATTCTCCTTTAAATAGTTGCCAAGATGCCCAAGTAAGAACATAAAATACCTATTACAAAAATGCCGACAACAATAATACTTGCGTTAACTTTCTTTCTTAAAAGCCACCATACTAACAGAGTAATTAATAGTGGAATTAAACCGGGTGCTAACTGATTAAATAAAGACTGCACCTTAATTACGCTTTGACCTACATGCCAAATTAATGGTGTTTTAATAGTTACCCTCGTGGCTGCCATAGTGCCGACAACCATTAAGCCTACAATTGAGAACGCATTTGTGACTTTATCAAGCAAGCCACTCTTTAAAATGGATACAACTGAAGCCTTACCTTTTTTATAACCATACATAAACATCAAATAACCAATAGAATAGATGATCAATTCGAATACGACAGTGAACATAATTGGACCAAAGTAATTACGCTCCAGTGCCATAGTGGCTCCAATACTTGCCAAAATTGGGAAGATTATACCTTGCTGTACTGTGTCACCAATACCTGCTGCGGGTCCCATTAATCCTGTACGAACACCGTTAATATCTTCAGCGCTCACATTCGCACCGTTTGCACGTGCTTCTTCCATCGAAAGTGCAATACCGTGAATAACAGGTCCAACCATGTGTGGTTCAGTGTTAAAGAATACCATGTACTTTTTAAGTTCGTCTGCCTGTTTGTTTTGCGGATATAATTTTCTGATAGGGTAGATCATCATGTTGGTTAAACCCAAAGCCTGCAGCCTTTCATAGTTATAGCAGGCCTCGTCTGATTGCTCCCATAGCCAAGTTTTAACTAAGTCGCTATGGGTCAATTTAATTTTATAGTTTAATGGGGAAATGTCTTGAGCAATACTAGTACTATCAGCTGCAGCAGGAGTTACAGTTTCTGGTGCTCCTGTTCTATTTTGCAAAGTTAGTCTATTAACCTTTTTCTTTGCCGGTGCAGCATTGGTAGCGGTAGTTCTGAACTTTTCATTGATGTAAAGTAGGTAGGCTAATAAACCCGCGAAAATAGCAACAGCCATAATTTGCAGTTTAAGATAAGCGGTCAAGAAGAAACCAATAAAGAAGTATGGTACTAGTGATTTCTTACCTAAGTAATTAAGTAACATTGCGATACCTAGAGCAGGCATGATGGCACCAACGACTTCAAGTGCAGTGGTTAAGCTCTTAGGAATCATGCGTAACATGTTTTGTGCCCAACCTTTGCCAAAATATACTAGACAAAAGGCAGGAATACCGTAGACAATCAGTGACACAATGAATGAAGGTACATAATTTAAAAACCTGATAGCTTTAACATTGCCCTTAGCCAATTCGGCATCAGCTCTGTGAACCCAAAATGAGTTAACGCTTTGGTAGATTTCTACCATTAGAAGCCCGATTAATGAGAAAGGTACAGCAAAGGTAACTGCTAATTTAGGATTTGCTCCGGAAAGGATGGTTAATGCGGTACCGAAAATACCGGCAACCATAGTGTTACTCGGCATTACACCACCAGTATTGATCCAGCCTAGATAAACCAACTGGATAGTGGCACCGGATAGCATTCCCAGCATTGGATTACCCATAAAAATACCTACTAAAAGGCCGGTGGTCAATGGATAAGTTAAACATCTTGTTATTGGGGCAAAAAACCACCATTGGGAAATAATAGCGAGTAAAGCTACTAACAACGCAGATAAAAACATTTTAACGCCTCAACTTTCTTATTTTCAGTAGCTTATAAAATGGAGAATCCGAGCGCTTTAACATCCTTGTTAAAGTCTTGGACTGTCTGTAAGGAACGCTCTTTAGGAGAAGTTCCAATTAGTGGGAATTTGGCAATAACGGGTGCGGTGCACGTAATAATGTCACAGCCGCATTCTTCGGCTTGAAAAATATTAAGTACTTCGCGGCAGCTTGCCCACAACAGCCAGCCATTACCATTTTCATGACACAGTTTTGCCGCATCTTTCATTAACGGCATTGGATCGATGCCAGTATCTGCCAAACGACCGGCAAAAATTGAGAGAATATTCTGCGAGCCGGGTTTTAATGCCGCTAATACATCTTTAGTCTGCTCTAATGTAAACATTGCGGTAACGTTTAACTTGATTCCTTCCGCGGATAATTTTTTAATTAAAGGTACAGAAGATTCACCTTTGGTATTGGTAATTGGTATTTTTACAAAAACGTTCTCGCCTAAAGCTGAAATTTTTCGAGCTTCCTTGGCCATTGTGTCAAAATCATCGCTGAAAACCTCAAATGAAATAGGCAGACCAGTCACTTTTGCTAATACTTCTTTAGCAAAACTAAGATAATCGGTAACGCCTGCTTTTTTCATTAATGAGGGGTTAGTAGTAAATCCTTTAACTACACCACTTTCTTTGGCCTTGACCATGTCACTGATTACAGCGCCGTCAGCATAAATTTGCACATTTAAATCGTTAATTTTCACGCTTTTTCTCCTCCTGCTTTGATAACAAAAATGCGGTAACGTTTGCGCAAACAGCAAAAATTATAGGCCTAATTTAAAGGCCTTAAAGTTAATTAATGCAAGCGTTTCCGCTAACTACATTTTTATTGTATAATGTTGTTGACAAGATGTAAAGTAAAATTAGAAAAATAAAAATAGAATTTAAATTAGGATAAATTGCAGAATGGCAGTAAAATCAATTAAAGATATTGCTCGTTTAAGTGGCTTTTCAGTTTCAACAGTTTCGCGAGTGTTAAATAATACGGGTAGGTTTTCCGATCAAACCAGAGATAAAATTATAAAAATAGCTAAGGAAAATCACTATTCACAGAATATAATTGCTAAAGGGATGCGTAAGGGCAGCCTTGCAATAATAGGTATTTTGGTACCCGATATTACTAACGCTTATTATGCTGCTATAGTTAAAAAATGTGAGCAATATTTTTTTGAAAAAGATTATTTAACTATTGTGTGCAATACAGAAAGAAATGCGGAAATAGAAGAAAAATATATCGCGAAGTTAAGTAATCATATAGTTGATGGGCTAGTGGTTATCTCTACTCAAAGAGCAATAAGCAAAAACCGGGCAGATTTACCTACGGTATTTATAGATCGGTCACCCAAACTAAGTAACAACACAATTACAGCTTCTTCTGACAATTACGCAGGTGCAGTGATAGCCGCTAACCATTTGGTTGATAGAGGTTGTTATCCTATTATGCTTACAAACAAAAATAATGAATTTTCCAGCAATAAGAGCCGTATTCTGGGTTTCACGCAAACGGTCAAAAGCCGCGGCATAAATAAACCAATAATTATTAATTCTAAAACTAATTCAGACGAGATTTATCTAGTCAAAGATAAAATATTTAAGCAGATAAAAAAGCTACTGAAAGAACATCAAAAACTGGGTATTTTTGCCATCAATGATAATGTGGCAAGTTATATTTATCAGGCCGCAATAGGTGAGGGGATTAGAGTACCGGAACAATTGAGTATAGTTGGTTTTGACGATACCCCAGTAGCCAGCAAGCTGCAATTAACCACAATTAGGCAGAATACTTCAGAGATTGCCCGGGTTTCATCTACCAATTTATTAAAAATACTGAAAAGAGAAGATATTTTAGAACATAAATTTACTATTCCGGTTTCATTAGTGAAAAGAAAAACGACCTAGTACAAATATAACTAAAAAGGTTCCCAGAAAATATTTTCTGAGAACCTTTTGCTAATTATTGAAAACAATTTTTAAGGCGTTGTTTATGATACATGATAATATTAATACTTTTTTTGAGTATTAATTTTATTTTGATACTTGAGAAAGTTGTCGTAATGCCCTTGAGTGATTTTACCATTTTTAAGTGCTTCTTTGACAGCTCACTTTACAATATTTATTAATCTAATATTAATTTATACGTTCAATTGTTTAATACATGTTTTAATAATAGCACTGCATTAAATATTTGCAATTAAACCATTTATGCTAAATAAAATTGAATAAAAATGAAAAATATCATATTATTAATTGAAAACATTAATAAAAAATAAGTTTTAGGAGGAATATGCCCTTATTTAAATATTTTAAAAGAGCTAAGTGGCAATTTAGTATAGTAATTGTCCTAACTGTTATTAATTCAGGGTTTTCAACACTTGCAGGAATTGCCAGTGCAAATGCCCTAACTCAGGTCACCAAACTGCATGCCCAACTGTTTTTTATTTGGGTCACAATTATGGCTGCTGCCTATGTCATGTACGCGATCTTTACTTATTTAATTTCGGTCAATCAAACAAAATTGAAGCAGCAAATTGATCTGCTGATTCGGCAGGATGTGGCCCAAAAGTTGTCACAGTCGGATTATCAGTCTTTTCATCAGCAAACCACTGCTACCTATGCCTCATGGCTAACCAATGATATTAATACGATCAATGAATTTGGTGTCAACGATTTGATGATGATTGTACAACAAATTAGCGAAATCTTGTTGGGTGCAGTCACTTTAGCGTATTTTCAGGTCAGTTTACTTGCTACTGTTATTATCTTAACTGTGATTATGGCGGTAGTGCCTAATTTGTTTTCAAAATGGTTATCTAAACGTTCACTTGAACTCTCCCATGCGCAAGAACGGTTGGTTAATAAAATTAATGATGTCCTGAATGGCTTCAATACATTATTTTTAGCAAATTTATCCCAAGTAATTGTTAAAAGAATTAATCAAGGATCTGCAGATGTTCGAAAAAATGCTGTTGATTACGTTAAGGCGGCTGGCTTTACCCAAGCCTTTACCAATTGCATTGCCTATTTAAGTCAAGTGATTGTTTTAGCTCAAAGCGGTTATTTAATTTTGCGGCATCTTACTCCAGTGGGAACTATAAGTGGCGCGCAGTATTTTGCCGGTACAATTTTTGCTGAACTGAGTGGTATCAGCTTTAATTGGCAGGAATTTAAATCACTTAAACCAATTATGGATAAGCTGGCAAATATTAAGACGACCACGCAGCCTGCTCAAAAACAAGAAATTTCTGCTAAACAAATTCAAATTAAGAACCTTTCGTATACTTATAAGGAAAAGAGGCAACCAATTTTGGATAATCTGAATTTGACTATTGCAGAAGGGAAAAAATACCTCTTGCTCGGTGATTCAGTTGCAGGTAAATCAACGCTGCTTAATATTATTAGTGGCCTGTTAAAAAATTATACCGGTACGATTAAATTGGGTGGCATAGACTATGCTAAAATTACTGATACTCAGCTGCATCAAATAATTTCTTATGTCGAACAAACACCATATATTTTTACGGCTAGTTTAAAGTGGAATTTAACTTTGGGGCAAAAGGTTGCTCCTGCAAAGCTAAAACAGGTCATTACGGCGTGTGGCATTGATCAAATAATTGCTCATTTACCCGCTGGTATCAACACGATACTGGCAAACCAGGGGACTAATCTATCTGGTGGGCAGAAGCAGAGGATTGCGCTTGCACGAGCGCTTTTGCGTGATACGCCCGTATATCTTTTTGATGAGGCGACCTCGTCATTAGACAAGGCGGCCAGCATTTCGTTAGAAAAACTAATTTTAACGCTGAAGAATAAAACCATTGTTTTAGTAACACATCATTTACAAAAAGAGACAGCCGACTTATTCGACGAAAATATTGTATTGGATAAATAAAAAAAGTCGTATTTGAGTTTAAATTCAAATACGACTTTTATTTGTTTGTGTCATGAACTACATCATTAGCAAATAATTTTAATACCTAATAGCTGGTATTATTTTACAAGGTGTAGAACTTTGCGGTGTAATTTTTTGGGCTTAATTTAAAGACCTAAGTCTACAATTAATTGCATTGCCTCTTTATCATCACCAAGCTGCATGAGGGCGTCTTTTAGGCATAACATTGGCTTACCGTCACGGTCGGGCGTTGTTTTTGCATGAGCCAAGGAACTGAGAATGGCTTCGTGCACAATATCTACCGTAATTCTGAAGTAGCGGTCAATTTTGTCATCAGTAATTGCCTGGATTGTACTCAACTCGTTTTCAGGGAAATGACTTACCCGGTTAGCAGTAGAGAAAGCTAGAGTAATCTCGCCACTACCGTTGCCGCTAAATGAGCCACTGCGAGTGATGCCGATACCGGAGCGTTTGGCAATGCGTTTTAATTGTCTCGAGTTAAACGGGATATCGGTAGCAATTATTGTGATGATACTGCCTTTTTCCTTAGTGTCCTTGTTATCCACAAATTTTTTACCAATAGCATGACCATAAATGTTCAAATCAGCACTAAGACCAAAATTAGACATGACTAGCGCGCCCATTGTAAAGGTTTTGCCGTCAATTTCTACTTGTCTTGAAGCAGAACCAATGCCGCCCTTAAGTTCGTAGCAGCGCATGCCCGTGCCGCCGCCAACTCCGCCTTCAGCAAAATCTGTACTAGCAACTGTAAAAGCATCGTTAACATCGTCTTCGGTGACGCCCAGATCACGAATGTGGTTAATCGAACTGTCATTGCACTCCATGATGATCGGATTGACACTACCAGTGGAAAGACCAATTTCTGGATTTTCAGCCAGCATTCTTTTGACTAAAGCCATTGATGCGGTACCCACGCTGAGAGTATTGGTTAAAACCAGTGGTGTTTCAATTGTGCCCAGTTCGTTAACCTGAACAAGTCCTGTGCTTTTGCCAAAGCCGTTGATAACGTGTGCAGCGGCTGGCATTTTTTCCCGGAAGATATTATCTGGGCAGGGGTTGACCACAGTAACACCGGTTCTGAGTCTATCAGTAACAACTGTTCTATGCCCGACAGTAACACCGGCAACATCTGTAATTAAATTTTTTGGTCCTGGCTTAGTATCGCTAAGCGCAAATAAAAGTGGTTTATTAAGTCCCATTTTTACTCCTTTTGCTTAAAAAATATTCTTCTTTAATTAAAACGGTTCAGTTATTTTTATGCAAGTCAAAAAATTCCAGCGTAAATTGACGGAACTTTTTCATACTATTGTAATCAATCTTTTTTCTTTTTGCTAAAACAGTTGCTAAATAGACTGCCAATTACTGCCATGAAGCCCAATAAAAGCATTGTTATCTGGGAATGCTTATTAGTACCGGTTTGTGGCAATTTTTCATGGCGACCATTGTCAGTGAACAGCACTGACTTGGTGGAGTCAGGTTCACTTTCAGCTGGTTTTAAAATGGTATAGTTCTCAGTAATACCGTTTGAAGTAGAATTATTTTTATTTTGATGAGGATTTTTAGCCTTGCTTTGAGTTTGACTAGCCGAGTTGGTCGAACTATTTTGACCGCTATGCTCAGGGCTGGTATTAGCTTGAGGTTCATCTTTAACATAGATATAGGTTACGCTTTGTGGTGCAATGCCAAAAAAGTTGGTGGCATTTTCAGGCCTGACTTTTAAGGTATAACCCGGTATCGCCTTAGCACCAGTGGTGTAGCCATCACCCACATTACCTTGTAATATCGTTTCAGGTGCAATTTGATTGCCGTTTTCATCTTGATAAGAGACTGTAACATCTGCAGCTTTAATTGGTGTGGTGGTAGAGGTAGATTCGGGGTCAACAGAATAAATAAATTTGACATTCTGCTGTTGATCAGTGAAAACCCCAGTGGCATTATCTGGGACTTCCTTTACGATATATCCCGGAATTGTCTTCGCCGTCACCTTATAATCATCGCCAATTTTACCCTTCAAACTAATATCAGGTGTAAGTGATCTTTTACTAGTATCCAAGTAAGAAACAGTAATAGGACTACCTGGTCGAATATAAGTGTCGCCAAGAATGTCGTCAGCATGGGCAATTAAGTCTTCAGACAGATATTTATTGTTTGCTTGTGGTGCGTCTTCGCTTCTATCGCCGATATTGACCCAAGTTCCAAGAGTGTTAAGATGTGTATCATTAATATATGTACTTTTACCTAGTTTAAGGGTGTTTAATTTAGCAAGTCCGTCTAACATATAACCTTTATCAATATTAGGATCTATGACAAAACTCCTGAGATCAAGTTCTTTTAAGCTACTACAATTATTAAACATTCCATTCATATCAATTACGTTAGAAGTATCAAATGAAGTTAAATCCAACTTGGTTAAGCTGGAGCAATCTTTAAAAGTCCAAATCATTTTTTTAACTTGGCTAGTATTAAACTTACTGAGATCTAAAGCAGTTAAACTTGAACACCCACTGAACATGTGACTTATATCGTCCACCTTGGCTATTGTGAAATCAGGTGAAAACTTAATGTTCTGTAAATTTTCACAATCCTGAAACATGCTCTCTACATAACTAGTATTAGCAGTATTAAAACTTGATAGGTCCAGACTAGCTAATTTACTGCAGCCCGCAAACATAAAAGACATGTTAGTAACTTTGGTGGTCTGCAAATTATCAATGCCATCTATGCTGGTTAAATTTTTACAATCCGCAAACATGTACCGCATATCACTGGTAGCAGATGTGTCAAGGTTTTCCAAACCAGTGATTTTAGTTAGATTAGCTAGCCCTTTGAACATTTCAGAAGCCGAGTTAACTTTTAATGAGCCGGCAAATCGAACTTCTTGCACGTCGCCACTGTTAATGCCGTTAATAAGACCTAAAGACCCCGGTTGGGCCACACTGCCACTTGGGATGGTAATGACATGATTATTGTAACTAACATCGAGATTGCCCCACTTGAAACTAGTGGCACTTTGAGTATGCAGTTCTGAATCTTTAGGTGGCAAGTTTTTTGGAGAAATAACTTCCTGCTTGGTATCGGTTTTAGCGTTAACATGATTAACTTTGTTATTGTTTTGACCTGTTGTGGTTGGAGATTTTGTTACAGAAGTCGATGAAGGCACTATTTCGTCTGCTTTAGTTGTTTGGGGGGATATAGCTAATAAACTTAAGGCTGCAGCAGCAACACTAAAGTATATTTTTGAAGTTTTTGTTCGATTAGAATCTTTTTTCTTACTCATATTACTATTCTTTCTTAAATGATAAAATAAACATATACATGATTAACATTTAGCTTATACCTTGTTTAACTTATTATACAATTCATTTTACTTAATAGCACCATCTATACATTTCAACTTATTTTAAAAGAATAAATAATTAGCCTTAGCTAAGAAGTAATTTTTGATTTTTAAATTCAATTTGGTTATTTGCTGGAAGATATGACACTAGTTAATAATATAGACACACTATTTTAAAGTAATTTATTAATTTTTGAGCATAGAAAAAGAACTCAATTAGCATTTTTAACTGCTAATTGAGTTCTTTTCATTTATAGAGTAAATCTCTTAATCTTTAAAAGTTAGCTTTCTTGACAAATTGGTTCTTGCCTACGATGTAATATAACTTATTGTGCATCTTAACAGCACCACCGTAAGTTCTAACTGACTTGTTCTTCTTCAGAACATCATGACCATAACGTTTAACTTTGTTATTGGCTTTCTTAGTGTAAATAAAGGCATTGTGCTTTAATTTACGGTTGATACCAGTAACATTATTAGCCTTAACGAAACGGTTCTTGCCTAAAGCATAGAACTTCTTGCCGTTAATGGTCTTAGTACCATAAGTGGTAATAGTTTTGCCAACGAAGTATTCACCTTTTACACGCTTGCCTTTTTGGTTAAAGATATAAGCGTTGTGGGTAACTACTCTCTTAACACCTTTCTTGGCCTTCTTAGCTGGCTTCTTGTTGTCAGTAGCAGGCTTGTTAGTGTCTGGCTTGTTAGTATCCGTCTTATTAGTGTCTTGCTTATCAGTCGTAGTATTTGTGTTGGTGTTACCCGTGTTAGTTGTATTACTTGGAGTAGTCGGTGTGCTTGGTGTTGTTGGAGTACTTGGAGTTGAAGGGGTGCTTGGAGTGCTTGGGGTTGAAGGTGTGTTTGGTGTAGTTGGAGCAGGCTTGGTGGTAGTGTATTCACCAGCATATTTAGTAGCATCATTTTTACCGTCAAATTTCTGCATAAGTTCTACTGAACTTAATCCTTTGTCTTTACTATCATTTAAGAACCAGGTAGTCTTTCCATCCCATAGACTCTCTTCTACTGAACCACGGAGTCCTGAATTGTTAATGATATTACCTGCACCAAGTTTAATATCATTTAAGCTGTCCATGCCTGATAACATATCTTGATCAATGGTATATGTTTGATGAGATGGGTTTGCAGTACCTTTATTATCGTCGGTATTGTTAGTGTCAGAAACGTCATCTTTAATGGTTTCGTTATTTTCAAGCATCTTAAAACTACTAATGTCTAGGGATGTCAAAGCCTTATCACCCTTAAACATTTCCCACATCTTAGTAACTTTTTCTGTGTTGAATTTTTCCAAGCCATCAATTTTGGTTAAACTTGAATCATCACTAAACATATAAGACATGTCTTCTACTGAATCTGTCTTAAAGTTGGATACATCTAAAGTACTTAATGCTTCATCGCCAAAGAACATACCCATCATGTCAGTTACGTTAGAAGTGTTAAAGTTTGACAGGTCTATTGAAGTTAATTTAGGATCATTGGCAAACATTTCTTTCATGCTAGTAACTTCTTTTGTATTAAGGTTGTTTAATCCCTTAATTTTCTTCAAGTTTGGTAAATTAGCAAATAATAAACTGGCATCTCCTTCGAAAATAACAGGACCGTCAATGTTAATGGTTTCAATTTCATCTGTGTTAACATCATCAATATTCCAAGCTATTCGGGCAGGATTGATAGGTGGTTCTTGATCACCTGCATAATGATTGTTAAATTTATTTTCTTTACCTAGTCTAATAGTAAAAGTCTTAGTCTTTTTGTCATAACTATAAATGCCCTTAGTCCAACTTGAAGCCCATAGACTGTGTGAATCATTTTCGCCAGCGTTATCACCAGAATTAACTGGTGGTACTGTCGGCTTTGTGTTAGCCGGCTTAACAGGTTGCTCTTTCTGTGCTTCGGCAGCCTTAGCTGCAACAGGATTAACTGCAATTACGCTTAACGCAGCAACTGCCATACTAGAGAATAGTACCTTTTTACCTTTATGATAAAAATTGTTATGCTTACTCATATTTTTCCTCCATTTATACCATCTAAATTTCATTATACCATTATTAAGTATATACATATATCCTGTCTAATTCAATACTGTGATTGGTATTTTCATATAGATTTAATACTTTTGCATATTACTAGTAAACAAAATTTTGCCAATTATTCATAAAATAAGCTTATTCAAATAAAAAATGGACTTAATTAAGAATAGGCTAATTTTATTTATGCCAAAATCAAGCATTAACTGAAATAATAAATAAGGCCAAAAAACAAGTTAAAAATACTATAATAATGCTGTTTAACTCGGCTAATTCCATTATTAATAGCCCTTAATATTTTACTTATGGTTAGCGTTTCCAGGTTTAACGTTGTTTTAATTGTGAAAAAATTTTACTTTGGCAGTTGAATAATAGGGAGACTGTTCGAATAAAAAATACTCCGTAAAAGCTAATCGCATCTTACAGAGTATTTTTTTAATTGGTATTAAATTTAGTTAGATTAAACCAGCACCTACTGTACTGATGATATTTGCTACAAAGCAGTAAATTTAGCTTGTTCATTTAGAGCCGGTAAGGGAATAGTTTAATTTTTGAGTGGAGAAAAAGAACACAACTAGTACTGGCTAAGTTCTTTTATTGATGGGAAAAGTGTTTTTAATTGTTAAAAGTTAGCTTTCTTAACAAATTGGTTCTTACCTACAATGTAATACAACTTATTGTTCATCTTAATTGCTTTGCCATACACTCTAACACGTTGATTTTTCTTTAAAACTTTATTATTTAGGCGTTTGCCGTTCTTACCATAAATAATAAAAGCATTGTGAAACACAGTTCTAGTGGCTGTGGTTGTTTTGTTGTTAGGATCAGAATTATTATTTTCTGTATCAGCGGTAGAGCTTATACTTTTGAATGTTCTAGTTTCTGTAGCACCATTAGTGGCATTATCAGTATTGCCCGCAGCGGTACTGGTATATAAAAACTTTTTATGAATTTGATGGATGTTCTTTTGTTTATCGAATTTATTTAAGCCTCAAAATTATACATATATATTGGAAAAATAGCAAAATATATCGTGTTAAATATCTTATAAATTTTAGTTTCAATCTATCATAGTAAAAAATTACTGCATATAAAAACGTCTCTCGTTACTAAAAATTTGGAGAGACGTTTGTGAAAAAAGTGTTTTTGCTAATTAATAAAAGTTAACTTTCTAGAAAAAATGTTGTCAGCATAACTACTAGAATTTAAATATTAAAGTACTTGCTGATTACACAGTTATTTTTGTAGTTGCAAAGGTATGATCATTATGATATTCAAGACTTAGAAAAGTCTTGTTAAATAATATTTGTTAGTCTTTCTTACGCTCAAGCCAAGCAGCACCTAAGGCAGTTGCTAAAGCTAAACTACCTAAAGCAAGTAAGGCTAGGTTATTCCGTTTATCTGAGCCTGTTTGTGATAACATTTTACCTTTTTGGTTACTTGTATTTTCATTGTTATTTCTAGTGGTATATTGAACATTATTAATGCTAGTATTTTTTTTACCACTAATTTTGTGATTATTAAAGTTATGACTAAGAATTGAGCCAATAGAATGACTATTATACTTGGTAGAAACTTTTGAAGTGTTTTTATTAGAATTTTTATGCTTTTTATTACCGTTTAACTTCTTTGAAGTTTTTTTACCAGAACTTTGATGTTTATTCTTATTTGGCTTTTTACTGTTGTTCTTATGTTTATTCTTTTTTGAATTAGAAGTATTATTCGGGTTGTTTAAGCTGTTGCTGGAGTTGGAACCATTGCCAGAGTTATTATTACTCTGATTGCTACCAGAACTGCTACCCGAGGTACTACCAGAGCCATTATTAGAACCGCTACCTGGAGTACTCCCTGGATTGTCACCAGAATCGCTACCTGGAGTACTTCCTGTGCTACCAGAACCGCTACCTGGAGTACTCCCTGTGCTACCGGAACCGCTACCCGGAGTACTCCCTGTGCTACCGGAATTGCTACCTGGAGTACTCCCTGGATTGTTACCATTCTTCTTATAAGTAAAGACAATATCTGAATTTGGTTCATCAAAAGTTGTTGTGACTGCACCATTTCCGGTCACTTCTTTGCCATTAACCAAATATAGAGTATAACCAGGCACATTACTTTCAGGTGTGACAGTAATGTGATCACCAAAAAGGCCAGTTACTTCATGATCGTAAGTTTTTCCGTTGGTATCTGTTAAAGTTTCATTTTTATCATCGATATAATGTACTTTAATAGTTTCAGAGTTGGGACTATAAATGAAAATAACGGTCTGCGGTGTATTTCCAAAAGTTACATTTGCTTTGTCAGGATCAGTTGTAGATTCAGGGACATCTGTTGAATTAGGATCAGTAATTATCTTTTTAGATTTAATAGTATAACCCTTAATTGAAGTAGCAGCAGTTATCGTTGAAGTGTCACCCATAAAACCGCTTATTTCTTGATCTGGTTTGCTAGAAATTTGTTTTAAGTCGCCATTCTTATCTTGATAACGATATTGAACGGCAATAGATTGTGCTTTATCATGTGAATATGAAAAAATAACAGTTTGTGGGTCAAAAGAGAATTTTAAATTATTGGGGTTTACTTCAGTCTGATTATTCACAGTAACTCGATAAAGTGTATAATTAGGAATTTTTCTAGCATTAATTGGATCTGTTTGCTTATCGCCATTATTACCATATTGGTAGTCTGTGGGGGAAATAATTTTGGTTGGATCATCTTTGTCAACATACTTAATAGTAATAGAACAAGGATTTGGTACTTTGGTAATATTTACATATGTATCACTATCTTGACTGCTATCATAATTGGACATAAAATCTTTTGCTGTCCAATTGTGTGTTTTTGCAGGCAAAATGCCATTGCCCATATTAATCCAATTGCCCTCAGTGCCAAAATAGAGATTGTCATTAACATTATCATTATTTTTTATTATATTTTTTCTACCTAAAATAAGAGTTTGAAGGCCATCCAAACTTTGTAGCATTGCCAAACGGCCTGAGATATTCGAACTTTGCTTAAGGTTTGACATATCAAAGGAACTAATATCTAATTTCTTTAAGCTTCTACAATCATCAAACATAAAACTCATGTCATATACATTAGAAGTATTGAAACTGGATACGTTAATACTTGTCATACTTGCACAATTTTCAAACATGCTATGCATATCAGAAACATTAGAAGTATCAAAATTTGATAAATCTAAACTTGTTAAAGATGTACACCAATAAAACATGTCGCTCATATCGCCTACATTAGAAGTATCAAAGCTAGATAGATCAAGTTTACTTAGACTCGAACAACCATCAAACATATGACTCATAATTATTCCACCTTTAATAGCGGTTTTGGCAGTAGTATTAAAATGACTTAGGTCAATACTTGATAGGTGTCTGCAGTCTTTAAACATAGACTGAAATGTTGTTACATTAGAGGTATCAAAGCTAGATATGTTTAGATTAGTTAAATAAGTACAACCATCAAACATATTTGTCATAGTCTTAACATTACTTGTATTGAAAGAACTTAGATCTAAAGTTGTAAATTTTGGATTAGAGCAGTATTGAAACATGTTATCTAATTCTTTCACATTGGCAGTGTTAAAATGTGAAAGATCTAAACCAGTTAAACCACTGCAGCCATTAAACATGCCTGTCATGTCTGTTATGTGAGAAGTATCGAGGTTAGACAAGTCTATACTTGTTAAACTTTTACATGCTTTAAAAAAGTTTTTCAGGGATGTGATATTAGAAGTGTTTAAATGGGTAATATCTAAATTATTCAATGAAGTACAATTTTCAAATAGGCCTTCCATACTAGTGACATGAGAAGTGTCAAATTTGGTTAAATCGGAACCGACTAGTTTTAAGTCAGTAAGTTTTTCATTGTAAGAAAACATGTTTGCCATGTCTGTTACATTAGAGGTGTCAAAATTTGAAACATCTAGTGTTGTTAAAGCGGTAGCATCAAACATTTTATTCATATTAGTAACTTTACTAGTATTAAATTTAGAAACGTCTAACTTAGTTATATTGGCATAGTAAAACATTTGTTCCATATTAGTAACTTTTGAGGTATCAAAACTTGATAAATCTAGTGATGATACACCAATTCCAGAAAACATGTTTGCCATATTTGTTACATTAGAAGTGCTAAAATGTGAAACATCTATATTTGAAGCTCTAGAAAGGTCGAACATATGCTCCATATCAGTAACCTTACTAGTATCAAATTTAGAAACATCAATATTTTTAGCAGCACAGTTGTAGAACATATATGACATATCAGTAATATTTGCAGTTTTAAATTTATCAATATCAAACTTGATGTTGGTCAAAGTATCGCAGTTACTAAACATATGTGACATATTGTTTACATTTGATGTATCAAAGCTTGATATGTCTAAACTTTGCAGATTTCGGCAACTATCAAACATATAAGACATGTCAGTTACATTTGTGGTTACTACTTGGTCAAGCCCGTCAATTGAAGTTAAATTAGTAAGATTTTGGAATAAACTGTTTGCTGAACCGATAATTTTTATTGGACCATCTATCACAATGTGTTCAATATCATAAACGTTTATTTTAGTCATAGTACGAGCAATACTAATATCATGGTTATCACTATTATCAAGTGTGCCACCATGAATAGTAAGTACATTATTATCATAATTTAAATTAACGTTTAAACTGTTCCAAACCATTGAATCAGAATTTTCAGATTCTCTTTTGGCTTTGGAAACATCAAAACTGTGATCAGTTTTTTCATCGGAAGATAAGCTTGTAGTATTTTCAGACTCGGATGTATTATTTTCTGTTCCATTCTGTGCAGAATCATTATTCTGCTCATTAGCTTGAGTATTTGTATCTTCTTGATTCTGTTCTATCCCTGAATTTTCATCTGTATTTTGATTAAACTTATTTTCAGGTACTGCACTTTTAGTTTCTGTTTTAGGTTGAACGGTTTGATAGTTAATTTTGGTTTTAACGGCAGTTCTTTTAGCTTTCTTAAAAGTTGAATGATTATTATTAGCAGTGGCGGCTTTTATTACCTTGGGTTTGCTGGTGACTAAGCCTAAAGCAGCAGCAGCTAAACTACTAAATAGCAGCTTTTCACCTTGTTTATGTTTATTCATATTATATTCCTCTTCTAAATTAAACAGCGATTTAAGTCTAGTATATGTTTAAGTGTGTATAAAATCAAACAGTTATAGTTAATATATTAAAATACAAAAACGTGCTTTATAGATAATTTTTACCATAAAGTACGTTTTTAGCTTTAATTGATATTATTCACTTTTTCTACGGTTTAACCAGGTAGCTCCTAAAGCACCAATTAGAGCTAATCCACCTAAAGCACATATTGCTATATTTGCATATTTATTTATACCAGTTTTTGGCAAAGTTTTGATATTATTATTTGTCTTATTAGTAGGAATAGACTTTCTATTAGTCATAGGTTGGTTATTGTATTTATTCTTAGACAAATTTTTAATAGTTTTTCTCTTTGACTTTTTACCTGCAGGTATAGCTGTAGGCTTATTATCATCTGGTGTAATAGTATTTGTTCCAGCGTTATTCTCTTTTTTACTATAAATATATATTACACTTTGTGGAAATGTATTGAAGAATCCGGTAGCATTTTCCGGTCTTGTCTTAAGAGTATATCCAGAGACTTGCTCTGCACCTGTTGTGTAACCATCACCTACGTAACCGTTTAATATTTTATCAGGAGCTAAAGTTTTACCATATTCGTCCTGATAATGAACAGTTACAACTCCCGCTTTAACTTTGTTTGCTGTATTGTCAGGATTTTTAGTGTAAACCAAAGTAACTTCTTGAGGCTTGTCCGAGAAAGTACCGCTGACATTTGTCGATTTGCTTTTATCCAGAGTATAGCCTGTCAAGTCACTGTATTCCGGTGCAGTGGCATCGAACGGATCACCATAATAGCCACTGGCATAATCACGATCAGGAGCAATTGTCTTTCCGCTTTCATCATGATAATGAATAGTTATTTGTGCACCTTTGTTACGTGTGTAATACAGATAAACATCTTGAGGCGTGTTGGTAAAAGTGCCGCTAACATTTTTCGATTTGGCTTTATCCAGAGTATAGCCTGTCAAGTCGCTGTATTCCGGTGCAGAAGCATCGAACGGATCACCATAATAACCACTGGCATATTGACGATCAGGAGCAATTGTCTTTCCGCTTTTTTCATCTTGATAATGGATGGTTATCGTTTTGCCTTTGTTGCGTGTGTAATACAGATAAACATCTTGAGGCGTGTTGGTAAAAGTGCCGCTAACATTTTTAGAATCTTCTTCATCAAAAGTATATTTTTTATTCAGCTCGCCAGGAAGCTCAGTATAATTGGTATTTTTGTCACCATAATTAATGACATTAAACGGCTCACCAATATTGCCGTCATTAATGACTTTGTCAGCAATTATTTTTGTGGTTTTATCAGATTCATCTAAGTAATGAATTGTTACGGTTCCAGCTACTTTTTTCTTATAATATAAATTAACTTCTTGCGGTTTATCCGAAAATTGGCCAGTAAGATTAGTAGAATTAACTTTGTCAAAAGTATACTTTTTATTCAGCTCGCCAGGAAGCTCAGTATAATTGGTATTTTTGTCACCATAATTAATGACATTAAACGGCTCACCAATATTGCCGTCATTAATGACTTTGTCAGCAATTATTTTTGTGGTTTTATCAGATTCATCTAAGTAATGAATTGTTATGGGTTCACCAGTAAATCTTCTGTAGGTATCATGTCTATCGCCTTGATAATTTTTCATTAAATCAGCAGAATTCCATGAATAAGTACCTTTTTGAAGTGGATGAGTATCACTATAATCAACCCCCATATTGATCCAGGTTCCTGGAACAACAAGTCCTACATTATTTTCATCACCCTTGCTTAAGACGTTAGTTGGGCCTAGAACAAGAGTTCTGAGAGAAGTTAAATTGCTGTTAGGATATGGAGAATTTCCTAACATACCCATAAAGTTAGAAATTTTGGACATATCAAGATTGGAGATATCTAAGTCCTCAAGTCTAGTACAACCAGATAACATATAAGACGAGTCTTTTATCGCACTTTTAAAAGTATTTGGAAAAACTAGGCTCTTTAATTTAGCGCATCCAAAAAACATATAGCTTATGTTTGTTACTTTCGAAAAGTTAAGCTTATCAAACCCTGGAATTGAAGATAAACTACTGCAGCCACTAAACATATTGCTTGCATCAGTTACATGCGAAAAATCAAGGCTATCTAAACCATTAATTGTCTCTAAACTTCCACATCGCTGAAACAAACCGTCTGTTGAAGTTGTTCCTTGTGTAAATATTAAATTATCAATATTGTTAATTGTTATAAGTCCAGTTAGATCAGCGAATATGCCAGACGCACTCCCCATTAATGTTATTTTGCTATTTATATTTATTGTCTTTATTGGCTGATTTGGCGATTTATTTAGGTAAGAGCCATCATCAAGCATTACTCCATTGAGTCCACCTTGTCCATGTCCAATTGTTATAATAGTATAGTCTTTACCATCACCGAGATTGAGTGTTCCACCACTTTCATATGTAAATGGTATCTGATTATACCATTTACCAGTTAGGACTTTTCTAGCTTCTTTCGGTCTAAGTCTACTGCTATTCATGTCCTGTTTAACAGTTGACTTTGATTTATCTTCTGTATTTTCTGTATTATTGATCTGATTAGAACTAGCTAAAGAATGATCATTATTATTTGGTGTGGAATTAACATTTTGATTTGTTAAATTATTATCAGTATCGTCAGAATTTTGACTCTCCATATAAGAAGTTTCAGAAGCTGATTCATCTGCCGCCTGCAAAAATTCTGTTTTTTCTGCTCTTGGATTGTGGGCAGTTTTATAATTAATTTTAGTTTTAATGGTTTTTCTGTTAGCCTTTTTAGTTGCTAAATTAATGTTTCCATTATATGCAGCTTTAGCAATTTGAGGCTTGGCATTAACTAAACCCAAAGCAGTAGCAGCTATGCTGCCAATTAAAATCTTTTCCTTTTGCTTAATATTATTATTACCTGTGTTCATATTAAATTCCTCTTCTAAATTGCATAACACTATATCTTTAGTATATTTATGTGCAGCACAAAAATCAAGATTCAACCAAATAATATATTATTGCTTATTTTAAAAAATCATCATAATAAAAAGCGCATATTCAAGATAAATTTGAATATGCGCTTTTATATATAAAGTTAAACTATACTGTTTATATTATCTCTAACCTAATCAGTAATTACAAATGGAAAGATTAGGTAGCCACCAGCACCTGAATTACCTTTGAAGTTGATAGTCATATATCCTTTGTATCCAACAGGAAGACCCGAAAGATCCCAGACAACGTGTTGACCATCAGCAGTTACTTGTCCTGCATTGTCCTTCCATTTGCTGAGATATGCTGAAGCAAAATGATCCTCATTATCATCATTGGCGATCCTGATAGTCATTTGGCTGCCATCCACATCGATAAAAGGTGGGTAAGTTACCGTAATATATGGTGTTTTTTGTGAAACTCCGAGTGTATTATAAGCACCAGCTTGATAGTAAGCACTTAGAATGCCATTTTTACGAAGGTTTTCATCAGAACCTAAAGGTGAGAAGTCTGTAATAGCATTATATGAAATCGAGCAATCATACAATTTTGGTTTATTAGCCAATGCAGAAATGTCCCTAATTTGACATTGTTGTAATACTACACTACTCAAATTGTTTAAATCTTTTAATGCACTTATATCATAAAGAGTGCTGTAAGCTAGTGCAGTTCCATAATACCTTAGGTTAAGATCAATGCTTGGTGATAAATTAATTGACTCTAATTTAGTTGCATATTGTAAGCCTTCTAAAGATTGAATATTCATGTAAGCTAAATAGTAATACGGATCTTCTTCAGCATGGTTAACATCCAAGTTAAGACTGGTCATGTTAGCCAAGTCGTCTTTAGTAACTTTAGCTACACCAGTTTCTGAATCATCAGAATATAAGCTGTAAGCAATAACTTTTTGCAAGTTTTGATCTGGCATCCAGTCATCAATTGATTCGCTTTCTTTAGTAGTCACTTTAGCTGGTGCGCTAGTTGTATTAGCTTGAGTTTGGGTGTTAATTTTACCAGATTCTTCATCTTTGTTCACATCAGTATTGGATTCTGCAACGTTGTTGCTAGGCTTGTCTTTAGTAGCTTTATAATCAGCTTTTTTATTAAATGAAACAAAACCTGTCTTGTCATTAGCAGTTTTTGTATTTAAGCTTTGCGCAGCCAGTGTGCTTCCAGATACGCTGTCAGCTTTAACTGCATGTGGGCCACCAACAACTAGTGCCAGTGCGGCAGCAGTAATTCCACTAAATAGCAATTTCTTGCTTTGTTTACTTAGTTCTATGTGTTTATTCATAATTTTTACCTCTTAAATTATTAACCAATAACAATTTACACTATCATTGTATATCCATAATATAATAATTTCAAGATGTAACAACTATACTTTTCTAAAATAGTATATAAAAATACACTCAATAGAGTGCATTTATACTTTGATTGAGTGTAATTTTTATTTTCTATTCTTTTTGTTATAGTATATTAGCGTTAATCCTAAAATGCTAAACAACGATGCTAAACCTAGTATTAACAACAAAAACTGCCACTTCTTTTTTGCTTTTGTATGCGACTGCTGGGCTTTTTTCTTCCTATTATTAAGTGTTTTTATCTTATTAGTTAGATGATGGTATGACCTGTTTTTATATTTTGGTAAAGGTTTGTTATTAGCCACTTTTTTATTGCCGATAATATCCTTAGTATAAATATAGGTCAATTTCTGTGGCTTTTCCTTAAGGGTAATTGCTGTGGTATTTAGCTCGCTTTTAGTACTTAATCCGTTTAAATTTTTGGATTGAATAGTGTACCCCGGTAACTTTAATGTATGAACCATTTGCTGATCATTAACATAGCCACTTAGTATTTCATCCGGAGCCACTTTTTGGCCCTCAATGTCTTGATAATGAACAATCACATTCGAAACCTTTTGCCTATTATAATAGAAGGTAATTTCCTGTGGCTGATTATTTAGTAAAATAGCAACGCTGCCAGGATGATGAGAAATACCATTATGATCAATTTGATAACGACTAGGAGTATAACCTGAAATTTCCTGTGGCTTAACGATTTTTTGCTCACTAAAAACGCCGCTAATCATAGTTGCGGGAGCAATGGTCTTACCATTTTCGTCTTGGTAATGAACGGTAATATCTGCTGCTTTATTACGGTTATAAAGCAAAAAAATGTCTTGCGGTTGGGCGGTAATAGTAGTGGTTAGTGAACCTTGATTTAATGGTGTTTTAACCCCATTGACCAATTTAGCTTCAATCGAATAACCGTTAAATGTAGGAACTGGAGCAGTACAGCTGTTATTAATATCACCATACAACTTTTGTTCACAAGCGATTGTATTATCAGCATCATCTTTGAAATGGAAGGTAATAGGTTGTCCGCTAACAATTCTGAAGGGGATGACGTACCAGCCGGAAATCAATGGCTTTTGTGTAGCACTATTACTATGAAACTTAATGGTCATTGCTGCATTGCTATCCGGCTTTAAGTTTGTAAGATCCCACGTCACAGTTTGCTTACCATTAACTTGCCCCACATGTTCGTCCCAATTGCTGCAATACTGCTTGATGTTGCATCTGGCGCCGATATGCTTCCCAGTTTCGATCTTGATCGGCATACTTGCACCATTAAGATCTAGCAACTGATAAGGTCCAGAGGTATAAGAAAATGTTCCAGCTGTGATATGTACCGGTTCAGCTATAATAATCTGCTTTTTCAGTTCAATACTGCCACTTGCAAGCAGTTGCTTATTTGCTTTTAACGGTGAAAAATCACTTATTGCGTTATATGACAGATTGAGTTGCATTAACTGCGGCTTATTTGCTAACGCAGAAATATCAGCAATGCTGCACATTTCTAAATTAACACGGGCTAGTTTTGTCAGGTTTTGCAGAGCCGAAATATCTATTAAGCTTGACCTGCTAAAAGTACGGTGGAGCCACTCATGATTAAGCTGCCGGTCAGGAGCAAGGTTAAGTTTAACTAGATTAGTTGCGTATTCTAACCCAGCCAGTGATTTAAGCTTTAAACGTGACTGATATTCTCTAGGGGAAATAACGTATTGTTTCCTGCCTTGAACTATAGTAGTTTCACTTTTTGCAATAAGATTAATTTCTGTTAAGTTGGCAAGGTCTTCTTTAGTAACTTGATCTAATTCCCGCCCTAAATTAGCAGCCACGATTTTTTGTAAGGCTCTATCAGGCATCCAATTGGAAATTGCGTTGGGGCCAATATCAAAATCATAATTTTTAGTTTTTAGTTCAGGTTCAGATGCCTTTTCTGGGCTGGCAGAATTTTGATTTTTGGTCGTCATTAGTCATCATCTTCTTTACTGATTCAATTAGCAGTAATTTAACATTTTTAATAGCGTTTACCTTTACGTAATAATGATTAAATAAAATTATTTATGTGAAAATCAAATATTAATATTAAGTATTAAAGTAACCGCAACCATATACTATCCTAATAATACCATCTTAACCCCAGTATAGCATGTATTTAAAAAGCTGACTATTTGAAATAAGTAATTTTATTACCTTATATAACTGATGCTAAAGAGCCTATTTAAAAAGCCAGATACGAGCTAACCGCCAGAAAATAAATAATATAAAAATAATATTAAAGGTAATGATTACTGTTCTGATTAAAGTCATGTTTTGGAAAAATTTAGGCTGTGCTTCTGCACGTACTTTAGTAGTCTTTTGAACTGTTTTGCGCCCATTGCCAGTCGTAAGGGTCACGTGTTTCTTTTTATTAGTTTGCTTTGGTTTAGCAATTAATTCGCTAGCCGCCAGATTATGCTTAGTAGCCTTCATTTTGCCGATTAAGTCGCCTTGTGCAACAGTGCGGTGCTGTCCATACCCATACTTAGAAGTATTGAAATCAGAACAGGTAATAAGGGTAATCATGCTCTTATCCTGCATGTTGTTTTCAACTTCAACTTGTGTAGGTTTAATGGCAAAAGAAATTCTTTTAATTTTATAAGTATAAATATGGTGTAAATCTGTCACATAAATGAGGTCACCGGGATGTGCCAGATGCAAATTATCTAAAACTGCAGGGCCGTATGAACCCATATAGTGTCCTGCAAGTACATAATTATTAGCACCGCCCATAACGCGATCGGGCAGGCAGGTAACGACACCGTATTCCAAATTTTGATTTTGATCACCATAACCGGCAAAGAGAGGATTGTGAATATTAACAGCAGGAATAGCAATGCGACCTATAGCATAGGCCTTAATTTGCTTCGCTCTCAGAACGCTGGCTGCACTAACTGATTTGGTTTTGCTGGCGTCATAACTTGTTTTGCGTTTTTTATTTCTATCTGCTTTTTTTTGTGTTAAAGTGGTATTTGCTTTTTCCGCATTTTGCTGCACTACATAGGAGTTGCCAAATCCTGAACCGAAAAAAATTAAGGTAACTCCAATATAAAAAAGGGCACTTAAAAGAAAGACGCGTATTGTAGACCATACTCGGTCTTTTAATGAATGTTTTTGCTTTTTACTTGCCATTGAATTGTTTTCCTTTAAACTTATATAGTGCTTTCAGATACTATTTAAGTATAAATCGGTTTAAAGCACAATTATTTATCTTGAAAAGAAACACTTATAAAAAATAATCAAATAAGTATTGAGATCGCTTTAATACTGATTTATAATGTAAGCGTAAGTAGTCGTGTTACTGATTCGATCAGGCATTAACCTATGAACAATACTTATTTCTGGTACTGTTTGTAGGTTTTTTTATTGAAAAAAAGGAGTAAGTTGAGTGAAATTTATTAAGAATTTTAACAACAACGCTGCTTTAGTGTCAGATGAATCCGGAGTAGATTGGGTGGTGATTGGTAACGGGATTGGCTTTGGCAAAAAAGCAGGCGATCCCATTGATAAGGACAAAATTTCGCGTCGCTTTATCGCTGTCGAAAAGAACATTAAAATGGTTGACAGTGTGAGAGATATTGATCAGCGAACATTGGCGTTGACTACTGCTGTGATTAATTTAGCGAGCCAAAAATTACAAATAACTTTTTCCGATTATCAATTTTTGGTGTTAGCCGATCATATTGATTTTATGTTAACCCGAGCTGATGAAAATATTGAATTAGGCCAAGATACATTAGGCTGGGAAATGCAAAAATTGTTTCCCAAGGAATATAACACAGCACAAGAGGCTCTTGAGTTAATAAAGAAAAAAACCAAGCTGGAATTTCCCAAAAGTGAAGTAGCTTATCTGACATATCACTTTATTAACGCTGGTTCTGGTCAAACCAAACTGCAGGATACAATTAAAATTACTAAGTTAATTCGCGGCGTAATTGATATTATCCAGTACCAATATGGTATGCAGCTTGATAATGAATCATTCAACTTTAACCGTTTTATGACACATTTACGTGCTTTTATGGTGCGACACATGTGTGGTGAATGTGACAAGGACTCTGGTAGTGAGCTTGATAATTCTTTAATTGAACTAATGAAGGTCAAATACCGAAAGGCATACGATACTGTCCAAAAAATCGACACGTACTTATACAATCAGGCAGGCTGGCAGTTGCAGCCTGATGATCAGGTATATTTAACCCTGCATGTTTGGCGGGTCACTCATAGGCAAGATGACAACCATTCAGAAAAGGGTTAATTCTACCTTAATTTAATAATATTTAGTTTAAACGGTGTGTTACTGTTTACAGGCATTAACCCGAGAACTTTAACTAGCAACCTGACAATTTATCTTGTTAAGGTGTTTCTTGAAGTTCCCGGGTTTTGATTTTTAGGAGGAAAAATGGCTTACGAAGATCTAAGTCGTGAAATTATCGCCGATATTGGTGGTAAAGACAACGTAGTCAGTGTAGTTCACTGTACTACCCGTTTACGTTTTAAGTTAAAGGACATGAAGAAGGCCAACGATGACAAATTAAAAGCCACTGATGGCGTAATATCTGTTGTCAAGTCTGGTGGACAATACCAAGTCGTTATTGGTAATAATGTCGCTGATGTCTATGATACTTTGGTTAAAGTAGGTGGCTTCGCAAATGGCGGCAGCGTTTCTGATGATGACGTTGACAACAGCAATATGAGCTTAGCTGATAAATTTATTGACTTGATTTCCGGTATTTTTAACCCACTTCTAGGTGCAATGTGTGCTGGTGGTATGATTAAAGGCTTCAACGCAATGTTTTTGGCTTTTGGCTGGCTATCAACAAATTCGGGAACTTATGTCATCTTGAACGCTATCGGTGATAGCTTGTTCTACTTCCTGCCTGTCATCTTAGGTATTTCTTCAGCCAAAAAATTTGGTATCAACACCTATTTAGGTGCCACTATTGGTGCTGCCCTTTGTTATCCCTCAATTGTGTCAATGGCAAGCAGTAAAACTGCATTATTTACAGTCTTTAAGGGCACATTCTTAGAAGCACCGGTTCATATGACTTTTTTGGGCATTCCGGTAATTTCAATGAACTATACCACATCGGTTATTCCGATTATCATTGCGGTCTGGTTTGCTTCCAAAGTGCAAAAGGTTGCCCGCAAGATCATTCCAGATGTTGTTAAAACTTTCTTAGTACCATTTATCGTTTTATTAGTTACTGTTCCAATTACATTCCTTGTTATCGGACCAGTTGCAACTTGGCTAGGTAACGGAGTTGCGGAAATTGTGAGTGCAATTTACAACTTTAGCCCGGTGATCGCTGGTATTTTAATGGGTGCATTTTGGCAAGTATTTGTCATTTTTGGCGTTCATTGGGGCTTTGTGGCAGTTATGATGACTAACATTGCTGCTATGGGCTTTGACCCGATTATTGGTTTATCATTTGCTGCATCATTTGCACAAACTGGTGTGGTTTTAGCTATGATTTTCCAAACTAAAGACGAAAAGACTCGCAGTATTGCTATTCCAGCATTCGTATCAGGTATCTTCGGTGTTACCGAACCAGCTATTTATGGTTTAACATTGCCACGTAAGAAGCCATTTATTCTCAGTTGTATTGCTTCTGCTGTTGGTGGCGGTTTAATTGGACTCTTTGGCACAAAAACTTATTTGATGGCTGGAATGGGTATCTTTGCAATTCCTTGCGCTATGGGTAAAAACGGCATTGACATGGGTGTCTATGGCTTAATGATTGGTATGGCTGTAGCAATCGTCTTAGGTTTTGCCCTACAAATGATTTTTGGTAAAAAGAGCGTTGATGGCAATTTGGCAGAACAAGCTGCTGTGAGTGCGACTGCTGGTTCTGCTGGAGCAAATGATTCTGCTAATACTGACACAGTTAAGGCAGAAGTTTCGTATAATAGGGAAGAAGAATTAGTTGCGCCAATCAACGGTCAAGTTGTTCCTTTAAGTGATGTTAAAGATGAAGTCTTTTCCAGCGGTTCAATGGGTAAGGGTATTGCAATTGAACCTCAAGAAGGCAAGGTTTGCTCACCTCTTGACGGAGAAGTAGTAATGGTTTTCCCAACTGGACATGCAATTGGTCTTAAATCGACCAATGGTGCAGAAGTAATGATTCACATTGGCATGGATACCGTTGAACTTGAGGGCAAAGGCTTTACAACCTTAGTTAAGAAGGGTCAAGCTGTGAAAAAGGGTGACCCACTAATCAAATTTGACATGGAAGCTATTAAAAAAGCCGGCTTTAAGCTGACAACTCCAATTGTCGTTACTAATTCAAATGAATATCAGGAAATTACTGCAATTGCCGATGGGACAATAACTATAGGCACAGCTTTGTTAGATTTAAAATAATGAGAGGAGTAAATCATGGCTACAAATAATTTTCCTAAAGGATTTTTATGGGGCGGTGCTACCGCTGCTAACCAATTAGAAGGTGCTTACCAAGAAGGAGGCAAGGGTTTATCTTTGCCTGACGTTTTACCTGGCGGCAAAGACAGAATGAAAATCATTGCCTCACCTGATTTTGATTTTAAGATAAACCCAGACTACGTTTATCCTAATCATATTGGTATTGATCACTATCATCATTACAAAGAAGACATTGAGCTTTTTGCTGAAATGGGCTTCAAGTGCTACCGCTTTTCAATTGCCTGGTCCAGAATCTTTCCTAATGGGGATGAGGAAACTCCTAATGAAGAAGGCCTTAAGTTCTACGATGCTGTAATTGACGAGTGTTTAAAGCATCACATTGAGCCTGTAATTACTATTTCACATTACGAAATGCCGCTGCATTTAATTACTGAATACGGCAGCTGGAAGAATAAGAAGCTGATCGACTTCTACGAGCGCTTTGCCCGCACTGTTTTAACCCGCTACCAAGATAAGGTTAAATACTGGATGACTTTCAACGAAATCAACAGTGCCGCTCACTTCCCAATTATGGGTCAAGGTCTCACCATCAGTAATGGCGCTAGTGACAAGAAGAATGTTTACCAAGCTTGGCATAACCAATTTGTTGCTAGTGCAAAGGCTGTTAAGATTGGTCATGAACTGGATCCTGATCTTAAAATTGGCTGCATGATTCTATATGCTACAACATACAGCTACGATTCTAACCCTAAGAACCAATTGGCTACCTTGCAAGATAACCAGGCTAATAACTTTTTCTGTGCCGATGTTCAAGTTAGAGGACATTACCCAGCTTACACTAAGAGTTTATTGGCTCGCCAAGGTGTTAAATTATCAGACCTTGATTACACTGATGAAGAACTGGCATTGTTAGCTCAATATCCAGTTGACTATATTGGCTTTAGTTACTACATGTCTTCTGTAGTTGACGTTACCCATGAAAACCAAGAAACTACTAACGGCAACTTGATGGGCGGCGTTAAGAACCCATTCTTAAAGAGCAGCGATTGGGGTTGGCAAATTGACCCGACAGGCTTAAGAATTGCCTTGAACCAATTGTCAGACCGCTATCAAAAACCTGTATTCATTGTTGAAAATGGTTTAGGTGCGGTAGACAAGCCGGATGAAAATCATTATGTCGCAGATGATTACCGGATTGATTATTTGCGTGAACATATTGAAGCTATTTCCCAGGCAATAGACGATGGCGTTGATGTCATGGGTTATACTCCTTGGGGTTGCATCGACCTAGTTAGTGCCTCAACTGGTGAAATGTCCAAGCGCTATGGCTTTATCTATGTTGATGAAGATGATGAAGGTCACGGCACCTTTAACCGTTACAAGAAGAAGTCATTTGACTGGTACAAGAAGGTTATTTCTACCAATGGTGCTGATTTAGGGTAAATGTTTTGCTTTAAAAATTGACTATTAAGTTAAGGCAATGTATCGTGGTATATGAAAGCAGGTAACTAGAGTATCTGCTAGATGTTGATTTGAGATGGGTGGATTGGACTTAATTGCACTCACTCAAGGAGTCTTGATAGGGTTGTGTGTGAACACCTCAAGCCAATAGTAAAACACTCATTGTTGCAAATAACAAAGGAACTCTTTAAAGGAGTTCCTATTTTTTTGAAAGAAATATCTAAGATAGATGTACATACACAGGAGAGGTCAAGATCTTTTACAAGTTGCTGCAAGTGAATTCAATAAGCTAATTGGAAAAAAGGTTAAATTAACATTAGGTCGTAAAGGAAGAAGCGAAGAAGTAACAATAGTATTTGACTCTAGGGATTTCCATCATTTAGCAGGTTTACATAAGTTAAAAGAGTTGTATACAAGAAAAACGCCAAATTAGTTTTTAATGATATCTTGAAGGGGAAAATAGGTATTAATGATATTACCAAGTCTACATTTTTTCCGGATATTGCTGAAAGAATAGAAATTGTAAGTCAGATAAATGATATTTTTACTAAGGACAACCTTGTTTTCAAATTTTCTAAAATCAATGTTTTAAATAGTAAAATTTTATGGCAATATCTGTTAGAATTTATGACGGTTCAAGGCTATCATGGCTACTTATTTTTAAATAAATACCGCAGACAGCCTGGTAATTATGTTTGCGTAACAGATTTTAAAAAAAGAAAAGATTATAGTTTAGGTCAAGTAAACATGACGTTATTGCAAACAACATTAATTGATGGTGCACAGCAAAAAATTATTTTCAAAAATCCGTCCTATAACCCTAATATGAAATGATTCCCAAGTTAATCTAAATTGTACTGCATAATAAAAAGCTGGTTTCAGTATTTACCTGAAACCAGCTTTTATTTATACTAAATTAACCACAAATTTAAATCGGAGCTTAGTTGTCAATTTGTTCATCTATTACTTTTAGTCATTATATTTACTAAATTTGGTCATGCAAATTTAGTAAATTGTTCTACTTACCGCGTGCAATTATCGAAATAAACTTATTTAAGTTCAATATGAAAATTAATAATGTTTTCTAAAATCAAAAGTGGTCATCTTAAAGAACTAACAACTCACATGCTATGCACTAATTATCAATAGTTAAGCTGCACAGATTATATAAATCACCTTTTTGCTTCATTAATTCATCATAAGAGCCTTCTTCAGTTATTGTGCCATCTTTCATAAAAATTATTGCATCATATTTTTGCAATAGATTAGGATTTAATTTGTGGGTAACTACAATTGCGGTCAGATCTTTGACTGCTAAAATAGCATTTTCAATCTCCGTCGTGTTTTTTTGATCTAAAGATGATGTTGCTTCATCCATTAGTAAAATAGGGGTTCTTCTGATCAATGCGCGAGCGATAGAAATTCTTTGTTTTTGTCCGCCAGATAGTTCTTTTCCTTCTTCACCAACATTCATTTTAATTCCAGCAGCATTATTGTCTACCAGTTTTCTTAAACCTGATTTATTGATGGCTTCATTTAGCTCCTGCTTAGTGAAAGATTGTCCCAGAGTTATATTATAAGCCAGTGAATTATCAAAAATGTAAACATCCTGCTGAACAATGTTTATCAAATGGTAAAGTGAAGAAAGATTAATTTGATTAATATTCACATGATCTATGCTAATGCTACCATCATTAGTCGATTTGTAATATCTCATTAATAATTTCAATAGTGTAGTTTTACCACTGCCTGACATGCCCACAAGCGCGTATTTTTTACCTTTCTCAATATCTAAGTTAATGTTAGTTAGCACCTTTTTTCCTACTTTATTTTGTTGGGGATAAGAAAAACTGACGTTAGATAATTCAATCTCATGCTCAAACTTACTCAATTCCAAGTAGTTGCTATCGTTTTTTACTGGAGTATGTAAATTTTCTAATAACTGATTTAAAGTTTTGGTAGCAGCTAACCCAGCTTTTTTATTGTTCAGTTCAATGCCTAATTTACTCAGCGGCATCACAATAAAATTAACTAATTGGACAATTGCTGTAACTGCACCAATACTTGTACTGCCACTAATTACCATGAACATACCTAGTCCATAAGCTACTAGAAAAACTAAGTATCCTGAAAAATTTGAAATTGATACTGAAACATTGTTTATTTCTGAAAGAGAAAATTCACTATCTGCACGCTTGTTATTGCTATTTTCAAATTCTGTGCTTATCTGTTTTGCAATATTAAAGCTTTTAATTACTAAAAAGCCTGAAAAGGCGTCTTTCACTTTGGAAACATACGCATTCTGCTGAGTTAAAGCAGCATTTTGCGTTGCCTGCATTTTTCCACCTAATAAATTCAAAATAAAGATTGGTGCTAAGCTGATTATTAACACGGCTATTGACAATTTCCAGTTAATAAAAAACATTCCCACAATTGAAAAAAGCAACAACGCTGAGTTAGACGCGATATTAAAATATGACTTGATATATTTTTCCTCAATAGTTGAAATAGTGTTTGTCATAGTTGCTAAAAAATCACCCACGCTATTGGCGCTGAATTCATTTAAATCACTGGCAATAATCCTTTTAAAAATGAATTTCCTATATCTCTTACTAAAATTATTAACAAATTTGTTTTTGGCCCATTCACTAATAAAGACTGCCAGTGCTAAAAAGATACACACTAGCAAACAAGCCAATATTGCCAACTTTAAATCATTTACATTACGGGCAATACCTGCATCAATTAATCTTTTTAATACGAGAGCCAGCAATAAGTTTATTAACGGGTAAACCACGGCTGAAAAAATTACTGCCAGTGAATAATTAAGGTGATCATATTTTTTAAAACTTTTCATTAATATATACATCCTCTCTATTTTAAAAAAGCATCATCAAAAATATATAATTATTTTAAATTTCTCTACATCTGTTCACTATACGCTAAACATTTTATAATTGGAAGATATATTTTAAAATAAAGTTATATTTTTTAAAATTATAAAATAATAGTTAGATTAATTATTGATGTTGAGAGTCATAGAAAGGTGTTTTCAAACTAAAATTTGTCAAAATTAAAAATGTTTCTGACTAGCTGTCTTTAGTTTTTTACATCCCTTTGTCACCAGCAAATACAGGTAATTTTTAATAAGCTTACTCAAAATAGATGCAAAAATTAGAAAAGATTACCGCAAAAATAAAAACCAAACTTTTCAATAAGAAAGTTTGGTTTTGTTTTCTAATTATCTTAATTAATGATTATTTTATAAATCAGCTGTCAAATTTTTAACAGCATTTCTTGCTGAGTAAACACAGTAGCCGGCATGACTACCAGGAACTTTAACTCCATAGGTATCGCCATAAATTATGCCTGAGCCATCACTGCCGATTGCATATAAATGCTCAATAGGCTGACTCTTGTTGTCTAAGACTTCATTATGCAAGTTGACTTTTAAACCGTCTCCGGTGGTAAAGGCACCTACAGCCAATTCGATTGCGTAAAAAGGACCTTGTGCAACTGGCAGTAGGTATTTCTTGTCTTTGCCAAAATCAGTGTCAACGCCTTTTTCAGCAAGATCATTATAATGATTAACCGTTTCTTCCAGATTAGGAGCAGCGATCTTCTCTGCCAGTTCTGCTAGCGTTGAAGCAGAATTCATAAAGTCATAGTTCTTAGCGATAGCCTCTTTTACATTTTCACGTAAGTGCGGATAATTTGGCAGTTCATAAAATGGGTGTAAATCTAGCGGGAAACCTTTATCAGTAAAATCATCAATAGTCTTTTGGTCTAGAATGGCAAAAACGCGGTCTTGCCGAATCATAGCGTTACCCTCGTTAGCCCAGTTACTTACGCAATCATATTCATTGGTAAAACGATTGCCACTTTCGTTTACCCAGAGAATAGGCTCGTCACAAACAGCACTACCCAGATCCCATGTTGCAAATTCGTAAGTCGGAGTTTGCGAGTCGTGAATCTGACCGCCAAAGTTCATTGTCATGCCGGTAAAGAAGTGTTTCGCCCCCTGCTTCCATGCCATTTTGAGACCGTCACCGGTTGACTTGCCGGAATTAACGGGAACGATCCGTTCAGGATTAAACTTGTTGGCATTTTCCATTATTTCTGGATTGTTTAAATAGCCACCAGTAGCTAAAATTACGTTTTTGGTTTGTAAAGTAATGTCCTTGTCTGCAGTTAAATCTTTGGCAATCACAGTCCAACTGCCGTCAGCATTATGCTTTAAGTCAACTGCTTGAGTAGAGGTTTTAATCGCAATATTATTTTTTTCAACATACGGCTGTAAAGCTTCATGGATTGCTTTGTTCCCATGACCTGTGAATAAGTGCCAAGTTGGCAAATCAGTGCCCATTTCTGTAACTTTGTCAAACTGAACGCCGTGTTTTTGGAGCCAATCAACATTTTCTGCAGAGTGGTCAATATAATGGCGCCACATTTCATGATCAGCCTTGTAGTGTGAATAATCCATTTCCAGCTGGAGAATTTGCTCACGCTTAATATCAATTCCTGCCTCTTTTTGCAATTTTGATTCTGCCGCAAAAACACCTTCAACATAATTACCAGTTCCGCCAGTTGTTCTGCCTTTTTCTAGTACTAGGGCAGTTAAATTTCTGTCTGCTGCATCAGTGGCTGCAGCGAAACCTGCAAGACCACCACCGATAATAATCACGTCATATTTTTTAGTCATAATATTATTCTCCTTTATTTTCAAATCTTAAGCGGAATTTTGGCCCAATTAGAGGGATGATTAAAGCAATGAAATAAATTATTGCTACTACAATGAAAACTACTATGAATGAATTGCTGCCTTCATAAATGTAACTAAATACCGGAGTGGCAAATGCGCCTATCACACCTGTGATGGCACTAACATTGGAGTAACCAATATCAAAAGCCGGCCCAAACATTTCGGCTCCAAAAACTTGTTCACCAGTTCCCATGACCGTAGCACAAGCAGTAGAGAGAAGGGCAGCGGAATATAGTAAAACAAAGGACTTAGTTTTAGCCGCGAGAATGAATAACACCATTGCTGCTATTGGGCACATTAACCACACGGCTACAGCTCTACTGCCCCATTTATCTGTAGTAATTCCAAAAAGTGGGGTAATGAAGATTTGGGTTGCACTAACTAGGGTGATAATAAAACCCCCAGCAGTAGGTCCAAAACCACTACGAGTTGTGAAAACCGGAATTAAACTTTGAATATTGCCTCCAAATTCGACCAAAGCATAGAATAGTAGAACTAAAACAAAAGCCGCTGAAAAAACGACAGTCTTAGTTTTAATTTGTGGCGCTGCTTGCTCAGGTGCAGCAGTGGAATTGCTTTGAACTTGATCAGCTCCGTATGCTTTAAGTCCTATGTCTTCTGGTCTTAATTTCATGATGCAGGCACCAAGTAAACCGATAACCAGGCTAATGCCGCCCAGTGTTAAAAGTGCTGAGCGCCAACCTAATTTAGTGATTAAAATTGAAGTAAAAGAACTGGAAAACATTAGGTAAATAGAAACAACAACAGCGCATAATGAAAAAGCAAAATTTTTCTTAGCGATAAACCAATTATTGACTAAAATGCCTTGGACAATGTATCCCGTGAAGGCACAGCCTAGCCCAATGACTACGGCGGTTAAATATAAAACAACCAGATTGCGGGCTTGTGATAAAATTGCTACCGCTGCTGCCGTCATAATTACAGCCAGCGCCAATGCCCAATTGAATTGAACTTTTTTGATAAAGTGCCCTACTAAAACAAAACCAAACGACATAGAAATGATAGTAATGGTCATAAAGTACGAGACTGCGGATAATGGTGCATGTAATGCGTGTACTAAAGGATCCAAAAACAGGCTCATCATGACAGTATAGGTATTAGCTATAACAGCGCACATCAGTCCAGAAAATAAGACGATTAACCACGGATAAATTTTCTGTTTCATTTATTAAAATTACCTCCTTAATGAATTTAATCACATAGTATCATTGCTAAAGGCGCTTTCTTAACGCATAATGGAATAAGGTAGTACCAAAAGGAATAATAAATTATGAATTTCTCACAATTGCGTTGCTTTATCTATGTTGTTGATAATTTAAGTTTTACCGTGGCAGCCCGTAAGTTAGACTTTTCTCAATCTGCTGTTTCTAAAAGCATTAAGGAACTGGAAAAAGAAGTTAATGTGAAATTATTAGATCGTTCACCGCATAAATTAATGGTGACTGCTGCCGGCAAATATTTTTATCAAATTGCTTTAGATATTTTGAAAAAAAGAGATAGTGCAGTAGATTACATGCAGCATAAGTCGGTTGCTTCTGATCTCACTCACATAAGGATAGGGATGTCAGCTAATCCCTTGGAGCACTACATCATTCCTTTGTTTTTGCAAAAATTTAACTTGCAATATAAAAACTATGATTTTACTTTTATTATTAATTTTTTAGTAGATTATTTATCCCAATTGCAAGAGCGCAAGATAGATATGGCACTTTTAACTAGTGACGTCATTAAAGACTCAGACGATGTCATTTTCAGCCCCTACGTTCCAGTCAAATATTGGGTAGCATTGCCTTCCGGTCATCCTCTAGAAAGGTACGAAGCTATTACTTTTAACCAGCTTTATCAGCAAAAAATTCTTCTGCCATATACAGACCGCTCTTTGCCTGATATATTCCGCTTAAATCAAACTTTTTTAACTAAGCTCGGTCCCGATCAGATCAAATGGTTGGATGAATACTTTTTAATGTATGATTTTATTAAAGCAAGACAGGGTATTGGGATAATCCCGAATTTTTGCATTAACAAAAATATTAATTTTGTCTCCTACCGCCCTTTAAAATATAAGAGTAATTGTTCTTACGGCTTGACTTATCTCAAAGACGGTAAGCCGCATAATATTGGCTGGATTAGCACTACGCTGGAACAGGTAATTAAGGAAAATATTATTAACTAACAATAAAAAAACTGGTTTCAGATAAAGATTGAATACCAGTTTTGCTGTTATAAGTTTAATTTTTTCAGGTGTTTTCCTGCACAATTTTTTGCAACTGCTTACTAAACTCGGTCATGCCGATTAAAGAAAATTCTTCTATTTGCCTTGCGCTATTATCCAGATAAAGCTGTTGGGAATCAAAATGATAGTTAATCATGTTCTCCAAAAATAATAAAGTCATCTTACTAAAGCAGGTTAGTGGCCGGGTGTGAATCTCATGGGATTTTTCCACCAATCGCTTGGCTTCCTTATACTTGTTTTTTTCCAGACACATACTAATCATATTGATTAATATTCCCAACACTATAAATTGTATATTGTCATTATCGCTATCTTTAAATTGTTGAAAAATTTTGTTAGTAATGATCATATCACTGGCAAAATCATAAAAAACCATGCAATTCAGGAAAATTTTGATAGTTTTCCAGTCAAAATTCTCTTCATTAAAGAATTTATTTTTTAGTTGCTGGATTTCCGCAGCGCTTAATTTCTCTTTAGTACCATCTATAATAGCCAGGATAGAGTTCACACGTAGCATTAACTCATTTTTACTAGCAAACTGGCTACCTGCGATAGTCTGTTTGATTTCTTTTAGGCGCTTAATATCAAAATTATAATAAGCGTCTGTCATTTGGGCATTAATCTTCTTTTTGAGATTATCTTCACTTTCAGCCTGGTAATCAAGTTGCTTAAAAAAAGTAGCAATTTTAACGTGATTTTGCCGTAATAGTTCAATTAGATCTGCCGCTGAAATACGGGTCAGATCTTTTTCTACTTTAGAGTAAAAAGAGGGGCTGATAACATCGCCAATCCATGCGCGTTGAGTTTTCCCAGCTTCTAAACGGTATTGTCTAAGTAAAGCACCTATAGTCATAATTTGACCTCATTAATTTTTTGTTTCATATATGACACTTTTCTATTCTCAATTTTAGCTTAAGTACAATTGAAAATAAAGAAAGCTAAAAAGGAGAAAAAATTATGACTATCTTTTTCAAAAATAAAGAATATCGCAAGTTTTCAATTGCCAGTATTTTATCCAGTGCGGGGGATATTTTATTCTATTTAGCGCTGATGACTTATGCCAGTCGGCTCAAAAATTATTCGCTGGCCTTATCATTAATCGCCATTTCAGAGTCAGTTCCCCGGCTGTTTTCCAGTGTTGGTGGCTATCTAGCTGACCGGACGCAGAATAAATTTCAAAAAATAGTCTGGATGGCCATGATTAGAGGAGCGCTCTATTTGCTAGTCGGCTTTCTTTTTAGCCAAAATATTGCCGGTTGGAATTTAGTAATAATGGTAATTATTATCAACTTTATTTCTGATACGGCCGGAACTTATTCTGGTGGACTTACTACACCACTAATTATTAGCCTGGTTAAAAAAGATGAGATTGCTGAAGCCGAAGGTTTTACTAGCGGTGTTTCGCAAGTAATCACTTTGATTAGTCAGTTTGTTGGATCAGGACTTTTGTTATTCATGTCATATTCTGCGCTGGCTGTAATTAACGGTCTGACTTTCGTTGTGGCTGGGTTAATTTATTACAATATTGCTGGAAGTCAGCGTAAAAAAGGTATTGCAACTGTTACACAAGAAGTCGATGATCGCGGCTTTTGGTCCACCTTGGCCTTAGCATTAAAGCAAGTTAAAAAGGCTAGTGGCTTAATTACTACCTTACTGGTAATCGCCGTTTTAAACGGAGTTCTCAGCACGATAGAGCCCCTGATTTCTATTGTCATTGCGGGCAATCGTCAGGTGATGGTCATTGGAACCTATAGTTTTACAATCGCGTTAATTGGCGCTATGGCAGGAATAGGCGCTGCCTTAGGCAGTATTTTTGGTACGAATTTATTTAAAAATGTTAGCCTTTATATCATTATTATGTTAGCCAATATTGCTGGAGCAAGTGTCATAATTGCGATCTTATGCAAACAAATCTGGTTCTGTTTAATAACTTACTGTATCTTAGGCTTTTTTGCGGGAACTGCTACGCCAAAATTAACCCAGTGGATGGTAGGTGCAGTTGATCATAAAATTTTGGCGTCTTCTGTTGGTCTGATCAATACAATTCTACTGGTTGTTAGTCCTTTAATGACCACTGCCTTTACTACTCTATCAGCTGTGACCAAGGTGCAATATTCTCTTCTAGGATTATTGTTTATTAGTGTTTTACTTCTTGTTATTACAGTTGTAGTAATGAAAAAATCCGCCAAAAAAGGGGAACTAACAACTATTTAGCTGGTATTTCTTTCTATGCAGATATAAAAACCCACCAAGATAAATGATGTGCATCCCAAAATTAGAACACTTTATTGGTTATAAACTGAGAACTAATTGCCGCTATTCGATCGGAATTAGTTCTTTTAGTTTGGTCTTAATTAAGTAGAACTAATTTGATAATCATGTTAGAGATGATAAATTATAATTTTATCTTGTTTAGATAATTTAGACATAAAAAAGCCCCAAAATTTGGATAATTTTTGGAGCTCAGTACAGTTTTTGTTTTTTAAAAAATGAAACTAAACTTGTTCTAATTTTTTTATTTTAGCTTCGTCTAATCTTACTTTGATATTGCCTTTCAATCTGAAAGCTGGATCTATTGCCCTAACATGCTGCAGCATGGAATTACCTACAGAAAAACCGCTTGGCTAATCTTTCTGAAAAACTACTTTTACAATTTTGAGTATCTTTTCCATATAATCATCAGGTAGTTGCTCTAAATAATGAAATGGTCGGTTATGATAATCGATTGTAACTAGCTGGTCTAGCATGACTATGCCTTTTGTTTGAGATGCAGCAGGTAATTCTTGATATAATGGGTAGCGTCTTTTAGTAGTTGCTATAGGAGCAAATACAGCAATATGAGCGTATTTTTCAACCCCTTTATAGCTTAAATATAAATAAGGTCGTTTGCCAGATTGTTCATGCCGCTGTTTAGGACTTAAATCCATTAATAGAATAGATCCTTGCTTAATTACCACCTTTCATTTCCTTTTCTCTCATCTGGTAACTTAATTTCGGTATCAAATTCTTCACCTGAATAATCTTTAAAAAGTTCTTCAAAAGTTAAATCAGGTGTATCATCTTGCTTTGACATTATTACTTTGTTGTCCTCAATTTTAAAGTTTAACTGATCTCCTATAGTAGCGTTTAATGCTTGCAAGACTGCTTGGTTTAATCGGATGCCTTTAGAATTACCCCATTTAGATATAGTAGCACGAATCATAATTTTCTCCCTATAAAAAATAAACAATGTATATCCTAAAATGTAATAAAATTATACAATGTTTATCTACGGAGATCAAGCAAAACAAAAAAGCATCCTGAACGAAATATGATGTGACCACCAAAATTAGGATACTTTATTAGTTGTAAGTTAGTTCTTATTTATTAGCACTTTTTCTCAAACTGAAAAAGATAATGAGAATAAAGTTAATCAGTAGGGTAAAGCCTGTAGTCCAGAAAACAGTTGCGTAGTTGAACAGTCCCGAGATAGTGGAGCCCATAAGTGACCCAAACACAGAACCAACTGCTTGAAAAGACTGATTATAGCTAAAGATACGACCAAAACTTTCGGCTGGAGTGTTCAGTGTCAAAACGGTCTGTGCTGCCGGTAACATGGCAGCACTGGCAATTCCGAGCAGAAAACGCAATCCTGCCAGCACCCAAGGCGAATGAGTTAAGGCCATAGGAATAAAGAGAACAGCTCCTACAATCAAACCTAGGCGTAATATCTTCAGAGGACCAATTTCATCCATTTTATGACCAATTTTGGAAGCAGCTAGCAATGTTCCCAGTCCCGGTGTAGCAGCTACGACGCCCGCCACAAATGCGATGTTTTTGCTATTAGGCATCATTGATTTAACGTATAAAGAAACAATTGGATCAATTGACATATTGGCAGCCTGAACTAAGAGTGTGGTAAAGAACATCACCACAATCAATTTAACGTTAGGTAGAGAACGTATAATTTCCTTCATCGGCTTCATTTCTGCTCGAGAAATTGGAGTGAAGTTTTCGTGAACTAAAAAAGTTGACCCTAAGAAAACGAGTACCATTAAAAAGCCTGTGATGAAGAACGGAATGCGGTAACCCCAGACTCCGCCGAGCCAATTGCCAAAGAAGTTTGACAATACCCCACCTAAAAGTGGACCTACCAAGTTTCCTGCCGTACCGGCAGTCATCATTTGGCTCATGACCCAGCCACTTTTTCTATGAGGAGTTTCTCCCGCAATTAAAGCAGTGGCATTATTAATGTATCCAGAAAAGGCACCTTGAATAAAGCGCATGACGATAATATAAAGAGCATTAGGTGCAAAACCGGTAGCAGTGATGGTTAAGGCCATCACACCGGAGGCACGCATACACATTAATTTACGCCCTTTTCGGTCGGCCAGATTGCCCCAATAAGGTGAAACTATTGCTTGGGCAATAAAAGTCATAGCAAACGCAAGGCCGGAATACATACTAATCTGTAATTTGCTATAGTTTCCCAGGTCAGCGATAAATAATGAAATGAAGGGCATTGTCATGGAATAGCCCATGCCTGTGATAAAGCAGCCTAGCCACAAAGTAACAAATGCCTTGTGCCAGCCAGCTGGAAATTTGTCGGAAACTGTCAAAACGTCCTCGCTTTCTTTTTAATATTTTCCTAAAAAATACGATATCTTTTATATTTTAGCACAATAAATTTGCTAAGAATTTGCTAAATAGATGATATTTTCATCTTAAACATGATAGGATATTATTTCTGAAAGGAAGAGATGCCGGTATGGAAAGAGATTCACACATAACAAGGCAGGAATATCGCCAAAAACACAGCCAAAAATCTCGGTCTAATGCAAAAGCGACTTCTAAGGTAATGCTCAAAGAGCATAATAACCTTCAGACTCGCGCTGATTACCGACATTTGAAGCTAAACTTCTGGGATATATTTGCAGACCGACCATACGTTGCGGTGGCAATTGTGGTACTCGCCATATTTTTGATTATGGCTAAGCTGTGGTGGTTGCTGGTTATACTTGCGATCGTTGTCACAATCGGTATCTTTGTAATTGGTCGCAGCCACCACCCTGACCGTGTACTAAGTTTAGAATTTAAGATGAAGTCGTCCAGAAAACTAAGCATGCTGCGGGCATTGCAATTTGGTGGCTCAATTGTGATGTTTTTAGCCACTTACATGAAAAAAGTAGTTACCGTTAATTTCACTACAGCTGGCTCGACTGACGGCTTGCAGGTAATTCAGGGAATATTGTCTAATCGTGGCGGTGTATATGGACAACAGGGATCGTATTTTCTGAGTTTATTGAATACCTTAACCGGCGGACAATTGTGGGGTAAATACCGTTATGCCACTAATAGTGCCCAAATGATGAGCAGTGGCGCAGGACGACTAATTATTATGTGGGTATTGCTTTTGATGATTGCCCCAGCATTTTGTGTTTTAGCACAGTTTTTCCGTGAACCATATTCACGTAACACGGCTTTAGTAGCTTCAATCATAGCGACTGTAAGTTTTGTGTTAACCCCGCGTTTACTAAGTAAGTGGATTGTAGAATATGCGGTAGAAAATCGCATGGCCAGCAGCCAAGCCCAAGCTGCTATCAGCGTGGGACCAATGGCTTACGTTGCGATGCTTTGCGCGCTTTTAGTTTTGGTTATTTCTGTTTACCGGGTCATTAAAAAGGACAGGTTCGTATAATTTATCGAGTAGACTTAAGGGAAACAGCTTGTTCTTAGTTTAATATCTAAACTAGTTGGCATTAGTGCTGGTACTATATTGGTGCCAGTTTTTTTGTTTGAAATAAATTTCAAAAAATGAAACGGAGAGCTCAAGTTATCCAGTTTATTTTTCCGTTACTATCAGCACCCTAATTTATGTTAGTGCAATAAATACACTGCTTAAAAGGAAATTTTAATTTTAATGTAGGAAATCAATTTTGAGGTATTATTTTTTAATCAGTTCTACCTTTTTGCTCTAAAAAAGATAACTTCTCGAGCCGCAAGCATCTCTTGGGAGGACTGGTAAATAGTGAGACGAACTTTTTGGGCGCGTACATCCCGCATTCCCACTACCTTGTTTTTAGTATCAGGTTTCCAGTGTAAATTATCTGCGTAAGTGGTAAAGTTTACGCCATCACTTGAAACAGCAATTGCCAGATCCAATGGTGCTCCTTTATGGTCAATATTACGTGGCACATAAACCATCCTGCTTAATTTTTCTACTTTTTCAAAAGTAAAAGTTAGTTCCAGTGGCTGTTCATGTGAGGGGCTTTGTTCAGTTTGCCATTCGCTTGCCAGCTTAAGATCGGTTAAGTAGGAAAGAGGATGGTTTTCTTTGCTGGCATAGTTACAGTCAACTTTAATATTTTCAATGGCATAATCTTTAGCAGCGTGCTTGGTAATAACTCCAAAAAGATCAGACCATTCAGAAACCTTGTTTCCAATCACGTACCGCATTCTAATGATGTAGCGGGTATTTGGGGTTAATTCATGAAAAGCAAAATTTTTGCCGGTAATACCCACATAGAGCAGGTTATTAATTTCAATTTGAACGGCGCTGTTGTGCGGCCAAGCAAGTTCGAAAGAATGTGCGGAAATTTTACTTGAATCTACAGCTGGCAATTTAGGCGACGGCAATACGCCACTGGTAATTTCATGAACTAAAACATTTTTGCCATACTGCATATTATGAACACTAATTTCTATTTTAGTAGTTGTAATATCAAGTTTGGCCAGTTTAATTTGCAAAGCAGACTGCTTATTCTTTTGATACTGTCTAAATTCATCTAAGCCGTAATTGACATTATAAAAAATACCTTCGTGAGCATGGTTAAAAGCATCAATTGATCCGTATTCCTGCACAGGGACAATTTGATCATTAATTTTAATGGTTACGCGGTCAGGGTAGGAATCACACATAATAGTCAGTTCAGTGGGCTGCTCTTTAAATGCATCAGGCACTTCTTCTGCAACTGGTTCAATAGTTACACGTAGCTGCTCGTTTTTAACTTGGCTGGAGATTCTAGTAAAAGAAGCACCATTTTCAGAATTAGCTGAAGCGGTATTATTATAAATAACAGTTTCACTTTGTTCTTGGGGATAAAGGAGAAAATTGCGTTTGCCCCAGTCAAAAATACTGCCGCTTTTAACAAATACTGGTAAATGCCAAAGTGGAAATAATAAATTATTGTAAACTTTGCCACCAGCGTATTTCTTCCCGGTAAAAAGATCAATCCACATCGACTTTTTGCCCGGTAAATATAAGTTATCCTTGCGTGAATTTCCTTGCTCATCTTCACGCCCATTGGTAATTGGCGCTACCAGTATATTGTGTCCCAGCATGAATTGGTTACCAAATTGGGAAGTATAATTGGCTTTTTCATCGGGGAAATCGCTAAATAAAGGACGCATAATGGGCTCGCCATCTTGGGCTTGTTTATTTAGTGTACACAAGTAGTTGGTCAAATGTTGACGTAATTTAAGATAAGCTAAATTGATTTCCGTAATTTTCTTATTATAGGCAAACGGATTTTTGCAAAAATCGCCTTGATCATCAAAGTAAAATAGCAGCGGAGTAAAACTTTTCCATTCAAAATCGCGGACATTGATTTGGGCATTGCCGCCGCCCTGAAGACCATCAATTGCTGCGCCGACTAAGGGTTGACCAGAGAGATTTGCTCCAAGCATTCCAGCAATTTGGGTAGTAATATTATCCCAATTGCCACCAATATCACCAAAGATAAGCGCCGCTGATTTTTGCATTCCTGCTGAGCCGCTTCCAGCCAGCACCATAGGTCGTGTTAAGTGAGACTCACCCTGCAGCTGTTTAGCATCGTGGCTGGCAGATTGAGCATCAGTAAAAGTGAAAGCCGTTTTGGCTGGCAGTTCGGTTTCACCTTGATGCCAAAAGCCGGGTTGAACGTCCTGATTGAGCGCATAGTCATTAAAGAACTCTAAGGCATGGATATTGTTAGATTGTACAGCGTAGTTAGGAATGAACCAGCTTAAAGGAAAATGCTGCGCATGATACTGGTCAATCATTGCGCGCGCAGAAAACTGATAATTTTCTTCTCCATTTAATGAGGCTTTACCCGAAGCGGCATCTTGATCTTTTGTCCGAATATAATAATTGTTGCCAATTTTACAGGCATTGCGTTCCTGCGCCTTGCTTGGTTGCCACAGAGTTGTACAGAAATCACCAATGTGACCTAAGCCAAAGGCATATTCTGGTAACATTACAGGTTTACCAGTTAAAGTGTAGTAATGCTGCAAGATCTCCTGTGGGTTACTACCAAGTAAATAAAAGCAATCAAAAATCTTGTCCTGATGAGTGAGGATAGTTGTTCCGGGAGTACTTTTACCAAAGTCATAAATTCCTGGTTGGCTTGTGTTTCTCAACTCTCCGTAGCCGGCGTTTGACCAGAAAAATGACACGGGCATAATGACGCCGCCTTTTCCGGTTATCTGATCATGTTTGATTACTATTCTGTGACCTTTGTGACTAAAATAGCCGTTCTGCAAACCGCCACCATAGAAAAATTCATTTTTATTTTCTGCCAGAAATTCTGTGGTGCCATCATTACTTAATTCTAAAGGCAGTGATTGATGCATTCTGTTATGGTGGAGCGTTTCATCAAAAATACTAATTACTGCCGGGTTTTGTGCCCAAATAATCTGATATTTACCTGAATGAATGATTAATGAATCATTGGTAGCTCTAACTTGCGAACGTTCAAACGCCGAATGGTCAAATTGCGCTAACTGAATAAGTTCAGTCCGATTTTCATTGAATTCTTGTGTCGGGTCAAGCAAGAGACGAAAAATGCCGTTAGCCAAGATGTAAAAGTGCGCAATTTCGCCAGTTGCAAAGTGTAATTCATAATAGTTTTCACATTTGCTGGCACCTGTAAGTGCCCCTAATTGATGTTTGTTTGTTTGCGTATTTTGGATCATGATATTTGCTTCCTAATTAGTTACCTATACCACTATTATAACTAAAAAATTAAAACTTTCTGTACTAATTAAGATTGAACTGGAAATGATTGGTAGATTAAGCTAGAATTAGACTGGCAATATCCAATTTTTCTTTTAAAAGGAAGGCAAAAAACTATGACTTATTATATTCATGCTGATAAATTCTTTCTTAAAAATGTGACAGAAGAAGGGGGTTATCTGGAAGTTCAAGATAATGGTAAGTTCGGTTTTTATTATACAGAAGACGAGAAACCAGCAGGTAAAATTGTCGATTATAGCGGCAAATGGATAGCTCCAGGGCTTGTTGATACTCATGTTCACGGCTCGCTAAAAGAAGATGTAATGAAAAGCGATTGGACGGGTATTAACCGCTTGTCAGAAGGTTTTCTACGTTCTGGTGTTACCAGCTGGCTACCAACTACTTATACTGCCGGTGCTGATACTTTATCCCGCATTTGTCAGATGTTTGGTGACCACAAGGGTGAGGAAACTGGTGCCAAAATTCAAGGTCTTCATTTTGAGGGACCTTACTTTACCGCGGAACATGCTGGAGCAGAAAATCCGAAATATTTGATCGACCCAGATATTACTCAATTTAATGAGTGGCGTGAGCAATCAAAGGGCTTGTTAAATAAAATTTCACTTGCGCCCGAGAGAAAAGGTGCTAAAGAATTTATTCGAGCTGCTGTTAATGAAGGCGTAGTTGTTTCTTTAGGTCATTCAAGTGCTAATTTTGCAGAAGCCAAAGCTGGAGTTGAGGCGGGTGCGACCATGTTTACCCATACTTTTAACGGAATGCCGGATCCATCGCACCATGATTCATCAATTTCTAATGCCGCACTAGCTTTACACAATGTTACGGCTGAATTAATTTGTGATGGCCATCATGTCAAAAAAGAAATGGTACAAGCTTTAATTCAAGTCAAGGGTGCAGAACATATTTGCCTAATCACTGATTGCATGGAAGCCGGCATGATGCCAGAGGGTGATTATATGTTAGGTGAATTACCGGTTTATGTTAAAGACGGTATGGCACGCCTTAAAGATGGTAACAATTTAGCCGGCAGCATATTGCAGTTAAAGGCCGCTGTTAAAAATCTGGTTGACTGGAATATTGCTACACCGGAAGAAGCAATCATGATGGCTTCTTATGTTCCGGCTAAAAGCGCACACGTTTTAGATAAGTGCGGTACAATTGCACCTGATAAGGATGCTGACTTTTTGGTGTTAAATCCAGACATGACTTTAAGTGAAACCTACTTAAATGGCGAATCACGCTACAAGGCATAAAATACTCTGTAATTAAATTTTACAGAAAAACCAGTTTATTAAGTTAAACTGGTTTTTTATTTTCATAATTATTCAACAAAAGTATATTTTAATATTTTATATATACTATACACTATTACTATAAGCTAAATTCTTTGCACTTTTAACTTGCTGGTTATAGTCTAATCATATAGTACGTGCTAATAATAATTAACTAGACGGAGAGTGGAAAAAATGACTAAAACAGGACAAGACAGGTTGAATGATCCGTTTTTGAACAGAGGTACTGCTTATACAGAAGAACAGCGGGAAAAGTATCATTTGGTGGGGATGCTGCCACCAAAGATACAAACATTGGAAGAACAGGCTCGTGAAGTTTACTTGCAATATCAGGAAAAGTCTTCAAACCTTGAAAAACGTATTTTCCTGATGACAATTTTTAATACTAATCGTGTACTGTTTTTTAAAATCTTTAGTGAACATGTTACTGAATTTATGCCAATTGTGTATGATCCGACAATAGCTGAAACTATTGAAAATTACAGTCATTTGTTTGTTAACCCGCAATATGCCGCATTTCTGTCAATTAATGAACCCGATAAAATTGAGGAAAGTTTAAAAAACGCGGCAGATGGGCGTGACATTAAGTTGATTGTAGTCACTGACGGCGAAGAAATTTTAGGAATTGGTGACTGGGGCACACAAGGCGTCGACATTTCTGTAGGTAAGCTAATGGTTTACACCGCAGCAGCTGGTGTTGATCCTGCGTGTGTATTGCCGGTAGTTCTTGATGTTGGCACTAACAATGACAAATTACTTAATGATTCGCTCTACTTAGGCAACCATCAGCGTCGGGTGAATGGAGATCCTTATTACCAATTTGTTGATCGCTTTGTGCAAACTGTAGAAAAGCTGTTTCCGGGACTATATTTACATTTTGAGGATTTTGGCCGGGATAATGCTGATAATATTTTAAAACATTATCGTGATCATATTCTAACCTTTAATGATGATATTCAGGGTACTGGCGTCATTGTTTTGGCCGGAATTCTCGGAGCATTGAAGATTAGTGGTCAGAAATTAACCGAGCAAAAGTATGTCTGCTTTGGTGCCGGAACAGCTGGTACCGGAATCGTTGAGCAAGTCTATGCCGAGATGCTGCAAGCAGGATTACAACCTGAAGAAGCACGCAAGCACTTTTACTTAGTGGATAAACAAGGATTGCTTTTTGAAGATACACCTGATTTAACACCAGCGCAGAAGCCTTTTGCAAGAAAACGCTCTGAATTCACTAACGCCGATCAGCTCAAAGACTTAAAGAGTGTCGTGCAGTCAATTCACCCCGACATTTTAGTAGGAACTTCAACCCGTTCAGGAGCTTTCACCCAGGATATTGTGACGGAAATGGCTGCCCATACCGACCGGCCAATTATTTTCCCATTATCAAACCCAACTCAATTAGCTGAGGCAAAAGCAGAAGATTTAATTCACTGGACTAAGGGCAAAGCCTTGGTAGCGACTGGTATTCCTGCTGATCCAGTTGAATATAATGGCGTCAAGTATGAAATAGGTCAGGCCAATAATGCCTTGGTCTATCCTGGACTTGGTCTTGGTGCTTTAGCAGTTAATGCTAAGATTTTAAGTGATGAAATGATTAGTGTAGCAGCTCATTCACTTGGCGGTATTGTTGATTCCAGTAAACCAGGTGCAGCCGTGTTACCACCTGTGGAGAAACTAAATGTCTTTTCCCAAACTGTAGCAAAAGCTGTGGCTAATAAGGCAATTGCTGATCATCTTAACCAAAATGATTATCAAGACGGTGATAAGGCAGTGGCTGCCCTTCGCTGGGCACCCGAATATTCAGATGAGCAGGAGTGAGAATAAATTCAAGCCTTTATTACTTCATTAACTAGCGTCGTTGAACTGTTACTTGTAATTGCTTTAGGGTATTGGCTGCGCACCAGTGGCAAGCTGGGCGATCAGTTTAAAGGCAATATTTCCTATTTAATTATGAATATTGCTCTGCCGGCTTCAATTTTTGTTTCGGTCTTAAAATACTTGAACCGGCAAAAATTGTTTGGCTTAACAGGTGGATTGATCTATGCCATTATCTGTTTTGCTCTCAGCTATTTGTTCGCATGGATATTATGTAAGGTTCTGCGGATTCGCAAAGGCCGCCGCGGTACTTTCATTAACGCCATTACGAATGCCAATACCATTTTTATTGGTTTACCGCTAAATATTGCCCTGTTTGGGCAAAAAAGTATGCCGTACTTTTTAATTTATTATGTGTTAAATACGGTTTCTACCTGGGCAATTGGTGTCTTCTTCATTTCTAGCGATGACCCAACTGAACAAAAAGGAAAACAACAAAAATTCAACTGGAAAAAATTGTTGCCAGCACCATTAGTTGGTTTTCTAATTGCCTTAATTTGCTTATTAGTTGAAGTACCAATTCCTAGTTGGATTACGGCTGTGTTAAGTATGGTCGGCGGTATTGTCACGCCGATGTCACTGATTTATATTGGTATTATATTGGCAGATGCCGGTTTGAAATCAATCCACCTCGACCGCGATACCATTTGGGCATTGCTTGGCCGTTTTATCTTAGTCCCGGCTTTGATGATGATTTTAATCTTTGTTGGTGCAAATTGGCTGCCGACTTTGACAAGTTTGGCTAAACAAACTTTAGTGGTGCAGTCAGCTACTCCAGCCTTAGCAGTTTTGCCAATCTTAGTGGGTGAATCACATGGGGATGTGCAATATGCTACCAATGTTGTGACCACCTCCACAGTTTTATTTGTAATTGTCGTACCACTGGTTTTGGAAATTACCCAAATACTAATATAATTAATGAGAATTTTATATTATAAAAACCCGTCTTTGATCATGTAGATAAGGCGGGTTTTTGTTGGGAAAATAATATTTGCAATTTTTATTGTGTTATTTCTTCTTTTATTAATTTTAATATGATAGGCTTTTCGCAGTGGATCTCACAGAAAAGGGAGAAATTTATTATGCAAGTTGTTAACAATCACTTTGCTCAGACGGCTAGCAAAAACTAGTTACACTGCTTAAATCAAAATATGATTATGATATGTAAAAGAATATAATAAAGGTTGCTTAATATTGGAACATAGAGAATTAGTCAAATCAAAAGATATTTCTGATAAGGGATTAAAAGCAATGGATGAATCTGTTGCTAATTTAAAAAAAGGAAAGGTGTCCGCACCAATAGATTTATCAGACTTTTAGATGAATAGTATTTAAAGAAATTGCTAGTTTTGTGAATGTAAAGATTTATACATATAAACATATAAAAATCCTCTTAGTTAAATTGAAATCTAACTAAGAGGATTTTTAGCTTTAATTATAGTGAGTTTTGCAAGCTATAATAATTAATCGCTCATTTTTAACTGTGTAAACTAATCTATCTACATTATTTATTCTTCTTGACCAACCAATTTAATATTTTAATTTTTCCGGCTTGCCAATTAACATATTCATTCCAAGCTTCATCTAAAAATTCTACTGTCATTCTTTCTTCTGCTCACTACTTAAAAGATGGTGTGAATGGATATCCTGATTATTGTTAATCTTTTTGAAACGCTGATTTAGTTCAGCTTGATTTTCCTCACTACAAAATGGATCCCTAACTTCAAACGGTAAACCACCTTCAGCAATACTTTTCTTTATAAATATATTAATGGCAGTCGAAAGATTAAGGCCTAGGCCGTTAAATATTTCTGTAACTCGGTTTTTATCTTCTGAATTAACTTTAACTGAAATCGAAATTTTGCTTTTTTCTGGACTTAGCATTATTGATCACCTCATATGCATAGTAGCACTTTAGATGTATTATGAAGTATAGTTAATTGCTTTAAATTTACATATAATGTACTACCTAAATTATTGTTAGTAAACATTTATAAAAAACGAAAATCAATTACAGTTTAAATAAATTATTTTATGGTTTTACCAAATCGTTTTTGCATTTTATTGCTAGTATAGCCCAGTTTTTCGTAAAATTTATGAGCACCTAAACGTGATTCTCCTGAATTTAACCTAATTTCTTTCATGCCTAAATTTTTAGCCTGTTTTTCCAAAGTATGCATAAGTTGACTGCCAATGCCTTTCTTTTGCACAGAAGAATCTACGGCTAAAGCTAAAACATTGAACATGGGATCAAAGTATGTTTCTTCAAAAATTTCTGCATGCAAATATCCCTCAACCTTTTTGGTATCTTCATCTTCAAAAACCCAGAGATAGTGATGCTTGGGATCATTTAGCAGCCTTTTAATGTTGGCAGCCGTTTTTTCCACAGAATAATCATAACCTAGTTCAATTTGATTGATTTTTTGAATTGCTGGACTGTCAGCGACTTGGCATTTTCTAATCATACAAATTCCTTTCTTATATTTATTGTATTACGAGATAAAGTTATTTTTGCGCTCCCAACATTGATTAAAAAGTCTTATTTACATACCTTAAAAATGCGCTCATTTTAAACTTGGATTGGCTTAGTACACTGGTAGTAAAACTGTCTTTTACCATTGTCAAAAATGTATTTTAGTTTTTAAAGAGGGAAACAAAATACTATATAGTGGAAATAATCAAAATAAGCCATTGATTTGGCAATA
>CAMKZU010000005.1 GCA_946477855.1 uncultured Lactobacillus sp.
AGAAGAAGGACAAAGAGCGGGACAATCGAGAAATAATGGCTGAAATCAAAGCTATCTATCAAGAACATAAGCACCGCTATGGCGTATTACTGTAGAACTTAGGCGTCGCGGTTTATTAGTCAATCAATGTCACGCAAGGGCAATTCGCTTGATGATGGGTTAATGGAAGGCTTCTTCGGGATACTCAAACGAGAAATGTTTTATGGATTTGAAAAGCAGTTTAAGAATCTCACTGAACTGGAAGATGCGATTAGAGACTACATTGAGTATTACAATCAGAAAAGAATCAAGATTAAACTAAAATACACGACTCCGATTAAATATCGGAATCGTGCGTTAGGTCTTGCTTAATAATAAAATGTCTAACTTTTTAGTTGCACTTCAAAGTCTGAGGGTTTATTTTTGATTGAATTTGCCTAAATAATGGCAGCGATCCATTCGCTAACTTTAATAAATATCCAGCCAATCCAAGTTGTAGCTGAGCCGACAATGTTGGTTATTGAACTAAAAGATTTAATCGAAGTAACATTTGCTTGTAAAGCCGCTTTAGTAAATTCGGGTGCAATAGAAGTACCAATATAAAAGATGGTGATGATAATTAATAAACCCGAGATAAGCATTCTGAAAATGTTACGATTGCAAAATGGTGCAACCAAAGCAAAGAGAAACATTAGTGAGGCTAAATCAGCAAAAGGCAGCACCTTATTACCAGGCAAAAGAAAGGCTAAAATTATTGCCAGTGGCAAGAGTAACAGTCCTGTTGAAAGCACTGATGGATCATCAATTAGTAAAGCGGTATCCATGCCAATGTAGAATTTTCTTTTAGGAAACCAATCCTTCAATTTGGCATTAACGTGATCCTTAACCATTACGAGTCCAGATACTAATACGTTAACAACTATGGGCAATAAGTACATTGAGGCAGCGATATTAACGCCTAATGTTAAAATCTTAGAAAAACTATAATTTGCCAAGATGCCCATTAATACACCAATAATTGCTCCAAAGCTGATTGGTTCGCCAAGTATGCCCAGTTTTTTGTTGATAGTTTCAGGATCTAACTGGATTTTATTCAAACCAGGGATATGTTCACAGATCCAATTACCAATGATACCGAAAGGCACCCAGGCCAAACATGTTAAGTGGGGAAAAGAAATACCATTTAAGTCCTTATTAGGAAATTTCTTTTGAATGATAGGTTGTGTGATATCAGCGATGATTAAAGTCAAAGTGTAAATAATCCAATCAGCAATAATAGCGATCCAGTAATTATTGGTCCCGGCGTAGATAACGGCGCCAACTAAGAGGAAGATCCAAAAATTGAAGATATCAAGATCAACCGTTTTAGTTAAATTTAAAAACAATAAGATTGCATTTATGACTAAAAAGCCTACTACTGCAACTAACATAATTGGCGAGCCCCAGCCGATAGTAGACGCCGTTCCCCAGCCAACATCTGTGACAGTGAGCTTTAAGCCTAGTCGTTCAACCATTGCTTTAGATGCTGGACCCAAAGCGCCAAGCATCAAGTTAATTACCATTGATACTCCGGTAAAGCCGACCCCAACCAGCATACCTGCTTTAAAAGCTTTTGCAGGGTGCATTCTGAAGATTAGACCAACGATAAAAAAGATGATAGGCATCATGACGGCGGAGCCCAAACCGATAATAGAATTAATAAAAGCCATTTAATAACCTCCAATTTATTTATTCATGGTTATTTTTGTGCACTTAAAAATCTTTCAGCAAATAGTTTTGGAGTATTCTTGAAAGCATCGGCGGTAGAACCAGCTAAGTGCGAGGTTAAAGTAACGTTTTCCAAGCTTAAAAATGCAGAGTTTGCGGGTAATGGTTCATCGTCAAAAGTATCAATAGCTGCACCCGCAATTTTGCCCTGCTTGAGTACAGCAATCAGAGCTTTTTCATCGACCAGAGCCGAACGTGCCGTATTAATAAAGTATGCCGTGGGTTTCATTAAATCAAACATATCTTGGTCAATAATGTGGTGGGTTTCTTCCGTAGCCCGCATGTGAATTGTAATGATATCGGATTGTCTAATTAGAGCTGAAATGCTGTCGATTTTTTCAGCATAAAGATTGTTACCCTTAACATAAGGATCGTAAAAAATAATTTTGGCACCAAAGCCCTTTAAAAATTGAGCTACTAGTTGGCCAATGTGTCCAAAACCGATGATTCCAATGGTTTTACCACCAATTTCGGGAATATTATCTTTGTTAGGAAAATCCTTGTACCAAATGTCTTCGTGCATTTTGGCATTAGTACGGGCAATATTTCTGGTTTCGGCTAAAATCATACCAACAGTAAATTCCGCAACTGCTCGTGCATTACGTCCGGCAGTGTTAATCACTTTAATCCCTTTACTTTGGGCATAATCCACATCTACATTTTCCATACCACCTCTTAAAACACCTATGTATTTAAGGTTTTGAGCCAGATCAATGACCTGTTTTCCGATTGGCATAAACTGCGTGATGATCATGTCATAATCTGCTATTTCAGCTAACAAATTTTGATCAGTAATTTCGACTGCATTTGCTCCTTCTTGCTCAATTTTGATATTGTCGTTTTGCAAACTTTCTACAGTTTCATGGCTCCAATCACGAATTTCCACAATGTCGCCGTTTTCTTGAAATTGTGTTAAACCAGCTTTTAACATTTCGGGAGTAATCAAGTTATCTCCAAATGCTATTATTTTCATAATTATTCTCCTCTTAACTTTCTGATTAATGCATCAGCATTCCACCGGTTAAATCTACTGTTGCTCCAGTCATATAGCTATAGACATCGGAAACTAACAGCGTGCCCATTTTGGCAATTTCTTCAGGTTCGACCACTCTGCCCATTGGAATTCTGCTGACATAATAATTAGGATCTTTGTCAAGATTGGCCTGAATCATTCTGGTATGCATGATACCGATAGCGATATTGTTGCTGTTGATACCGTTTTGAGCCTGTTCTCTGGCAAAAGAGGCATTAAAAGCTATTAAGCCTGCTTTTGATGCAGCATAATGAGAGTGTCCGGTTGTTGAACCATAGTAAGCGGCCTGACTAGTTACATTTAAAACGTGGCCGCCGTGTTTTTCCTTATTGGCGGCAAGTGCGAATTTTTGGGCAAGTAGAAATGGTGCCCTAAGATTGGTTTTCATTTCCAAATCCCAATCTTGCTCTTTAATTTCCGTTACTTTGCCACTTAGCCAGATACCAGCGTTATTAATTAAGATGTCTATTTGTCCCAACTGCTCGTGGGCTTCATCAAACAGTTTTCTGGCTTGATCAACTTGGGACAAGTCTGTTTTAAAGCCGTAAGCTTTTTGATGAGTCTCTTTTTCTACTTTGTCCAGTGTTACTTCCGGGTGTTCTTTTTCATTTAAATAACTAAAAGCAACTGTGACGCCTTCTTTTGCTAAAGCTAAAACAAATTGTTGTCCTAAACCTGTAGCACCACCGGTTACTAATGCGTTTTTACCTTGTAGTCCTAGTTTCATTATTAATCCTCCTTAAAATTAAATTTTGTTGTTAGTTAGCTGTTTCTAACTGCGTATTGCCAATATCGTTCCAAACAAAAGATTGGTCTTTAACTACTTTTTGATATAGGTCATATTTTTCCTGATAAACTTCTGCTAGTTCAGGATTAGGAGTAATTGTTCTTGAAATATGAACCATACTTTTTGCTGCTGCTTTAAAGTCGGTAAATAAGCCGGACATTACGCCAGCTGCCATAGCTGCTCCCATTGCGCCGTTTTCCTTAACGTTAACTAGTTCTAATGGCTTTTGAAAAATATCCGCAAACATTTGTAACCATACTTGTGAATTAGTGATTCCGCCGGCTATGCGAATTGGAGAAGACAAAACATTGGCATTTATTTTGAGTAATTTTTCAACGTGAGCTTTATGGGCGAAACAAACACCTTCATAAACTGCATTTACAAATTGGGCTAATGAGGTATCTTTTGAAGCCCCAATGAAGCCGGCAGATGAGTTCGCAATACCAGCGTTAGAGCCAAAAATGAATGGATAAAAAATCAGTTTGCTTTCCCAAGGTTTAACTGCTGCCACCAATTTTGAGCAATAATCATAGATACTATTTTCATCATTAACAATCTTTAACAGTTGGGTATGATCTTTCATAAATGTTTCTGTGAACCAAGTTAAGTTAGAGCCACTTGTAGGTGACGCCTCAGTTAAGAGATATTCGCCCTTAATCGGATAATCAGAAGTCATAAATAAGTCTTTAACAACTGAGATTTTGTTATCAATGTACTGGTTAATGCTCCAAGTTCCAGTTACAATTGATAACTGATTGTGTTTAACCAATCCTGTTGAAAGTGCGCTTGCTGTGATGTCAAAGAGCCCGCCAGCTACTGGAGTCCCTTCACACAGTCCGGTTTTCTTGCTGACAGCTGCGGTGATTTTCCCGCATTCAGCAGTAGAATCAACTAATGGTGGAATCTTTTTTAGCCACTTTTTGATACCGAAAAATTCGAATACCTTTTCATCTAATTTTTCTGTGTCCTGGTTAAAAAGTGAGGTGCCACTTGCGTTTGAAATTTCAAAACCTGCCTTGCCGGTTAGCCAATATCTGACTAAGTCGGTAATCATGAAGACATATTCTGTTTTGTCATAGACTTCAGGTTCATTTTCATCAAGCCACTTTAAAAGGGCAGCTGGTTGTGAACTCCAAATAGTGGCATAGGTTCTAGGTCTGACAGCTGTTTCATAATTTTTATCAGCAAGCCATTTTTCGACGATAGCACTAGCCCTATTATCTGTAGAAATAATGCCATTGCGCACAAACTGACCATTCTTACCGATTAAATAGAGCCCATTGCCATGACCAGTCATACCGACCCCAGCAATATCTTTAGGGTTAATTTTTGATTTTTGCAAAACATCATGAATGACTTGAAAGTTTACTGATCTTAATTCGGACATATCCCTTTCGGTCCAGTATTCATGAGGTGTTAACATTTCCGTATATATTGTGGACTTTGCAATTTCATTGCCGGCAGCATCATAAATAGCTGCCTTAGTTGAAGTACCACCATTATCTATTCCCATTAAATATTTGGTCATTTTATACCTCTTTCATTGCCATAATTTGCTATTACTAGTAGTAATGCCAGAAAATCCTAATCTAAAAATCTGATCGACCATATTTAAAGTTTTAATAAAACCTCCGGCAAATAATTTAGAACTTATGTTTAATTTAGCTAGATCAGCTGATTCAGCTATTGCTGAACATGCTGGCAAAACTTCAATAGCATCAAACTTATTATTTTCAAGTATTGCGCCGGTTCTTTTAAGAGAGCGGCTGTCAATTAAGAAAAAACGATAGATCACGTTGAGGCCAATACTCTTTGCAATATTACCTGCTTGAATATTAGTAGTAAAAACACCATCCACTTGGTACATGTTTTTAAGTAACCGCAAGCCTTTTGCATCTGGTGCAAAACCTGCAATTAATTCCAAATGTACAAAAGCTTTTTTTCTGAATTTATGAACGTACGAAGTTTGCTTAATTAAGTTTCCTATATCAGTGTTACTCAATAGAATAATTGATGCCTTAGACTTACAAGCAAGTTGCAAAAGTTTTAGCTCTCTAACTGAGGGTATGATTGTTTTCTGGTTCTGCATTCAATTTCCTCCAATTAAATTATTACTAGGCTTTATTAAAGAAAATTATTAAGTGGTAATTAGGATTTGGTAGTTGAATATATTTGAAGAGCCTCCTCAACTGTTTTGCCATCATGGACAATTGCAGATAGGGCTGCTACCTTACCAACTGGGTTAGGGTCTTGGGTAATATTTCTTCCGGTTGCAATTCCGCAAACTCCAGCTGTCATCAAGTTGTGGACATATTCGAAGTAGGTCTTGTTGTCAGTTTTTGGTCCTCCCAAAGCAACTGCAGGACGTCTGGTATTTTCTACAATTTTTCTGTCAGTCTCAATATCACCAGTAAATCTGGTTTTAATAACATCGGCACCGTATTCAACGCCTAATCTTGCTGCCGTTTTAATATAGTCTGGATTATCTGAGTTAGGTTCTTGGTCAGAAACGGCGTAAGAACAAGGAAGGGTCTCAGCAATCACTGGCACGTTCCATTCCTCGCCTTGTTTTGCGAGCCGCGCTAACATTTTATGAGAAAATTCTTCTCTACCACCTTGACTACCAGGGAAAGTCATGCAGACAACGCCGCTTGCTCCTAGTTTTAATGCATCAGTGACATCGAAGAATTGTGCTGTTTCAGGAACGCTGCTGTCAAAAACATTAACCGAACCGTCTACTCTTAGAATCGTCGGCACATCAATTAAGTCTTGCGCAAATAATTGAGCTTGCCCGTATGTAACTAAGGCACAGTTAAGCCCATACTTTAATAACTGATGAACGCTTTTGACTGAAAAATCTACCCCGTCTGTATTAGCGGAAAAACCGAATCCGTCTAAAGCGACAATAATCGTTTTGCCATCTTTACCAAAAATATTATTTAAACGTTTTGCTTTATCCATTTGTAATCTCCTTTTCTAATTGAAGTCAAAAAAAGAAGGTCCAAATAAACCCAAGTGCAGAATTCTGCACAGGTTTAATTGAACCTTCTAATTTTCTCGTTCAGTTTTATATTTTATTACGATGTAAGCATAGCAGTATTTGAAAACGCTGTCAATAAAATTTGGCAAATTGTTTTAGTAATAATTTTTCAAAGCAAATGCTATTGCTCATATCGTATAACTATACTATACTTGAAATAGTTGAATACGGTTTCTTCGGGGCAGGGTGCAATTCCTTACCGACGGTGACAATTAATAATTGAAGTCCGTGACCCGCGTTTTGCGGTGGAACTAGTGTGAGTCTAGTACCGACAGTTAAAGTCTGGATGGGAGAAGAACAAACAAGATTAGACAGAAAACTCGCGTCGTTATTAAACTTCGCTGAAATCTTATTTGATGAATAAAAAATAAGCCTCGTTGATAAAAACAACGAGGCTTTTTAATGCTTAGGAAGTGAGATAGTGCAAGACAAGGATTATATGCAAATGGCAGCCCAAGAAGCTGTGAAAGCAGAAGGGATGACTTGGACTAATCCATTAGTTGGTGCGGTTTTAGTTAAAAACGAGCAAGTTTTAGCAACGGGCTATCACCATCAATATGGCAGAGAACATGCTGAAGTGAATACGTTAGCGCATTTATCTGACCCTAAAGAGGCTCAGGGAGCAACCTTGTATGTCACTTTAGAGCCCTGCAGTCATTATGGCAAACAGCCTCCTTGTTGCAAAAAAGTAGCCGAAGCTGGAATCAAAAGAGTAGTTATCGGTCAGGTTGATCCTCATCAAATTGTAGCAGGTAAGGGCATTAAATATTTAGAAAGTCATGGTGTTCAGACTGTGGTCATTGGTGGCACTGAAAATTTAAATGTTGCGTATAACTTTTTTTATCGGCAAAAAAGACCGTTTGTAACACTTAAATATGCAATGTCAATTGACGGCAAAATTAATGCTGCGGGCAAAACGAGAACGCTTTTGACTGGGGATGCAGCTCAAATAGATGTGCAAAAGTTGCGCCTGCAAAACCAAGCAATTTTAATCGGGGCCAATACCTTACGAATTGATAATCCGCTGTTAACAGTTAGAATTAAGAACTTACCACAGCCACCAATTAAGATTGTGTTAACTAGGGATGCTAATCAGCTTGATTTTTCCAGTCAGATATTTAAGACACGTGGTGAAATTTGGCTGTTAAGTACAACCAATTTGTCGCAAAAAGTAGCTGAAAACGTTCATTGCTATACTTCAACTAATTGGACACCAACAAAAATAGTGCAATTTTTAGCTGAACATGAAATTCAGTCACTATTAGTTGAAGGTGGCAGCAACGTACAGGCTCAATTTGTGGCAGCCGGTTTGGCGGACGAGATAGTAACATACTTAGCTCCTTTAGTTTTAGGCGGCACTGGTTTACCAGCTGTGTTTGGTCAGCCTGCAGCAACAAAAAGTGACTATCAACTTTTGGATGTTAAGAGATTCAATCAAGATATCAGAATACGCGTGAGGAGAAAAGAATGTTTACAGGAATAATTCAGGCAACAGGCACCATTACTCGTATAGAGATTAATGAACAACATGCCAGATTGGGCATCTGTGCTTCTGCATTAACGCCAGCAGATTTGCCATTAGGAGCAAGTATTGCCGTTAATGGTATTTGTTTGACTGTTACCGATTGGAGCGATAATGACTTTGCGGTAGACGTGATGCCGGAAACGATGAAAAGGACAAATCTAGGCCATTTACAAAAAGGTAGTTTGGTAAATTTAGAGCCCGCACTAGCACTGAACGGCAAACTAGATGGTCATATTGTTGCGGGTCATGTTGATACCACAGCTGAACTGGTAATAAGAAACGAAAATGAGAATTCTATAGAATTAGAATTCGCAGTACCACATAAGTATGCTCCCTTTATTGTTGAAAAAGGGTCGATCGCTATTGACGGCATCAGTTTAACCGTCACGATGGCAGAGAATGATCATTTTGGCGTAAGTTTAATTCCTTATACCATTCAAAATACTACGCTTGCACATTATCAGGTCGGTGATAAAGCAAATATTGAAGTGGATATGATTGGTCGCTACGCAGTTAAGCAGATTCAGGCTTGGAAAAAAGAATTTTGATGGAGAAAAAAATGACAGAACAATTGAATGAAAAAATGCAAAAAGTATTACAGCATATGTTAAAAGGTGGATTAGTTATTGTCGCTGATTCGCCTCAACGTGAGTCTGAAGGGGATATGATTGGCTTAGCAGAGAAGGTTACACCGCAAGCGGTTAATATGATGATTACTAAGGCTCGTGGATTATTATGCGTACCAATGAGCAAAGCTTATGCCGACCGTCTGCAATTAAAACCAATTGAAACTGGCTCGAACGATACTTTTGGCACGGCTTTTACTCTTAGTGTTGACTCCACTGAAACTACTACGGGAATTTCAGCTTTTGATCGTGCGAAAACAATTAAAAAGTTAGCGGATCCTAATAGTCAATGGGCTGATTTTTATCATCCTGGTCATGTTTTCCCGTTAGTAGCTAAAGAAGGTGGTGTGCTGGAACGGACCGGTCATACAGAAGCAGCCTTAGATTTGGCAAGACTAGCTGGCGTTGCTCCTGTTGGCTTTATTTGTGAGTGCATTAAAAAAGATGGAACAATGGCTAGACGCAAAGATCTAAAAGCTTTAGCAGAAGGACTTGGCATACCTTATTTGACCATTGAGGAGTTAATTGCATACCGTAAAAATCAGGAAAACAAAGATTTGGGAATTGAGTCTTTTACCAAGGTTGACTTTCCCACAAAATATGGTCATTTCCAGCTTGAAGGTTTCAGAGATACCAAGCACCCTGAAAAGCAGCCAACTTTATTAATTAGCAAAGGTGAAGTTAAAAAAGGTGAGCCGCTTTTATTGCGGCTTCACAGTGAATGCTTAACGGGAGATGTGTTTGGTTCTAAACGTTGTGATTGTGGCGCTCAACTTGCCGCAGCATTAACTAAAATTGAAGAAAATGGTTCAGGAGCAGTTTTATACTTGCGTCAAGAAGGTCGGGGAATTGGTCTTGAGAATAAATTACGTGCTTATAAGCTGCAAGATGAGGGTATGAATACAGTAGAAGCTAATCAACATCTTGGACTGCCGGTTGATGCTCGCCGCTACAATGTCGCTGCTGAAATTTTAAGACAAAAAGGCGTTAGCGAAGTTAAATTAATGACTAATAACCCAGATAAAGTAGCGCAATTAGAAAATTACGGCATTAAAGTTACTGAACGCATTCCAGTTGAAGTGGGCATGACTGAAGAAAATAAAAAATATTTGGCGACTAAAAAACATGAAATGAATCATATTTTAAATGAGGTGGATTAATTATGAAAGAAATTAACGGAAACATTGCTCAAGGACAAGATAAAAAGATTGGGATTGTTGTTGCTCAGTTTAATGGTGTGGTCACAGATCGACTACTTTCTGGAGCAGTGTCACAATTAAAAAAATCGGGCGTGAAAGATGAAAATATTGTGATTGTGAGAGTACCCGGTGCCTTTGAAATTGCTCGTACAGTCAACTGTCTGGCAAAAAGTGGCAAAGTCGATGGCATTATTGCTTTAGGAGCTGTAATTAGAGGCGAAACAGCTCACTTTACCTATGTTTGTGAAGGCACCACGTCGCAGTTAGCAGCTGCATCAGCTAATGGACCGGTGCCAGTCATGTTTGGTGTACTTATGACCGATACGGTCGCACAAGCAACCGATCGTGCCGGAGGTAAAGCAGGCAATAAAGGAGCTGAGTGTGCTACAGATGTCTTAGAAGTATTAAATATAGAAGAGCAAATAAAGCAACTATAATTTATTAAGTACATCTCCTTAATAAAGAAATAGCAAGTCATTTTTAGAAATAGAAGTGGCTTGTTTTTGGTCTTAGTAGTTTTAGCGGCTTGCTGTTTGCTTTTATTATTAGTTGATTGATCTTTAAATTATTAAAACTAATTTTAAAATCATATATTCATATATTATAAGATAACAGTAAAATAGTTATTTTAATTTGTTACTAATGTTAATTTTATGGCTATTTTAAGCACTTTTAAAAAAATATTTTTACTTGCAATGTTATTAAATTAATTATATAATAAAATTGTAATGATATTCATATTTTTTTAGTAGCAAAATTAGATAATTTTTATTATTGAGGTGAAAAATGAATAAAGGATTGAACCACAATAAGCGAACTGGAGCACTGCTTTTTAGTAGTTTAACGGCAGCTGCACTTGGTTTGATGAGTTTGGATACTAATGTCGTAAAGGCTGATAGCAATTCAGGAACACAAGACACTGCACGAAGCTTTAATAAGAATGATAATGATAGTCGTGTTAAAACTCGAGTAGCAAACAATACTGTATCTCAAGCAAATAATCAGGGCGTTACTACTGATAATGCGAATACCACTGCACCAGAAGGAAATGCTAATGATACTACAGATAATGCAGATGAAACTCAAAACGGGAGTGTGGGCTCATCGCAGGGCACAAATGAAGAGACAAACTCTCAAACTTCTGCTGGTAATGATCAGCCAGAAACAGACATTACTAAGAATGAAAATAAAATTAGTACAAAAACTATTAAAACAAGTAAGTGGGGTAATGCTGACGAAAGTTATGATAGTGATACTAACGTATTAACTGTAAGTGGAAGTCATGATAAGGATAATCCGACTATTGTCAATACAACTAAAACTTTAGGTGAATTTCTAGATCAAGGTGGACGAAACCCTGATATTGCAAAGGTAAAAAAGGTAATCTTTGACGGTTACTTTAAAGTTGTTGGCAATACCATGTCAGTTTTTATTAGCCTTAGTGGCCTAACTGATATTGAAGGCTTAGAAAACGTTGATACTTCGGAAGCGACCACCATGTTTGCCTGGTTTAGTCAATGCAGTAGTCTTAAACACGTAGATCTTTCTCATTTTAATACCTCAAATGTTAAAAACATGAATTCTATGTTTGAAGCCTGTACTAATCTCGAAGATCTTGACCTAAGTAAATTTAATACTTCCCAAGTCACAAATATGTCATATATGTTTGCTGGTTGTGAAAGTCTCAAAGAATTAGATTTGCAGAATTTTAATACTTCCCAAGTCACAGATATGTCATTTATGTTTACAGAGTGTAAGGGTCTTGAAAAATTAAATGTTACCAGCTTTGACACCTCTAAGGTTAAAAATATGGAGTATATGTTTAATTGTTGTGCAAGTTTACCTACCGTTGACGTACGTAATTTTAATACCCGTAATGTGACAAATATGGCGGCAATGTTCTGTATGTATTATTTTCATATTAGCGGTACTGGCCAAGTCTTTGGTTGGGATTCTAAACTTACGTCCCTTGATCTTTCCAACTTTGATACTAGTAATGTGACTGATATGGGTGGAATGTTTTTCAAATGTACAAAATTAAAAGAGCTGAACATTTCTAGCTTTGATACTTCTAAAGTTACAACTATGAATAGTATGTTCCAAGCATGTAATAAGTTAACATCCTTAGATCTTAGCAACTTTAATACCGCAAATGTTACGGACATGTACGGCATGTTTCGAGATACGAATAGTTTAATCAGTTTGAACGTGTCAAGTTTTGATACAAGAAATGTAACTAACATGGGGCAAATGTTTTATCTTTATGTTGATACTTCAAAGAACAAATATCCTGAACTTTCGAACTTACGGACTCTAGATATCAGCAATTTTAACATCAGCAATACCACGTATTGTGGCTACATGTTAAAAGGTCAAGCAGGATTGCTAGTTTTGAAACTGGGAAAAGGAAACAAAAACGTTTCACAAATGGGTCTTGATACACCAGGAACTTGGTTAAATGTTGGTGTTAACGGAACAATGCAGCGCCCTGAGGCCTCAGAAAAATGGTCATCAGATCAACTGATAAACAATTGGAAAGATGGTGCAAAAGATGAAACGTACGTGCGTGAAACTACAATAACAGCTCATTATCAAGATGAAAAGGGCAAGACGCTTGCGCCTGATGAGACTTACACTGGCACATACGGCACTCATTATGAAGCTAAAGTCAAAGAAATTCCTGGTTATGTTTTAACGGCTATGCCGAAAAATGCTAAAGGACTGATAGGCGAAAACGTAGATGATATTATGTTTATTTATCAAAAACCTACAAATAACGGTAAAACGCCTGTTAAGGCCGCTGATGTAACGGTTCATTATGAAGATGAAAACGGTAATCAAATCGCCCCTAATGTTATTTTAAGTGGTAATGTTGGTGACGGCTATCAAACTGAAACAAAAACTATTTCCGGTTATACGTTAAAGGCTAGACCTAATAACGCCACAGGATTCTTTACCAGCCAACCTCAGGACGTGGTTTACGTTTACACGAAGAATGATCAAAGTGCTAAGGAACCGGGAAAAGAACCGGGACAGGAACCAAGCGACAATGACAATGGTCATAATTCTAGCGGTAATGCAAAGCCGAATAAGAATAAGAAGGGAACACATAAGACTAATAAAAAGGCAACTAAAGAAAAGAAATCTACTGCTAAGCAAAATAACGGTCGTGAACAACTAGGTAAGTCTACTGGTGCAAGTAAAAAGACCAGAACTTTGGCTCAGACAGGTTCAGATAGAAAATCTCAAGTAGGTATGCTTCTCTTAGGCGCTTCAGCACTAGTTTTGAGTCTTTTAGGTGTGGTGACTAAACGCAGAAGAAAAGAATAATAATTGTTTAAAGCATACTAATTTAAAAAGTTAACTTAAATCAATCATTTCTTTTATGAGAGATGGTTGATTTTTTTGCCCAATTTTTAATTGATCATTTCTTGGCGGTACCGTTGCACATTATTGCCAAGAAGGCTAAAAACAAGTAAAAGGGCAATTCCTGCAGCAAGTAAAGTAAGAGCGGGTTGGTGGCAAGCATTGGCGATTGCAGATATTCCGACAGTAAAAAAGATATTCAAGAGAGCACTCCCCAGCTGCAAGAAACTTGATTGGGAAGACTGCACCTCTTTACCGGTTCTTTTAATTCTAGTTTTATTGCACCAATTAGCGATTGGTAAAGTTTCGCCATATATCAGTACAGTAATAACAGTCATAGTAACGATTGTTTGGTTTAAAAAGAAAATTCCTAAAGCCAGCGTGGTAATAAATACTAAAGCACTAAGTAACCAAAATGTATTATCAAAGCGAATAAGAATAGCACCTAAGAAAAGACCACTGATAACAGCAAATAGTAGCCAGTAAACGTGACTATAATTAGGATCAATTGCCTTCCAGAAATAGATCAGCAACCCGTTAAATACTGCTTGGAGAGCACTGGTAAAGATGGCAATAATAATTGAGGCGCGTAAGCCTTTGCTAGCAGTTATGCTGTGCCAAACTGTCACGAGGTGATTTAAGGTTTTAAAACTATTTTGGTTTTTAGTAAAGTGATTTTGGTGTAAAGCAATAGAGAGAAATATATTTATAAAAAAACCGTAGCTTGCTACTAAGAGAAAAGACAAATAGTTGCGGGTAGTAAAAATTAAAACTGCCATCGCTGCCACACTGGCAATATTACCAATAAGTCCGGCAATGGAATTATGGTTAATAGTTGGCTCCAGTGCATTATCAGTCAGAAGTGACTTTAAATTCCCAGTGAAAGATAACCCTTCTACTAGGCTAAACATTGTTATACAAAGGTCAACCATAATGTATAAGGGTACAAAGTATTTTTGTGGAAAAGTAAAAGGGAGTAATAGAAATAAACTCAGTAAAATATACATCCAGATAAGCAGGCGCCTCTTGTCAGTGTTATCAAGCTTGGAACCGATAAATAAAACACTCACAATAAGTGCTAACGAACTGATGCTTGAGATTAAGCCGTTAATAACGATATTATCTGAATATTCACGGATAATTAGTGAACCGCCAATTCCAACTAAGATGCTGCTAAAATTCGATAGCAAGTTAATTAGCGGTAATAATATTTGATTGCGCTTAAGAAATTTATTATTGTCCAATTTTGCCACGCCTTTCGTTTGCTGTAATGAGAAGCGTACCATGTAGCATTTTTGCTGGCACTAAAAGCAACATAAAAGACCGTTTTCTTTGCGTAAAACGGTCTTTTTTAATATACAAAATCTTAAATCAAAAATTTGTTTTTTCACTAAATAAAACTTACTTAATTCGTTTTGACAATTTACTACTGCCAAAAGTGCCACTAGATTTCCTTGTAAGCGTATACAGGCTCCCATAGAATTAATATAGATAGATTTAAAGAGGAGGAAAATGATGTCACAAGAAAGTTTAGCTACTGGTCAAAATACAGTAAAAAGTAAAAAATCAGTCAAAACTAGAGTGCAGCAATTTGGCACAGCGCTTTCGGGTATGATTATGCCCAATATTTCAGCGATTATAGCTTGGGGCCTAATTACTGCTTTATTCATGGTTCCAGGCGGCTGGTTCCCTAACGCACATATTGCAGAGTTGATCAATCCAATGCTGCATTACTTATTACCATTGCTGATTGGCTATGTAGGCGGTCGAATGGTATATGATGAGCGCGGAGCAGTTCTTGGCGCTATCGCTACCACCGGTGTTATCGTCGGGGCCAAAGTACCAATGTTTCTTGGTGCGATGATTATGGGTCCTTTAGGCGGTTGGTGTATTAAGAAATTTGATCAATTATTTTTAGATAAAATAAGAGCCGGTTTTGAAATGATTTATAAAAATTTCTCTGCCGGTATCATTGGTATTATTTTAGCCATTATTGGCCAATCCATCATTAATCCTTTAGTTGTCAGTGGGAGTAATTTAGCTGCTAAAGGTGTTTCTTGGATTATTTCTGTTCACTTATTGCCATTAGCCAACATTTTTATTGAACCAGCAAAAGTTCTGTTCTTAAACAATGCTGTTGGTAACGGTATCTTGGTTCCCTTGGGTATCCAGCAGGCAGGACAGCTGGGCAAGTCAGTGCTGTTTTTACTGGAATCTAATCCCGGCCCCGGTTTAGGAATTCTATTAGCTTTTTGCCTTTACGGCAAAGGAAGTTCCAAGTCTTCTGCTCCCGGTGCAGTTATTATTCACTTTTTGGGTGGTGTTCATGAAATATACTTCCCCTATATTTTAATGAAACCTATTTTAATTATTCCAGCAATTTTAGCAGGTGTTTCAGGTACGTTTACGTTCCAATTATTAGGTGCTGGTTTAAAAGCTGCTGCTTCACCGGGTTCAATTATTGCAATTTTGCTGATGACGCCAAAAGGCAGCTATATAGCAAACCTAGCCGGAGTTTTGGTAGCAACCGTTGTCTCGTTTGTTTTATCTGCAATCATTTTAAAGCGGGATAAATCTTTAGGTGATGACCTGGAAGAAAAACAGGCACAAGTAGAGCAAATGAAAGCTGAGTCCAAGGGAATTACCAATAATAATGCGGACTTCAGCAAATCTGGAAAGATTAACAAGATTATTTTTGCTTGTGATGCCGGAATGGGTTCATCTGCAATGGGTGCATCTTTACTTCGTGACAAACTGAAAAAAGAAGGAATTACTGATATTCCAGTTACCAACACTGCTATTCGAGATCTTAAACCTGAACCTAATTTGTTAGTTGTAACCCAAAAAGAATTAGCAGATCGGGCTATTGCCCAAACTCCAGACGCAATGCACATTTCTGTAGGTAACTTTATGAGTAGCAGCCGCTATGATGAAATTGCTGCAATGCTCAAACAGGAAACTAAAGAAAATAAACCTAGTGGCGCAGATAAGGATACAGCAGGCACTACTAACCTTCTTGACAAGATCGATTTTGACAGAGTCCAAAAAATATATTTTGTCAGTGGGAAAAATAATATAGGTTCTACTACCATGGCTGCAAGCTTATTCAATGATGAGCTTGCCAAAACTCACCAGAAATTTATTGCTGCCAGAAAAGCACTTGACGAAGTTGTTGATAGTGCAGATGAGCTGCTTATCACAACTAAACCTGTAGCAAAGCAGTTAGGTAGTCAAATAAGTAAAGCACAAGTGATTGTGGTTGATGATTTGCTAAAAAGTAAAGAATTAAAACAACTAGTTCTTTATTTAAACGGTGAGGATGTGTAAGATGATGAACCTTGATCAAAATATGATAGTACTTAACCAAAAATATGACACAAAAGAAGATGCGATTCGCGCAGCTGGACAGTTGTTAGTTGATGGTGGTTGTGTAAGCACTGATTATATTGACTCAATGATTGCTCGTAATAAAGAGCTTTCCACCTACGTGGGCAACTTTATTGCGATTCCTCACGGTACAGAAGAAGGAAAAAAGTACATCAAAAAAACTGGTATTTCTTTTATTCAAGTTCCAGAGGGGATTGACTTCTCAGATGATCCAGCAAAAAAGCAAATTGTGACTGCCATTTTTGGGATTGCGGGTATTAATAATGAGCATTTACAAGTTTTATCACAAATTGCATCATTTTGTGGACAGATTGAAAATGTCGCCCACTTAGCAGACGCTCAATCAAAACAAGAAGTGATTGATTTATTGGAAGGAGCAAAAGATTGATGAAAGCAGTTCATTTTGGAGCAGGTAATATTGGTAGAGGCTTTATTGGAGAAACTCTGGCCGCTAATGATTTTGCAATTACATTTGTTGACGTTAACGACACCATCATTAACGGACTTAATAAACGTAAAGAATACACCATTGAACTGGCTGCAGAAGGGCAACAGAAAATTACTGTCAAAAATGTTTGTGGCATAAATAATGGGCAAAATCCAGAAGAAGTGGTCGCTGCCATTGCTCACACAGATTTAGTGACAACAGCTATTGGACCCAAGATTTTGCAGTTTATTGCTCCACTGATTGCACAAGGGATCAGTGCCCGTAAGAATAGTGGCAATGAAGAAAAGCTGGACTGCATAGCTTGTGAGAATATGATTGGCGGTTCACAATTATTAAAAAAGGAAGTCTATCAGCATTTAAACGAAGATGATAAAGAATACTGCGAGCACTATATTGGCTTTCCCAATGCAGCTGTAGACCGTATTGTTCCTTTACAAAAGCATGATGATCCGCTGCTTGTCTCAGTGGAGCCGTTTAAAGAATGGATAGTTGATGAATCTCAGATGGCTAATCCATCTTTAAAATTAACTGGAGTTGATTATGCACCTGATTTGGAACCATATATTGAGCGCAAATTATTTTCGGTTAACACTGGGCACGCTACAGTTGCCTATACTGGAAAAACTCTAGGGTACACCAATATTGGCGAAGCGATTAAAGATGAACGAGTATTAAACCAACTAAAAGGTGTTTTACAAGAAACTGGCGCTCTGCTGATTGCTAAATGGCATTTTGACCCTTCTCAACATGCACAGTACCAAAAGAAAATCATTCAGCGTTTTGAAAATCCATACATTTCCGATACTATAGCTCGCGTCGGACGCACCCCACTTCGCAAGTTAGGTTATGATGAAAGATTTATCAGGCCAATTCGTGAAACTAAGAAAAGGGGATTAAAGTATGACAAGTTGCTTGAAACGGTGGCAAAAATATACCAGTTTGATGTCCCAAGTGATGATGAAAGTGTCAAACTACAACAGATAATCCAAAACAAGTTTGCTGAAGTAGTTAAGGAAACAACCAGCTTGCAAGATCAAGATTTGATTGGTGAAATTGCTACTCAAATATCAGCAGAATTTAAAAAATAAATTAATTTAATGTATTAAAAACAGCCGTTATATAGTTTAATCATATTAATGGCTGTTTTCTTAATTAAATGTATTATCGAATATTTAGCAAGAGTAGAAAAATGGTTGTATTTACAGAGCGACAACAGAAAATTTTGTTAAAGTTAATTAATAATAAAAATGGCCTGTCTTTAGCTGAATTGGAACAACAACTTGGTATTAGCCAGAGAACGTTATACAGGGAATTTGCAGATTTAAGACCAAGTTTACGGCAAGAAGGAGCAGTACTGACCAGCAAAAATGGTATTTATCAAGTTGAGGGTAGTGCTGCAACATTAAATAATATAGAAAAAAGTTTGGCGGGGCAGAAAAATACACTATATTTATCCACTTCTTCAAGACAAAATGCGGTAATTTGCATCTTACTATTAAGCACTGCCGAAATGAAGATTAATAATTTAGCATTAACTCTGGAAGTGAGTCAGGGCACAATTCAAAGGGATTTAGACGCAGTGGCTAAATCACTCAAGGCGTATGGCTTGTCACTAGTACGTAAAAAAGGCGTCGGAATTTTAATTAGTGGTTCTGAAGAAATCCGCAGATATCTTTTTTGCAGGATTGTTTTACAAGAAATTAATGAGTACCAATTTTTACTAGGGTTAGCAAATAAGGAAATATCGGGTAATTTGTTTGCCGTTCTTATTCCTACTGATCTCTTATTAGAATGCTATCAAATTCTAGCAGATTGTGTTTTGCCTCAACTTACTGGAATTTATGACAGACAGACCATCTCTTTAGTTTTAATGTTTTCTTTATCGTTATACCGTTTTAAGAATGGTTGCGTTTTAACTAATACAGTAGACAATAATATAAAGCCTAAATATATCAAACTTGTAAATGATTTTTTAACAAGACTAAAATATCATGATCTTGGCCACAAGTTAACCGAGAATGAAATCAACTTTCTGGCACTGCAATTGCAAAATAGTGATCGGATAAAAGCTCCTAGTAATATTGATGACATGGATTTATCACTTTCACTTCAAGTTAAGGAGTTCGTATCGTTGGTATCTACTGCCTATGGTTGGGATTTTACACGTAATCCAGATTTTTCTGAAAAAATTACCCTTCATATAAAAAGCCTGTTGCAGAAATCACAGCCTGTGTTGCCTGAGAACAATTTAGCGTCAATTACCTATTTAACAGAAAAGTACCAAAAGCTAATCACTGTTATTAGTGAAAAATGGGCTGAAGTATTTACAAATAAAAAGCTTCATCAGTACGAAAAGCAACTATTGCTTTTGTATTTTGCTAATGAAATTGAAAACCATAAATATCGTCAAGGCCTAAGTGCCCTGGTAATTTGCGAAAATGGTTTTTCAACATCACAAATCTTAAAGAGCCGACTGCAACAAGAAATTCCAGAACTCACTCAAATTGACACGACTAAAATAACTAAGTTAAATCAAATTGAACTGGCAAATTACGACATTATTTTGACTACGGTTGATTTACCCGGGTTTGCTAGAGATTATCTACTTGTCAGTCCCTTGCTCTTAAACGATGAGGCGCAAAAAATAAGAAATTACTTGCAGACATACCAATATCAGAATGCTAATTTTAAGCAGGACAATAGTCAGCAGGCTTTGAAACAGTTGCAAGAAAGAAAAAAGGAACTTGACCTTTATCTTGATTTAGTTGATAATGTGCAACTTTTTACGTATCAAAATAATGAAGAACAAACTCTTAAAGAGGTCATTAAAGGCGTTATAGATTTACTGCCTTCAGCTATAATTATTGATTCGCAGCAGGTGGCTCAAAAATTATTTAAGCGTATTAACCAATCTCCCGTGGGTATTCCCCATAGCAGTTTAGCTCTTGTTCACGCCAGTAGTTCGGCTGTGAGAAAAGCATACGTTGCCGTGTGCCAGCTGCAGACAGTGGTGAAAATGAAGGCAATGGATTATGACGAGGTCAGAGTAAAAAGATTTCTGCTACTTTTAGCACCAAGCAAAAGCAGTAAGGTTGAAACTAAAGCATTGGGCACGGTCAGTAGTACGCTGGTAATGAATAATGACAGTATCAGTTTATTTGAAAAAGGCGGTACCAGTGACTTAAAAGAGTTTTTAGCAGAAAATTTTTGGACTTTATTAGAGCAAAAAGATTAAAGCGAGTTTTAAACACCCTTTTCCCAAGGGTGTTTTTTATATATTAAAAAATCAAGCTTTAAAGAAGTGGTACTAGCTTGTAAGTCGTCTTCTCTGTGCTTGATTTTTGAAAATTATATTTTTAAAAAGGGATTTTAGATGTCCGGCATATTATTTAAAATCCACTGCTCTGCTTCGTGGGACCAGATACCGTTGTGCTTTTTCAGAATCTTGCCTAACTCTGAATCAGGGTCTACTTTAGCTAACTCTATTCGATCAAATTTCTTGTGAGTGTAGATTAGCTTTTTGCCACCACCAATTTCGGGTTGTGACAAGGTGGTTTCAGCCGCGGCGTTTAGACCTAAGACATGAGTAATTACTTTGGCTACATCTAGTTTGTGCTCGGCAATTAATTTAGCTGCTTTAGCTTCGTTTTCTGCATTACCACCCGAAGTACCAACAACGTGGGTAAAGTTGTAGTGAATGTCATAGAAGTTGAGGTCAGCGGAAAACGATTTGTTGACTGGTCCAGCGAACTGGTTAAGGCAGGCATCGGCATTCATTAAACGGCCAGCCATTTCAGCGAGTGGCTTGACACTAATCATTAAGAACAAGTCATCGTATTTTTCATTATTTACTTTTGCATTCAATAATTTCTCTTGTTCGTCAACCGACAAGCCTTTAGTATTGACGAAATGAACTTCCACTTCGTCTGAAGGGTATAGTTCCTTAGCCCTATCTAATTTTGCCTGATCAATATCGGTTACAACTAAGCGCTTAGGCTTGGTATCAGCGTGAAGTGCATAATCAATGGCTAGCAATCCCATAGGTCCGGTTCCGCCAACAATTAACATATTGCCACCTGCTTTAACTCCCATTTTGTGATTGTAAGTATGGGGAATGAGGTGGTATTGGGCGTCAAACGCAGCGATGACGCAGCTGACCGGCTCACATAAAGAACCTTCATAATAAGAATCGCCGTTAAACGGAATAAGGCAGCCTAATTCCATCACTTCATTCGGAATAATAATATAGGTCGCATCACCGCCAATATAAGGATATGAATACCCCGGCACAAATGGTGTGTCGTCTCTTGCTAAATTTGGTTGGACTACGAAGTCTTCATTTGCGTGAAACTTGTCTTGCCACTTAGAACCAACTTTTAAAATTTTGCCTGAAAATTCGTGTCCCACCATGATGGGATTATCCTTTAAATTATTAGGCGTCTTTTTGTGTTCTTCACCTTCCTTGGCTAATTTCCAAGAGGACATGCACATTGAATCGGACATAACTTCAGCCAGGATCTCATCGTCTTTTATTTCAGGTAATGAGACCTCATCAATTTTCATATTGTCTTTGCCGTATAATCGTAAAGCTTTGCTTAAAACCATTTTTAATCTCCTTAATGCTAAAAAACAGAAAGCGCTAACTTCACAAATGATACTAATAAATATTTACTGCAATTGCAATATGATTTAGCTTTATTGCACAAATGTGATTTAACTACATAAATCACGAATACCCAACGCGGTAATGTCTGTGGTAATTAGAACATCTAAAATATGGGCGTTGAGAGCACCTAAAATTGATTTTATTTTATTTTTGCCACATGCGATTCCTATAACGGTTGGGACTTTTTTCAGCTCATCCAGGTTCATGCTAATAATATGATATTTAGAAGAACTGATAATTTCACCATTCTCAGAAAAGGGGCGGGAAAGAATATCGCCTACGGCATTAGTTTCACTGAAAATGGTGGCGAAACTAGAATTTTTATAAAATTCCTGCCACTGTTCCATATCAATTATTAAGTTGCTGCCAATACCAACAATCGCATAGTCAAGATTTTGCCAGAGATTAAAAATAAGCTGGTTATTAGGGTTAGACATTAATTCATCTTGCAAACTCTGAGAACTGACTATCGCAGGACAATTGAGTGTTTCGCTTTTTGCGTTTAGTTTTTCACTCAAAAGGTAAGCCAAACGATTGGACTGATAATCATTCTTAAGCCTCCCTGCAGGTCCGCCAACTAAAGGGACAACCACGATACCGTGCTTTTCGCTTTTAGCTGGCATAGCCTGAAAGGCGTGCGCCAATGTTCTGCCCCAAGAAATGCCGACAATCGAATTGCTGCTAATTGTGCTTGCGAGATAATTAGCCGCAAAATTACCCAGTGTTTTTAAGTTTAAATCATTAATATTTTCAGGCACAATTAGAGCCTCTTTTAAATTGAATTTTTTCACAAGGAAGTCTTGCAGGTCGGTAAAATCTTGCGAACCCGAAGTAACTGTTATTTTTACCAGCCCGAGCTTTCTAGCTTCTTTTAACATTCTGCTGATTTGGCTTCTGTGAATATGAACTTTTTTAGCAATTTCTTCTTGTGTAAGACCATTTATATAATAAAGTTTTGAAACTGAAATGAGTTGGTTTATTAAATTTTCTTCCATAGTATATTGACCTTTTTAGTTTAACAATAAAATTTAAAATACAACTTTATTATAAATCACAATTGTGAAAATTACCACAATATTATTGAATGTTAACCCATTAGTTGCTATATTCTTAGTTAAGATAGCGCTAACAAAAATACTAAATTTATTATTCACATTTGTTAAAAGGAGATAATAATATGGAAAATTGGATTGATTTGGCTAAGAAAACATACATTGTAACTGGTGGTTCTTCGGGAATTGGCGATGCAATTGTAAAAGAATTACTAGCAAACGGTGCCAATGTTGTTGATGCAGATTTAAATCCATCCCAAATCAATGATAATCATTTGCTTTACGTAAAATGTGACGTCACTTCACCTGAAGATGTTACTAATGTTATTAATCAAACTAAAACTAAATTTGGTCAGATTGATGGCTTAGTAAATAATGCCGGCATCAATTTACCAAGATTACTGGTTGACGAAAAAGAGCCTGAAAGCAAATATGAAATGCACCTGAATGACTTTAAAAAGATGTTTGCTGTAAATGTACAAAGCGTTTACTTGTTATCCCAAGCCGTTGCCCGTGAATTGGTACAAAAGCAAAAGGGCGTAATTGTGAACATGTCATCAGAAGCTGGTCTAGAAGGCTCCCAGGGACAAAGCATTTATTCTGCAACCAAGGGCGCAATTAATGGCTTTACCAGATCATGGGCAAAGGAATTAGGCAGATTTAATGTGCGTGTCGTTGGTGTTGCACCGGGCATTTTAGAGGCAACTGGTTTGCGGACACCTGCTTATGAAGAAGCCTTGGCATATACCAGAAATATCACTGTTGAGCAGTTAAGAAAAGGTTATTCAAGTACTTCAACCACTCCCCTTGGCAGAAGTGGCAAATTGTCAGAAGTAGCAGATTTAGTGAGCTACCTTTTATCTGACAGAGCCAGTTATATTACTGGGGTCACAATTAATGTCGCTGGTGGAAAATCAAGGGGTTAAAGATGAAAGTTATTTTAATTGGTCATGGTAAAACAGGTGTTGCTTTTAAAGAAGCTGTGGAAATGATCTTTGGCAAAGCCGAGGATTTTATAGCTTTAACATTTGCTCCAGGAGAAGGTCTTGAAGATGTTTGTAACAAAATTATCACTGCCAGCTCAGGTATTCCCAGCGATCAAATCTTAATCGTGACAGATCTGTATTCTGGCACACCATATAATGCTGCGGCCAGTTTGGTTTTAAAGGGAAAAGCAAAAGATGTAATAGCAGGGATGTCGCTGCCAATTTTATTAGAAATTGTAACTAAGATGAATAGCACCTCAATTACAGATATAGTTAAAGGAATTTTGCAGGAATCTAGCACCTATACCACAGCTTTAAGTGCAGAAATGCAGAAACAAGAAGAGGAGGATGATTTTTGATGATTATCAAATTTGCTAGAATTGATGACCGGTTAATACATGGTCAAGTTGCTACTGTATGGGCTAAGTTAGCTAATGCACAAAGAATAATTGTGGTTAGTAAAGAAGTATTTAACGATAAAATTCGGAAGGTTTTAGTCAAACAGGCTGCTCCGGCAGGGATGAAAGTTAATGTAGTTGATGTGCCCAAAGCAATAGCCGTTTTTAACAACCCTAAATATCAAAATGATACAGTTTTCTATTTGTTTACCAATCCTACAGAAGTACTGGAGTTGGTAAAGGGCGGAATTCCGTTGAAGTCAATCAATATTGGTGGTTTAAGTTATGCCGAAGGTAAAAAGCAAATAACAAAAGCAGTATCTGTGACCCCAGAAGACGTACAGGCCTTTAAAGAGCTGGATAAATTAGGTGTAAATTTAGATTTACGAGTTTTAGCTGATGATCCTAAAAAGGATATTCTCAAACTAATTAGTTAAAAGTCTGTGGTCGAATTAAATAGGAGAATAAACATGACAACATTTCAAATTATTTTAGTTTTCTTGTGGTCATCTATTGTAGGCTGTGGAAGTGTCTTGGACGAATTTCAAACGCATCGTCCTTTAATTGCATGTTCCGTGATGGGTCTTATTTTAGGCGATCCTGTTAAAGGCATTATTCTGGGTGGGACACTGGAACTCATTGCTTTAGGTTGGATGAATGTCGGTGCAGCACAATCACCCGATTCGGCTTTAGCCAGCACTGTTTCCACTATTCTAGTAATTATTGGTCATCAAAGCATTACTAAAGGGATTGCTATAGCCCTTCCTGTAGCTGCTGCTGGACAAGTATTAACAGTTATCGTTCGTACGTGTACTGTCTTCTTTCAACATGCTTCAGACAGAGAAGTTGAAAAGGCCAACTTTAGAGCTATTGAATGGCTCCACTTTTCTGCTTTAATCTTCCAAGCATTGAGAGTGTCAATTCCGACTACTCTAGTTGCAGCCTTTGTAAATCCGACAATGGTTCAAAATGCTTTGAATTCTTTACCAGATGTCGTTACCGGTGGTTTGGCTGTCGCAGGCGGTTTTATCGTAACTGTTGGTTATGCGATGATTTTAAACATGATGTATGTGAAGTATTTAATGCCATTCTTTTACTTGGGCTTTGTTCTAAGTGGTTATTTAAAGCTTAGTTTACTTGCCTTTGGTGCAGTGGGTTTGATATTAGCACTAATCTACGTTCAATTAGACCCGCAATTTTCACAAAAGACAGTCCCAGCGAATTCTGCAGCCGCAGATCCTGATACTGAACTGGCCGAAGATGAATTGGAAGACTAAATTTGGAGATTTATTATGGTAGAGAAGAAAATCAAAAATCAATTAACTAAAAAAGATATTTTTCAAACTTTTATCTTTGAAAATTTTCAACAGGCATCATATAACTACGAAAGAATTCATGCTTTAGCGTTTTGTGTTGACATGATTCCCACAATTAGAAGGGTATATAAGAAAAAAGAAGATCAAGTTGCCGCTTTGAAAAGGCACAACACATTCTTTAATGTTACGCCCGCATTTTCTGGTCCGGTTATAGGTTTGACCAGTGCTTTGGAACAAGCTAAGGCCCAAGGAGAAGATATTGACGTTGGAACTATTAACAGTTTGAAAGTAGGTTTAATGGGTCCACTTTGTGGGGTCGGCGACCCGGTAATGTGGGGCACATTAAGACCGATATTAGCTGCTTTGGGTGCTACTTTGGCGTTACAAGGCTCTTGGCTGGGTCCTGTTCTATTTTTTGTTGTCTTTAATATTGTTCGTTTAGGAATTAAATGGTACGGCTTAAAACTTGGCTTGAATGAAGGTATGTCGTTAGTTCAAGAACTTTCGGGAAACTTTTTAAAGAAATTGACTGAAGGTGCAACTGTTCTGGGATTGTTTATCATGGGAGTGCTAGTCAACAAATGGACGACAATTAATGTCCCACTCGTAGTTTCAAAAACTACCCTTAATGGCAAAACCACCATTACCACTGTGCAGAATATTCTCGATCAATTATGTCCAGGTTTACTTTCTTTAGGATTAACTCTGTTGATGATGTATTTACTAAAGAAGAGAGTGAGCCCAATTATACTAATCTTCATTTTATTTGGCGTAGGAATACTAGGATACGGAATTGGTGTTTTAAAATAGAAAATGGTGACCAAAATGGGTATAGACAATTATATTACTCTTGCAGTCGGCTTTCTGCTTTTTATTACAGGTTTTATTACTAAAAAAAGAACAGGCGTTTATGATTGGCTGTACATAATTTTGGGCTTTGTTATCATTTGTATAGGCATTCTAAGAGCCTTTGGGTTGATAAACCTTAATTAGATTTTAGTCATATTTTTTACAAAGTTTAGATTATTGATAATTGTCTTAATGCTCAGGAAATAAAAATTCCTGGGCTTTTTTGTTGTCTGATTTTTACTTTTAACTTTTAATTGTCAAAAAGTCTCCTGAAGTTAACTAAATTTGTATCTTAATAGCAAGGTATCGGAAAAAGTTTAAATTAACACTTTTAAAAAATTTTTTAAGTAATAAAAAATAATCTAAAATGTGGCCTTTATGCCTAAATCCCTTGGTACTGTACAAAAAGCAATAACAAGCGCTTACAATAAAAATGAAAATTATATAATTTTCACTCAGATGCGGAAGGGATTAATGCTGATGAAAAATTTGATTATTAAAAATGTTAAAACAATTATTACTGCACCGGAAGGTATCAATTTACTGGTTGTAAAGGTTGAAACAAATGATCCAAGTATTTACGGAGTAGGTTGTGCTACCTTTACTCAGAGGGTGAAAGTTGTCAAGGAGGTAATTGACCAATATTTAAAGCCTATTCTAATCGGTCAGAGTCCAAATAAAATTGAAGATATCTGGCAAGTTTGCACATCCAATGCTTATTGGCGCAATGGCCCTGTCTTAAATTGTGCTATTGGTGGTGTGGATATGGCACTATGGGACATCAAAGGTAAGTTAGCCGATATGCCGCTTTACGAATTACTTGGAGGAAAATGTAGAAATGCGGTTCCAGCATATGCGCACGTGGATGCCGGTTCTATCAAAGATGCTCTAAAGCAGGTAAAAGAGAGAATTGATAATGGTTGGACTAATCTTCGTGTTCAAATAAACGGCTATGGCGGTTCTGAACTAGAAAAGCCAAAAGAAGAAAATAATGGCAATTATTATAATCCTTTGAGATATATGGAGACAACTGTCAAAGCCTTTAAAGAAATTAAATCTGCTTTTGGCAACAAAGTTAACCTCATTCACGATGTCCATGAAAAATTAACACCCAATCAGGTAATTACCTTGGCAAAGGAATTAGAAGAGTATGATTTGCTTTTCCTAGAAGATCCTGTTTCACCTGAACAACTCTCGTGGTTAAAAGAGATAAGGAATCACACCAATATTCCTCTAGCGATGGGAGAGCTTTTTAATAACCCGCAAGAATGGCAGCAGGTAATTCAAAATCATTATGTTGATTACATAAGATGTCATATTAGTCAGATTGGTGGAATTACTCCAGCTAAAAAAATAATTGCATTTGCGGATATCTATGGTGTGCAAACTGCTTGGCATGGCCCAGGTGATCTTTCGGGAATTGGTCATGCAGTAAATGCCCAATTAAGCATAGCTTCACATAACTGTGGTTTACAAGAATGGAGCAACAGCATAAAGAAAAATACCTATGATGTATTCCCTGGCACACCAGTTGCTAAGTCAGGCTATATCTATTTAAATGAAGAACCCGGTCTTGGTGTTGATATTAATGAAGAAGCTGCTGCAGAATTTCCAGAAATTCCGTTTGCAAAAGATTGGACAAGTAAGTGGACAACAATGAGACTGCCAGATGGCACCTCAGTAAGACCTTGAAAAGAAAAGAGGAGTAAGAATATGAAAAGAAATGATCAAAATATTGCTAAAGCTATTTTAGCTAGTATTGGCGGCGCCAAAAATATAGCTAACATTTCCCACTGTTCAACCAGATTGAGAATTACCCCTGTTGACAAGGATAAAGTAGATGAAGCTGGTATTGAACAAATTGACGGTGTTAAAGGTCAATTTTATTCGGGTAATCAGTTACAAATAATTTTAGGGACTGGATTAGTGGGGAGGATCTATGACATCATTAATCCAGAAGAAAAAGAAGGCAGCACTGATCAATATGCTGGTATGTCGTTACCTAAAAAGCTTTCCCGAATTTTAGGTGATATTTTTATACCAGTCATTCCAGCGTTAGTTGCGACTGGATTATTTAGTGGGATTATCAATTGTTTAACTGCTTTTCATGTGCAAATGAGTCCAGCGGTCTTAACCATAGCTACTGTTTTAATGAAAACAGCATTTACATTTTTGCCAGTACTAATTGCGTGGTCAGGAATGAAACAATTTGGCGGCTCTCCTGTTTTAGGTCTAATTTTGGGTTTAATGCTGGTCAATCCGCTTCTTCCTAATCCCAATGATGTGATTAAAGGGACTGTAAAGGCATTAACTGTTAACATTTTAGGTATTCATGTCAATATTGTTAGTTATGCGGGATCAGTTTTACCAGCTCTTGTGGTGGTATTAGTAGCCGCAATGATAGAAAAACGATTAAAAAAAGTTGTACCTGATAGTTTAGACTTAATTATCACTCCGTTTGTTACACTCTTGATATCAGGTTTATTAGGAATACTGATAATTGGACCAATTTGTCAACAAGTAGAACAGGGCATTTTGTTTGTAGCAAAAGCAGTGATTAATTTACCATTCGGTCTCGGTGGATTAATTATTGGAGGAACGCAACAAGCGATTGTTGTAACTGGGATGCACCATATCTTTTTAGCTTTGGAAAGCAGCTTGCTGGCAACAACCGGTTATAATCCCTTTAATGCAATGATTACGGGGGGAATTATTGCCCAGGCTACTGCCGCTTTTGTTACTAGCTTAAAAGTAAAAGACCCTAAAAAGCGCAGCTTATATACTTCTTCATCATTACCAGCGTTTTTAGGTATCACAGAACCAGCAATTTTTGGTGTGAATTTACGTTTTGGTTTGCCATTTATATTTGCGTTATGTGGTGGAGCTGCATCAGGAATGCTAGCTGGTCTGCTCCACGCTGCAAGTACAGGAATGGGTGTTGCTGCATTACCAGGTTTAGTAACATATTTATACAGCAAACAAGCTATTTTAAATTACGTGTTAATCCACGTAACAGCCATGTTGGTTTCGGGTGGACTAGTTTACTTCTTTTTTGACCCAAACAAAGAAATTAAAGATGAAACAGAAAAAGAAACAAATCAACCTCATAATTATGCTATCGTTTCACCAGTCAATGGCAGTTTTAAAAGTAATGATCAAATTAAAGACCAAACTTTTGCTAAAGAAATATTAGGGCAAACAGTTGGAATTGAACCTAAAGATGGCAAAATTTATGCTCCTATTTCCGGCAAGGTAGTAATGCTGGCTCCTACAAAGCATGCAATTGGAATTAAAGATGATAAAACGGGTATAGAAGTTTTGTTGCACTTAGGTATTGATACTGTTGAAATGAAAGGCAAACCGTTTAAAGCAGCGGTTAATGTTGGAGATACTGTTTTTAAGGGACAGTTATTGCTAGAAATGAATATTGAAAGTATTAAACAAGCCAATTATGATCCTATAGTTTTGCTGGTGATTACCAAAAATACAGGTAAAAAGTTTGAAGTTAAAAAGCAAAGTTCAATAATTCATGCAAGACAAGATTTACTTTATTTAAATTAAAATTACAGATATAGCCTTCAAGAAATATCCTTATCATGATATAGTTTTTGAAGGCTATTTTTGATAAATAAGATAAATAAATAGAAAGGGGCGGGAAAGTGATTGAAGACTTAGTAATCAAGAATTTTGAAATGTTAACTACAACTGATAAACATATTTGGCAGTATATCAAAGAAAATAAAAAAAGAGTTTATAAGCTTAATTTAAAAAGCTTGGCTCAAAAATGTAATGTTTCAACTTCTGCAATAGTAAGATTTTCTAAGCGCATATCTTTACAAGGGTTTTCGGAATTAAAATATTTGTTAAGACAAGAAGATGAACCAGAAAAATTTAATGGCAATATTTTTGAGCAATACCAAATAAAAATGGATGAATTTTTCGAAAATATTACTAAGAAAGACATTAGGCCTGTTTGTCGTTTGTTAAGTAGCAGTAAAAAGATTTTTGTCTATGGTACTGGCACTTTGCAGCGAACCATAGCCCAAGAAATTAGGCGCTTATTTTTAACAATTAATATTCCCATCTTTTTTATTGAGGGCGTTGACGAGCTGTCGGCTTTGACTGCTTCTTTGACTCAAGATGATGTGGTTATTTTAATAACGTTAAAGGGTTCTTCCGATAACGCTATACTATTTGCCAAGAATTTAAAAGCTAATGGAATACCGTTCATTTCTATTGTAGAAAGAGTTGATAATGAAATATCCCGCTTGAGTGATCAAAATATTTTTATTGATCCGATTGAACTTAAACTAAACCCAAGTAGACAACTATCAATTAAAGATCCGTATTTCATAATGGTTAGTGTACTGTTTATAAGAATGAATCGTTATTTATGTGAAATTAAAGAAAATACAATAGACAAAAAGCAAGATAATTGAAGTTTAACTGTATCAAAAAAGCTCTGCGTCTTGAATACCAAATTCAAAAGGCAGAGCTTTTGGTTAATTAATTTAGTTGTTTTTATGCCAACAATATCGCATCGTCTTCAAGACCTGCACCAACATGCTTTTGGAACAATTCCATTAACTTAGGCACAGTTAGGTTTTGCTTATCTTCCCCGGCTAAGTCAATTGCAACACGACCTTGATGCAACATAATCAAACGATTGCCATAGCGGATTGCATCTTCCATGTTATGGGTAACCATAAAAGCAGTTAGGTGTTGTTCTGATATTAATTTCTCTGTTAACTGCATAACCGTTATTGAAGTTTGCGGATCAAGAGCAGCAGTATGCTCATCCAGTAAAATCAAATCTGGTCTTTGCAAAGTAGCCATTAAGAGTGTAATTGCTTGTCTTTGACCACCGGAAAGAAGTCCAATTTCAGTTTCCAAACGATTTTCCAGATTTAAGTTTAGTTGGGCAAGCTGTTTTTTGAAAAACTTTCTATCCTGTTTTTTAACTCCGGGACGAAAGCCCCGCCGTTGACCTCTTTTCATTGCCAAGGCCAAATTTTCTTCGACGGTCAGTCTTACTGCAGTCCCCATTTTAGGATCTTGGAAGACGCGACTGATATTTTGGGCACGTTTAGTTACAGGCAATTTGGTAATGTCGTTGCCATTTAAAATTATTTGACCTTCTTGAATTGGCAGCGTTCCGGCAATGCTGTTAAGCAGCGTAGATTTTCCAGCACCGTTACTACCAATAATAGTTACAAAATCGCCCGCTTCTAAATTAAGGTCAATTCCGCGCAGTACCCGATTTTCGTTTACAGTTCCGCGCTCGAATGTTTGATGTAAGTTCTTAATTTTTAGTACTTCCGGCATCTTTTTTTCCTCCTTTTAGATTGTGTGGTAAATGGAAATTAGGTAATGTTAAACAAACAACTAAAACTAAGGCTGAAGCTAATTTGGCATCAGACGGTTCAACGTTCATTTGGAATACCAGAGCTAAGATTAGGCGGTAAATAATTGCCCCTAATACTAAAGTCAATAAGCGACCACCGATTGACAGATTGCGTAAAAGTACCTCGGCGATGATAATTGATGCCAGTCCAATAACCAGGGTACCTACACCAGAGTTTAAATCGGCAAAGCCGTTATTCTGTGATAACAGTCCGCCAGATAGGGCAATGCAGCCATTAGAAATCATGTAACCTAAAATTTTCATCCCCTGAGTTTTGATGCCGTTGGCAGCACTCATTTGCGGGTTATCACCAGTGGCTCTCATAGCCAAGCCTATTTCTGTTTTGAAGAAAACGACTAATAAGAAGATCACTAAAAGTGCAATTATCAGTCCCATTGCAATTACAGCATTGTTACGACTTAAGCCCCAATTTTGCGCAATTGTAAAGACCGTGTCCTTGCCAAGTAGTGAAACATTAGCAGCATTCTGCATTACTCTGGAAGTAATTGAATATAGTCCAGTCATAGTGATGATTCCTGCTAACAAAGAAGGTATGCGCAATTTTGTGTTCAAAATGCCTGTTACCAAACCGGCAATTAAGCCGCCAATAAATGCAGCGCCAGTTGCTAATATGGGATTAATTCCCTTAATTATGCACATGGTGGCAATGGCTCCTCCTAAGGGAAAACTGCCTTCTGCTGTCATATCGGCTAAGTCTAAAATACGGAAAGTTAAGTAGACCCCAATTGCCATCAACGACCAGAGTAGTCCCTGCGAAGTAGACGATAGTAATAACTCCCAAAATGTATTTAACATAACTATTGATTCACGCTGCCTTTCTTTAATTTACTTAGGTGCTTTAATTGAAGCAGGGTCAATTCCAAGTGCCTTTGCCATTTTCTTGTTAACCACCAATTTCAAATCGGTAGCTTTTTCAACAGGCATGTCTTTAGGTTTAGCTTTACCATCTAAAATCTTAGCAGCCATTTTACCGGTTTGTTTACCAAGTGCCTCATAATCTATTCCAATAGAAGCCAAGCCGCCAGTTTTAACTTGATCCGTTGAACCGGCTACCAGTGGAATCTTCTTTTCCTTAACAACCTTACCAATAATTGAAGAAGCAGAGGCAAAAGTATTGTCTGTTGGTACGTAAATTCCTTGTACTTTTCCTGCTAAAGTTTCAGTGACTTGTTGAACATCATTTGTTGTGTTGGCCGTCTTAATTAAAACTTTGACTCCGGCTTTTTTAAGTGCCTTGACAGCTAGATCAGCTTGAATTTTGGAATTGGCTTCGCCCGCATTGTACATAATGCCAATTGTTTTAGCCTTAGGCACAATTGATAAAAGTAATTTGATTTGTTTATCAATTGAAACCATATCAGTGGTTCCTGTGACATTTCTGCCAGGTTTAGCGTCTGAATTTACTAGTTTGGCAGCTTTCAGATCAGTCACAGCAGTCACTACAATCGGAATATCTTGGGTCGCATTTGCTACGCTTTGTGCTGCTGGGGTGGCAATACCTAAAATTAAATCTGATTTTTCGTTGACTAGTTTTTCACTCATGCTCTTCAAATTGTCTTGACTATTTTGCGCATTTTGGTAATCAATCTTTAAATTTTTGCCTTCAACGTAGCCTTTTTCTTTCAGTCCTTCTTTAAAGCCCTTGTTGGCTTCATCTAAAGAGGGATGTTGTACTACCTGCAGTATACCGACATGTTTGACAGTTGCTGTACTGCCTGATTTTTTGTTATTGCAACCACTTAATAGTAACAAACCGGTTAAGGCCATTCCCATAACTAATTTCTTAATTCGCATTTTTCTTCCTCCGTAAATCTAATCTTCATAACGTAAAAACACCCACTTATTTCTAAGTGGGTGTACAAGTTATCATTTTCATTAATAATTATTTGTGATTAACCACTTAGAAAGCTATGTGGCTAACCGCAACTAAAGGACTCTAGCCATCATAGATAAATTCAAAACTTGAATCTGGTTTGAATTCATCTAGATGAACCCAAACCCTATCTAAAATAGCTAAAGTAGTAACGATTATTCAGTTGTGAGATGTGTTTAATATAATATTTCATTTAAGATCAACCTCCAACCTTAATGAGAAGATTATAAAAAATAAAGAAGAAAAAGTCAAGGAATAATAAAATTTGGTTGCAATTGATGTGTAACCTAAGGGAATTTTTCAAATTTATTTTGCCAAAATGTTTAAGCTAGTTTTTTGTTTTACATAAAAAAAACTGCCCTTGTGGCAGTCTGTTTCCCGTTTATTTTGGAGCTTTAATTGATTTAGGATCAATTCCCAGTGCTTTGGCCATACTTTTGTTCACAACTAATTTCATGTCGTGTGCTTTTTCGACCGGCATATTCGCAGGTTTAGCTTTGCCAGATAAAATTTTAGCAGCCATTTTCCCGGTTTGTTCTCCCAATAATTCGTAATCAATACCGATTGAAGCTAAGCCACCAGTTTTGACTTGATCAACTGAACTTGCTACCAGAGGAACTTTCTTTTCTTTGACAACTTTGCCAACTACTGAAGCTGCTGAATCAAAGGTATTATCGGTAGGAACGAAAATACCGTCAACTTTTGAAGCCAGAGTTTCTGTTACTTGTTGGACATCATTAGTAGTATTTGCCGTTTTAATTAAAACTTTCACTCCTGCTTTTTTTAGTGCAGCTGTTGCTAAGTCAGCCTGAATTTTGGAGTTTGATTCACCAGCGTTGTACATGATACCGATAGTTTTAGCCTTCGGAACAATTGACAGCAGCAACTTAATCTGGCGTTTAATTGAAACCATATCTGTTGTTCCCGTAATATTCCTGCCCGGTTTTTCATCTGAATTAACGAGTTTGGCTGCTTTTAAATCAGTAACTGCGGTAACAACAGTAGGAATTTTTTGTGTAGCATTGGCCACACTCTGAGCAGCTGGTGTCGCAATACCTAAAATTAAATCGGACTTTTCGTTGACTAGTTTTTCACTCATACTCTTTAAATTATCTTGATTATTTTGCGCATTCTGGTAATCAATCTTGAGATTTTTGCCTTCAACGAAGCCTTCTTCTTTTAGTCCTTTTTTGAAACCTTTGTATGCCTTGTCTAAAGAAGGGTGCTGCACTACTTGCAACACACCGACATGTTTAACTTCAGTGGCGGATTTGTCTGCTTTTTTACTGCTGCAACCGCCTAACGTCATTAATCCTACAATTGTAATTCCTGCAACTAATTTTCTCAAATGCATCTTGTTCCTCCATAAAAAAATACCCACTTACTTCTAAGCGGGTACACAGGAATTAAATTACCAAAATGATTGGATGTGGTTAGCCACTTAGAAAGCTATGTGGCTAACCATACTAAAAGAGCCTAGCCATCATAGATAAATTCAAACTTGAGTTTCGTTTGAATTCATCTAGATGAACCCAAACACTTATCTATAGTAGCTAAGGTAATAACGATTATTTAGCTGTTTACTAAAAGTAATCATTAAAACTTACCTCCAACTTCGATAATCGCATTATAAAAAAATAAAAAATTAAAGTCAAGTATTAATATTACTTTTATTTAGTTTAAAAATAAAATCTTGTTGGATATTGGGACAAAAACGCTCTATTGATATAAGTAGTAAAATTTTGCAGTTGGCTTTACAAAACCCGCTATAGAAGCATCTTTTAGCATTTCTCTGACAGTAGCTTCAGCTATGGTTAAAACAATTTTACTTTATGACCTGCTCTTAAAATTAATTAGTAAGCGCTCTTTTTAATCGTTATAATACAGATAATAAAAACATGGGGGAGATAAACATGAAGGCAGCTAAAGAAAGAGTGCTAAAGCAAATAGATGAATTACCGGATAACGTGACAATTGCGACCAGCGAACTAGCTGAGAAACTAAATTTATCCAGATCAGTAGTTAGTCACTATTTAAATCAATTGCTTAAAGACAAGAAAGTACAAAAAATTACTCAAAGACCAGTTAGGTGGGCTAAAATTTCTGCTGCCAATTTTTCTGATCAAGCAGCTTTTAAGAACGTGATAGGAAATAGTGGCTCGCTTAAAAAGGCAATCGCACAAATTAGTGCGGCAGCAGCTTATCCACCTGCTGGGTTGAACGTCTTAATTACCGGTAAGTCAGGCGTAGGAAAAAGCTTTTTGGCCAGTAAATTATACACGTATTCTAAGGAAATAGGCGTGATTGGCGAAAAGGCTCCGTATATCGTTTTAAACTGTGCCAATTATGCCAATAATCCTGAACTTGTGTCCAGTATGCTCTTTGGCTATGTTCAAGGAGCTTTTACCGGGGCAGACACGGACAAAGAGGGATTATTAAAAGAGGCCGATGGCGGCTATTTGTTTTTAGATGAAGTACACAGGCTCAGTAGCGAAAATCAAGAAAAACTCTTTAGCTTTATTGATTCTGGCGAATTTTACAAAATGGGTGATAATGCTCACGCTTGTAAAGCAAATGTCAGGTTGATTATGGCAACAACCGAAAAGCCGGAAGCTGTTTTGTTGCCCACATTTTTGAGACGTATTCCTGTCCGCATAAAATTACCGGATTATATTGAGCGTCCAATTGATGAACGGCTGCAACTAATTAATTCGCTGTTTTTGCATGAAGCTCATAAGATAAATAAAAAAATTGTAATTGACCAAAAGGTAGTTTCAGCACTTTTACAGCTAAAGCATACTGGTAATATCGGCTATTTGAAAAATATTGTGAAAGTTTCTTGTGCCACAGCCTATCATGACAGCAGTAGTTCGGAAACAATCGCTCTAAAACTAAAAGACTTGGATTTGGATTCTTTGCCGCATTTTAAAGATTATGGTGTCTTGACAGTTGATCCTAATGAAAAAGCCCAGTATGCACCACGTATCAGTTTGACCGCGAAACTATTAGAAATAACTTCTTCTTTACAAAAACTCAGCATGGATTTTACCAATACCAATTTAAATGCCTGTCGTTTACAGATTCAGGCGCTTAATAAATTTATTACGCAAGGGATGCTGGCATCAGGATTGCATGTGCAACACAACTATCTTTTTAAAAAAATCATCACCAACCAGTACGGCTTGAACAAAACGGACTATTTGGAACCGGTCATGTATGTTCTGTACGAGCGCCATTTTAAACCCAACTGCGACAAAGAAAAACTCACAGAAGTTATAACTACTCATTTACCAAGATCGCTGCATGTTGCCAGTAAATTTTATGAAAAATTATCCGTTCTTGATGAGGAAAGTCAAACCAGTTTAGCGTTAATTTTGGCATTACTTTTAAGTGATCACGTGGATGAAAATATTCAGCTGCGCGGATTAATGGTGGCACATGGAGAAAGCACGGCAACTAGCATTCAGGCTGTGGTAAATTCTCTATGTGGCAATTATGTTTTTGATGCGATTGATATGCCTATTGATGCCGACATTGCGACAATTATTAATGAAGCTAATAAGTTGATCAGCAGTTTTAATACCACTAATGGTTTCATATTAATGGTTGATATGGGATCGCTGAGCCAGCTCTATAGTCAAATCAGTGCGCAATTAGATGGTGATTTATTGGTCGTCAATAATTTGACAACTTTAACTGCTTTAGATTTAGCACTCAAAATGAAGCAGAACTTGCCTTTTAAACAGATAGCAGAAAAAGCCGATAAAGACTATGACATTGGGGTCAAATATTACGAAGGCTTTTCTCAGTCAATGAACATCTTAGTCTCGTGTATTTCCGGTTTGGGTATAGCTGAGAAAATTAGTGATATCATTCGGGACTATTTACCCGCCAGCATAAAGGTGATCCCCTTAGGCTATAATTCACTAAAAGAAAAAATTGCCGGAAAAAAATGGTCCTACTTTGACCGAACTTTATTTGTGTTGACTACTATTGATTTAACGGAAAAAGTTAAATTTAACCACATGAATCTATATGACATACTGGATTCCAGTGGTGAAAACAAGTTGAAAAAATGGCTTTCTCCCTATCTGACCCCAAAGCAAATGGAGAACTTCAACAACCAATTACTGCGGTTCTTTTCTAAAGAGGGTATTTCTGAACGTTTAAGTTTTTTAAATCCCGATGTAGTTTTAAGTGAAGTGGAAACTATTAATAAAAAATACGAGGACTTTTATAATTTAAGGTTAGATGGCAAGGTTAAATTAAACTTATACATGCACATTGCCCTGATGATTGAACGTTCAATGATGCACAACACGACTGAAGTCGAAGTTGAACCCAAGTCAGACAAAGAAAAAGGCTTTTTTAAAATAACCAAGAGTATTTTTCAACCAATTGAAATCAAATATAACATTAAGGTTTCTAGTTATGAAATGTCATTGTTGTACGAATTATTTAAACAGTTCATTTAAAAGTGTTTAATACTGCAAAAAGAAGTATTTAGATTTTAAACACTTCTTTTTTTATTGCCTTCATTTCGGGCTTCACTTTACTTGGCACGCCTTTTGCTAATAAGTTAGTGATGATTGATTTAGGAAAAGGAGTGACAAGATGACAGACATATTAATTGCCAGTCACGGACATTTTGCCAGCGGCTTAAAAAGTTCCATTGATATTTTAACGGGAATGGCAAAAAAGATTCAGGTGATTGATGCGTATGTTGATAAATCTGATTATACGAAGCAAATAACGGATTTTATTCAAAACGCTAAACGTCCAGCCGTCATTTTTACTGATTTAAAGGGAGGTAGTGTAAATCAGAAGGTTGTTTTAAAGGCGGCCCAAGAAAAAGACATTTTTATTGTTACTCAAACCAACCTTGCAGTTGTATTGGCAGTCTTTTTAGACAATGAAAAGCTTACGAAAGAACATTTGCAGGATTTAATTAATCAAAGCCAAGTTGAACTGTTTCAACTTAATGATGGTGATGAGTCGAGCACTCAAGAAGATGAATTTTTTGGATAAGGAGAAATAAAATGATTGCACAACTTAGAGTAGATGACCGTTTAATTCACGGTCAAGTTGCATTAGTTTGGACCAAAGAACTGAATACACCAGGGATTATTGTAGCTAACGATAATGCCGCTAATAATCAAATGGTCCAGATGACGCTAAAAATGGCAACGCCAACGGGTAAAAAACTGCTAATTAGAACAGTTGATGATGCCATTAAAGTTTTTAACAATCCTAAGGGCGCCAATATGAGAATTTTTGCTCTGACCAATAGCGTTAAAGATGCACTGAAAATTGCCCAAAACGTTAAGGATATTGAAGGAATAAACGTTGCTAACGTTGGCCGCTTTGCCAAAGACGCCAATGATGCAGTTCAGCTTTCTTCAACCTTAATGCTGTCGCAAGATGAATTGAAGTCTTTAAAAGAACTGGCTAGTTTAGATATTCCTGTCTTTAACCAAGTGGTGCCAAGTAACGCCAAGACACCAATTAAAACCTTATTGAAAAACAAATAATGACTTAACTTTGAAGGAGGTAAATTATGTTACAAACAGCCTTTCTGGCAGCCCTCTGTGTTTTTATCTGCTTAGGCGGAAACTGGCTCTGGGGTCAAACAATGATTGAGCGACCATTAGTGGTTGGTACAATTATGGGCTTAATTATGGGAGATATGAGAACCGGTATCTTAATCGGAGCATCTCTTGAAGCTATTTTCATGGGCGCCGTTGATATTGGTGGTGCGCTCTCGGCTGAGCCTGTTACTGCTACAGTATTGGCAACTACTTTTGCAATTACTTTAGGGGTTAACACGAAAGCAGCCTTGGCTTTAGCTGTGCCCATCGGAGTTTTTGCGGCATTTATCTTAATGTTTATGAAGAACGTAGTGATGAATATTTTTGCGCCGCTGGTTGATAAAGTAGCTAGTGATGATAATTCTAAGGGCTTAACCAGACTTCATTTTGGGATGTGGTTTTTGAATTATTTTATCTTTTCATTAGTTACATTCTTCGCAGTTTTAGCCGGTGCTCGTCCAGTGCAACAATTAGTTGCGAAAATTCCTGCCAACTTAATGGCTGGTTTGGCAGCAACTGGTGGATTGCTCCCTGCCGTTGGTTTTGCCATCTTGATGAGAATGTTATGGAGTAAACAACTTTCACCATACTACTTTTTAGGTTTTATCTTAGCTGCATATATGAATTTGCCATCAGTCGCTGTGGCTGCAGTCGGCATCATTATTGTTGTTATTCAATGGATACGTGATAAGCAAATCATGGACATTGAAAATAAGCAAAAAGAAATGGTAGCTATGCCGCATAATGAAAATCAGACCAAGAGTACTGAAACAGCTGCTGAACAAGAAGAGGAGGACTTTTTCTCATGAAATTAACTAAAGATGTATCACCGACAGACAAGAAAATAATTAATCGAATTTTTTGGCGTTCATTCACAGTTTTTGCCAGCCGGGTAGGAGCAACTAAAGCCCATGCCCCTGGTTTCATGTATTCAATCATGCCCGCTCTTGATGAATACTATAAAAATGACAAAGAGGGTCACCGTAAAGCAATGATGCGCCATACAACTTGGTACAATATTACTCAAAATGTGGGTACTTTTGTAATGGGACTAGTTGCTTCAATGGAAAAAAAGACAGCCCAAGACCCTCATTTTGACCCTGAAACCACGGTTGCGATCAAAACTTCCTTAATGGGGCCATTATCTGGTATCGGCGATTCAATTTTCTGGGGAGTATTGAGAGTTATCGCTGCCGGTGTTGGTATTAGTCTGGCCAGTCAGGGCTCTATCTTGGGACCACTTCTTTTCTTAATAATTTATAATGTACCGTCAATTTTAACTAGGTATTACTTAACTTACATGGGCTTTACTTTGGGTGACACTTTTATTCAAAATATGTATGAAAGCGGCAGTATGAAGTTACTGAATAAAGCTGCTTCAACTTTAGGATTAATGATGATCGGCTGTATGACGGCAACAATGGTGCAATTTAAATCTAAGTTAAGTATTCCGATTACTGGCGGCAAGCCAATTTTAATTCAGACATACCTTGACCAATTGTGGAAAGGATTAGTACCTTTACTGGTTACTCTTGGCTGCTACTGGCTTTTATCTAAAAAGGTTAATGTTAACTGGATTTTATTAGGAGTACTTGTTTTAGCAATTATTTTAGGATTAATTGGAGTGGTTTAATTGGATATAGCCGTGACACTGCCGGAAATTATTGCTAGATTAGCTTTATCTATCGTAATTGCAAGTGTTATTGGTTTTGATCGAGAACATAAAAATAGACCAGCAGGAATAAAAACCCATGTTTTAGTTTGTGTTGGTGCTTGTATAATCGCGTTAATTCAAAAAAAGATTGGTTTTGATGCTCTGCAGATAGCAAATGCACAACCCAAAATGGCAGGTGTTGTCAGGGCAGATGAAGCTCGTTTAATTGCACAGGTTGTTTCGGGAATAGGATTTTTGGGAGCAGGAACTATTTTGGTTCAGCACCGGACTATCTTAGGACTGACTACCGCTGCCAGTTTATGGGCAGTTGCTGGAATAGGATTGGCTTTAGGTATGGGTGATTATGCAATTGGAGTAGTAGGAGCAATAGCAGTAATTATAGTTTTGGTTTTTTCAAAAAGATTGATCCACATTCATCCAATGAAAAAGCTGGAGATAAAATATAAGCACAAAGTAGAAACAAAAGAATTTATCAACGATTATTTTAAGAAACATAATATTACTGTTGTCAACGTAAATTTTAAAGTCACGCAAAACTTAAATGATATAACCTATGTTAATATATATGATATAGAAACCCCACGTTCTATTGATTATGCAAATATAATTGAAGATCTGTCTATGAATAAGAATGTCATGGAAATTCAATTAGTAAGTATTTAGGTTCATTAAGGAGAAAAGCCGATGACACGATTGCAAAAGATGGTATTGAAACCAAAAGAGCAGTTAGTGTCACGGCTTTTTTTGTCGCCTAAGTTAAGGCAGAATCTGACGGTTCTTTCATATAGTACTCATGATTTAATTAAAGCGATGAAAGAATTAAGTGTCAGCGATCCCTTTGTTCTTTTACGTGAACCGCAAAGTGACGCGATGCAAAATCTGGAATGGTTACGTGCACCTGAGGGAGAAAATCTAGTGGATCATTTGCTGGTGCAGGTTGATTTGAGTGATTGGCATGACTGGGAAAAACGTGCGGTCAAAATGTTGATCTATCATTTGGATGAAGATGGTTATTTAAGGGTGAGCTTGACTAAAATTATTGAGCGTAGTGAGTTTTCGCTTGAAAACTTAACTAGAGCGAAGAAATTGCTTCAAAGTCTTGACCCATGCGGCATTGGCGCTGCCGACCTAAATGAATGTCTCTTGCTTCAAGCGCGGCACAAACCTCACTTTAATCCTGTTGCCCTTGAAATTTTGCTCAATAAACAGTTAGAAATATTAGCTGATCCAGATCAATGGCATAATTCTGTATTTTCGGAGACGGAATTAACTGCGGCATTAGCCAGTATTCAGACTTTAGATCCTACTCCGGCAAGTGATTATGTGACGGGGGAAAATACGCAATATTTACTTCCTGACCTTATTTATAAAGTAAATGACGGGCACTTAATGATAGAGAATTTGCAAAGTCAAATACCGGAAATGGTTTTTGATGAGCAAGCTTTTAATGAATTAAAAGAGCAGGCAGATGAAAATAAATATTTTTCCCAGCAAAAACAGCGTTATGAGGAAATGAAGAATGCAATTGCGGAACGGCAGAAGACTATTATGCGGCTGGGTGAATTTGTTGGTCAGTTTCAGTGTGAATTTTTGACAACAATGCACAAAAAAGAATTAAAACCGCTGGGCTTAAAAGAAACCGCACAGGCGTTGAACCTAGCACCAAGTACGATTAGCAGGGCTATCAAGGATAAATACATCCAGTGTCAAAATAAAATTTTTAGTTTTAAAATGCTATTTCCGCGGGAAGTCACTACCGATTTGTCACAAGCCCGCGTAGAATATGACTTGTGCAAAATTATTAGAAAAGAGAATACCCGTGCGCCACTTAGTGACCAGCAGTTAGTGGAAATTTTTGCTAAACATGATGTCTTTTTAAGTAGGCGCGTCATAGCCAAGTACCGTAACAAGCTCAAGATACCCAACAGTTATGCCAGAAGAGCAAAATAAATAAAAGGGTCTGGGAAAACTCTAACCTAACAAAAAGGCTGACAAATAACGTCAATAAAACGTTGATTTGTCGGTCTTTTTAAATTATGAAATTTTTTAATTTAACTTCAAAGAGCACTTTTTCCCAGACTCTTTGTTTTAGCTAAAAGTGTTTATGGTAAATCATTACCGGCAGCTAAATAAATGTCATACCATTCTTGAGCTGTAAGGGAAATATCCGCTCCCTTGGCGCTGTCAATAATATGGGCTGGTGTCATCGTTCCGATAATAACTTGGGTATTTGCCGGGTGGCGTAAGATCCAGGCAGCGGCTACCGCATTTTTCGAAACACCTTTTTGATCAGCTACTTTTTGCAAGGCTTCGTTGACTTCTGGAAACTTCGGGTTGCCAATAAAGTTGCCTTCGATTTGACCATATTGGAAAGGTGACCATGCCTGCACAGTCATGTTGTGTAAGCGTGAATAATCTAGAACGCCGCGGTCATGATCAATGCTGCGCTCATCTGTCATATTGGTGTGAATGTTGAAATCAATTGGACCGGTGTGCATGACGCTAAGTTGCAATTGGTTAATTAACAGTCTTTGACTGACTCCACTTTGCAATAAGTCTACTTGCATCGGGTTAAAGTTTGATACACCAAAGTGTCTTACTTTGCCGTCTCTTTGCAATTCATCAAAAGCAGCAGCGATTTCTGCAGGATCCATTAAGGCATCAGGTCTGTGGAGTAGCAGACTGTCCAAATAATCAATTTTCATACGGGAAAGAATGCCATCGACTGCTTTAATCAAGTACTTTTTAGAAAAATCGTATCTTGTCGTCTTGTAATCTAATTTAGGATTTTCATAAATACCGGTCTTAGATTGAATATAAAAATCTTCTCTGCGTAATGATGACTTTTGAAAGGCAGCTCCGAAGATTTCTTCAGATTTGCCATGACCATAAATGTCTGCCGAATCAATATAGTTAATTCCTGCTTGATGGGCAGTTTCCAAAGTTTTAACAGCTTCGTCAACACTCAGTTTGTTCATGCGCATAATTCCTAGAGCTATTGCTGAAGCAGTAAAGTTTGTATTGCCAATTTTAATTTGTCTCATAATGTACCTCCTTTTCTTAGTATACGCTTTCTTAGCGTGAAAAATTTAAAATAACTGAGTTTTAATTTATATTTAAGTTGGCAACTGGACATTCATTTTGCCTATATTTTATTTGCGATTTACGCCAAAAATTTGTTTAAAATAAAACTAAAAAAATAATTTTACTGAAAAATATAAAAATATTAATTATAGTATTTGACAATTTTAGTGAATTAAGCTTTTGTTTGGGGTATTCTTATAGTAATAAATGATGTAAAAAGGAAAAAACTATGAAAACTATTACTGAAGATTATATTTTAGGACTTGATATTGGGACCAACTCTTGTGGTTGGGCTGTAATGGATAAGAAAAATAGGTTGTTAAGACTAAGAGGCAAGCGTGCCATTGGTTCACATTTATTTGAAGAAGGGCATTCTGCTGCAGACCGGCGTAGTTTTAGGACTACTAGAAGGCGCCTTAAACGCAGAAAGTGGCGTTTACGGCTATTAGAGGAATTTTTTGCGGAACCAATGGCCAAGGTAGATCCAGCCTTTTTTGTGCGTTTACATCAATCTTGGGTGTCGCCATTAGATAAGGACAGGAAAAAATACCACGCTATTGTTTTTCCGACAGCTAAGGAGGATCATGAATTTTATCACGATTATCCAACTATTTATCATTTGCGTGACGCACTAATGAGGGAAGACCGTCAATTTGATTTGCGTGAAATATTTTTAGCTATCCACCACATTGTTAAGTATCGCGGTAATTTTTTACAAGACACACCCGTAAATAGTTTTGTCGCCTCAAAAATTGATGTGGCCTCCTTTTTGACGAATGTTAACCAAGCCTATGCAGACAAATATGGCGAAGAGCAAAATTTTATTGAATTAAACGAGAATAATGCTGCTGCAATAGAAGCTGTAATTCGTGGCAAAGATAAAGACAAAACGACTAAACAGTTAGATAAAGCCAAAAAAATTACTAAGTTATTGCAAAGCTCCACTAATAAATACGAGAAAAATGTTACTAGGCAGATAGCTAATGCCATTATTGGTTATAAGACACAGTTTGAAACTATTTTAGGTAAAGACATTGATAAAAATGACAAAGCTGATTGGGAATTTAAACTTTCTGACGGGGATGCCGATGACAAGCTTGAAAACTTGCTGCCAGAATTTGACGACAATGATCAATACATTGTGGCTGAGATCAAAAAATTATTTGGTTCGATTGCTTTAAGCCAAATAGTCTATGAGAATATGACTCTGTCACAGTCCATGAAATGTAAATATAAAGATCATGGTGATGACTATGATTTATTAAAGCAGTATATTGCAACTCTATCTGATCACGGTCAGGTAAGGAAGCTGCTTTTAGCTTATGACTTGTATGTCAATAATCGTCATGGTCGCTTGCTGGAAGCAAAGAAAGAGTTTAAACAGGATAAAGCATTAACGCAAGACGAGTTTTATAAAATAGTTAAGGAAAATTTGGATGATTCCCAACTAGCTCAGAAAATTTTGCAGAAAATTGACGAAGGGAAGTTCATGCCCAAGCAGCGGGTTAATAAAAACGGCTTTATTCCCTATCAATTGCACCAAATAGAATTAGATCAAATTATTGCTAACCAGAGTAAGTATTATCCATTTTTGGCAGAGGAAAATCCGGTAGAAGAACACCGCAAGCAAGCACCCTACAAGTTAGATGAACTGGTTAGATTTCGCGTTCCTTATTATGTGGGACCTTTGATTAGTCCAGATGATAAAAGAAAAGATGAGCAACAAAATAAAAACCATGAAATGTTTAAGTTTGCGTGGATGAAACGTAAAGATGATAACGGTGCAATTACCCCTTGGAATTTTGCCCAAAAAGTAGATCGTGAAACCTCAGCAAATAGATTTATTAAGCGCATGACCGTTAAAGATACCTATCTGATTGGAGAAGATGTATTGCCTGCACGCAGTCTGCTTTACCAAAAATTCGAAGTCTTAAATGAGTTGAACAATATTAGAGTTAACGGTAAACGGCTTGAACCAAAGTTTAAGCAAAAAGTATTTAACGAACTGTTCAAACAGAAAAATAAGGTAACAAAGAAGGCGTTTAAGGAATTTATTTTACAAAATACCGGTATGAAAACGGTTGAGATAGATGGTTTGGCTGATCCCACTAAATTTAACTCTAGTTTGTCAAGCTACTATCACCTTAAGAGTACGAAAGTGTTTGATAAGCAGTTAGATGATCCACAATATCAAGCAGATTTTGAAAAAATAATAGAATATTCATCTATTTTTGAAGATGCAGAGATTTATCAAGAAAAATTACATAAAGAAATTAAATGGTTAACACCCGCACAATTTAAAGCAATTGCAAACTGGCGTTTGCAAGGTTGGGGCAGGTTGTCTCGCAAATTGCTGGTAGAGCTGAAAGGTAAAGGTGGGGAAAATATTATATATCAGCTCTGGACTACGCAAAAGAATTTTATGCAAATTGTGAATGAACCGGAATTGAAAAAAGCAATCGTTAAAGAAAACCATCAAGCAACAGAAGAAAAAGGCATTGAAAAAATTCTTGATGATTCCTTTACTTCCCCTGCTAATAAAAAGGCCATTAGACAGGTTATTAAAGTGGTTGATGATGTAGTTAAAGCAGCTGGTGGTAAAAAACCTGCCCAATTTGCCATTGAATTTACAAGAGAGCCAAAGTGGAATCCACATCTATCGAATATTCGGGGTAATAAACTTTTGCAAGTTTACGAAGATACTGCCAAAAAATTGGTAGATCAAAGTCTGACAGACAGTCTTAAAGAAAATATGACCAACCGTAATTTACTTAAAGATGAGTATTTCTTGTACTTTATTCAGGGGGGTAGGGATGCTTATACAGGCAAAAAAATTGATATTGATGATATCCCTAAAAAATATCAAATTGATCACATCTTACCCCAATCATTTATTACAGATGATTCACTAGATAACAGAGTACTGACTGAAATCGAAATAAATCAGAAAAAAGGTAAAAAATATGCTTCCCATCTTTTTGCTCCAAAACCTGCTTTTGGGTTAAATCAATCAATTAGTGAAATGTGGAAGACATGGCAAAAAGCTGGATTAATTAGCCAGCGTAAATTGAATAATTTGTTATTTGATCCAGATTTAGTGAAAGATAAGCAGAAAAAAGGTTTTATAAACAGGCAATTGGTCGAAACCAGTCAAATTATTAAATTGGTTTCAATTATTCTACAAGATAAATTTCCAGATACAGAAATTATCACAGTCAAGGCAGGTTATAACACCGCTTTGCGTAAGGAACTAAAACTATACAAGAGTAGAGAAGCTAATGATTATCATCATGCAATTGATGCTTATTTAACAGCAATTTGTGACAATTTCCTTTACCAGGTATACCCTAATTTTCGACCGTTTTTCGTTTATGGACAATTTAAAAAATTTAGTCAAGATACGGATAAGCAAAAAGAAGCCGTTAAATATTATGGTCTTAAAAATTTCTTGTTGCCGTTGCTAGATGACAGTATGGGTGATGAAGTTATGGTAAATCATACTAAGCATGTGGTCTTTCATAAACAGCGTGACATTTTTAACAGATTGATTCAAGCCTATAATTATAAGTATATGTTGGTGTCTCGCGAAACTACAACTGAAAACAGCAACATGTTTAATATGACAATTTACCCGCGTGGAGAACGGGATCGCAAAAAGACCAGAAAATTGATACCCAAAGGTAAAAATCTAGCTCCAGCTATTTACGGTGGCTATAGCGGCAATACGGATGCGTATATGGTAATTGTCAAAATAGAAAAAACAAAAGAAACACTTTATAAGGTAGTTGGGGTCCCAATGCGGGCTTTAGCCAGTCTAAAGAAGGCTCAAAAGGAAGGTAATTACGACCAAGAGCTGAATAAAGTGCTTGAATCGCTAATAATGTTCAATAAAAATGGTAAAAGTAAAGCTGGCATAAAAGGTTTTACAGTAGTTAAAGATCATGTTCATTTTAAGCAGGTTGTTATAGACGGCGACACCAAGTTTATGTTGTATTCAGCACAATATAGGGCTAACGCTAAACAACTAACTTTGTCTCAGGAAACGATGAAAGTTGTAACTGATAATACTGATGATATGGATCAAAAAGATGCTGATAAAGATCAGCTTCTCCTGAATGCCTATGATGAAATTCTTGAAAAAGTTGATCAATATCTACCGCTCTTTGATATTAATGGTTTTAGAAAAGGGCTACATGACGGCAGGGCAAAGTTTGCTGCACTAAAAACCAGTGAAAAGAAATATACATTAAAAAATATTTTAAATGGTTTGCATGATAATTTAGTTACTCCTAATTTGAAAAACATAGGAATTAAGACCCCATTTGGGTTGATGCAGTCATCAAGCGGGATAACTTTGTCTCCTAATGCTAAATTGGTTTTCCAGTCACCTACCGGATTATTTGAAAAACGCGTTAAGCTAACTAATTTATAAGTGCATACAAAAAAGAGAGCTAGATTAATCGCTCTCTATTTTTGTGTATAAAAAAAGCCTCTGCTATGGAACCTAATATATAGAAATAATTAGAGCCTGAGGCGTGACGATAATAAATATCGCGTTGAAACTTGTACAAGAGTACATCGTTTGATTTTAAATCTGGTTGTTAAATCAATAATGATTAGAAGTTGGTAGCTAACCAACACCTATAGCTTAACATTTTTTCAAAAAAATACAAGGAGGAAATATGGGATGGAGATCAGTAATCATCACGCAGCATGCGAAATTAACATATTCAATGCAAATGATGATTGTTCAAACTCGTGATGGGATAAATCAAATTCCAATTGAGGATATTAATTTATTGCTTGTTTCAACTACACAGGCAGTGATAACTAGTGCACTTATTAGTAAGTTGGCGCAGAATCAAACCAAAATTATATTTGTTGATGAAAAGGGCAATCCGGTAGTTGAAACGGCTGTTTATTATCCTGGAGCGAGAAATATGGCTAAGCTAAAAAAGCAGTTTAATTGGGATGAACATTTAAAAGAATTATTGTGGACAAAGATTGTTAGTCAAAAGATCAAAAATCAGATTGCAGTTTTAGAAAATTATCATTTGGCTAAAGATGATGTTCAAAATGAACTGGACCAGTTAGAAATTAATGATGAAAGTAATCGCGAGGCAATTGCAGCGCGTAAATACTTTATGCTTTTATTTGATAAAAACTTTGTCAGACGTGATACCAGTGCCATTAATGCAGCATTAGATTATGGTTATGCTATTTTGCTTTCTAGTTTTAACCGTGAAATTGTAATGAATGGCTATCTGACATATTTTGGTATTCACCACTGTTCGCAAGAAAACCAGTTTAATTTAGCTTCGGATCTAATGGAACCATTTAGACCATTTGTTGATTATTGGGTTAAGGCTCATGAAAGAATTAAAGAACTAACTCCTGATATTAAGTATGGTTTAGTTGAACTTTTAAGTTTAGAAATAAAGTTTAATGGTAAAAGTACTCTTTTAACAAATGCTATTACGGTTTATACGAGAGAATGTTTAAAGTTTCTGAGTGGAGAAAGAAAAGAATTGCCAGAAATGGAGATGAGTTTAACTAATGAGGTACCGAATAATGCGCTTAATGATAATGTTTGATTTACCAACAGAAACAGCTGAAGAACGAAAAGAATATCGCCAATTTCATAAAAAGTTGATTAATGAAGGTTTTCTGATGGTTCAATTTTCAGTATACGTGCGCGTCTGTGTTACTAGACAAACCGCTAAATTCTTAGAAAATCGTATTAGAAAATTTTTGCCTCGCGGAGGACTAGTGCAATCGCTTATGGTAACAGAAAAGCAATATAATGACATGCATTTTTTAGTTGGAAAGCCAATTGATGATGTGCGTAATACTTCAGATAGGACGGTAATTTTATGAATTTGTCTTATTTAACTCATAAAAAATGGGTTCTAAAAAAATTTGGCGTAAAAATCATTGCTACAGGAAGTCCAATCGCATACCGTGACTTGGTTCAAGGCTTTCAGGGGCAAAATCAACTCTTACTTTGCTCAGATGATAATTATGATGCACTAAATATTTCTGAAACCTTTGATTTTATAGGCGATCCGCTACTTAGTGGCGATATTACTAAAAAGTATATGACACATATTGTAAGTAGTTATATTACAAACTTGGATGAGGAGAATCGCAATAAGGTTATTAAATCTTTTTATAATTTAGAAACTACTTTGCATGATACGTTATTACTTGAAGACTTACCTTTAGAAATTACTTTTGATGAAGACCTGAAAAAGTTACTTAAACTAACTGATGTTCATTTGGACAAAACTATTTTAAATAGTCCGTATGGTATAATAGAAACAGTTTTAAGAATTCACCAAGTTTGTAATTTGAGGACGATCCCCGTTATTTGTAATGTAGATCATTACATAGAAGAACGGGAGTGGCAAGAATTAGCTAGTCTTGTTACGCAAATGAAATTGATTGTGATTTTAATCGAATTTACTGATGCTAAAAATTTACAGATACCTAAAGACATACCTTTTTATTATATTGATAAGGATCTAGTTGATTGGTATTAACTATATTATTAAATTTAGATTATAAAATATCGGTTTTAGATGGTTGTTAAATTGATGATGATTAGAACCCTGTGGGCTTAAGCACTCGCATGCACTCGGTTTTAGATGGTTGTTAAATTGATGATGATTAGAACTGGGGTTGTATTGCAGATCCTGCTGGTGTCGTTTTAGATGGTTGTTAAATTGATGATGATTAGAACGTCAGGATCAAGAAAATGACGTGACCGCTGGTTTTAGATGGTTGTTAAATTGATGATGATTAGAACCGGTTAAGAGTTGCTATGTGGTCACTCAACGTTTTAGATGGTTGTTAAATTGATGATGATTAGAACGAGCTAATGAGTATGAAGCGCACATAGTGCGTTTTAGATGATTGTTAGATCAATACTCCTTTAATAATTTAAAAAAAGTACCTAAATAAAAGAAAGGTTTTTGTTTGTTTACATGAAAAATATACTAAAAGTAACAACAACAAACTATACCTTTTGTCAGTGATCACCGATAACTTGGGCAGTTCTTTAATGTCATTTGCATTGCCGTTAATGGTTCTTGATATTACTAAAAATGGTATTCACTTATCGATAATTTCCATTATTGAAACATTGCCCATTTTGATTTTAGGTCTTCCAGCAGGTGCGTTAACAGATAAATTCGACGTTAAAAACATCCTCATTTTCAGTGATTTGATTAGATTAATCAGCTATTTGATTCTTTCCGCATCCTTTCTATTCCATTTAACAGTCAATTGCATGATTTTCATTATTTATGCGGTATCACTTGTTGTCAGTGTAACCAACACGCTTAATACGGTGTCGGAAATTACTTTTGTTTCTTTTTTAGTAGAAAAGAAGGATTTTTCTGAATTAAACAGTCTGGTTTATGGCATACAATATGCAGCTAATTTTGCATTGCCTATTTTAGGTGGGATATTATATCAATATATTTCACATAGCCTTTTAATTGGTATTTGTGCAACTTTCTATTTAATTAGCCTTTTACTAGAAAAAAAGATAAGATTGCAAAATAGGGCTGCTGCTTTTAGCGGCTATGCGGTTCTCAAATCTGCACTTAAAACGGTAAAAACAGATATAAAAGAAGGACTGCAATATACGCTTAATCTTCATTCTGTTTTATATCCGTTAATATTAGCTGGACTAGTTAATATTGCTTCAGCAAATTTCGATAATGATAGTCTCATAATATTACGCACACAAATAGGACTTTCTTCTCAAAATATTGGAATAATTTCAGCCATTGCTGCTATCAGTGCCTTAATTGGTACTTTGGTGGTCAATTGGTTGAATGAACGCATTCAGTTTAATCTATTGTTTGTATTGTTAATTTTTGCAGGTGCTCTTTTTCGCGTAGTTTTTGTGCTGAGCCAAAATGTACCAGCAATGGTTCTAGCAATTGCATTTGTTTCTATAATTGAATCTATTATTAATATTAGTATCATCACGAATAGGCAAAAGCAAGTTGAGCAAAGATATCTTGGACGGGTAACAAGTATCTATAAAACAGTGTTAATTGGGGTAAACTCTTTTGGCTTTCTTTTAGGTGGTCTTGTTGCCAAAAAAATAGGTTCAAGATCAGGCATTGGAGTATCAGCAATTGTACTTTTGCTAGTTACTGTAATTAGTATTTATTTGCTGACCCCTAAAATAAAGCGTGATAACAAGCCTTAGCAGCAAAAACTTAGGCAAAAAAGAATTTAGAGGCAAAGTGGAAAACTATCAATTTTTTATTTATGCAGGTGGTTTGTTTAAGATGACAGATGTATAAAAGACTATGATTCATAATAATAGCTGTGAAGTTAAGCCTAATTGCCACTTCAGTAAGACGGCTGGCTACAATTCAGAAGAAAACAGTAGCACACTTAATTTGGGATAATGCGATAATTTCATATCCAACAGAAAAAAAGACTAATAAATTGCTTGTCACTGTACAAATTTATTAGTCTTTTTGAATGTAAAAATTTTAAAAAAGTAATTAATTACTATTTCTGCGAATTTAGTTATGAGATGTTTTTGACCAAGACGTATTGCCAACTATTATTCGTCCCAATGCCTTGTAGGGCACGATGGCTAGAGACCATCTGTATATATCAAGCAGAAAAATAATTTTTATTAAGATAGAAAATGATATTGGTGCATCAAATTTGGCTTCCCGCCATTGCTTGATGATTAATAAACTGTTTGACAAATACTGTACTAATAGTAAACCCACAATAATTGATATACTAAGCCATGGATTAGTTCTGGCGTATATTAACAATACTATTAGAGAAATGGCTGCTGCTGGTGTGATAATGATTGAAAAAACAGGGATTAATAGGAAAAACATTACAAAAGTCTTGACCATAGTCGGAACAGAATTTGAACGTACGATGCGAATACCATAATTATTGAGACACTGAAAACCACCTTGGCACCAACGTGTTCTTTGGCGTATCAATTTTTTATAATGGATAACACCTTGCTGGGCGATGCTGACAGTGTTGAGAAAGGTGCCGTGATACCCTTTTAGTAATCCTTTCAAGGAAAATTCACAATCTTCTAGCAAAGACGATGACCAACCCACGTCTTTAGTCATTTTTAAGGTCATAAACTGTCCGTTGCCAGAAGCTAAGGATGAGCCCCAGCTTGTCCTGGCCATTTGTAAAAGGGAATTATAAATGGAAAATTCAAAATTCTGCATTACCGCAATATTATGGTTGAGATTGTATATGTTCACTCTCGTTTGCACTAAATCATAATTTGAATAATCAAAAGCATGTACTACTTGCTGCAAATATTCTTTACTAGGGTGACTATCAGCATCTACTACCCCGATAAGTGTTTCGTCTAATGAATAATTCATTTTAAAAATGTGATTAGCTGCATCCTGTAACGCCGGACCTTTTCCCAATTGCGCGTTAGGTTTAATGCGATGAATGACTATGATATCAGGATGATAAGCATATTTTTTTAATAAGGAAGATGTGCCGTCACTTGAATCATCATCAATAAAGACGAGTTTAAGTCTGATAAAATCCTCGCACTGCTTTTGTAAATCAATCAATTTAGGAATATTTTTGCGTAAAGCTTGATATTCATTCATTGCCGGTATCAATAAGAACAGGGTTTTAAAATTGCGACTGCGTTTGCCGTATGGGTCCTGCTTGACATTACCACTAAATGTTAGGTAGAGCATCCAAAACAAGTCAAAAACGAATGAACAGCCACCCAAAATTAATACAATATCTATAAATGATTTCAATTTAGGGTCTCCGATTATTTTTCCATAATTCTAAATATATTTCAGGTTTATGATAACATTAATTGGTATAGACGGTAAATATATAATATCTCAATTATTACTTAAATATTTATATCACAATACACATACACTTATAAATATTGCTTTAATAGCAGGAAATTTAAAATTTTAAAGGATAAAAGTACTTGTCATCTTATTAATATTGTTATTCATTTATTTTGATTAATGATAAAAACATAAAAATTATTTTAGTGTTATTTTAATAAGGGAAATATTTTAGGGATACTGTTATTTTTTACGCTTACTATTTATAAGTAGTTAGGATGAGGGGGTGTCTGTTCAAACTACAATTTTTGCCCTTGCTGTAATTTTAACGAGTGAAAAAACAAATAAAAAAACAAGCAGCTATCTGCTTGTCTGAAATTTTTTTGCTTGAAAAATATTATTATTCGCCTTTAAAAGTGCCGTTTTCTACCTGACTAATGAAATCAGCTAAATGTTTGTAATAAACGTCCGGATTATCAACCATGTGGTGGTGACCACCATTAGGAGTCGTAACTAAACGGGAATTAGGAATTTCCTTTTGCATAATCTGTGCCGTAGCGATTGGCATTGTTTCGTTTTCACCAAAGGTTAGTAGTGTAGGCACTTTAATATTTTTGAGCTGATTTCTAAAGTGCCAGTCTTTTAATTTACCAGTGATAACAAATTCGTTGTCACCTTGGAAGGCTTGGTAAACAGCGGAACCACCAATATCTTTTAGGTGATACAACTTAGACGGTTGTTTCCGGTCAACAAAGTTGATGTTTAGAATGTTAACGTCTTCTTGGTAACGGGCATTGCCATAGTCGTTATTCTGCTCGCATTCGTGCATAAAATCAATTTCGGTTTGGGGTAAAACCTCTTGGCGCCGGCGATTAACGGCTTTGACATAGTCATCAATATCATCAACCATTGAAGAAATAATTGCACCTTTTAAGTGTTGCCCATATTTGACGGCATATTCTTGTACCAAAAGTCCGCCCCAACTTTGTCCAATCAGGTAAAAATTGTCTAACCCCAATTTTTCTCTGACTTCATCAACTTCATCTAAGAAATAGTCGTAGGTTAAATACTTGCTGGCAATGGCTGGATCTGAGTAATCTGGCTGGTCGGAATAAAGAGAACCCAGTTGATCATACATTGTTACTTGAACGTTCAAGCCTTGCTTTTGCAGTTGTGCCGCGGTGTCTTCCCAGTATTCATGGTTGCCTCCGGGTCCACCGTGCAGAGCTAGTAAATGAATGTCTCCTTTACCCTGGGTATTTGTCCATAGGTGATAGCCATTATCAAGCGTAATAATCTTTGTACCTGTTTTCATATTTTTCTCCTTTTTATTATCAGTTAGACTCTATTTTAGCTCATTATAATTGAAAGAAGAACAAATCAAAAATGAAAAATGTTTTAAAGAAACAGCCTTTATTAAGCGCTTACGTGTTACAATGAGATTATTACTTTAGATAAAATTAAGGAGAATGAAAATGGCTGAACCCAAATGGTTAAAAGATATGGACAAAGACCAATATTTAAAGGAAGATTTTGATGCCCAAGGTAAAAGCCGGTATACTGTAGCAGGCCTGACTAAGAACGATCCAGATTGGCTTGATAAAGCGGCAGAAAAAACACATGCTGCTACGGGCGACGATTATGTCAAGCTTGATAGCGGGCTGTTAACGGTTAATCAAATCAACTGGATGCTGCGCAATACCATCGGTGAACTAACTTTTGTTGACGATAATAACCAATTCTTGTGGTACAACCGTCCGGTTGATCCTAATGTCAAAATGAAGGCTAAAAGGGTACCGGCACAAGTAGGAAATACGATGGGTGAGGTTCATCCCGATGTACGTGATGTCATTCCGGAAGCTAAAAAAGTTGTCCATGCTTTGCGGACCAAAGAAGGCGGACACGACACGGTTTACATGCCAGTACCAACTGGCAACCTTAAGCAATTGGTTTTGCATTATTATAAGCGTGTTGAAGATGATGAAGGCAATTATGCCGGTATTTATGAATGGGTGCAGGACCTTTATCCGTTAGTAAAATACTTCTGTGAAACAACGGGACAAAAGCTGGTAGTTGATCCAGACGCTACAACAGGAGCTACATATAGGAGAAATTCCGATCCTGATGCTCAGACCGGAGCTTCAACTAAGGCTGCAGCAGCTGCAGAAGAAGAGGCCAAGGCAGTTGAGCCGGACACTGCAACAGGAGCTTCTCATAACTAAAAATAAATTAAATATTTGCAAGTGGTAGTTAGACTGGTTCTAACTACTTTTTTGTTATACTGATAATATGTAGGCTTATAAACACAGTTAGAGCCTAGAAGGAGGAAAATAGCTATTCTTAACTATATTTGGTAGATATAAAACGATTAATAGCAGCTTTTATAAGCGTATTAATTATAAAAAATAGGTTGAATTATTTTCATAGAGGTAATTATGTTATGACTTTTTACACACTTAAATATATTGAGCAAAATCAAAATACCAGTAAAACCATTCTATATGTTTTGATTGCAGTCGCAGCTTTGACTATGATTGCTTTCACCGTTCTTTATCTCAGGCACAGATTTGATACCCGTTACCGTGATTTAGGGATTATTGCGCTATTATTTTTATTATTATTTATGGGAACGCAATATGAGAAATACGTACAAACCAATGTAGTAAAATCGCAGTCGGAACAAATTGGCCCCTTTATCAAATCAGTGGCTAAAGATCATAAGGTTCCGGTCTCTGATGTGATGGTCAATTCTACCACGCTGCAAGATGGCTTAATTGTCAGAGTTGATTCAAAAGACATTGATTACCAGTTGGAATTAAATGATGACAATAATTCATATACATTAAAGCAGGCACACGTAATCAATCACAAAGTCGATGTCAAGAATTAGGAGGAAGCAATAATGAATTATACGCAGCTTTTTATTAAATTTGTTTTAGGTGTGTTAACTTTAATTTTTCAAATCAATGTTTTTGGCAAGAGTAACATTGCTCCCACAACCGCTTTGGACCAACTGCAAAACTATGTTCTTGGTGGCATAATTGGTGGTGTTATCTATAATGCCAATATTTCCGTTTTACAGTTTCTGCTGGTTTTGATTGTTTGGACACTGGTGGTCTTTATTTTGAAGTTTGCCCGGGAACACAGTAACTTTATACGTAGTTTGATTGATGGTAAGCCAATTCAAATAGTTAAAAACGGACAAGTTTTACCGCGTAATTGCTTATCTGCTGGACTTTCGGCCAATGAATTAATGTTCAAATTACGCAGTCAGGGCATCTATTCTGTTGATCAAGTGAAAAATTGTATCTTTGAAAAGAATGGTCAACTAACCGTGATCAAAAAAGATGAAAATAATGTCCGTTTTCCTTTAATTAATGATGGTCAAATCAACCAAGATGTGCTTGAATCTATTAATAAGGATGAAGATTGGTTGAATGAACAGCTCAAAAAAGCTGGTTATGATGACCCCAGTGATATCTTTTTAGGTGAATTTGAAAATGGTCAAGTTTCTTTCACGGGTTATAAGCAAAAATAGAAAAGGGAAGTAAATGGAGAATTTGAATAAGGCGCAAAACTTAGTGCAAAATGCGGAAGCTGTGGTGGTAGTTGCTGGTAATGGTTTAGCTAAAGCGGAAGGGCTTGACCTTTTAGGTGAAGAAAATTTTGAGCGGGCTTTTCCAGATATTGTGCAAAAATATGATGTCCACTCTGTAGGCTATGCACTTGACCAGCACCTTTCTTCCTGGTCTGAAAAGTGGCAATTATGGTCCAGCCTTATTCAAAAATATTCTCTGGCATATCGTCCCAGTGAGACATTAAAACAATTAAAGCAGTTAATTGGTAACCGACAATATTTTATTGCTACCTCAACTTTTGGTCATTTTTTCGAAACTGCAGGTTTTAACGAAAATCGTATCTTTAACGTTTTTGGGGACTGGACCAAGATGCAGTGTTCCAGTGGTGTCAATCATGGTCTGCAAGACTCTTACAACGTGGTGCAAAAATTTGTTGCAGCTGAGTCAAGAGCAGCTTTAGAACATCTGGTTCCCAAGTGTGAAGTTTGCGGACAGCCATTGGAAATTCACATGCCTTTAAACGATCATTTTTACCCAGATACCGACTCCAATAGCCGTTTCCGTTGGTTTTTGACTGGCAATGAGGACAAAAATACGGTCTTTTTAGAACTGGGTGTTGATGAAACCAGTCCGCAATTGCGTGAGCCAATTGAGCATTTGGTTGCCGAATACCCGCAGTGGTCGTACGTTGCTGCAGATTTCCCGCAAGAAACGTTACTGCCCGAAATTCAGGAGCGTAGTGCCGGCGTGAATGGAGATACAGCGAGTTTAATTAATTATTTAGTGACGGAGTAACTGATTTTCAATGAGTATTTATGTAAAAAATGGCGTGCTGCATGTTTCTGGCGTTCAAGATAAAATAAGGGGCAAAGGGCAGGAATGGCCTGATTTTATCGCAGACTATACCATGCTTGATATTGAAACCACAGGCTTAAACCCATATCGCGATCATGTGACCGAAATGGGCGCAGTTAAAGTACGTAACAATAAGGTCGTAGATGAATTTAGCCAGTTAGTAGTTTATCCGCGTTCAAACCATGTTCCCAGTTTTATCACCAAGCTAAACGGTATTACTGAAGAACTGCTGCTTAAAGAAGGAAAGCCCGTAAAAGAAGTAATGACGGCTTTTCGCAGTTTTATTGGTGATGATATTATCATTGGTTATAATGTCAATTTTGACTTAAATTTCCTGTATGATTTGACACAAAAGTTTCATTTGCCCGAACTAAATAATGACTATGTTGATGTTTTGCGTCTAGCTCGCGTTTATTATCCCAAGCAGCATAACCGCTTGCTTGACTGTATTCAACGCGCGGGTATTGCCCAAGTAGAGCAGCATCATGGACTGGATGATTCTCTTGATACTAAAAAAGTTTATGATGATTTTCGCCAGCATTTTACACCCGAACTTTTAGAAAAAGCACAAGGCAAACTAAAAAACTTTGATTTATTACAAGATGAACTTGATACTTGGGAATTGGGCTTTCGTAACCCGGTTAACAATAAGAAGATTGCTTTTGCTCCCGAAGTAGAAATAGATGCTGCTGAAGCTGCGCAAATGGTTAATAACATGAATGGGATTGCGCAAACTGGGGTTAAAGCGGATACTGATTATTTAATTATGAGCGATGATGGCTTTTTTAGTAAAAGCAATGCGGAAGCTCTCAAAGCGAAAGAATTTAATCGCGCTGGTAGTAAAATTAAGCGTCTGTCTGAAAGCTATTTCTTAAATATGCTTGATGAATGGGCTAGGAGTTAAAAAGAGCTAAGTTAAGAGTCCTGAAAGTTTGCCTACTTTTAGGACTTATTTTGTTAATAGATTTGTCTTTTTATTGTTCCGGTTGCAAACAGCAGTTCGTTTAGCTATACTTAATTATTATTAAATAAGGAGCAATTTGAATGGCACGCAGGCGAGGCAGACGGAGCAATAAAGCCAATATCAGCGACTTCTGGGCAATAGTTATTCTGGTTTTATTTTTAATCTGGGTTATTTCAACTAAAGGCGGCTCCGATCCGAATGGGCACCAAACGATTGACAGAATTACCCGCAGTGACCATCAGAAAAATAATAAGATTACGCAGGCAAAACCGGCAGCTAAAGTTTATGGTGGTTTATCAAGTCAAGATTATCAAAAATTAGCTAATTTAGATTTTAAGAGTGGCAGTTCTGCATATATTACGGTTAATAATGATCACTCAACTTTGATTAAAAATGCTTGGCGGGTTAACCGCGTCATTTATGCGAATTTAGACAGCCTAAACCGCACTTCACATTCCAACACGGCTTTTTTACAAAAAAGGAATGTGGCAAATGATAGCCTTAGAGTGCGACAATTCGTTGAGCCTACCGGTTGGCACTACAATCGGCGTAACGGTACCCAAATTTATAATCGTGGGCATTTGATAGCCTATTCGGTTTCTGCCGGTATTGATCAAGAGGGTAATTTTAATCCTGACAATCTTTCCGGTGATCAAAATAATCCTAAAAATTTGTTCACCCAGTCTGCTTTTTCGAACCAGCGAATCCAGACCATGTTTGAGAGTCGTATTCGTGTAGCCTTGAGACAGAATAAAAAAGTGATTTATCAAGCCACCCCTATTTTTCGCGGTGAAGAACTAATGGCACGGGGAATTAACTTGCAGGCTGTTTCTACTGACGGTGAACTTGATTTTAACGTTTACTTATTTAACGTTCAGCCGGGCTACTCTTTTAACTATAATAATGGGCGGGCTAAGGTTGATCATGAGATGCTGGTTGAAGAAAATTATAATTGATGTGTTCTAGAAAAATGAAAACAAATAGGCAAATGTTCGGATAAAATAGTAATTAATATATACAGGAATTAAAAGGGGCAACGGTAAGATTTACAGCTGCCTTTTTTGTTAATGGTAATATGAGAAAAAGAGAACATTAAATACTATTTTGATAAAATAATTAGCGATTTACACAAGTAATACGAATATTTAGGTCAAAAAGGTGCTTATCACAACTGAACTCCGAATTTTCATTAAGCAAATAAGGTTGTGTTCTAAGGATTTTTATCATAAAATTAAAGAAGTAAAAAGTAAAATACAAATTATAGTGGTGCGAGTTAAATGGATAACAATAAGTTTGTTGAAGTAAAAAATTTGCGGAAAGTTTATGACAATGGGCATGAGGCGATCAAAAATGTCAGCTTTTCTGTTAAAAAAGGAGATCTGGTCTGTTTGCTTGGACCGTCTGGGTGCGGTAAAACAACCATTTTAAATATGCTGGCAGGCCTTTTGAACCCTACAGAGGGAGATATTTTATTTAACGGTAAGTCAGTTATAAAAGTTGCGCCTAAAGATCGCCATATTGGCTACGTTTTTCAAAATTACGCATTGTATCCTCATATGACTGTTTTGCAAAACGTAATGTTTCCGCTAATTGTGGGAGCTAATAAAAAGTCTAAAGCTGAAGCTAAAGAAATTGCTACTAAATATATGGAGTTGACTCAAATTACTGAGCTGGCTGACCAAAAGCCGGGTAATCTATCCGGTGGCCAGCAGCAAAGAGTGGCAATTGCCCGCGCCTTAGTGCAAGAACCTCAAATTCTGCTGATGGATGAGCCATTAAGCAATTTGGATGCCAGATTGCGTCTGAAAATTCGTGAAGAAATACGGTCACTGGTAAAAACCGTAGGGATCACGACCCTCTTTGTCACCCACGACCAAGAAGAAGCGTTGTCTATTGGTGATAAGATTATTTTGTTTAATGATGGCATTATTCAACAAGATGATTTAGGCCAAAACTTCTATTTGGAACCTAATAATTATTTTGTAGCCAATTTTGTAGGCAATCCGGTAATCGATAATTTTAAAGTAACTAAAACAGCAAATGAAATAAAGTCAAGCCAATTTACGATAAATCTTGCCGATATGGAGCAGTCACGTTTTAAGCGTGAACTCCCAGACGGCGAGTATGTCTTATCTGTACGACCAGAAAATATTGTTCCCGACCCTGATGGCCTTTTTGAAACAAAAGTGGACGATATTGAATTAATTGGACGTGAACGAATTTTAAAATTTACATTTGATAATCAGCAAGTGCGTTCACTAATCAACTTAGAAGCTCCAATTAAACATGGTGATGTAGTAAAACTGAAAATGCGGCTAAATAGGGTATTCCTGTTTACCCCTGAAGGAGAGCGAGTTTACTAATGAAGACAAATCAGAAAAAGGCTTGGCTTTTTTTAGCACCAACAATTATTTTCGTCACTCTGTTTAGCATTTATCCTATTTTACGTGCATTTGGCATGAGTTTTCAGGGTGGTTCCTTAATTGACTTACACTGGAATGGTTTTAGCAACTACCAGTATATTTTTAACGACCCAGAATTTTGGCTGGCTATCAAGAATACCGTTCTATATGCCGTTATTTCAGTGCCGGTTGGACTGGCAATCTCAATTATGCTGGCCTGGATTATTTTTGATAAGGTAAAGCATAAGTCATTTTTTGAAACCACATTCTTCATGCCTTATGTTACTTCGACGATTGCGATTGGTATTGTTTTTCGTTACATCTTCAATGGTGATTACGGGATGCTGAACTTTCTGCTCAGGTCACTGCACCTGCCAGCTCCTGACTGGATTGATGATCCGGCAATGTCTTTGACGACTATTATTATCTTTGGTATTTGGTCGTCGCTAGCTTTCAACATAGTTATTTTGATGGGGGCACTACGTAATATTGATCCCAATTTTTACACTATTGCCGATATGTATGGTGCAAGCGGGCGCGATAAGTTCTGGCGCATTACCATGCCCGAACTAGTTCCTACCATTGCATTTCTACTTACCATGAATGTGATAGGGGCATTTAAAATTTATACATCTGTTTATGCGCTCTTTAACGGGCAGGCCGGAGTCGGAAATTCAGGGACAACCGCCGTCTTCTATATTTACAATAAGTTCCAAATAGTTGGCACTCCTGGAGTTGCGATGGCGGCGACAGTGATCTTGTTCCTGATAATTCTGTTTGCTACATTTTTGCAGCGAAAAATGATGAAGAAGGTAGGAGAAAATTAAATGAAACGAATTCGCTTAGGGGTTTTATTCAGTTACATTATTTTATTTATCTTTGCCGTCATTACCGTTTTTCCCTTTATTTATATGATTTTAGGCGGTTTGATGAGTTTTCAGGAAACTACCTCAATTCCCCCTACACTAATTCCGCATCACTTTGAGTGGTCCAACTACGCTACAGTTTTTGCGCGGGCACCATTTGGTCGTTACTTTTTCAATACGGTCTTAACTGCCAGCGTCACTACGATCGTTAGTTTGTTTAACTCTTTATTAGGTGCGTTTGCGATGGTTAACTTGCGCTTTAAGGGCAAAGGCTTAATTCAATTGGTGCTTTTGTCACTATTGATGGTTCCAGGAGAAGCAATCATCTTTACTAACTATAATACGATTGCGCACATGGGTTTATTGAACACTTATGTGGGTCTGGTCTTACCATTCTTGACTTCTATTTTCTACATGTATTACTTGCAAAGCTACTTTGGTTCAATCTCAGATACGATTTATAAAGCTGCTATGATTGATGGAGCGAGCGATTGGGATTACATCTGGAAAATTTTAGTCCCGATGTCAAAAGGCGGTTTATTTACTGTCGGTCTTTTAAGTTTCATCTCTGGTTGGAATTCTTTCCTTTGGCCTTTGCTTGTAACAAATGAAGATACTATGAGGCTACTTAATAACGGCTTGTCAGCCTTTGCTTCTGATGCCGGTAGTGAAACGCAGCTGCAATTAGCCGCTGCAACCCTCACTGTCTTGCCTATTTTAATCTTGTACTTAATCTTTAGAAAACAGATTATTAAGGGGGTAGTGCGTAATGACCTCAAAGGCTAAGACTACCATTACCTTTTATAACGGCTTGAATACCATTGGTGGACCGATGATCGAAGTCGCTTACCGCAATTCGCATATTTTATTTGATTTGGGTGAAGTCTACAGACCGGAGCTAAATCTGCCCGATGAAAAGTATCAGACTTTAGTTAACAACCAGTTAATTGGGGATGTGCCCAACTTTTATGATCCCGAATTAACTGGGCAACCACTTGATCATGAGCGGTGGACACATGCGGCAGCTTACATGTCGCACCTTCACCTTGATCACAGCAAGGCTATGAATTTTTTGGCACCTGAAATACCTTTGTATGCTGGGCCGCTTACCGCTAAGATGCTGCCGGCTTTGAACGAAAAAGGGGACTTTCTGCTTCCAGCTGCTGGTCATGAGCCGAGCTATACTCGTCCCATTATTGCGGCGCAGTACCAAAAGCCGATTGAAGTGGGCGATATTACAATGACGGTTTGGCCTAGTGACCACGATGCCTATGGTGCGACTGGACTTATTGTCAAGACACCTGATTTAGCAATTGCATATACTGGTGATATTCGCTTACACGGTTATCACCCCGATTGGGTCAAAAAATTTTTGACAGCTGCAAAAGAATGCGATGTTTTGATTACTGAGGCAACTGGGTTTTCTTGGCCCGAAGAAAAGCATGAAGAAAGCAGCGAAGAATTTACCGGACCTAAAAATGAGGCTGAGCTAACTGCTCAATTTATCCAATTGCAAAATGACAATCCCAAGCGGCAAATCACCTTCAATACATACCCTACCAATGTTGAACGGTTGCTGCGCATCATTTCTGACTCGCCACGCCGCGTTGTTTTACATGCTGCTAGGGCCCATTTGCTCAAGGAGAGTTTAAATAAGGACTTTCCGTATTATTACTTGCCAGGGGAGCAAAAATTCGCTGATCTGAAACCAGAATTAGCGGTTCATTATGAAGAACTGTTAAATGATGATCACGAATTCCTCTGGCAAGCCGTTGCAGATTTTGATCACTTGCAAAAAGGAGGGCTTTATATTCATTCTAATGCGGAGCCCTTAGGTGATTTTGATCCAGCCTATCAACCTTTTATGCAAAAATTGGCTGATCAGGAGATTGAGGTTCAGACGTTGCGTTGTTCTGGTCACGCCGACGAAAAGGAACTAGCACAAATTATTGATATGGTTCAACCACCAACACTTATTCCAGTGCACACATTGCATCCGGAGTTGGTGGAGAACCCTTATGGTAAAAGGATTTTACCAAAGCGCAACCAAACAATTACGCTTTGATTAATCAAAAAAATGTTGTTTAGTTTATATTTGGGAGGTTTAACCAAATGAAGTTTCGTAAAAAGTTAGCCGCTGCGTTTGCAATTGGCTTAGCGCTGGTTGGTACTGCAGCTTGTTCTAATGGTGGAAACAATTCTTCATCATCTTCAAGTTCAGATAAGATTGCTAAAGTTAAAAAGACAACTAACATTGTCTTTTGGCATGGTATGACTGGTGTGCAACAATCAACTTTAAAGAAATTGACACAGGAATTTGAAAGTAAAAATCCTAAAATTAAAGTTAAGTTGGAAAATCAGGGTGCATATAATGACTTGCAAGCCAAAATTAATTCGACCCTGCAGTCACCTAATAACCTGCCTACTATTACCCAAGCATATCCTGACTGGCTCTTTAATGCAGCTAAGAAAAATATGCTCGTTGACCTAACACCTTATATTAATAATAAAGAAGTTGGTTGGGGCAGCAGCAAGGCGTCTGATATCAAGTCTGCACTTCTGGATGGTGCGAAGATTGAGGGCAAACAATACGGTATTCCTTTTAATAAATCAATTGAAGTTTTGACTTACAATGCAGATTTGCTTAAGAAATACGGCATTAAGAAGGCTCCGGCAACTATGGATGAGCTGAAAAAAGATTCACAAATCATCTATAAAAAGAGTAACCATAAGGTAGTCGGTGCCGGTTTTGACTCTTTGTCAAATTACTATACTTTAGGTATGAAGAATGAAGGCGTCGACTTCTCAAGTAAAATTGATTTTACCGGCGACACTTCTAAGAAAGTTATTAATTTCTACGCAGATGGTATCAAGGCTGGTTACTTCAGAGTAGCTGGTTCAGAACATTACCTCTCTGGTCCATTTGCTAACCAAAAGGTTGCAATGTATATCGGTACTTCTGCCGGTGAAGGCTTTGTTAAGCAAGGTGTCGGCAACAAGTTTACTTATGATGTTGCACCTCGCCCGGGCAAATACACTATGTCTCAAGGTACAGACATTTATATGTTTAAACATGCCTCAGCAGATCAAAAGTCAGCTGCATTTACTTACATCAAGTTCCTAACTTCAAAGGCAAGTCAACTTGAATGGGCTAATGCTACTGGTTACATTCCAGTTAATCAAGCTGCTGCTGATTCAGCTGAATACAAGGACAGCAAGAAGCTGAAATTGCCGGCTAAACTTGAAGACGCAATGGCAAATCTTTACAGCGTACCAATTATTAAAAATGCTGGTGCTGCTTATGGTAACTTAAACCCAGTTATGCAAAATATTTTCGCTGCAGCACAAAAAGGGCAAAATGTTGATAACGCTATTAAAAGTGGTAAAGCAAAATTCGATGCCGCTTGGAAACAATAAAAACTAAATAGCAATTTTTATTACCGAACCTGTCATTAAATGACAGGTTCTTTTTTTGTCTGATCGGTTAAAGAAGAACAAAATAGCGGCGAACGATTAATTGTTCGCGACGTATCGAACTTTAAATCAAAATAAGTTTAAATAGCCAAAAAAAAGCGAATTTTTTCAATTGGATTTATTGTATTCTGGTATTGTTTGCTATACAATAAGTGAGAGTTAAATGCTCAAGTAATCACTACTGGGCAATTGAAAATATTCTGGAGGAAAAAATATATCATGAATTTTAGTAAAAAGCTGGCGACATTTGCAGTCGCGAGCTTGGCGTTAATTGGAACTGCTGCTTGTTCTAACAATAACAATAGTTCATCATCCTCAAGCTCTAAAATACCAAAAGTTACTCAAAAAACTACTGTTGTCTTTTGGCATGGAATGCAGGGCTCTCAGGAAAAAACGCTAAAAAGTTTGGCTCAAGATTTTGAAAATAAAAATCCTAAGATTAAGATTAAACTTGAGCAACAAGGTGATTATGATAACCTGCAATCTAAAATTACATCAACTTTGCAATCACCTAAAAATTTACCGACAATCACCCAAGCATATCCTGGCTGGCTTGAAAGTGCAGCTAAAAATAAGATGCTGGTCGACCTTAAACCATACATCAATAACAAAGATGTTGGTTGGGGCAGTGTAGAAGCATCAGGCATTAAAACCGATATGTTGAACGGAGCCCAAATTAAAGGCACGCAATACGGTATTCCTTTCAATAAGTCAATTGAGGTTTTGATTTATAACCCGAAGATGCTTAAGCGCTATGGCGTTACAAAAGTACCTACAACTATGAGTGAGGTCAAGGCTGCAGCCCAAACTATTTACGAAAAGAGTAATCACAGGGTAGTGGGTGCCGGCTTCGATGACTTGGACAACTACTATGTTTTGGGTATGAAAAACCAAGGTGAAGACTTCTCCAGCAAAATCAATTTTACGGGAACCAAGTCAAGAAAGTTACTCAATTACTTTATAGCTGGCGAAAAAGCGGGCTACTTTAGAATGCCAGGTTCTGATAAATACTTGTATATTCCATTTACAAATGAGAAGCTGGCTATGTTTGTGACTTCTTCATCAACAGAAACATGGATCAAGCAAGCAGCTAAAAAGGGTTTCAATTATGAAGTTGCTGCCCGTCCAAGTAAATACACTATGTCACAGGGTACCGATATTTACATGTTTAGTCATGCGAGTGCGATGCAAAAGGCAGCTGCCTTCAAATTTATGAAATACCTTTCTAGTAAAGAAAGCCAAATTAAGTGGGCTAAAGAAACTGGATATATCCCAGTTAATGAAGCAGCAACTAAGTCAGATACTTATAAGTCAAACAAAGACTTTAAGCTGCCTGCTAAGTTGGAAGATATTCTTAATGCCAATTCACTTTACAGTGTTCCTGTAATTAAGGATTCTAGTGCTACATTTAGTCAATTGACACCGATAATGCAATCTATTTTATCGGCTGCACAAAAGAACCGGAATGTTGAAAAAGCAATCACAACTGGTAAAAATAAATTTAATGCGGCATGGCAACAATAACAAAGTGCTAAAAGATTAAAAAAACAGGTTGATGCCTGTTTTTTTATTTGTCGTTTTTCACTTGAATGGTAAGATAATATTGGCATAAAAAAGCTGGCACAACACCGGCTAAATATAACGGCCAGGGGTGAAAAAGTGATTAGAGAGCAAAAGTTTCCGGTGGAAACCAATTATAAATGGTATGACATCAGTAATTTGAGTGAAGAAGACAGCAACCGACTGCAAATAGATTTCCATTTTACTCCAGATATGATTTCTTATATTTCTGATAGACATGAAAGGCCGCACTATGATTACGATACGCATACTCATATTCACTTACTAGTTTATGACGTGCCGATCTGGCCTACTAACACGATTAAGCACTTTACGGCACATCCAGTTACTTTTTTAGTATCTGGTCAAAATATTTTTACGTTTCACACAGAATCAACCAGTTATGTATTTGATGAGTTCAATGATAATACCTCAAGACGGGATTTATCCTTGGCTCAGGACGTGACTGAATTGCTAATGAAATTTTTGTTGTACTTATCACAGTATTTTCAACGTGCGGTTACGCAGCTTGACGCTGAGCGCAACAGTCTAGATCAAAAATTATCTGGCGATATTAATAATAAAGATTTGGTTGAATTGTCAAATATTGAAAAAAGCTTGGTGTATCTTTCCAGCTCAATTCAAACTAATTTAATGATGCTGCACAGCTTAAAGATGTCTGAATTGGATTTTACTAAGCCTGGGCGTGAACGACTAGATGATGTATTGATTGAATCAAATCAGGCGGCAGAAATGGTGAAAATTTCGCAACAGGTTACGCAAACCCTGTCTGCAACTTCTAACAACATGATGAACAATAATCTGAATGATACTATGAAGTTCCTAACCGTTTGGTCTTTAGTTTTAACAATACCAACGATCTTGACCGGCTTTTATGGTATGAATGTGAGCTTGCCGGTTGGTCATAGTTCTTCTGACTGGATTGCGATCATAGTGGTGACAGTCTTTCTAATGGTTTGGTTGATTGTTTTAATGAAACGACATCATTTCTTTTAAGCTGAGGCGAATACATGAAAAATAAAGTTTTGCTAGGTTCATTAATTACAGCGCTTCTTGCTTTTATGCTCTATTCCGTTAATCTTAAGCGGGTTGAAAATACCAAATTAAAGATTGCAGGACCAAAGCAGGAACAAGTAGTAAAGAATAAAAAAGGTAAAAAAGGTCCCAGTGAGCCAAAAGTTGCCACTGTTGAGTACCCTAATCACATTAAAGTAGTAGCAGGCAGTGAGAAAAAATGGGCACAGAAAATTGAGCAGGTGATGGGAAAAGATCATAGCTATCAGGTATGTGTTCAGGATCTGAATAATAATAAATTTGCCCGCGTTGCTAATACCAGTCAGCGTCATAATGTAAATTCTATCAGTCGTTTATTTTTGTTGATTGCACTCACATACCAAGAGCAGCATGGCAAATCAATTAACAACAAGACGATAAAAATTAAAAAGAGTGATCGCGCTAAAAAGGAAAAATTGCTGCAAAAGGGGATAGCATACAATGCGTCCTACCTAAAGCAACTAATGCTGCAAGGCAATCAAACAGCTGCTAATGCACTCTTGCGGACGCTTAAACCAGCTAAAGTTAATGCTATTATTAAGAAAATCGGTGTTAAAGATACTGTCATTAAAAATAAGTTTGCCGCTAAAGCAGCAGCTTTGACTACTGCTAACGATTTAAACAAGATTATGGTCAGTCTTTATCATGATCAAATATTAAGCAGACAGTATTCTAATCAGGTATTGGGCGCTCTGAATTCAAGCAGAACCAAGCCTAAGATTATTCGTAATACTAAAGGCTTAATCTATGCTATTGGCGATAGTAAGGCCAATGTAGCTCTGGTACAATCTAATGGTAATGCCTACTGTGTAAGCGTTTGGAGTAATAATGACCAAGACTTTGTTAAACTGGGAAAAGCAGTTAACAGCTTCTTTAAATAACGTTTTTAAATAGTGCTTTACCAAATCTTAAAAATTTGGCCCTAATCAGAATTGAGTTTTAGGGCTTTTTTGATAATATAAAATAATTTACAGCTTGTAGATTGTATTCTTCACATTGTAGTGCTATATTATTCAGTATGCTGTCAGAAGGAGGGGTGAAATTGGTTAGAAAAAGAAACCTTGATTTGGATAAGGTGATTGCGAAGGCGACGGAGCTGATTGGACGAAAGGGACTTTCCGCGACCACTCTGCCGAACCTAGCTAAAGAGTTAGGCGTTCGTTCACAGTCACTTTATCATTATGTTTCAGGCCGAAAGCAACTGTTGTCGCTTGTAGGTGCAAGCAGAATTAAAATTTTAGGTAAAAAATTAGTTGATAATTTGATTGGAATTTCAGGTGAAGAGGCTTTACTTAAATTTGCTGATATCGTCCGCGACTTTATTCTGGATGATCCCGCATTAATTAGTATTCTTTATCATTTGAACGAATACCAAAAAGACGATGCTATTACTCAAGAAATTTTAAAGATAATAGCTTTGGCTGACAAACTAAATTTGAGAAGTGACAGCACGGTTTCGCTCCATTCCTTAATTGGAGCAGTATTAGGATACGTTTTTTTAGATGTATCAGATTCTTTTACAGAAGAAACTAGTGAAGAGGCTGACCAGGGTTATCATGAATTAATTATTCAATTGGTTCAGCCCAATAAATTATTGCAAAAAAATAGAAAGGAAAATCAGAGTGCATAAACTAGTAAAAAATCATATTTTCTCGTTAATTGCATGGATTTTAATTTTAATCATTTCAGTTGTGGCTTTGCCGGACGTTACAGGGTTAACCCGTGAGCACTCAAATATTTCCTTACCGTCAGATGTTCAAAGTGAAGTTGCAAAGTCAATTCAAAATGACTGGGGTCCTAAACAAAAGGATACCTATCAAATTGCCGTAGTCTTTAATAAGCAAAAAGGCAAATTGACTGCTGATGATAAAGATGCCATTAACGAAACGGTTAGCAGATTAAAAGATGATCAGGATCAGTACGGTATCAAAATGGTATTGGGTCCAGACGATAATATTGCTACTAAGAAAAAGCTGCAATCAAAGGATAATACTACTTGGATAATGCAGTTAAACGTGGCCAAAAAGCACGGACCGATTAATGATGTTGAATCACAGCTAACTAAAGCAGTTAAAACAGCCGGCATTAGAACCTATGTCACTGGTGCAGATGTTTTACAAAATGCCTTTTCAAATGCAATTCAAGAAGGAATCAAGAAAACAGAAGTAATAACAGTTATCTTTATTTTCATCGTGTTAGTGATTGTCTTCAGGTCACCAATTGTGCCTTTGATCTCATTACTAACAGTTGGCGTTTCCTTTATTACATCATTTGCGATTGTTACTAACTTAGTTAAATACCAGAACTTCCCGTTTTCTAACTTCACACAAGTCTTTATGATTATTGTGCTGTTCGGAATTGGAACAGACTATAACATTCTCTTGTATGATAAATTTAAAGAGGATCTGGGTAAAGGAATGGGCCGCTACGAAGCGATGAACAGTGCCTTGAAGGTGGCTGGTAAAACAATTCTTTATTCCGGTTCTTCCATTTTAATTGGTTTCTCAGCGCTAAGCCTGGCTAACTTTTCAATTTACCAATCAGCTGTGGGCGTTGCAGTCGGCGTTGCTGTTTTATTAATAGTACTCTTGACCCTCAACCCGTTCTTCATGGCTGTTTTGGGCGAAAAAATGTTCTGGCCGGTAAAGAAATTTACTGGTGAGCATGAAGACAAATTGTGGCATGGTATTTCAAAGGGTACACTTGCCCATCCAATTATTTACTTAATTGTGTTAGCAGTAGTTGTCCTTCCTTTTGGTCTGATGTACACCGGTCATTTGAATTATGATGATACGGATGAGATTGATAACAGTGTGCCGGCTAAAGCGGGGATGCTCGTTGTTGAAGATCACTTTTCAAAAGGAATGGCCGAACCATCAACTCTTTATATTAAGAGTGATCACAAACTTGATAATGAAGCCGACCTACGTCTAATTGATCAATTAACGAGACAGCTTCAGGCATCAGATGATGTAGCATTTGTTACCTCTGTTACCCAGCCATACGGAGAAAGCATTGATCAACTTTACGTTAAAAATCAGCTGGATACTGTCAATCAAGGAGTTGATCAGGCACGTGCCGGTTTAGGCAAACTAAGCAATGCAAGTAAAAAACTAACTGCAGGTGCAAGTAAATTAGCGGATGGTACTAGTCAACTGCAAAGTGGTACTGGCAAGTTAGCTGACGGTGCCAGTCAATTGCAAAGCGGAACTGGCAGACTGCAAAATGGAGCCAGCCAATTGCAAAATGGTACTGGTCAATTGCAAGGCGGCGCCAGTCGCCTGCAAAATGGCACACAGCAAATGACTAGTGGCTTAAACCAATTAAATTCGCAACTTGCAAGTGGTAGTGCCGGTATTGCAAGTGCGCAGAAAAATACCAAGGCTGCTTTAGAAAAGAGTTATAAAGCTAATTTAGCAAAGAGTATTGGCAGTATTCCGGGCTTAACCCAGCAGCAAAAAATGGCTGCCATGCAAGCTGCAGGAGCTGCTTTAGAAAAATCTTGGGCAGAAGCTTCCGCCTCAATGCCAGATGTATCTGGTCAAATGGGTCAGCTGCAATCCGGTGTCGGCAGGTTAGCTACTGCTTCTGGCCAGTTAAACAATGGGGCTGCTACTTTGAATGGTGGCATTGGTCAGCTTAATTCTAGTGCTGGTCAATTAAGCTCGGGTATTGGTCAAGTTAACTCTAGTACTGGTCAATTGAGTTCTGGTATCGGCCAACTGAATTCTAGCGTTGGTCAACTGAACTCTGGCGCCGGCAAGCTGGCTTCAAGCACACCTAAAATTACTGATGGTGTGGATCAAGTAAATAACGGACTTGGTCAAGGAGCCGCTTACCTTAATGGCTTAGCTAGTTCTTCTGCTGCAGATACTTTCTATATTCCACAAGAATTTATCAAAAACGATACTTTCCAAACTTCGATTAAGAATTATTTGAGCCCTGACAAAAAGTCAGCCATGCTGATGATTGTCTTCAAGTCAAACCCAAGTAGTCTTAAAGCAACCAAGAAAGCGCAGGATCTGAGCTTAATGGCTAAAAAGTCTTTTGCAGGTACTCGTCTTAAAAAAGCCACAGTAGCAATGGGTGGCGAAAGTTCTAACATCGCTGACATTAAGGATATTGCCAACAGGGACTTTATTAGAACTGCTGCCATTATGCTGATTGGTATTGGTATTGCCTTAATTTTTGTCACTCGTTCACTTTTGCAACCTGTTTACATCTTGGGTACGCTTTTAATTGCTTACTTCTGCTCATTATCAATTACAGAGTGGGTAGTCAAAGCTACTTTAGGTAAAAGCATGCTAACTTGGAACACGCCGTTCTTTGGCTTTATCA
>CAMKZU010000006.1 GCA_946477855.1 uncultured Lactobacillus sp.
AAATAATAGTATAATGTATATATTTTTTATGATAATAATAAATTAAGTTATTTAAAATATATATAAATATTTATATAATATTATTTAATTAAAACATTTTTGTGAAATAAAATAATTTATTGACATTTATTACAACATTTATTAGGATTATAATATCTTATTTTATTGGCTTTTTAGCTGCTATATTTGAAGGGAGTTATGGTTATTTAAAATAAATAAATAATATAAAACTTGTATGAAGAAAAGCAATCTATAGTAAAAACAAACTATTATTTAGTGGATAAAGGAGAGGAGATGCTATGAAGTAAAAAAGCAACTTCACTGTAGTGATCAACTGAATTTGCTTTCCGTAATGCAATGTTAGGAATAAATTTATAAAGTTTTTCATCATGCTAAAGATTAGATTTATCCCTAGCGCAGAAAAATAGTAGTGAGAGAAATTAAATAAGGTTAATTCAACTCACTACTAAAATTAATAATAATAAAAAATTTATAGAAGTTTATAGTTGTAAAATTTTTATCTTAAATTAAGAAAAAATATTACACGCATGTAGATTTAATCATAAAATTTTTCTATGAATAAAAATCTTAAAATCACATATACACTAGCTTAAAGGTTGTACTGAACTTTCATACAACCTTTTTTGGCCAAATCCTATGACTTTAAAAGAATGACAAATATTAAGCAAAATAACTGCTAGTCACATGTAATTGTATGTTTTAATTTATGATCTTCTCTTTAGTACATTTTATTATATGCCAACCTTTAAGTGATAGAATAGATAAGTCAAGTTTAAAGTAAGTGAGGTAAAAATGACAAAAGAAAAATCGGTTTATACTAAAGATGTATTATTAGTTATGGCAGCTTCATTCTTTTTTATGTTTAGTACCATGTTTGTGAACCCTCTGATTAACGGCTATGCTAAAAGTCTAGGAGCTAGCAGCGGCTTTGCAGGCTTAATTGTGGGAATTATGAGTATAGCTGCAATGTTTTTACGACCGATTGCTGGCAATTTGACAGATAAATTTTCAAAATATCGTTTATCTTTTATAGGCGGTATTCTGATAGTGGCCGGTGTAACCGGCTACGTAATAGCTCCAGCAAGCAATTGGCTGCTCCTTTTTCGCTTAATTAACGGTTCAGGCTATGTTCTTTGCACGGTTTGCATGACGACTTGGCTAGCCTTCTTAGTACCACGTGCACATGTTGGTCAGGCAATGGGCTTTTATGGCCTAATGAATGCACTGGCAATGGCTGTTGCTCCAGCGCTAGCTATTAGTATTTATCAAAAAACTGGTTACAGGACTGCTATCATTGCTTCCGCTATTTCGGCTTTTGTGATGGTCATTATCATTCAATTTGTTGGCAATAAAGCCAAACCCAAAGAAGTTAAGCATTCAGAAAAGAAAAAATCATTTTTGCATTTCAAAATCATTCAGAAAAATGTATTGCCGATAGCAATTCTCACTACTTTATTTGCCTTTCCTTATTTTGCCACACAAGCCGATTTGGTCACTTATGTTGAAGAACGGCATTTGAATGTAAATGTCGGCTCCTATTTTTTGATTTATGCCGTCGTATTATTGCTTATTAGAATAGTTTTAAAAAATCTCTTTGATACCGTTAAATTTGGCACTTGGTTTTGGTATAGTGTTGTCGCTACCATGATTTACCTAATTTTGCTGGCAACAATGAAAAATAACTGGGTAATGGCTCTCGCAGCTGCTTTTATGGCTATTGGTTATGGCTTAATGTATTCAGTTTTACAGTCAACTGCAATGCTCTTAGCGCCAATTAGTGAGCAGGGCTTAGCAAGTAGTACATTTTACTTAGGTCTCGACTTTGGCATGGCTTTTGGTCCAATAATCATGGGATTTATAAATGACTTATTGCCAGTTAAATATTTTTATTTAGTACAACTAATTTTAATACCGTTTATGATATTGATTTATTTACCTTACCGCGTTCGTTTGAACGGTGCAATAAGGCACCATTAAACCTTTTTAATAAAAGAAAAACTGACTAGTCTTGTTATAGCAAAAGATTAGTCAGCTTTTAATATCTCATAAAACAATTAGCTTTGCTTTTTATTGGAACTTTTTACCCCATTCCCAAGGATCTTCGTGCCAGTTCTTCAAAGTTTCATATTCTGTTGGAGTTATATATTTCATCTCTTTTTCTTTTTGGAGTAGTTCAGGATATGTTAACAGAGGACTGTAGTCAACTTTAGCTTGAGCAAAATTAGCTTTAGTATCTTTTAGATAATAAGTAAATATTGAACTCACGCCGATTACATTACCGCCTTCTTTTTCAGTTGCTTTTACCGCATTAATAACTGACCCACCAGTTGTAATTAAATCGTCAATTAATACAATTCTGTCGTGGCTATTAAAAAGTCCTTCAATTTGTTTACCTTTTCCATGATCTTTTGGTTTTGGCCGTACATAAATCATTGGTAGGTGCAATTTAGCAGCAACCCAGGCCGCATGGGGAATTCCGGCAGTAGCAACGCCACCGATTATACTAACATCTGAATATTTTTCTTTAATAAGAGCTGCTAAATCTGAAGCAATCCAGTCACGCAAGTCTGGATAGGAAACAGTTAATCTTAAATCAGTATAAATGGGAGATAACATGCCACTTGCATAAGTGAATGGTTTGTCAGGGGATATTGTAATAATTTTTTTATCAACTAACTTATTAATAATTTGATCTTGATGCATTTTACTCAAACTCCTTTTTAATTTCTCGATAAACTAAAGCAGGATCTTCAGCCTGCGTAATTGGTCGACCCACTACAAGAGCACTTGAACCAAATTCTTTAGCCTTTTGTGGCGTGGCTATACGCTTTTGATCATCAGTGGTACTATTTGACAATCTGATTCCTGGTGTGACGTATAAAAAATCAGAACCAACCTGTTTTTTTAATTTTTTTACCTCAAGTGGTGAGCAGATTACACCATCTGCTCCAGCTTTTTTTGCAGTTTGTGCCAGACTGACAACTTGATCAGCCATTGATAATGAACAATTTTGTTCGTTTGCCAAAATCTTTTCCGAAATTGAGGTCAGTTCAGTCACAGCTAATAATTTAGGAGTATTGTTTCCAGTTGGTGTGCTATCTATCAAGCCTTTTTTTGCAGCGGAAATCATTTCACTGCCACCTAGAGCATGAATAGTCGTGCAAAAAATACCTAAATGAGCAATTTGCCTAGCAGCTTGATAAACTGTATTGGGAATATCGTGTAATTTAAGATCTAAAAAAATATGATAGCCTTGATTTACTAATTTTTTTACAAAATCGGATCCATAATGGTAATAAAGTTCCATACCGATCTTTAAGTATGTTTCTTGGGGCTGTCCCAATTTTGCTAGTAATTCATGAACCTTATTTTGGCTGTCAAAGTCCAAAGCTACAAACACTGCTTTTTCCATTAAAAACCTCCACAAAAAAAGTCTATTCTGGTACGAGAGTGCATCAAAATAGACCTTTTATATTTAATTTAAGTCATGTTTTTAACTTGCGGTCTCTCTGTACCGTTTAAAGTTTATCAATAATGAGATTACCATTTTTATTTATAAAATACAATAAAATTTTGTTTTTAAAAAGTAAAGAAATTGTGTAAAATATATCCAAAAATAATTGTACTGACAGTGAGCTTACATTTTTGGAGGGTAATATGACAAATATCAGTGTAAAATTGCCTGGATTTACTTTAAAAAACCCGGTGATGCCGGCTAGTGGTACTTTCGGCTTCGGGGATGTACCAGCAGCAAAAAAATTCGACTTGAATGAACTGGGAGCACTAGTTATTAAAACGACTACACCTAAGCCAAGTTTAGGAAATCCGCAACCCCAAATTGCAGTTTTAGATAATGGCATATTAAATTCAGTTGGGTTGACCAATCCAGGGGTTGATAAAGTTATTAGCGATAAGTTGCCTGCTATTAAAAAGCAATATCCAGCTCTACCAATAATTGCCAGTGTTGGTGGTGAAAGTGAAGATGGCTATCTTGAAGTTGCTCAAAAACTGTCAGATTCAAAAATGGTTACTGCTCTTGAAATTAATGTTTCTTGCCCCAATGTGGCTCAAGGTGGGATGTCATTTGGTGTTCACCCAAGAGTGGTGGAGAAGCTAACTGCTGCAATAAAAAATGCAGTTGATTTGCCCGTTTTTGTAAAGTTGACACCTAATGTAACTGATATAGTGGCATTAGCGCAGGCTGCTGAAGCTGGTGGTGCTGATGGCTTATCCTTAATAAATACTGTAACTGGCATGAGGATTAACATTAAGACTTGCAAACCTCTGCTGGGAAATAATTTTGGTGGTTATTCTGGTACTGCAGTGAAGCCTATTGCCTTGTACCAGATTAATCAGGTAAGGCGAATTACCAATTTGCCAATTATCGGCATGGGGGGAATTGCCTCTGCTGAAGATGTGGTTGAATTTATGCTTGCTGGTGCTAACGCTGTTGCAGTAGGTAGTGCCCATTTTAAAGATCCTTTAGCTTGTCTTCATATTGTCCATGACTTACCGCAGGTTTTGAATGGCTTGGGAGTTAATGATATTAAAGATTTAGTTGGTCAAGTTGAATATAATTAAAAAAGCTAATATCAGCAATATTTAACTTTACTATTGACAATTTAAGTTTGAAACAGTATATTTAAACAGATGTCCTTTAAAATTAGTCCCGTGAGGCTAGCAAGGAAAGCTCAATTAAGTATTGACTTTTACAAAGCATTTAGTCTCAAATAGATTAAGTGCTTTTTTCATGGGCAATGTACTACAGGAGAAAAAAATGACTAAAGAAATTTGGGACGCTTCAGCAATGAAAAGAGCGTTGACAAGAATTACTTATGAAATCATTGAACGGAATAAGGGCACAGAGGATTTGGTTCTGGTAGGAATAAAAACTCGTGGTGTATATTTAGCTCAACGTATTCGTGATCGTATTCAGAAGCTTGAAGGTGTTGATGTTCCACTCGGTCAACTTGATATTACTTTATATCGTGATGATCGTCATGATGCAACATTAAAACTAGATCCCGTTGTTAATTCGAGTGAACTTGGTGTTGAAATTGGCAATAAACACGTGATTTTAGTTGATGATGTCATTTTTACCGGTCGCACAATCAGAGCCGCAATGGATGCTTTAATGGATAAAGGCAGACCTAGTTCAATTGCCGTTGCCGTTTTAGTTGATCGTGGTCATCGCGAACTACCAATTCGAGCAGATTTCGTTGGTAAAAATATACCAACTTCATCACATGAAGAAATTGCCGTCAATGTAGAAGAAATTGATAATAAAGACAGTGTGGAATTAAAACCATTGCCACAATAAAAAATTAATTCAACCGTTTAATTGGCTCCAGAGAGGGTCAGAAGGGTTTGAGTTCTTTTATTGAGTCTCTAACTATATGAAAAACCCTTTTGCTAAACCTGGAGCTGAAAAAGCTTTAGGTTTATTTTTTGGAAAAGAGCAAAAATGAAGAATATTAATCTTGTTACCCTAAAATCATTTGTAAGTGTTGAAGGTTTAAGAATTGAAGAAGTAATGGCACTTATCGAGCGAGCAGAATACTTCAAAAACGGTGGAGCTCGTCCGCATTTAACGCATCCCGTTTTTGTCACCAACATGTTTTTTGAAAATTCCAGCAGGACTCACACGAGTTTTGAAATGGCAGAAAGAAAATTGGGTTTAAGTGTAATACCATTTGATCCTGCACACAGTTCAACCAAAAAAGGGGAAACGCTTTATGATACTTCGCTTATTATGGCAGCTCTTGGGATTGATCTTGAAGTTATCAGGCATACTGAAAATGAATACTATAACCAACTGATAAATCCCAAACAAAACCAACATCTTGATATTGGTGTCATCAATGCAGGAGATGGTAGCGGACAGCACCCATCACAATGTATGCTTGATATGATGACAATTCATGAGCATTTTGGACATTTTAAGGGTCTTAAAGTAGCTATCGTAGGAGATATTACTAATTCGCGAGTTGCTAAAAGTAATATGGAACTTTTGACCAGACTGGGAGCCAAGGTTTATTTCTCTGGTCCTGATTATTGGTATGACAAACAATACGATAAGTATGGTGAATATAAGCCCATTGATGACTTGATAAATCAAATGGACGTGATGATGTTGTTAAGAGTGCAACATGAACGACACGCAGGTGATCCTAACGAAGCAAATTTTGACGCCAAAAGCTACCATGAAAAATTTGGTATTAATCAAAAAAGGTATGAGCAAATGAAAGATGATGCTATTATCATGCACCCAGGTCCCATTAATCATGATGTTGAACTTAGCGGTGACTTAGTTGAAGCTCCTAAGTGTCGGTTTGTAAGGCAAATGGAAAATGGCGTTTTTATGAGAATGGCAATGATTGAAGCAGTTATGCGAGGACGTAAATTAGGGGGATTGTCCTGATGGCAACTGTAATTAAAAATGGCTATATCTATACCAACGGAGAAATAGTGCATGGTGACCTTTTAATTAAAAATGGCCTAATTTCTGCAATTGGTACTGATTTGAAAGCGGAAAATATAATTGATGCCAAAAAGCAATTAATTAGCCCTGGACTTGTTGATGTCCATGTTCATTACAGAGATCCGGGACAAACTGATAAAGAAAACGTTAAAACAGGGTCACTAGCAGCAGCACATGGTGGCTTCACTACGGTTTGTGCAATGCCAAATGTAGTCCCTGTACCCAACACGCCAGAGCTGATGGGTAAAATGGTGAAAAACAACTGTGAAAATGGTGTAATTCATGTTTTGCAATATGCACCAATTACAGTTAATGAAGATACTAATGAAATTCCTGATTATGCCGCTCTAAAAAAAGCTGGCTGCGTTGCACTGAGCAATGATGGCAAAGGTGTGCAGAATGCGCACACGATGTATCTGGCAATGCAAAGGGCACAAGCTAATAATTTAATTATTGCCGAACATGCTCAAGATGATTCGTTGTTCAATCAAGGCGTGATAAATGAAGGTAGAAAAGCAAGTGAATTTAATTTAGCTCCGATTACTGAATTAGCTGAAACTACTCAAATTGCCCGAGATTTATTATTGGCGCAAAAGACTGGCGCTCATTACCATGTTTGCCATGTTTCTACTAAAAAAAGTGTTGAATTGATCAGAATTGCTAAAAGCAAAGGTATTAATGTTACCTGCGAAGTTGCTCCTCATCATCTTCTATTAGGAGAAGAAAATATTATTAGTGATAATGCTAACTTTAAAATGAATCCGCCTTTGAGAACCAAAGCAGATCAAGAAGCACTTATAGCTGGATTGCTTGATGGCACAATTGACATGATAGCTACTGATCATGCACCTCATACTGCAAGTGATAAACAAAATGGTTTTGCTGAGGCTGCATTTGGTATTGTTGGCAGTGAAACGGCTTTTTGCGAACTTTACACTAAATTTGTTAAAACTGGTGTTTTTACTCTGGAGCAGTTAATAAATTGGCTCACTTTGGCTCCCGCTACAGCTTTTGGATTAAAAAAAGCTGGAAAAATAGCTTTAGGTCAACCGGCAGATATTGCAATTTTCGATCTTCATAAAAAAGAAGCTATTAATGCAGCTAATTTTAAGTCCAAAGGGAAAAATACTCCTTTTAATAATGATGCAGTTTACGGTCAAACAGTTTTAACAATGGTTGATGGCCAGATTGTTTTTCAAAGTGAGGAAAGTAAATGAGATATTTAATTTTAGAAGATGGCAGTGTATATGCTGGCGAAGGCTTTGGTGGAAGCCAAACCACTAAAGGCGAAGTAGTCTTCACCACCGGAATGACAGGTTATCAAGAGGCTATTACAGATCAATCATATGCTGATCAAATTTTAGTTTTTACTAACCCATTAATTGGCAATTATGGGATCACACTGGCAGATTATGAGTCACTCGAACCAGGCATAAAAGGAGTGATTTGCCATGAAGTGGCACGTCATCCTGATAATTGGCGCATGCAAACTACTTTACCAGATTTTTTAAAGGGATTAGATGTGCCTGGTATTCAAGGAATAGATACCAGAAAATTGGTTAAAAAATTACGCGCCCACGGCACAATGAAGGGTCAAATTTGTGATTCTAAGGAGAAAGCTGCTGAAATTGCAGAGCAGTTAAAAGCAAGTCAGCTTTCAAAGGGCGTAGTTAAGAGAGTTGCGACTACAAAATCTTATCCTGTACCAGGCTCAAAGCGCAATATTGTTGTAGTCGATTTTGGCTTAAAAAACAGCATCTTGCGTGAATTAAGCCAACGAGATTGCAACTGTATCGTTCTGCCTTATACTACATCAGCTGAAAAAATTTTATCTCTTCATCCGGACGGCGTTTTGCTTTCTAATGGACCTGGAGATCCTCTAGAAATGAAAGGCGCCGTTAAAATGGTTCAAGAAGTGGAAAAGCAGATCCCACTAATGGGAATTTGCATGGGTCACCAGGTTTTTGCTCTGGCTAATGGTGCAAAAACTTACAAAATGAAATTTGGTCATCGCGGATTTAATCACCCCGTACGTGAAATTGCCACAGGTAACATTGGGTTTACTTCACAAAATCATGGCTATGCTGTTAGTCGTGATTCAATTGATTCTGATAATTTAATGATTACACATGTTGAAGTTAATGATGGGACTGTAGAAGGTTTGCGGCATAAGAAATATCCTGCTTTTTCCGTGCAATTTCATCCTGATAGTACACCGGGCCCGCACGATGAAGAAGGCATCTTTGATTACTTTATGCAAATGATTGACCAAAGAAAGGACGTTGAAAATCATGCCTAAAAGAACTGATATTAAAAAAATAATGGTAATTGGTTCAGGCCCAATTATTATTGGCCAAGCTGCAGAATTTGATTATTCGGGCACGCAAGCATGTCTGGCACTGCGTGAAGAAGGCTATGAAGTGGTTCTGGTTAATTCTAATCCTGCTACAATTATGACCGATACTTCAATAGCTGATAAGGTTTATATTGAACCGTTAACTGTGGAATCTGTATCGCGTATTATCCGTAAGGAATTTCCTGATGCAATTTTGCCAACTTTAGGTGGTCAAGTTGGTTTAAATATGGCTTTATCATTAGCTAAAAGTGGTATTTTAGATGAATTAAACATCGAATTATTGGGGACAAAGCTTGATTCAATTGAACAGGCAGAAGACAGAGAAAAGTTTAAAGAGCTCTGTCAAAAATTAGGGGAGCCTGTGCCACCATCAACTAGTGTTAAGACAGTACAAGAGGCATTAGATTTTGGAGATAAGATTGGTTATCCCATAATCGTGCGTCCAGCTTTCACTATGGGTGGAACCGGTGGCGGCATTTGCAATGACAGGGATGAACTAGCTAAAATTGCTAAAAACGGTTTGGAATTGTCACCAGTTACCGAATGCTTAATTGAACGATCCATAGCTGGATATAAGGAAGTCGAATTTGAAGTCATGAGAGATCATGACGATAATGCCATGATTGTTTGTTGTATGGAAAACTTCGATCCTGTTGGTATTCATACGGGCGACTCAATTGTTTTTTCACCGTCTCAGACATTATCTGATAAGGAATATCAGATGTTACGGGATTGTTCTTTAAAACTTATTCGGGCACTAAAAATTGAAGGTGGTTGCAATGTTCAATTAGCCCTTGATCCAAACAGTTTTAATTATGATGTCATTGAGGTTAATCCCCGGGTTTCGCGTTCTTCTGCATTAGCGTCAAAGGCTACTGGCTATCCCATTGCCAAGATGGCTGCTAAAATCGCTGTGGGTCTGACTTTAGATGAAATTAAAAATCCGGTAACAGGTACTACATTTGCCGAATTTGAACCAGCATTGGACTATGTGGTCTGCAAGATCCCTCGTTGGCCCTTTGATAAGTTTGCCAAAGCAAATCGTGAACTGGGAACCCAAATGAAAGCAACTGGAGAAGTCATGGCTATAGGCAGAACAGCTGAAGAAGCGTTTCAAAAAGCTGTGCGCTCTTTAGAAATTGACCAAAAAGATTTTTATTCAACTGAAGCACATGATGCAAGTGATGAAGAGCTGGAAAATAAGCTGGTTAAAGCGCAAGATGACCGTCTCTTTTATTTAGCTGAAGCTTTCCGCAGGGGCTATTCAATGTCTGATGTTCATGAATTGACTAAAATAAACTTCTATTTTTTAGATATTGTTAAGCATATTGTTGATTTAGAAAAATCAATTGCAGCTGGCCCTGATGATCTGGCAGTGCTCAAAAATGCCAAAAAGTACGGCTTTAGTGATCATACTATTGCCAATTTGTGGCACGAAGATGAAGATCATGTGCGTAATTTACGTAAGAAAAATCATCTTTTACCCGTTTACAAAATGGTTGATACATGTGCTGGGGAATTCGTCTCAGAAACACCATACTTTTACTCTACTTATGATACGGAAAATGAGAGTGAAAAAACTGCCAAGAAATCCGTCTTGGTTGTTGGTTCAGGACCTATCAGGATTGGTCAAGGTGTGGAATTTGACTACGCCACTGTACATTGCGTCAAAGCACTACAAAAGATGGGTTATGAAGCTATTGTCATTAATTCGAATCCCGAAACCGTTTCAACCGACTTTTCGGTGTCAGATAAATTATACTTTGAACCACTAACCTTAGAAGATGTGTTGAATGTTTGTGATCTGGAACAACCTGAAGGCGTCATTATTCAGTTTGGAGGCCAAACTTCAATTAATTTAGCTGCTGGCCTAGAAAAACATGGTGTCAAGATTTTAGGTACCAGTGTAGAAGACCTCAATCGGGCTGAAGATCGCGAATTATTTGATCAAGTAGTAAAAGAATTAGGTTTAAAACAGCCGCAAGGAATCACGACTACTACCCATGATGGCGTCATCAAGGCTGCCGAAAAGTTGGGCTACCCAGTTTTAGTCAGACCGAGTTATGTTTTGGGTGGAAAAGCCATGGAAATTGTTTATAATCGGCCAGAACTTGAAGACTACTTGCAAAATCACGTGGATATCGCCAGCAGTCATCCTATTTTAGTTGATGATTATCTTGATGGGCGTGAGTGTGATGTTGATGCCATCTGTGATGGTAAAAAAGTGCTAATTCCCGGAATAATGGAACATATTGAGCATGCCGGAGTTCACTCAGGAGATTCAATGGCAGTTTATCCCGCTCAAACTTTTTCTCCTGCAATTAAACAAAAAATAGCTGACATCACAAAGAAGTTAGCATTAAAGCTTAATTGTCGCGGAATAATGAATTTGCAGTTAATTGAGCGCGATGGTGAAATTTATATTATTGAGGTCAATCCTCGTGCTAGTCGTACTGTACCATTCTTAAGTAAAATTACATCTATTGAAATGGCGCAAGTAGCAACAAGAGTAATTATGGGTGAAAGTCTACAAAAGCAGGGTTATGATGATGGCCTGGCACCAGAAACCAAAATGATTAGTGTTAAAGCCCCTGTATTTTCGTTTAGCAAGCTTTCTGATGTTGACAGCTACTTAGGGCCAGAAATGAAGTCAACCGGTGAAGTTATGGGTAGTGATTTGAGTTTTCCTAAGGCACTTTACAAGGCCTTTTCAGGTGCAAACATGCAGATCCCTGACAGCGGTAATATTTTATTGACAATCGAAGATCGTGATAAACAAGAAATTTTGCCCATTGCCAAAAGATTCGCCCAAATTGGCTATAGGATTTTTGCTACCAGTGGTACAGCGATCTTTTTAAAACAAAATCATTTGCATATTGCTTTAGTGGATAAAATTCATGAAGATACTGACACAAACATTCTAAATGAATTAAAAGACGGCAAAATCGACTTGGTAATCAACACTATGGGACATGATTTGGCTAAAACTTCTGACGGCTTTGTCATTCGTCAAACAGCCATTCAGCAAAACATTCCGCTAATTACCAGTTTGGATACTGCACGTGCATTGCTAACTGCATTAGAAAACAGGTCGTTTGCTACAATAAACATAAAATAGAATTTTCCAATTTAATTAAAAAAAGCAACTGTGTTAAAAATGATATGACCCCCAAATTAGGATAAATTTGGGGGTCATTTTTATGTTCCACCTTGAGAGGTACCGATATATATAAAATCCAAGTTATTTAGTGCTAAATTTAATGGCGGTTTTAGACAGATCGATTGTGTAATCTGTATTTTCAAGAGGTCTTTTCGTCATTCCCTGGTCAGTTGAATAAATAATTAAGCAAAGCTTGCTTCCTGCCGACATTGTGTAATAAGTTGGTTGTAATTTAAACTGCAAGTCATAAAACTCACCGGCTTTAATACTACTTGGCTTTTTCATATCTGCATAATTCTGCAGATTCATGTGCGCCTTGGTAATCAATTTGGCGTGAGTTAGTTTGTCAGGCATAAATTCTTGTAAAGAGTCAAGTTGAAAATGGAAGCCCAGTTCTTGTCCACCAGGCATTAAAATTTTAGGGGTAGGAGTCAAACGCTTGCGATCAGCAATTTCTACCAGAGCAACCGAAATTTGTCCTTTGGTAAGACTTGAAGAAACACTCATTCTTATTTCTGGTCGACCAACTATGGTTACGGGATGAATAAATTCATCTGTGGTAAAACGCAAACTGGCTTTTGCCCATTTTTCTTCACCACAAATAAATTGATATTGCCAGTCATTCTCAGAAATTTTTGCTTTTTTAAATTCAGTTCCGCCTACATCAGTAAAGGAAACTTTTGGCTTGCAGCTAGAATCTTTGGTTAACTCATTATCTGAATTAGGGAAATAAACAGTTTCGCTTCCAATGTCATTACACCAATCCTTTTCTTTGTGCCACTTATCTGCTTTTAAATTATCTTGAATAAGCACAGTTGGCCACTGATTATAGGCGTTATTTTCTACTCCCAAGAGTTCATGAACCAGCCACAAGTTCATTAGATCAGTAAAATCAATTGAAACCAAATTATTCATATTATAGTGCGGCCCTTGATGCAAAAAAAGATGGTGGGCAACAGGAAGGTTTTTGACTTTTTGCCAAATTTTATAGACATTCTTAGGCTTAACGTTCCAATCATTTAAGCCATGGACGCTAATCCAAGAACATTTAATATTATCAGTATGATGGCGATAATTGCGTTTTTCCCAGAAATCTGAATACTGACCAGTCTTGCGATCAGACTTTTCTAGTAAAATTTTCTGCATTTCGTCAAATTTAGGCTTTATTCTTAAATAATCTCCAGCATCCCACAAGTTAGACTGACAAGTTTCTGCAAGCATATCCAGATCTTCACCTTGGCAATCTTCTGGTGCAATCACCAAGCCATGTTCGCGGTAATAATCATACCAGGAAGAAATGGCAGCTTCAGAAATAACTGTTTTTAAGCCAGGTACACCTGTAGTAGCAATGGCTATTTGCAGAGTGCCTAAATAGGAACGACCCGTCATCCCAATTTTTTTATTACACCAAGTTGCTTTGGTTTCGTGCTGCCTTGTTCTATCAGTATAAGCAACGCGATCTCCGTGTAGCCATTCAATTATTTCCTTGGCACTTTCGGTTTCTTCTGGAGCACCAGTAATTCTAAGACCATCACTGCCCCGTGTTCCGATAGCACCAGCAAACACACTGGCAAAGCCACGAGCTAGCATATATTCGTTCAAACCGTAAGAAGATTTGCCGACAGCCTGTTCTACCGGTTTATATGAGCTTTCACTATCCAGAGGCTTTTTGGCTTTAACAATTGCAGAAGCCTGATATTGTGGATTAGTCCACTCAGTCGCATCATTCAAATTTTCATCTACGTTGTGGTTGCGCTTTTCGTTATCAATGATGCCGCCAAAATAGGGGCTGGCAGTGTAAAGAGCGGGAACCGGTAAGGTTTCGCTTTCAATTGGACGAAATATTGTCGTTTGCAAAAGGTCACTCTTGCCATCACCGTCTGTGTCCAAATCACTTTCAACATAAACAACTTCACGGATTATCTTGCTGGTATCAAAAACAGGCATACTTTTACCATTAAAAAAGAGAAACTTATTCTGCGCAAATTCCGTTTTTCTATTGTAAAAATAGCCTTGACCAGCCATGACGTCTATTAACAGTTGTCCATTTTTAGCGCGCGTATTAAGCAAACGATAAAAAGCTTGAATAAGAGACTGCTTGTCATTAATTTTCTCAATATAAGGTAATGCCTGCTTTTTCATAAAAGCCAAAGGATCATTTAACTGATAATCGTAGCCAACATGATAGCCAAGAAGCTGCAATGCAACATTATAAAATTGGTTAGAAGCAATTTCCTCGGGATTGGTATCTAAAAAAGCATTAAGACTCTGGACACTTGAAACTGCAAACTCAGCTAATTTTGCTTTGCGAGCACTTTCGTCGCAAGGGCTAATCACCGCCACTGCATTTGCGATCAGCTCTCCTAAAAGATTGGAAAAAGAGCGTTTTTCATAATCTATTGGCAAAAATTTAATTTGCAATAATTCTTTAACTTCTGTTTTGTAATCAGTTTCCACATAAGCGTATTGGTTATACTTCATAAAATTCTCCTTTTTGTATTATTTTACCTGTTAACAATGATATTAGAAAGCTGATTAATAAAAAAGAAGGTACTGTTTTCAATACCTCCTTTTTAAATATTAAATTTATAACCAAACTTTTTCGTAAATTTTTTCATTAAAGCCACAGGTCAGTTTTTTACCTTCAACAACCAGAGGCCTTTTTATTAGTTTTCCATTTTTGGACATCATGTCAGCGGCATCTGCAATTGACATATCTGCAATTTGATCTTTAAGGTGTAATTTGCGATAGTCTTGACCGTGAGTGTTGAAAAAATATTTTAAGCCACGATCTTCATGCTGGCTTAGCCATTTTACTAGATCTTCTTTTTTTGGCGGTTCTTCGACCAAATCTTGAAAATCGATCTCAACATTGTGCTCCGTCAGCCATTTTTGAGCAGCCCTTGAAGTAGAGCAACGCTTGTAACCATAGAATTTTATCATATTCATACTCTCCTTTACTTCAATTATAGCAATAAGACTGATAAACCAGAAGAGTAGAGTATTTTAAACTAACTGAAATCCAGTTCAAAGTCTTTACTAGTAAAAAGATGAACTTTGTTATTAAAAAGGTAATTCATTGCGATGCCTAATGCAATTGGTAACACGAAGAAAAGAACAGCAATTAATATAATATTAACAAAATTCGCTGGGCGATTTGCCATGGCGGCAATAGGGCCAATTAAACCTGAAAAGCCAAATCCTGCACTCATTGGTGTACCCTGAATTTGAAATACTGCACCTAAGGCACCCATTATACCGGCATTAATTAAAAGCGGGATAAGTAATTTGGGATTAGTCATTAGATTAGCCATTTGCATTTTAGGAGAACCTAAGAAGTGGGCAATTGATGTACCAAAACTATTTGATTTCCAACCGAAAACAGCTAAAGAGAATGCAACGGCTGTGATACCTAAATTGGCAGAACCGGAAGCTATGCCAGAAATGCTTATCGCGGTGGCAATACCGACTGAAGAAATAGGGGAAACGATAAGTAACCCAAATACTATTCCCATCAGCATACCCATAATAATTGGTTGCAATGCCGTCAATTTTTCAACTCCGACACCGATCAAACTAGTTAATTGGCCAACAGGGATGCGGGTAAGACAGCCAATTCCTCCAGCTATTAGCAGAACAAGTAATGGAACTAATAGAATTGTGTATGCTTTCAATTTCTTACCAAAAAACAAAACTAAGCCGTAAGCTATCATAATAGTGATGGCAGTATTAATAACGTCACCACTGCCCATAACCGCAACCTTGCCTTTGTTCATCACAAAGTTACCAGCTCCAGCTGTTGCCGCTAAGGCAATAGATGAAGTTTGGATGGGTGTTAATTTACCAGTCATACCAACACAGACGGCACTGATTGCTGGCAACAATGCCGAAGCAAAGGTGGTCAAAGCTAAAATAAAGCTTAATTGCGGCATGCTTGGCAGCAATGCTTTTACCAGCTGATTAATTAAGGCTCCAGGAATTAAAGCTACAACTATACCTGTTGATAAGCCATTTAGTGTATCTAACGTAATCTTTTTTAAAGTATTCATTTTACTCTCCCAATAAAAAACTCACACAGATGACGACAACTGTGTGAGTCTTCAGAGAAGAAAGTACTTAAGTCTTTGAACACACAATTGTCATGAAGATTGAACTGTGTGTCTAAGACAATGACAAACTAGGCACTCAGATCAAATAGCTGAAGTACCAGAAATAATATTTAACTTGCGGTTGATTAATTTTTTTAATTGCCGTCATAATCTTTACCTCTCATAAATATTTAAGCAATATCATAACTTAATAGCATAAAAAAAGCAAGAGAATTTTTAAAGAAAAAAATTCTTTGGTATATCAAGCTTTAAGCATCTAATAGTCTTTTTGTTGGGAAAGAAAAAGTTAGTTAATTATTAAAAAAATATTTTTTCTTTTTCAATTAGCAAAATAGCTTGCCAAGATTTGAATAACTTTTTTGAATAACAGGTCGGTAACGACTAAAATAATGACAAGTAAAAATAATAATTTAGTTTTATAATAAAAAGATATAGAAAGAAGTGTTTATTATCTCACTGTTTATTAATTGCATCAGTTTCTTAGGAGATTGGTTGTTGTTTGCCTTTCCTCTTTATCAGGGATTAATGGAGCTTTATGATTATGAATGGTTTTTGAAGGAATTTAACCAATCAAGTAAAGCACAACCAAAAATTTCTCCTTTGTACTGGATTATACCTATTGTAAAAATTTATCTTGAAAAACGGCGTGCAGTCAAGATTTTAGGTAGTATTATCAAAAATGAATCTGATTTGCGTACAGCTATGAGTTTTATTGATAAGGCTACTGCCTGGTATTTTGTTTCTCTTGGTGGTTGGTTGAAGATGGTATCTTCTCTATATGAATTTATCGGAGAACTTCATGAAGACAGCATTTTATTGCTGGTTATCGGAACAGTTGTTTTAACTTTTTTGGGAATTTTCTCAGGTTATTACCGGTTAAATCCAAAACGTCAAAAAGTGCTGATATCAAAAATCAAGAAAAATTAGCGATCAAAAAAGAACTATAACACGCTTTGTTATAGCTCTTTTTTTGAAAAATGATCCGGGTGAGATTCGAACCCACGACCCACGGTTTAGAAGACCGTTGCTCTATCCAGCTGAGCTACCAGACCGTCAGTTTTGCGTATTCCCGCGCAAGAACATTAACTATTATAGAGAAAAGTTTTTGTAATTGCAACCGGAAATTTCTTTTTTATCCAACTTATTTTTAAAGTCAAATAGATAATAAAGAAAGGAGTACAAATTGATTTGTTAATTGTATTTCACAACCTGTATAATTAAGAAAAGTGAAGAATGAAAGATAGGAAAAAGCATGAAAAATAAAATTCTAAAACTGATGTCTCTTATAGGAATTCTTTTATTTTTCTTTGTTTCTGGACAAGAAGTAAAAGCAGATGTTGATTATGATATTGCTAAAAACATCGCCACTGCTAAAGTGAATTCTGATGGTTCGTTGTCGATGAAAAGGGCAATCACGTATAAATTCAACAGCTCTGCACATGGAGTTTTTTATCGCCAAAATCTACAATCGAATCAGAAAATCGATGATGCGTCAGTAAAAGTGGCAGATGGCAACGACAAGGGTCACAAAACTGATGATTATGATCTTAAAAGAAATAAAAAGGGCTACCGTTTTAAAGTATTTCATAATATAAAGAGTAATAGTCGCTTTACTGTTACTTATTTTTACCGTATCACTAATGCCATTACCAATTACCGTGATGTAGCCGAACTTAATTTTAAAATTATTGGCGACGGTTGGGACACCAGCTTAGACTATGTTAAAGCCAGTGTGATTTTTCCAGGGCCTGTAAAGGGTCTAAAAGCATGGGCCCACGGACCACTTGATGGTCATCTGCAAGTTAATCCTCAAAAAGGAAAAATTGTCATGACAGCTGAAAATCTTGCTGGTGACATGGGTATTGAAGTTCATACTATTTTCCCTCCTAAAATTACTGCCAACAATCAAAATGTCAAAAATAAGAATCACAGGCAGGCAGTGATAAAGCAAGAAAAAGAGTTAGTGCGAAATACGGAATTAAAGCAAAAAAGAGGGGTAAGAAGAAGTCTCTGGCTAATTGCTGTGAGTATAATAGCAGGACTTTTAGGTATCATTAAGGGTTTTAGGGCCAAAAAGATTGGTTTTAAGCCCCGCAAAATTCGTGAATTAGCCCATAACTATGAAATACCTGATGTGGATCCCATATTAGCGCAGATTTTGGATACTGCAAAGCAACCGGATAATCGTGCGTTTACCGCTTATTTGATGGAACTGGCAGCACAGAAAAAAATTAAGATTGAAGATTATAAAGCCCATCTTAAAACTTATTATCGGATAACCGCGATAGACGAAAGTATTGTTGACGAAAGCCGATTAATGAAAACACTCTTTAACAAGATTGGGGATGGAACTAGTTTTACCACTCAAGCCTTGAAAAAATATCATGGTAAGAGATTAGGCAATGATTTTGACTTTTGGGCAGAAGATTATTTTGATAGTAAAGAAAAGCAAATATATTTGCCCGATTCATTAATAAATCGTAAAAATAAAAATATAGCTATCATAATTTTAATGATGGTCATCAGTTTCGCTGCTTCGGTAGTAGCCCTTATAAGCTCACTTAAATTTATCTTAGTGATAGTTTTTGGCGAGGCTTTGATTCTGATTTTGAGTTTGCTGGCGCTGATTTTCAATATCAAACGTACCGGCATATATTCTGAAAAAGGAAAAATTGAAACCGAAAAGATACGTGGTTTCAAGAAAATGTTGAAAGATATCGGTAAGTTTAAGATGAAGGATGTTGGTGACATCATTTTATGGGAAGATATCATGCCTTATGCTGTTGCTTTTGGTCTAGCTAATAAAGTGATGAAACAGCTAAAAATTGAATTTAGTCAAGAAGAATTGGCAAAGAGTGATTACTTTTACTATGGTTTTGCCTCTAATACTGGCAAAGATAGCTTTTCTGCCAACTTTGATTCTTGCTTTAACGACAGTATATCTACTGGCTCAAGCAGCTTTTCCAGTGGTTCATCTGGTGGCTTCGGTGGAGGATCCGGTGGTGGAGCTTTCTAGTATAAGTTTTGATTTTAAGTCTAGCATAACGCTGGACTTTTTTGCTTTTGCTATACTTAAGTAAATAATATAAAGACAGGTAAAAATATGTTCGATTATCGCAATAATTTAAAAAGGATTCTTAATCAGACTGCCGGAGATGAGAAGAGCCTTAAGAATGGCTTGGCTGCAATAAAACTGATCTTAGGTATTACTGATAGGGAAGAAAAAACCAATTCAACCGTAAAAGATAAAGATACTGTAGAAGTTGATTTACAGCAGCTTAATTTATTATTAACAAGTCTAAGGCGACTAATTACTAATCCGGCAAACATTTCAGCTAAAAATACAGCTCTCTCGGCTACGCAAAAATTAACGCTTGCTCAAGGCATCAATACAGAGTACCGTCAAAATTTAGTTGATTTAAAAAAAGCAATAAAGTCACTTGGTACTTCAAAAGATTTAATCAATAAAAAAGTATTTGAGCAAGCAGTTGCTACACCTAAAAAACCTCCAAGGGATTACCGAAAAGGGAAGCGTTATACGGTAATTCGTTTATTGTCAGGCTGTGATTTGATTAATGATAGCAATAGGACCGTTTATACGTTAAAAGAATCACAGATCCATTCCCTGAATTTGAAAAGTGGAGATATCGTTGAAGCTGTACCAGAAGAAAAAAGTTCTCATTATGAAGCGACTATTTTAAGGATTGTTGGCTATCGTTATTTGCCCAGTATGGAAGTTGATTCTATTTCAACCTTTAAGTATGCAGTAGTTCAAGGACGAACCGGACATCTGGCTATTTCGCGTAATGCTCAAGGTAAAAAATTGCGGGTTCATGGTAAAGCGCTTCTTTTACCAGTTGATTCAAGCAAATATTGGGATGAAAATATTAAGTTAGTTGATGGTTCAATAGTAGACTTAGCTTGGTATGATGGGGACGTGCGTCTGAAAAAGAATCCGGCTGAGGCAATTCAAATTCGCTGGGTTTATCAAATTGAACAGTCCCAGAAATCTATTGGCACAAAAAAGAAAAAAAGTACTGCTGAATCAAAGAAAGTTTATTTACCTAAACTAGCGATGGATCTACATTATCAAAGAGTTGGAATTGCTATTGGTAATAATCAAAATGAAGCTATGCTTGAAGGAATAGTTAATCGTTATGGCGGCATTCCAATTCCTATTGATGCTTTTCAGGGCAGAAAAAAAGTTATTGAAAACCAAATTAAAGATCTAGATATCGTGATTTTGGTTACGGCTTTTGCAGCTCATGACAGTACTTGGAATATCAGAGAATTTGCCAGTAAATACCATATCAAGTTTGCCGTTAGTTCAAGTAAAGGCTATCAAGCGTTTGAGCGAGCATTATATCGGGCTGAAAAAGGTCTACCAGCATACGAAGGCAATCAGACTATTAGATACAAACTTGCTGAACAGTAGTATTTATAATTTCTTAATAATTTAAGAAAAATTCCTCAGAGTTATGGTTTAAGCGATTTTAAGAATGATCAAGCATAACCAAAACCCATATTCCTTGCATAATTTAGCTACTTTCCTGTAAAATGTAAAATAACAATTTTATGGAAGGAAGATGAGATGGACACACAAAAGCAAACCCATACTTGGCAATACTGGCTCTTTTTCTTGGCTGGTCTGGAAATAATCACAATATCAATTAACTTCTTTTATGCTCCAATAAATGTTGCTGCTGGTGGCTCGACTGGAATCTCAATATTGATTGATGCTGTTTGGGGAATTAACCGCTCAGTTTCGGTATTTGTGGTTAATGGCTTAATGTTAATTTTAGCTGCCGTCTTTTTAGGCAAACAAACTTTAAAAAAAGTTGCATTGGGCAGTCTTTTAGTACCTGTCTTAATGGCAATTACCCCTAGCTTTAAACTAACTTCAAATAATATGCTGGCGGTAATTTATGGTGGGGTTTTAATGGGCATTGGTGTTACAATGCTGTATCGGATTAACGCTTCATCTGGCGGAACCACAATTCCCCCACTAATTATAAAAAAATATTTTTATGTTGACCCTGCTATATCGCTCATGCTCATTGATATGTCGGTCATTGTACTGAACATTTTTGTTGATGGAACTGAAGCATTTTTACTGGCAGCTTTTTCCCAGGTCATTACTACTATTACTATGCGATATACTGAAACAGGTTTTGATAAAAAATATCAAGTGCGCATAATGAGTAACACTAAATTAGATAAAATTAGGCAAATGCTCCAGCAGGATTACGATGGCCTGACTGTTTATAACGTTGTGGGTGGTTACAGTGACCAAGATAAGCAACAATTAGTTATAATTGTTGATACTAATGAATATGGTCAATTAGTTGCCAAAGCCCGCGAAATTGACAGTGAAGCATTTATTGTTACCGAAAATATAGCTAAAGTACACGGTGGTAAGTGGCAGATTTAATGCCAATTTACCCAATAAAAAGGGTATTTTTTATTGCCAACTAGACTTAAGAGTAGTATTATGTAGTAGTTGTATTTGTGGGTTCCTCCACATCTGCAACCGCACATTTCGGGGTAATAAGTCTTTTACGGAGCACCTCGATTGGCGAGTCTAAGTAAATTTTGGAGGGTAGTAAATGTACGCAATTATTAAAACCGGTGGCAAGCAATATAAAGTTGCTGAAGGCGATAGTGTTTTTGTTGAAAAGCTTGATGCTGCAGAAGGCAAAGAAGTTACTTTTGATGAAGTAGTTCTTACTTCCGATGGCAAAGATGTTAAAGTTGGTACACCGTTAGTTAAAGGTGCTAAAGTTGTTGCTAAAGTTGAAAAGCAAGGTAAGGAAAAGAAAGTAGTTACTTTCAAGTACAAACCTAAGAAGCACTCACATTCAAAATATGGTCACCGTCAACCTTATACTAAGGTTACAGTTGAAAAAATTGAATTAAACTAGAGGTGAAGTAATGATGAATATTTTAAATCTTAAATTATTAGCCCACCACAAGGGTGGAGGTTCTACTGCCAATGGTCGTAATTCAGCTGGACGTCGTTTAGGCGCTAAAGCTGCAGATGGTCAAACCATTCATGCTGGTTCAATTATTTATCGTCAACGTGGTACAAAGATTCACCCTGGTAAGAATGTTGGTCAAGGTGGAGACGATACTTTATTTGCCTTAGTAAATGGAGTAGTAAAATTTGAGCGGAAAGATAAATACAGAAAACAAGTTTCTGTTATTCCGGTTGAAGAAGAAGCTAAGTAATTTAGTTCTTAAACCAAAAGACGAAAAGCATATGCTTCTCGTCTTTTTTCTGTTTTATTTAAAAAAGTAATGATGTGATGGTATTGTATATCCCTTTGGGGTTAAAATTGAGGTAAAAGTTTGATATACAGGAGAATACAAGCATGACTGAACAAAATGATTTATTAACACTAATCAACAGGCGCATACAGAAAGTAACCGAACTAATTAAAGAGCGTGATGCCGATGGCTTGCTGATTTTTAATCAAGCTAATTACCGTTATCTTACTAATTTTACCGGTGAAGAAGCACAATTAATTTTAACTGCTAAAGGGGAGCGGATATTACTGTCGGACTCACGCTTTAATGACCAGATTAAGGCTGAAGCTCCAGGCGAAATTGACGTGGTAATGAAAACGAAAGATCAAGACGTTGAAATTACTAATCAATTGCAAAAAGCTAACTTGCAAAAAGTTTTAATCGAAGGGGAGTTCGTTTCAGCGGTTGAATTTACGAAATTGCAAAAACTAAACCCGCAAGCTGATTTTGAGATTTGTCAAGAATTAGTCGAACAAGTTCGCAATATCAAAGACTCCCTTGAATTAGAAACATTACGTACAGCCATTAACATTTCGATGGATAGTTTCAATGAAATTTTGCCTTTAATTAAACCGGGAGCTGTTGAAAGGAAAATAGGAGCTAAATTAGATTACTATTTCAAAGTCAATGGCGGTGATGGTCCTAGTTTTGATACCATTATTGCTTCAGGTGTACGTTCTGCCTGGGCTCACGGGGTTGCCAGTGACAAAATGATTGAAAATGGTGACATGGTTGTAATCGATTTTGGTGCATTTTATCACGGCTATGCGGCTGACATTACCAGGACTGTTGCGGTTGGCAAAGTTGACCAGGAAATGCATAAAATTTACAAAATCGTCCACGAAGCGCAAAGACGGGGCATTGAAGCTGCAGTTGCCGGCAACCACGGTTCTGATGTTGATCGAGCAGCCAGAAGCTATATTACTGAACAAGGATATGGCCAATATTTTGGCCACGGAATAGGTCATGGTATAGGACTTGAGATACATGAACTTTGTCAGCCGGCTCTGCCTTTTGGTAAACAAGAACTAATTAATAATATGGTTCATACAGTTGAACCAGGAATTTATTTGCCAAATAAGGGTGGTGTCAGGATCGAAGACGACATCTTAATCAACGATAACTGTCCTGAAACACTATCAACTTTACCTAAAGACGACTTAATTTCTTTGTAAAAGATAAATAATAATTATAGTAAAATCGCTTACTAATTGGTAAGATAATATTATGGAGATGAGGTACTCAATATGACAATGATTTCAGTTAATGAGTTTAAGAATGGTTTAACTATTAAGTATAATAATGACTTATGGCGAATTGTTGAATTTCAGCACGTTAAGCCAGGTAAAGGTAGCGCCTTTGTTCGTTCAAAGCTAAAGAGTTTGAACACTGGTGCAGTGCAGGAATACACATTCCGCTCAACCGCTAAAGTTGAAACTGCAGAAATAGAGACCAAGGCTATGCAGTACTTGTATAATGATGGTTCAAGTTACGTCTTTATGGATACAACAACCTACGACCAGCTGGCAATTCCTAATGAACAAGTAACAGACGAAGCTAAATTCTTAAAGGAAAATATGAACGTCAGTGTAATTATGCATGATGGTAAGACATTAGGAATTCAATTACCAAACACTGTTGAATTGACGGTTACCAAAACAGAGCCTAATATTAAGGGAGATACCTCATCAGGTGGTGGTAAGCCCGCAACAATGGAAACGGGTCTTGTTGTTAACGTACCTTTCTTCATCAATGAAGGAGACGTTTTAGTAATTAATACGGTCGATGGTACATACGTATCTCGCGCAAATAAATAATTTTTCGAGGTAAAAAAATGGCAGATAGTTCAAAAATTGTCTTAGATGATCAAAATAACGGCGAAGAAATTGAAATTGATCCTAGTGTTCTTGAAGTTATTATGGGCATTGCTGCCGAAAAAGTAGATGGAGTTGCCGAAATGCACGGTGACGTCAAGTCCGGAATTAACCGCGTATTAGGAAGAGAAGATCGGGGCAGAGGTGTATCTGTTAATATTGATGATGAGCATAACTTGATTGCCGATGTTTATGTCAGTATTGAAGCCGGTAAAAATGTGCCTGAAATAGCAATGAATTTGCAAAAGACTTTAAAGCAACAGGTTTTACAGATGACCGATTTAACTCTTAGTGAAATTAATGTGCATGTTACAGGACTTGAATTTCCAGATGATGATAATGAAGATGGCAGCGGCACCTCTCAGCTATTTTCCGACATAGATGAAAAGGGTAAAAATGAATCAACACGAGAGTCGTAGAGTCGCAATGCAAGCTGTTTATTTGTCTAATCAAGACTTAAAATATACGGCTAATGAAGTTGAAGCTAAAACTGTCGCAATGCTTGATTTAAAAGTACTTTCTGCCTATTCAAAAGAATTAATTGAAGGCGTAATAGAAAAACGGGATGAATTAAAGGGTGAACTCGCCAGCTATTTAAAAAAGAACTGGCGTATTAACCGTATTAATCAAATTTCGTTGGCCATTTTGGAAGTTGCTTTGTATGAAATTAAATACAGTAAGGAAATTGAGCCAAAAGCTGCGGTAAATGAAGCATTGAACTTATGTGATGAGTTTGCTGATCCTAAAGATAAGCCATTTATTAATGGTATGTTGGCAAATTTTATCTAAAAATAAATTATAGTCGGCTTTGTGCCGACTATTTTTTTAGAAAAGGAAATAAAAAATGGGTCAACTTTTAGACGGCAAGCAGTTAGCTAATATTCGCGCTGAAGTTCTTCAAAAACAAGTTTTAACTTTGAAGAAGGCAGGCATACAACCTCAATTTTGCGTAATTAATATTGGTAATGATCCCAGTAGCAAAATTTACTTAAAAACTAAAAAAAGAAGAGCAGATCAAATTGGTATTAAGCAAAAATTGTTTCAATTACCGTCTACTGTGACACAAAAAAATTTGTTAGAGTTAATTGATCGCCTAAATAATGAAAAGGATGTCAATGGTATTATGATTCAGTTGCCAGTACCGAAACAAATCATTTTAAATGAGGCACTAGCTGCTATTGATCCAAATAAGGACGTTGACTGTCTTACTCCAGCAAATGTAGGTCGCTTATGGCAAGGAGATCATTTTGTTGAACCTGCAACTGCACATGGTATTTTAGCTTTATTAGATCACTATCATATTAGTTTAAAAGGAAAAAATGCAGTGATTATAGGTAGAAGCAGCATTGTGGGTAAACCTTTAGCTGCATTGATGCTTGAAAGGGATGCAACTGTTTCTATTCTACATTTGAAGACTAAAAATTTGGCTGAATATACCAAGAGAGCTGATATATTAGTTTCGGCAACAGGCCACCCCAAATTAGTAAAGGCGAATATGATTAAGAAAAATGCAGTTATTATAGATGTAGGGATAAGTCGATTTAATGGCAAAACAGTTGGAGACGTTGATTTTGAGCAAGTTGCTCCAATTGCGAGTTTCATAACTCCGGTTCCAGGTGGAATTGGTCCTCTTACGGTTGAGTCTCTTATGGAACAAGTTGTTCAGTTGACGAGGAGAAATAATGGAAAGCAGTAAGTACTTAACAGTTTCGGACTTAAATTACTATATAACTCAAAAATTTAAAAACGATCCTTATTTACACAAAGTTTTTCTTCAAGGTGAATTGTCTAATTTTCGTTATCGGCGTAATTCACATCAGTATTTTTCACTAAAAGATGAAAAATCGAAGATAAATGTGGTCATGTTTCGTTCATATTTTGATAAAGTGAAATTTAAGCCTGAAGAAGGCATGAAAGTATATGTAACTGGCTATGTTAGCGTATATGGGCCACAGGGCTCTTACCAATTTTATGCCGAATCTATGGAGCCTGCAGGATTAGGGGCATTATATGAACAATTACAGCAATTGCAAAAAAAGCTGGCTAGTGAGGGGCTTTTTGATCAGAGATTTAAAAAATCACTTCCTCATTATCCAGATTACATTGCTGTTGTAACGAGTGCTTCTGGTGCAGTAATCCATGATATCCTAGTAACTGTTAATAGGAGATTTCCTCATGCAGAAGTGGATTTGTTTCCAGCTCAAGTTCAGGGAGATTCTGCTGCTGACTCATTAATAGCGTCAATGAAGCAAATAGCTCAGTTTAAAGATAAATATGACGTTATGATCATTGGTAGAGGTGGAGGGTCGCTTGAAGATCTATGGCCCTTTAATGAGGAAAGCGTAGTACGACAAGTATTTGATATGAAAATGCCGGTCATTTCTTCTGTCGGTCATGAAACTGACACTACACTATGTGATTTAGTTGCTGATGTAAGAGCAGCAACTCCAACTGCTGCAGCCGAATACGCCACTCCTAATTTACCAGATGAATTGATAAATATTCGCCAAATGCAAAACAGCCTTGTTTCCAGTATACAAAACATAATTAGGGTACGTCGTGATGCCTTAAGTCGCATTAATAATTCTGTTATCATGAGAGAACCTGCAAGACTATATGATGAGCAGGCACAAACCTTAGACCTTTTACGAGACAGACTTCATAATGATATGGTGCGGCAATTGGAACGCAAAAGGCATAATTACCAGTTGGCAAAACAAAGCCTGATTACAGTCAGCCCCAATAAAAAAATCAAGTCTTTTTTGCAGCAAACAGATTTTTATTATCAGAGATTAGTTGCTAATACAGAACATTTTTTACAGGGAAAACGTAATGTTTTAGGCCAATCAGAACAACAACTTAACGATTATGATCCCGACAGAATTTTACGAAGAGGATATGCATATGTTAAAGACCAAAAGAATAAAACTGTCAATTCCGTAAGTCAAATTGCGGTTAAAGATGAAATCAGCATCAAATTTAAAGATGGTTTAGCAACAGCAGTTATCAGTTCAATAAGGAGAGAAAAAAATGGCAACCAAGAAAAATAATTTTGAAGAGGAATTGACTGAATTACAAACAATTGTTAATAACTTAGAAAAAGGCGATATTCCTTTGGAGGATGCACTTGAGCAGTTTAAAGCTGGAAAAAAATTAAGTAATGATTTAAATAAAAAATTAACTGAAGCCGAAGAAACAGTAGCTAAATTAATTGATAGTGATGGAACAGAGCATAAGCTTGATCCTAATGATGCTGCTGCCCCTGAAAAATAGAGAAGATTTGACATGAATTTTAAAGAATTTAAAGAAAAGTGGACTCCGATAGTAGATAGTTACTTAAAAGAACATTTGACAAGTGAAGTTTCTGACAAGCAAATAAGTCAGATTATGTCTTATTCAGTAATGGCTGGAGGCAAAAGGTTGCGTCCCCTGCTTTTTTTAGCAACGCTTGACGCACTTAAAGTAAAAATAAATGACGAAGAAGTCAGAATTGCAAGTGGAATTGAGCTGATTCACACTTATTCGTTAATTCATGATGACTTGCCGGCTATGGATAATGACGATTATCGCAGAGGAAAATTAACGAGTCACAAAAAATGGGGGGAAGCTGAAGCCATCCTTGCTGGAGATGCTTTATTACCAATGGGTATTGAATGGATTTCTGAGGGCAGTAATTCAGCTAAATTAGTTAAAATAATTACCCAAGCTGTTGGTCCTAACGGCATGGTTGGTGGACAATATTTAGACATTGATTCTACCAATAATGATAGTGTCGCAAACAATTCTGCATTTATTAATAAAATGGAGTGGTTAAAAACAGGTTGCTTAATTAAAGCGTGTGTCGCAATGGCAGTTGAATATGGTGATGCTAATTCTTCTCAAAAAAAGACGCTAATTCAGTTTGCTGAAGATTTTGGAAGATCATATCAAATTTATGATGATTTAGTAGATGTGGTTGAAACTTCTGCAGAGGCGGGTAAAAAAACTCATAAAGATTTAGAAAGCGGCAAAAATAATACCTTGACTTTGCTTGGTATTTCAAGAAGTCGTAAAGAGCTGACTGATTTAATGATTGATGCTCAAAAGTGCTTAAAATCTGTTGATGCGAATGTTTTAGCTGGATTTCTTGATTTATATAAAAAGGTATTGTAAATGGTCAAAGAAAGAGCGGATGTATTATTAGTCAGACAAGGCATGTTTCATTCTCGAACTCAGGCTCAACGGGCGATCATGGCAGGGTTAGTATCAGATCATAATCATCAGAGAATTGATAAAAGTGGTACTAACTTACCGGTTGATGAAAAGTTTTTTGTAAAAAAATCGGATAAAAAGTATGTCTCAAGGGGTGGTTTTAAACTGGCTAAGGCCTTAAGATCTTTTCAAATTGACTTGACCAATAAAATTTGCCTAGACATCGGTGCTTCTACTGGGGGATTTACTGATGTCGCTTTACAAAATAAGGCTAAGATGGTTTATGCCCTCGATGTAGGATACAATCAACTTGCTTGGCAATTGCGTGATGATCCGCGCGTTATAGTAATGGAGAAGCAAAATTTTCGTTACAGTAAGCCTGAAGATTTTACTCATGGTCAACCTGATTTTGCAATGACTGATGTTTCCTTTATTTCTTTAGATTTAATTATGCCGCCAATGTTTCAGATTCTAAAAGATAAATGTGAAGCTGTTTGTCTGATAAAGCCTCAATTTGAAGCTGGTCCAGAACATGTCGGTAAACATGGCATAGTACATGATCATGATGTCCATTGTGCCGTTATCAGACATACCATTGATCAGGCAAGGGCCAATGGCTTTAACGTGCTCAGCCTTGATTATTCACCAATAAAAGGTGGTAAAGGCAATATTGAGTTTTTGATACATCTACAAAAAGACGAAAAAGATGGTGGTAAATTAATATGGTCTGGGAACCCAGAAGATATAGTTGCTCAGGCTGTTGCCAATCTTTAGGAGAAAAAAATGTTAGTTGAACTGGATATTAAAAATTTTGCAATTATTAAAGCATTGAAGGTTCGCTTTCAAGAAAATATGACTGTGCTAATAGGTGAAACTGGTGCGGGTAAATCAATTATTATCGATGCAGTTTCATTATTAATGGGAAGTCGCAGTCAAAAAGAAATGATCCGTAGCGGTGAAAAAAAAGCTGTTATTACCGGCTTGTTTGATATTGATCATGAATCTAAAAAAATTGCTGCAATTTGTGATAAGTACGGTATACCTGATGCAGATAAGCAATTAATCATCAGCCGGGAAATAGCTGCTAAGGGAAGAAATATTGTTCGCATAAATGGACAATTAACTACAATTAATGTATTAAAAGAATTAGGTAATTTTCTGGTTGATATTCATGGTCAAAATGATCAACAAATATTGATGGATCAAGATCGACAAATTGATCTGGTCGATAATTATGCTCCTGCAGTATTTAAAGAGGAACTTCATCTTTATCAGAATAATTTTAAAAAATGGCAAAAATTAACTTCTCAAATTAATCATTTGCATAAAGATGCCCAGGAACTGGCTCAAAAACAAGATATATTATCTTTTCAGAATGATGAATTGTCCAAAGCTGATCTGCAAGATCCTCATGAAGACGATCAGCTAGAAGAAGAATATAACGAACTAAATAACTACCAAAAAATTGTCGATACTGCTAATTATTTAATGCAATTGTATGATGATGAAGACCATGGCATTGAAACTCTGTTGGGTAATGCTCAAGGAGCAGCCAGCGAGTTAACGGAATATGGCGCTAAATTCAAAGATATTGCCAAGACTATTGATGACGGAGTTTTTGCTTTAAGTGATGCCCGGAGTGAATTATCAAATGTGCTTGATGAAATGGATTTTGATGAGGAAAGATTTCAATACGTTTCAAACAGGTTAGATTTGCTTAATTCATTGAAGAAAAAATATGGTCCTTCATTAGAAGATGTTTTTGCCTTTTATGCCAAAATTCAAAAAGAATTGAGTCAATACGAGACAGGTGGACTCGATGAAGAAAAGTTGCAAAAGCAGCTTAATATTCTGGAAGAAAAACTCAAAACTGAAGCGCAAAATCTTCATGAGACGAGGAAAAAAGTAGCCGCAACACTTGAAAGTAAAATCAAACAGGAATTAGCGGATTTATATATGGCAAAAGCTCGTTTTAGGATTGATTTTTCGACAACAAAAACTTTTAGTAATAAAGGCACTGATAATATTGTCTTCTTAATAGCACCAAATCCCGGCGAAGAACTAATGCCTCTGGTCAAGATCGTATCTGGCGGTGAACAGTCACGGCTGATACTGGCATTGAAAGCAATCTTTAGCAAAGTTGAACCTGTAGGTACAATGATTTTTGATGAAATTGATACTGGGGTTTCTGGCCGTGTCTCAGCAGCAATAGGTCAAAAATTGCACTCAATTGGAGAAAATAAGCAAGTAATCGCCATAACACACTCACCACAAGTTGCTGCTGCTAGTGATCAAAAATATTTAGTAGCCAAAAAAGTTGAAGATGGTGCTACATACACCCAAATAGGTCCATTAACTCAAGAGGAAACAGTGACTGCGATTGCAGAAATGATGGCCGGAAGCGATGTAACACAAGCAGCTAAGCAAAATGCTAAAGACCTGATGAAAAGTTTTAAAAGGAAGAAGAAATGATACTTGTTGAAAAAGTAACTTTGAATGAAAAAGAAATTAGACAGGCAAATGAACTAACTGAAAAAGTTAAAAAAGCTGATAAAACTTATTCAAATTTTTACTTAAGTAATCAATTTAATTATTTTCAAGATATGCCAACTTTCATTTTGGCTTATGATGAAAATAAGTTAGTTGGGTTAACTATGCTATATGCAGATGAGTGTCCTGAAGAAGAGGTGGAAGTCAACTTAGAAGTTGCTCCGGAATTTCGCAGACAACAGATTGCTACAGGAATGTTTGAGCATGCGAAAAGAATTATGGTGCAATATGGTTATCACAAATGGGTGTTTGTGACAGAGAAAGTCTTTTTAGAAAAAAATCCAAGTTTTTTGAAAAATATGAGTTTAAAAGTTGTTCCAGAAGATTCAGATTATTATATGCGAACTGTAGAACCAGTAATGATTGAAAAGACTGACAAATTAAACCAAGTTCTAGCAGTTAAGCCTTTAACAATGAGCTATGTTGATCAAGTTGCTAAGGCTCACAGCCGTGCATTTGGGGAAGATGTTGAAACTTCTACTAAATATATCAAGAATTCCCTGGCAGATAAAAATACTAAAAGCTTTATTTTATTAAAAGTAAATGAAGTTGCTGGCTATTGTGCTGTGGATCATGGTGAAAATGAGGACTATTTCTTCGGATTGTTTATTGATAAGCCATTTCGTGGACAAGGTTTTGGCACTTTTTTTATTAAAAAGATGACTGCAATTTTGCAAAAGGAAGGTAGCAGCGTTTTTGCTTTAAATGCTGATGTTGACAATAAAGCAGCAATTCACATTTATGAAAAAGCTGGCTTCAAAATATTAAGCGAAACATTGTATTTAAAAAGCCAAGAATCGTATTGATTCTTGGCAATGCGTTTTTATAATTAAATTTATTATGCGAAATCAATTCTAAATATAGTATCAATATCAACTATTTTAATTAGTTTTTTATTTGCTAAACGTAAAATAAAACGACCTGCAGAAACACGTTTTATGATTTGTCCGATTTCACTCGTTCCGTCTTGATAACTTACCAATACATAGGAGCGATGGACTAGGGCGCTATTAAGAGCAGCTAATATTTCATAGTAGTATTGACTGTAAATACTTAATTTATCTTCATCATAATCGAAAAAATAGTGATAAATTTTCTTAAGTGAGTTTTTCATCAAACCACCCCTTAGAGTTAACCGAACATTTGTTTGACAAATTATATTATAAGAACATTTGTTCCAAAAAACAAGTATTTAAGTAAATTTTTTTAAGAGAATTTTGATTTGATGAAAATATCATAACTTGAAAATATTTTCATTTTAGTGCAAACTAGATACAATAGCTTTTTGTAAGGGAGTATGGCATGGCAGAAAAAGGTTTGTTACTTGTTCTTTCTGGCCCTTCGGGAGTAGGTAAGGGTACCGTTAAAAGTGCAATCGTGAAAAATAAAGTTTTTCCGTTTGAATATTCAGTATCAATGACTACCAGGAAACCAAGGCCTGGAGAAATAAACGGCAAGGACTATTATTTTGTTACTCAAGAACGGTTTAAGCAGGCTATCAGTCAAAATGAACTTTTGGAGTATAATCAATATGTAAATAATTTTTATGGCACTCCTAAGGCACCAGTGAAAAAAATGCTTGATGAAGGTAAGGACGTGCTTTTAGAAATTGATGTCAATGGTGCTAAGAAGGTTAGGAAACAGATGCCTGATGGTGTCTTCATCTTTTTAACACCACCTGATTTACATACTTTGCATACTAGATTAGAAAATCGGGGTACTGAATCCGAGGATGTAATTATGGGTCGAATAAAACAGGCTCGTCAAGAAATTCTGGTAATGCAGGATTATGATTATGCAGTAGTTAATGATACAGTAGCAAATGCTGTTGATCATATAAAAGCGATTGTTGAAGCTGAACACGTGAGTGTTAAACGTGTCATTGATACATATCGGAAAATGGTTAAGGAGGATTAAATTGAGAGTTACGTATCCATCTATAGATAAATTGTTGGCACAGGTTGATTCGAGATATTCTTTATCAGTTCTTGCTGCAAAAAGAGCACACGAACTTGAGGACGGCGAACCTGAAGCTCTGAAAAATTATAAATCACAAAAACCAGTTGGCAAAGCTTTAGAAGAAATCGAAGCTGGCAAAGTTACCGTTGATCCCAAGCATCGTGAGGTTAATCAGTAATTAATAAAGTTTTATGACCTCCATCCTAAGAAAGATGGAGGTCATTTTTTAAAGGTGATTAAATGATTGCACAGGTTATTGTTGATGTTGCAGCTAAGCAAACAGATCGCATTTTTGAATATCATATTCCTAATGAGTTAGGTGAAGTAGAAATTGGCTCCAGGGTTTTTGTGCCTTTTGGTCCACGCAAGTTACAAGGTTTCGTAGTTGGTTTGAGTAACAAAAGTCAATATCAAGGTAAATTGAAAGACTTGCTTTTGGTGGTAGATGAAATGCCCCCTCTAACCTCTGAATTAATTAAATTATCAAAAGATTTGGCTGATCATGTTTATTCTTATCGAATTACTATTCTTAAAACAATGCTTCCTAGAGTTATGCGTGCCAATTATCGTAAAATTCTGGTACCGGAATCTTCTAAAGCAAAAAAAATGACTATTTTTCAAGGAAAGCCGTTAGATTTAAATACGATTAATGATAATAAACAAATTGCTGAAATTCGCAAATTGTTAAGGACAAATATGGCCAAAATTGAGTATGTTGTTGAAAATCGGGCTCGGGTCAAAACTGAAAATGAATATTCACTAACGAATAATAAAAAAGAATATATAAATATATATGAATCTTTAAGAAAAAATGCTGTTAAACAAAAGCAGCTCATTATGTATATAATTGAAAATTACGATAAATTTCCAAAAATGCAGAAAGAGATCGAAAATAATGCAAATCTCAGCACTGTTTCATTAACGAATGCTGTCAAAAGAGGCTGGCTTAAAAAAAAACCGGCTGAAATTTATCGTGATCCACTGACAAAATATGAGCAGGAAGAAAAATCAGATAAAAAAATCAAGCTTAACACTGAACAAAAGAACGCATTAGCTAAAATAGAACCAGCAATCATCAAGAAAAAAGCACGTACTTTTTTATTAGAAGGTGTTACTGGCAGTGGTAAGACAGAAGTCTACTTAAATGCTATAAGTACTACTTTAAATGCTGGAAAAAATGCCTTAATGATGGTTCCTGAAATATCCTTAACCCCGCAAATGGTAAGCCAAGTGAAGAATCGTTTTGGTCAGCAAGTAGCAGTTCTACACAGTGGATTATCAGAAGGAGAACTGTATGATGAATGGCGTCGCATACGCCGAGGCGAAGCACGCGTTGTTGTTGGTGCTCGAAGTGCTGTCTTTGCTCCTTTAAAGAATATTGGATTAATAGTGATAGACGAAGAGCATGAATCTTCTTATAAACAAGAAGATAATCCGCGTTATCATGCTAGAGATGTTGCAGTTTGGCGCAGCAACTATAACTCATGTCCCCTTGTGTTAGGCAGCGCAACACCCTCATTAGGAAGCAGAGCTCGAGCACAAAAAGATGTTTATCAATTATTGAGACTACCACATCGTGCTAACCAGCAAAGTTTGCCAGAAGTTAAGTTAATAGACTTAAAAAAGGCTCATTTTAATGGTGGGCAATTTGACCTATCTATTCAACTGGTTGAGGCAATAAAAAAAAGGATTGCCAAAAAAGAACAAGTTATTTTAATGCTAAATAGGAGAGGCTTCGCCAACTTTATGTTATGTCGTGAATGCGGCTATGTTATGAAATGTCCAAATTGCGACTTATCTTTGACAATGCATAAAGATACTAATAAAATGCAGTGTCATTATTGTGGCTTTTCTACTGCGATTCCTGAAAAATGTCCTAATTGTCAAAGCACAAAAATCCGCTTCTTGGGTACCGGCACACAAAAAATTATGACAGAGCTTGAAAAAATAATACCAGGTTGCCGTATTTTGCGAATGGATGTTGATACTACACGAAGAAAAGGATCATTTAAAAGGATCTTAGATGCTTTTGGCAATCGTGAAGCAGATATCCTGCTAGGTACGCAAATGATTGCCAAAGGACTGGATTTTCCCAATGTGACCTTAGTAGGCGTTGTTAATGCTGATACGGGATTATGGTTACCAGATTACAACGCCTCTGAAAGAACGTTTGAGTTGTTAACACAAGTGGCAGGACGAGCTGGACGAGCCCAAAAGAAAGGTGAGGTAATTATCCAAACTTTTAATCCTGATCACTATGCTATTAAACTAGCTGAAACTCAGGACTATGAGCAATTTTATCAGTATGAAATGCGTGTTCGTCATGCTGGCAATTATCCGCCTTATTTTTACACGGTGCTAGTTTCTGTTGCGGCCAAAAATGAACAAAATGCTGCTAGAGAAGCTTTTAGAATTAAAAAATGGTTACAACCAAAATTACACCAATCAACAATAGTTTTAGGTCCAACCCCTAGTGCAATTTCTCGCTTAAAAAATCAATATTATTATCAAATACTGGTAAAATATAAAAAAGAGGATAATTTAAACAAGTTATTACACCAAATTCAAGACTCAGCGCAAAAGGTTAAAAAATATGGTTTGTCTGTTTATATTGATAATGAACCAGAGCGCATAATGTAAAGGGGAAATGATTAATGACATCAATAATTTTTTTAGGAACTCCTAAATTTGCTGTACCAATTTTAAAGGCTCTTTCAGAGAATGATTATGAAATAAAAGCCGTGGTTACTCAACCTGATAAAAAAGTTGGACGAAAACAAAAAGTTACTGAAACTCCGGTTAAGATTTTAGCTAAGAAACTGAATTTACCCGTTTTTCAGCCTGAACATTTGGGAAAATCTGCTGAATTAGCTGCTTTAATAAAAATGCACGCTGATTTAATCATCACTGCTGCTTATGGTCAGTTTTTGCCTAGTAAATTTCTGCAATCGGCAAAAATTGCTGCTGTTAACGTTCATGGCTCTCTATTACCAAAATATCGTGGTGGCGCGCCAATTCAATATGCTCTTATTAACGGTGATCAACAAACTGGGGTCACCATTATGGAAATGGTTAAGCAAATGGATGCTGGTGGTATTTATGCCCAAAAAGCAATAGATATTCAAAAAGAAGATAATGCAGGAACCTTATTTGAAAAACTATCTCTTTTAGGTCGTGACTTGCTAATCCAAACTTTGCCGCAAATTATTGCTGATCCGCAGAAAAAGACAGCGCAAGATCAAAATAAAGTGGTTTTTTCACCAAATATCAGCAAAAAACAGGAACAAATAAAATTAAATATGACCGCGACTGAGGCTAATAATTTGATTCGAGGCCTTAATCCTGATCCAGGAGCTTATTTGCTCATTGATGGTAAAAGATTTAAAATATGGCAAGCTGAAGTTGCTGGCGATACGACTACATTTCCTGCTGGAGTTGTTGTTGATAATAAAAAACGATTTGCAATCAGTTTTGCTAATCATACCGTTTTGAATTTACTTGAAGTTCAGCCTTCTGGAAAGAAAAAAATGGTAATTAAAAGTTTTTTGAACGGTCAGGGTAAAAACTTCAGTAAAGGTGATAAGATTGTCAGTTCATAAAAGTGCACGTTCGGTAGCACTTGCAACCTTGATTCGAGTATTTCGTGATGGCTCTTATTCAAATATCAGTTTTAACAATAGTTTGCAGGAAACGAAGCTGTCTCAAGCTGACCAAAATTTAGCGACACGAATCGTGTATGGCACTATTCAGGAAAAAATATATTTGGAATATCAGTTTCAGGGTTTATTAAAAACTGAACTTAAAGAAGATTATCTTTTGCCATTGCTACTAATGTCCGCCTATCAAATTTTATTTATGAACAGCATACCAGATCGAGCCGTTCTAAACGAAGCTAATAATTTGGCTAAGGAATTTGGTAGAAAGCATTCGGCTGGATTTAAGATTGTTAATGGTATTTTGCGGTCTTTCTTGAGAAGAGGCAAGATTTTACCCGATGCTGAAGACAAAGTACTTTTTTTAAGTGTTAAAGAAAGTACCCCCCAGTGGCTTGTTCAGTACCTTATTAATAATTGGGGTGAAAACAAAGCGGCCTCGATTTTGTCCAGTATTAATAAACCAGCTAAAAATACTGTTAGAATTTCAGGCTTGGCTGATTTCAATTTAGTTAAAGAAGAATTAACTAAATTAGGATTTTCTCCTGCTAAATCTCAAATTGCTGAAGATGAATTGGTTTTAACACATGGTGGAGTTTTTAAAACTTCTTTATTCAAAGAAGGGAAATTGACAATCCAGGACGAAGCTGCTAGTTTGGCAGTAAGTGCTTTCACTTTTACTGGCAATGAAGAAGTTCTTGATGCCTGTAGTGCACCAGGTGGAAAAACTGTTCAAATTGCTGAAAAGCTAAAACAAGGTTATGTTACTGCTCTTGATATTCACAAAAATAAATTGGGTTTGGTTAAGCAAAATGGTAAAAGAATGAATGTGGCATCAAGAATAAATGTTAAAACGATGGATGCCAGAAAAGCTGATCAAACATTTAAAAAAGGACAGTTTGACAAGATCTTGGTGGATGCTCCATGTTCTGGATTAGGTCTTATTAGAAGAAAACCGGAAATTCGCTATACTAAAACTTTACACGATTTAAGTAAATTACGAGAAATACAATTAGATATTTTAGACCATGTGAGTACCTTGTTAAGTCGGGATGGCGAATTAGTATATTCTACTTGTACTATTACACCAGAAGAAGATGAAGACGTTGTTAAGGCTTTTCTAAAAAGTCATACTCAGTTTGAATTACAACCTTTCACTGCGGGTAAGCTTGAAGCAACAAAAGGGATGTTGAAAATTTTACCTGATAGTTATGGCAGTGACGGTTTTTTTATTGCTAAGTTTAAAATGCGAGGTTAAAGTTTTGATTAGAACAGCATTTGCATCTAGTATTGGACGAATACGCAAAAGTAATCAGGATTCTGTCCAGGTTTTCAAAAACAAAAAGAACGCTTTGTTGGCCATTGTTTGCGATGGCATGGGTGGACACCAAGGCGGCGATGTCGCCTCAACTATGGCTGTAAGTCATTTGGGTCATAATTTTGGCGTTACTGATTTTTATGATTCTGACAGTGCACGTAAGTGGCTAAACGTCCAGCTCAGTAATGAAAATGAAACTATACTAAGAACTGCAGATCGTTTTCCTGATCTAAATGGTATGGGAACAACTATTGTTCTAGCTGCTATTTTTAATAACGAAGCTTTAATTGCCCATCTGGGGGATTCTAGGGCGTATGGTTATTCTGCAGGAAAATTCATCCAGTTAGTTGAAGATCATTCTCTTGTTAATGAATTAGTAAAACTAGGACAAATTACGAAGCAACAGGCCAGAAATCATCCTCAAAAAAATATTATTACGCAGTCACTCGGAGTTTCCAGTACAATAGATCCGGAGTTTAAGCAGGTAACTTTAAATGATAACGATATTATTTTGCTTTGTACTGATGGATTAACAAATTCATTGAGTGACCCACAGATTCAACAAATTCTTGCCACAAAAGATTTATCCTTGAAAAATCGTTGTCAAAAGTTAATTGACGAAGCTAATCGCTTAGGTGGTGAGGATAATATTACCGCTTGCCTAATTCTAAATGAAGGCGGTGACAGTAAATGATTAATAAGGGCTATTTGTTAGGTGATCGTTACCGCATAATCGACACATTGGGTGAAGGCGGCATGGCCAATGTTTATCTTGCTGAAGATATAATTCTGCAGCGAAAAGTTGCGGTTAAAATTTTACGCCTTGATTTACAAAAGGAGCCACAAACTTTAGCTCGTTTTCAAAGAGAAGCGCTGGCAACCAGCGAATTGAGTCACCCTAATATAGTAATGGTTTTAGATGTTGGCACTGATCATGGCTTACCATACATGGTTATGGAATATGTTGATGGGCCGGATTTAAAAGACTATATCAGGTCAAATTCTCCGTTACACTTAGGAGATATTATCCGCATCATGGATCAAATATTGAGTGCAATGTCTTTGGCCCATAAACATAATGTAATTCACAGAGACCTAAAACCGCAAAATATTTTAATGGATAAACATGGAAATATAAAAATTGCTGACTTCGGTATTGCCGTAGCTTTAAATCAAAATTCAATTACCCAAACGAATTCAGCGATTGGTTCCGTCCATTATATGTCCCCAGAACAAACGAGGGGAGGACTCGTTACCAAACAGTCTGATATTTATTCTTTGGGTATAATTCTGTATGAATTAATTACTGGTAATGTGCCATTTAATGGAGATTCAGCTGTTTCAATTGCTTTAAAGCATGCACAAGAGCCTATACCTTCAATCAGAAAACAAGATCCCAATATTCCACAAGCGCTAGAAAATGTTGTTTTAAGAGCAACTGCTAAAGATCCACGAGATCGGTATGATTCTGCTAAAGAAATGAAAGATGATCTTGATAGCAGCTTAGAGCCAGGTAGAGCAAATGAACCGGTTTTTAAGCCTACACACGGGAATAATGATGATGAAACAATTATTTTACCTAGTTTCAAGTCTAGCCCAAATAGCAGTAAGGTAACTGAAGAAGGCAAAACTCAAAGTAATGGGCCGCTAGACGAATCCAAAGCAAATCATTCTAGTTTTGCACAGGCTTTGCGTAAACATAAATGGTGGTGGCTTTTTGTAGGAATTGCTGCGGTCTTAATTGTTGGTTTGATGTTTTTTGTTCTTAACAGTAATGATCATAAAGATGTTCGTATTCCAGACGTCACCAATATGAGTGAAACAAAAGCAAGAAATAAACTGGAGAACGTAGGATTGAAAGTAGGTAAAATAAGACACAGAAGTTCTGACAGTATTGATCGTGGTAAAGTAATTGAAACCTCGCCTACTGCAGGAGCAGAAATAAAGCGAGGCAGATTTATTGATCTTTATGTTTCGGATGGAGCTGGTATGGTAAGAGTACCTGAAGTTACAGGCGATGAATATGAAATTGCAGTGCAAAAACTCGAAAAACTGGGCTTTGAAATAATTCGTGAAAATCAGTTTTCTTCTAGCGTTCCGCCAAATCATGTGATTTCTCAAAGCGTTGCAGCTGATGTTGAAGTAAAGCCAGAGCAAACAACAATTACTTTAACCGTATCTAAAGGAAAAAATCATCGTGCAAAAGCCCATATGATTAAATTGCCGGATTTATCTGATTATTCTTTGAAAGAAGCGCAAGAATTTGCACATAAACATGGATTGACTTTACAAGTCAGTTCCGCATACTCAAATAAAGTTAAGAAGGGTAAAATTATTTCTATGAGTCCGGCAGCCGGCACAGAGGTACCAAATGGAAGTACTATATCAGTTAATGTTTCTGAGGGAGCAAAAAAGCAACGTAATCTGACGGCAATAAAAAACTTCACAGTTAGTTACGAAGACACTGATGACGATGATTCCGATGATAAACGGGGCAATCATGTTCAAATTTATATTTCAGATGATAATCATTCAATTGACAATATTTATCGGGATTTGTACATTAAAAAGGATATGAATTTTTCAATCCCATTTGAACTTAAAGACGGTCCAGGTCAACTCAAAGTAGTGCGCGATGGACAGACTATTTTGAATGAGAAGGTCAAAAATGATTAAAGAAGATCAAGGAATTGTCATTGGTCTGATTGCAGGCTATTATGATGTTCAAACAAGCACTGATATTATAAGAACCCGTGCCAGAGGAGTTTTCCGTAAAAATAATTTAAAACCTGTTGTTGGTGATCACGTTAAAATACAAATTGATGATCAAGGCACAAGTTACTTGGTTGCAGTTTTGCCTCGTAAAAACCTGATTGGCCGTCCTGCCCTTGCTAATGTCACTCAGATTTTACTCGTAATGTCTGCAGTCCAACCAGACTTTTCGCTACAATTATTGGATCGCTTTTTGACTTTCTTTTCTTGGAAAGGCGTTCCTGTAAGTATTTTTTTATCAAAAACGGATTTAACAAACAGACTGGAATTAACTAAAATTGAAGAAAGTTTGCAGTATTATCAGGAAATAGGCTATAAGGTCTATTATAGCCAAAAAGAAGTTGCCAGTAATTTACCTAATGACATTGGTTCAGCACAAATATGGACTTTAGCTGGTCAATCTGGGGCGGGCAAATCTACTTTAATTAACTCGCTTAAAAATGGCTTGAATCAAGAAACTGGAGTTATCTCAAATTCTTTAAATCGGGGCAAGCACACCACTAGAACAGTGAACCTCTTTCATTTAGGTAAAGGTTATCTTGCAGATACGCCTGGGTTTTCTGCAATTGATTTAACACCGATCAAAATAAATGAATTACGTAATTATTTCATTGAATTTAAGAGAGCAAGTAAATATTGCAAGTTCCGCGGTTGCCAACATCTTAATGAGCCTAAATGTGAAGTAAAAGCACTAATTAAGAAAGGTAAAATATCCAAAAGCCGCTATGATAATTATTTATTATTGCGCAAAGAAATAGAAAATGGCAAATTACCAGAATATTTAAAGTAAGGAGATAACATTGATAGCACCATCAATATTAAATATTAATAATTTAAATTTAGAAAAAGATATTCAGACAGCTGTGAATGCCGGCATAAAAAGGTTCCACATTGATATCATGGATGGGCATTTTGTAGCTAATTTATCTTTTGGTCCACAACTTGTTTCAGATTTCAAAAAAACTTTTCCTACTAGTGAGGCTGAGATCCATTTGATGAGCAATAACCCTGACGACTTGGTACCAGCATTCACTAAAGCGGGAGCTCAAATTATGTTGCTTCATTATGAGGCAATGACTGAAGAAAAACTAAATTACTGGTTGGACTATTTAAAAGAAAATCATGTTAAAGCCGGAGTGGTTCTTAATCCTGATACTCCCGTTTCTGTACTTTCTAAATTTATTTCTAAAATAGATCAGATTTTGCTGATGACTGTTTTTCCGGGTTTTGGTGGACAAAAATTTATTCCTGAATCTCTTTCTAGAATTAAGGAAGCTTCAAGATTAGTCAAAGGAAAAGTTCCAATTGAAGTTGATGGCGGAATTAACGGTCAAACTGCTAAAAAAGCTAAGGATGCGGGAGCAGAAATTTTTGTAGCTGGATCATATCTCTTTTGTCAAAATAGCGTAGAACAACAGATTGCAGAATTAAGAGGCATACTACAATGAAGGCCTGGGCGTTGTCAGGCGCTCCTAAACAATTATGGCCGAAGGATCTTAACCAGCAACTTTTAACAGCCAAAAAAAGCGGTGATTTAATAATCGGCGTTGATCGTGGAGCTTTACTTTTAAAAGAAATGGGCATGAAAATTGATGTTGCTGAAGGAGATTTTGATTCATTACAAAAAAATGAATTAAGATTAATTGAACAAAATGTCAGAGATATCAGGTATTCGATACCAGAAAAAGATTTGACGGATACCGAAATGGCTATTAGATGTGCGTTTATAGATTATCATGTTTCTTATTTAACCCTTTTTGGAGCGACTGGAGGACGCTTAGATCACTTTTTATCTAATTTATTTATGGTTCTCAAACCTGAATTTAACCAGTTTGCTGAGAAAATTGAACTTATAGACCAACAAAATTCAATTAGATTTTACAATTGCGGACACCATGTGATTAAAAAATTATCGACTTATAAATATTTTGGAGTAATACCGTTAACGGCAGTTAAAAATTTAAAAATAACTGGAGCTAAATATAATTTAAATGATTTTAACGGGATTAATCCTATTTCATTTAGTTCGAATGAATTTTTACTTAATGTAAATCAGTTTAGTTTATCATTTGAAAAAGGTGTAGTAGCCGTTATTCAATCTAGAGATGTTAATCGCTTTCAAAATATAAAATAATAAAAAAGCAGAAGAAAACTTCTGCTTTTTTAAAACTTTATTATTTACGTTAGGCACGGGTAACTTTACCAGATTTTAATGTCTTAGTTGAAACCCATACGCGCTTTGGTTTGCCATCAACAAGAATACGAACTTTTTGAAGGTTTGGCTTCCACGCACGACGTGATGAATTCAGTGAGTGTGAACGTGTATTACCAAAAGTGGTCTTTTTGCCAGTGATATAATCTTTTGCCATTTGCTAAACCTCCTTTATTGTGTTTTCATACTAAATTAAGATAGCATAAGTTTAAGTTCATTGCAACTGCAAAAGTATTTTTAGGAAGGGATTTTTGTATTTAAACTTGATTACTATGATAAAATAGATTCATAATATGAGAACAATGATACGGAGGTAAACATGGCTGTAAAAATCAAAACAAAAAATGGTTTGATTGATATTTCAAATGGAGTGATTGCAACTGTTGTTGGTAGTGCAGCTACATCTAACTACGGCGTTGTCGGCATGGCATCTAAAAATGCTATCCGTGATGGCTTCGATGGAATATTAAATCGAGCAAATTATAAACGCGGTGTTGTTGTTAAATCTGAGGATAATAGGATTACGGTTGATGTTTATATAATAGTCGGCTATGGTTTAAAAATATCTGAAGTAAGTCGCAACGTACAAGATAGTGTTAAATTCAATTTGAAAAATCAACTTGGAATTGAAACTAAAGCTGTTAATGTCATCGTTCAAAGTGTTAAAGTGCTTGATGAATAACTCAAGCGGAGGTTAGAAATATTGGTTTTAAAGGAAATAGACAGTAAAAAATTTAGAGATATGGTTCGCGTTGCTACGCACAGACTTGGTCGCAACGCTGAGTTTATTAACTCTTTGAACGTTTTCCCTGTTCCTGATGGAGACACTGGAACAAATATGAATTTAACTATTGAAAGTGGTGCTAAAGCTGTTGCCCAAAATACTAGTAATAGTGTTGGCGATTTGACAGAAAGTCTTGCTAAAGGGATGTTGATGGGTGCTCGCGGTAATAGTGGGGTAATCTCTTCTCAGCTCTTTAGAGGAGTTTATAAGGCAACTCAAGGCATGAAAACTCTTAATGCACAAGAATTGGCCAATGCTTTTTCAAATGGGGTTGCAACAGCTTACAAAGCTGTAATGAAGCCAGTTGAAGGAACTATTTTGACTGTTGCTCGGATTGGCGCGCAAGAAGGTGCCAATAAGGCCAATGAAACCGATGATGTTGAAGAAGTTATGAAAGCCATTGTTGAAGGTGCAAAAAAGGCGCTGAAGACTACACCAGACTTATTGCCTGTTTTAAAACAAGTAGGCGTAGTTGATTCAGGTGGGCAAGGATTACTCTTTATATATGAGGGCTTTTTAGAAGGCATTTTAGGTGAGGAGTTTGCTGACCGCTATCAACCTGATGAAGGTGAAATGGATGAAATGATTAATGCGATGCACCACCAGTCAGTACAATCACAACTTTCAACGCAGGATATTGCTAATGGCTACTGTACTGAAATTATGGTTGACTTAACTGCTGATGCTCCCCATAAGAAAACTTTCAATTTAGATGAATTTAGAGAACATTTGTCTCAATTGGGTGATTCACTTTTAGCTGTTTCAGATGAAGAAGTGGCAAAAGTTCATATTCATACTGAACATCCAGGAGCTATTTTTGCGTATGGCAGTCAATTTGGACAATTAGGAAAAATTAAAATTGACAATATGCGAATTCAACATGAAACAATAGTAAATAATAGTGAGGAAAACCAAGAAAACGTTGATTTTGCTGTTATTGCTGTGGCTTCAGGTAATGGTATTCGTAAATTGTTTGAAAGTGAAGGTGTTAACCGCATTATTTCTGGTGGTCAAACTATGAATCCTTCTACACAAGACATTATTGATTCAATTAAAAAATCAGGTGCCAAGAAGGCAATAGTGATGCCTAACAACGGTAATATTATTATGGCAGCAAAACAAGCAGCTGAAGTAAGTGATATTCCAGTTGGAATTGTTCCTACCAAGACAATTGCGCAAGGTTTAACAGCAATGCTTTCATTTGATGCCGATGATTCCCTTGAAGACAATGTTGCCAATATGACTGACGCTCTTGATACAGTAGTTTCTGGTGAAGTTACCAAAGCTAACCGTGATACGACAATTAATGAAGTTGAAATTCATCAGGATGATTATTTGGGAATAGTTGATGGTGATATAAAGATTGCAAATACTGACTTAATTACTACAGCTTCATCTATGGTAGAAAAGATGCTTGATGAGGACTCAGAAATTATTACAGTAATATATGGTCGTGACTCAAATAAAAAAGAAGCCCAAGAATTGGTTGAAGCGGTTAAAGAAAAGCATGATGACCTTGAATTTGAGATTCATGATGGCGGCCAACCTGTATACAATTTTTTGATTTCTGTTGAGTAATTATGATTGCCCAAAAATTATTTGCTCCTGTTAGCGACTTAAAAGGGGTTGGAATTAAAACGGCTGCTGCACTGGGAGGCCTGGGAATTTATAGCATTTATGATTTGTTATATTATTTTCCGTTTCGTTATGATGAACTGCAAACGATTCCTCTTGACCAGATCATGGATGGTCAAAAGGTAATGTTAAAAGGAATTGTAGCGACTCCTGCTTTCGTAACCAGGTTCGGCTATAAAAAAAGCAGACTTAGTTTCAAAATGAGAATTGACCATGATGTAGTCATGGTCAATTTTTTTAATCAGCCGTGGCTGAAAGAAAAAATTGAGGTTGGCAAAGAAGTTGCAATTTATGGCAAATACAATATTTCAAGACAAAGCTTAGCGGGTTTTAAATTTATTGCTGCCAAAGAAAATGATAGTGGCATGGCTCCCATTTATTCTGTGAACCGTCACATAAAGCAGAAAAAATTGATTGATTTAATTAATTTGGCTTTAGCTGACTACTTAACTGGTGTTGATGATGTTGTGCCAATTTCAATTAGGAAAAAATATCATTTGCTTAATGAAACTGATATTATACAAAAAATGCATCATCCCAAAAATGCTACTGAGTCACAAGTTGCCAAAAGAAGTGCTATTTTTAGGGAATTTTTTATTTTTCAAACTGAGCTTGCCCAACTGACTGAAGTTAATCCTCGAAATAAGGGTTTTGCCAAAAAGTATGATTTAAGTGCAGTCGCTAAATTAACTAAGTCTTTGCCTTTTGAATTATCAACTGACCAGAAAAATGTTATTAATGAAATTTTTGCTGATATGTTTTCTAAAATACAAATGCACCGTTTGTTGCAGGGAGATGTCGGTTCTGGGAAAACGATTGTGGCGGTCTATGCACTTTTTGCAGCAGTAACCGCTGGTTATCAAGCTGCCCTCATGGTTCCTACTGAAATTTTGGCTAGTCAACATTTTAAAAAGATTGATGAATTACTCAGGCCTTTAGGCGTTCGTTGTGCTTTATTGACTGGCTCGACTAAAAGCATGGAACGTAGAGAAATTAACATGGAGCTTGCTGATGGCACTATTAATGTTGTGATTGGTACCCATGCTCTTATCCAAGCCACTGTTATTTTTAAAAACTTGGGTTTGGTGATTATCGATGAACAACACAGATTTGGTGTCAATCAGCGGCAATCTCTGGTCAATAAGGGAAACTTGCCCGATATTTTAGCCATGACCGCAACGCCTATCCCCCGAACTTTGGCTTTGACTGTATATGGCAATATGGCCATTTCAGAGATACGACATCTTCCTGCTGGAAGGAAAAAGATAGTTTCTTCCTGGAAAACTAGTACGCAAATGGATCAAGTTTATCAATTGATGCGGCAGCAGCTGGCGCAAGGATATCAAATTTACGCTGTTACTCCTTTGATTACGGAATCAGAGGCATTAGATTTAAAAAATGCAGAACAGCTTTATGCAAAATTAAGTCATGATTTTCCTAATGAAAAAGTAGTATTACTTCACGGTCAAATGCCTGGTAATAAAAAGGATGAGATAATGGCCGAATTTGCTGCAGGAAACATTAATATCTTGGTTACAACTAGCGTTATTGAGGTTGGAGTTGATGTGGCTAATGCTAATATGATGGTGATTTATAATGCTGATCGCTTTGGAATTAGTCAACTTCACCAGTTAAGAGGGCGAATAGGCAGAGGAAAAACTCAGAGTTATTGCATATTTTTGGCTGATCCTAATACGCAGGCGGGTAAAGCTCGTATGAAAATCGTTTCATCAACAACAGACGGTTTTAAGTTAGCTGAAGAAGATCTAAAGATGCGGGGAGAAGGAGATCTTTTTGGTAAGGCTCAATCTGGTTTACCCGAATTTCAAGTTGGTGATGTAGTTAATAACTACGAAACTATGGTAGTAGCACAAAAAGAGGCCAGAAAATTAATCAAAGATGATCCTCTCCTGCAAAAATCAGAAAATAAAACTTTAAAAGAAGTGTTAGAATATAAACAATTACAGCAAAAGAGAACATAGTAAGGTTGAGGATACAATGAGAACTATTGCTATTGATGCTATGGGTGGAGAAAATGCCCCTGAGGCAATTATTCAAGCAGTATTACGGGCCAAAAAAGAGTTATCGAAAACAAAATTCGTACTTTTTGGTGACCAAAAAAGAATAAAAGAATTATTGGGTAGTGATAGCAGTCACATAGAAGTGGTTAATACTTCTGAAATTATTTTGGATGAAGATGAGCCAGTTAAGGCGATTAGATCTAAAAAAGATTCATCACTTGTCGTGGCAGCACAATATGTGAAGCAGGGCAAGGCAGATGCACTTTTTTCGTTAGGTAATACAGGTGCTATCTTAGCTTGTGGTATATTTATTATAGGACGCATTAAAGGAGTAGCTCGTCCTGGCTTCATGCCAACTCTCCCAGTAAAAAATTCAGATGATGGATTTAATATGATTGATGTTGGTGCGAATGCTAAAAGTAAACCGGAATATCTACTTGCTTGGGCTAAAATGGCTTCGTATTATGCAGAAAAAGTGCGGGGAATTAAAAATCCACGGGTTGGTTTGCTTAATAATGGGTCCGAAAGTGATAAGGGTGATGATGTTCATCAAAAAGCCTACCAATTGTTATTAGAAAGCAAAGTTAATTTTATAGGTAATATTGAAGGAAATGAATTATTAGATGGTAAAGCTGATGTGATTGCCACAGACGGTTTTACTGGTAATGCGGTTTTAAAAAATATTGAAGGAACCTCCAGTGTTTTGATACATCTTTTGAAGGAAAGCTTGCTTAATAACGGTCCTTTTGTTAAATTAGGCGCATTAATGATAAAAAAAGCATTAAAAGGGTTAGTTTCAAAATTTGATGTTGATAAATATGGTGGTGCAGTTTTACTCGGAGTCAATGCTCCCGTAGTCAAAACACATGGTCGATCAGGTCAACGTGCTGTTTATTTTACGATTAAACAAATTGATAAAATTTTACAGAAAAAAATAATTGATAATTTTAAAGCAGAATTTGCAGTTGAAAATAAGGAGTAAAGACATGAGTAAAGAAGAAATTTTTACTAAAATTCGAGATATACTAGCTGATAATTTTGAAGTTGATAAAGAAAAGATAACTGATGAAACTGATTTCAAAAGTGATTTGGACGCTGATTCCATTGACTTAGTGGAATTCATTTTACAACTAGAAGATGAATTCGGCGCCGAGATTTCTGATGAAGATGCAGAAAAAATTAAAACTGTTGGTGATGCTGTTAATTACGTTGCAAATCATCAAAACTAATTAAAAAAATTAATTATTAGTTTGCATACAATTTGTTTCACGGTTATAATTAGAAATTAAATAAATTTATTAAATATCTTTAATAAATTCATTGAAGATTTGAGAGGGGAAATGACCTTTGGAAAAACAAAGTGATCTCTTGCTAGATATCCAGCATTTGCATACTGCATATCGTTTAAATGGAAAGTTTTATGATGCTGCAGATGATATTAATTTAACGTTGAAGCGTAATGAAATTTTATCTATTGTAGGTGAATCTGGTTGTGGTAAGAGTACAATTGCATCGAGTATTATCGGCTTGTACGACCATAAAAATACGAAAGTAACTGGTGATATTCTATATAATGAGTTAAATTTAGTTGGATTAAATGAAAACTTATTTAACAAAATACGTGGAGACAAAATTGGCATGATCTTTCAGGATCCTTTAGCCAGTTTAAACCCGTTGATGCGTGTTGGCGATCAGGTAGCTGAAACGCTTTATTATCATACAGATATGAATGAAAAAGAGCGTCATAATCGTGTGATTGAATTATTCAATCAAGTAGGGATGCCAAAGCCAGAAGAAACATTTCAAATGTATCCTTTCGAATTATCAGGAGGATTAAGGCAAAGAGTCGTGATTGCTATGGCAATTGCATGTAAGCCTGAAATTATCATTGCGGATGAGCCAACTACCGCTTTGGACGTTACTATTCAAGCTCAAATTTTGGACCTGCTTGAAGATATTCAAAAACAATCTCAATCTGGTATTATTTTGATTACTCACGATTTAGGTGTAGTTGCTGAAACAGCTGATCAAGTTGCAGTTATGTATGGTGGACAAATAGTAGAAAAAGCTGATGTAAAAACTGTTTTTGAGCATCCGTTACACCCTTATACTCGCTCCTTGTTAAATTCAATGCCTCAATCAGAAGATGAAGAAGAAGATTTACACGTTATTCAAGGAACAGTTCCTTCATTGCAAGATATGCCTAGAAATGGCGACAGATTTGCTGCTAGAATTCCATGGATTCCTGCCAGTGCGCATGAAGAAAACCCAGTAATGCATGAAGTTGAGCCTGGTCACTGGGTCAGATGTACTTGCTGGAAGACGTTCCACTTTCAAGATGAAGTAGGTGGGGAGTAATTTATGGCTAAAGAAATTATTCAAGTAAAAAACTTAAAGGTTCATTATCCCATTAGATCAGGTTTCTGGAACAGGATTACTGACTATGTCAGAGCGGTTGACGACATTAGTATTACTATTAATGAAGGTGAAACCTATGGTTTGATTGGTGAGTCTGGATCAGGCAAGTCTACTACTGGCAAGGCAATTGTGGGTGTTGAACCTGTTACTAGTGGCAGTATTCTTTATAAGGGTGTCGATATTACTAAAGCCAAAAATAGGCGAAAACTTAACTACAATAAAGATGTTCAAATGATTTTCCAAGATTCAATGTCAAGTTTAAATCCAAGAAAAAGAATTGAAGATATCATTGCTGAACCGATTCGAAATTTTGAAAATTTAACTACAGATCAAGAACGTGAGCGTGTTCAAGAGCTATTAGATATTGTTGGTATGCCTAGCGATTCAATTTACAAATACCCTCATGAGTTTTCGGGAGGGCAGAGGCAAAGAATTGGTGTAGCACGTGCGGTTGCAACTAATCCACGGTTAATTGTTGCCGATGAACCTACCAGTGCTCTGGATTTGTCTGTGCAAGCGCAAGTTTTAAACTTTATGAAGCATATTCAGCAACAATATAACATTGCCTATCTTTTTATTTCTCACGATTTAGGCGTTGTTAAGCATATGTCTGAAAACTTAGCTATTATGCACCGTGGCCGCTTGGTAGAGATTGGTTCAAGGGAAGACATCTACAAACATCCAATGCACATTTATACTAAAAGATTGCTTTCCGCTATACCGCAAGTTGATGTTGAACACCGTGAAGAGCACAAGAAGCACCGTCAAGAAGTTGAACAAGAATTTCAAAATGATCAAGACAAGTGGTATGACAAGGATGGTCGTGTGTTTCCCTTGCAACAAGTGTCTGGCAAACATTTAGTGGCTTTACCTAAAGATGAATTGAATGAAGAAAAGATAAATGAAAAGGAGGGGGCATAATCATGTGGAAAACGGTCCTAAGACGAATTTTAATTATGATCCCGCAATTGATTATTTTAAGTATTTTAGTCTTTTTCTTAGCTAAAATGATGCCAGGTGATCCATTTTCAGGTCAAATTAACCCAAATACTGATCCTAAACAAATTGAAGCTTTAAAAAGAGCGGCTGGATTATATGACCCTGTACCTGTGCAGTATGCTCGGTGGGTTGGTAATCTTTTCAAAGGAGACTTAGGTACAAGCTATATCCAGCATGTACCTGTTACTTCATTAATTGCTGACCGCGCTGTAAATACTTTTTGGTTATCTTTATTTTCTACAGTTATTAGTTATTCTATCGCTATTCCTATGGGTATTAGCGCTGGACGTCACCAAGATGAATGGCAAGATCAAGCTGTTCAAATTTTCAATTATATTACCTTGGCTGTTCCTCCCTTTGTCTTTTATATACTAGGAATTTGGTTATTTGGTTTTACTTTAGGCTGGTTCCCTATCTCAGGTTCAATTTCACCAAATGCATCCGGTTTTTGGGGTACTTTGGGTAGTGAAATTTACCATATTATATTACCGGGTACTCTAGTTGCACTGATTACCACAACATCTGTCGTGCAATATTTGAGGACAGGAATTGTCGATAATAAAGTTGAAGATTATGTTCGTACAGCCCATAGTAAGGGTGTGCCAGAAAAAGTTGTTTTCAATAAACACATTTTACGTAACTCCCTTTTACCAATTGCTTCTTCTTTTGGTACTGTAATAACTGGACTTCTTAGTGGATCCATGATTGTAGAATCGGTTTTCAGTTATCCTGGCATGGGGAAACTATTCCTGGATTCAATTGGTCAGCGTGATTACACCACTTTAACAGCTTTAATATTGATATTTGGCTTTTTAACGTTGCTTGGTAATTTATTGTCTGATATTATCATGAGTATCGTTGATCCAAGGATTAGAATAAAGTAAAGAGGAGAAACATATGACTGAGAATAAAAAAGGTACTTTAACTAAAAAGGCTAAAAAAGAGAAAGTTTCTTCTCCAACTTCAGGATTCAGAGTGATTGTAAGAGAAGTTGTGAAGGATAAAATTGCGTTAACAGCTTTTATATTAATTGTTCTGATCCTATTATTGACTTTCGGAGGATCTCTGTTTTTAAATGCCGATAAAGTTTCTGAAACAAATATAATTGATGCTTATTACAGTTGGGGAACAGCCGGTCATTTCCTTGGAACTGATGATGGTGGTCGTGATATAGTTAATCTTCTTATTATGGGTAGTCGTAATTCCATACTTATTGGTTTGGGAGTTACTGTAATATGTGAATCTGTTGGACTTTTGGTCGGATTAATTTCTGGATATTACGGTGGTTATATTGATGCCGTCATAATGAGAATAGTAGACTTCATTCAAGTTTTACCTGCAATGCCTATTGAAATAGTTTTGGTTAGTGTTATACCTCATTACACCCCACTGAATTTAGTGCTAATAATTTCATTTTTTGGTTGGACAAGTACAGCAAGGTATTTCAGAGCATTTGTATTGTCTCAAAGAGAGCGTGATTATGTATTAGCATCAAAAACGTCAGGTTCGTCAGATTTAAAAATTATGTTTCGTGAAGTTTTACCTAACATTACTTCCATGGTAATTATTGATGTAGTTTTAATGATAGCAGGCAATATCGGAATCGAAACTACGCTTGAGTATATTGGCTACGGCTTGCCGCCGACTATTCCTTCTCTTGGTACGTTAATTGGATTTGCAAATGATCCGGTTAATGTTGTTAGTCGACCTTGGCTTTGGCTTCCTGCCACAATCTTGTTATTAGTGATTTCTCTAAGTATTAATTATGTCGGAAGGGCATTATCACGTGCTGGTGATGCTAGACAAAGAGAGAATTGATAAACTTTTAAAATAAAACTAATTATAAAAATCCTGAAATGAATTTATTCGTTTCGGGATTTTTTATACTTATTTTACTTGCAACTAGTATGTATTTAGGAAATATAAGCAATTCGAAAGATTTTGCTATTTTATGTGAGCTAAATTTTTTATTAAATAATGCTATTTATATATATGAATAAGATTAACATTAAATTAACTTTACTATTGATTTTCTAATTTAATATGTTAATATTAAATTATTAACTTGTTCTGAGAAAAGCCATTAAGTTGCTATGATAAAGGAGTTAAAGGCTATGAAAAGTAAGAAATTATTAGGCTCTGTGGGAGTCATAACTGCTGCTGCGTTATCGTTAGTTGCATGTGGTAAAAGTGCAGATAACGGCAACACAAATGAAGCAAAAAAAGCAAGTAAGTTTCCAATTGAAGTACCTAAAAAGGAAACTAAACAAGGTGGAACAGTTAAATTAGCTATAGAAAGTGATTCACCCTTCACCGGTATTTTCTCTGAAGAATTGTCCACTACTAAAACTGACTCTGATGTTGTCGCTCCAGGTGCCGAATCATTATTTGATGTAAATGATACTTATCAGATTAATGATAAGGGTCCTGCCACAATGAAAATTAATAAAAAGGACAAGACAGTGACTGTTACCATTAAAAAGGGTGTTAAATGGTCAGATGGTAAGCAGGTAACTGCTAAAGATTATGAGTATGCATACGAAATTATTGCCAATAAGGCTACTCAATCTGAAAGATATACCAGTCAACTGGCTTTTTTAAAGGGACTTGAAGAGTACCATGAAGGAAAATCTAAAACAATTTCTGGGTTTGAAATGCCTGACGGTGAAAATGGCAGAACGGCCGTTTTACACTTTAAGGAATTAAAGCCAGGAATGTATAACAGTGGTAACGGCTATTTTTGGGAGGCTGTAGCTCCTTACCACTATTTAAAGGATGTTCCTTTCAGCAAATTAAATTCATCTGATAAAATTAGAAAGAAGCCACTTTATTTTGGCCCTTATCAAGTTTCTAAGGTCGTAAGAGGTCAGTCAGTAACTTGGGTTCCTAATAAGTACTACTGGCGTGGCAAGCCAAAATTAGATAAAGTAGTTTCGCAAGTTGTTTCTTCGAACTCGACTTCTCAAGCAATCAAGAGCCATAAGTTTGATATAGCTGATGTTATTAACACACAATGGAAACAAGTTAAAGACACCAAAGGTGTAAATTTTGTCGCTAAAATTCCGCTACAATATAGTTATCTTGGCTTTAAAGTTGGTAAATGGGATGCAAAGCACAGCAAGAATGTCATGGATAAGAATGCTAAGATGAATAACAAGTCTCTTAGACAAGCTATTGGATATGCCATGAATATTTCTTCTGTATATAAGAAATATACTGGTGGCTTGACCTTCCATGTAACGACATTAATTCCACCACAGTTTGGTGATTATCATAATAGTGATATAAAGGGTTATACATACAATTTAAAGAAAGCAAATCAATTGCTTGACAAAGCTGGTTACAAGAAGAAAGGCAAATGGCGTGTACAACCTAATGGTAAGCCGCTTAAAATTCATCTTTTGGCTGCAGGAGGCGATGCCACTAGAGGTCCAATCATTCAAAACTACATTCAACAATGGCATAAAATTGGTTTGAATGTTTCCTTAGTTGGTGGTCGTTTGGCTGAGGCTAACTCTTTCTTCGATAAGATTAAAAATGACGATCCATCTGTCGACATGTTTATGGCTGGCTGGAGTATGTCATCAGAACCATCACCTGCTGATTTCTTTGCTGAAGGTTCACCATTCAATTATCAACGTTTTGTGACTCCAGAACAAACCAAATTATTGAATTCACTTGACTCTCAAAAGGCTTTCAATCATAAGTATCGTGTAGAGAAATTCCATGAATGGCAAAAATATATGTTTGATCAAGCATTCATTATTCCTACTAGGAATAGTTATGCTATCACAGCAGTTAATAACAAGTTAACTGGATATAGTCTTAAACCTACTCATGGTAATTCTCTTTGGTATGAAGTTGGCTACAAAAAATAGTTAATATTTAATTAGAAAAAAAACTAATTGCGAAAATAACGCAATTAGTTTTTTGTTTTGATTTTTAGTTAAATTTAATTATAAAATACTCTTTTGATAAAATAATTTATCTTTTAAAAATTATATGTATATATAGTGTTAGTGACCAATTTATCCTTGCAATTTTAATGATAAATGCTAACATTTATCTGTTAGCTTGATTCCAAAATACTATTAACTTTGTATCATGAAGGAGACATGTATTATGAGAACAAGAAAATTTTGGGGTGCTGTTGGCACTTTATCTGCAGCTGCATTAACTTTAGTAGCGTGCGGAAAAAGTAATACTACTAGCAATGAAGGTGCTAAAACTGCCAGCAAGTTTCCAATTCAAACACCCGTTAAGACTGCTAAAAAGGGTGGAACGATTAAGGTTGCAGAAGTAACTGATACACCATTTACTGGCGTTTTTAATGAAGAATTACAAATGGATCAACCAAGCGCTGATGTTTCTAGTCCAGGTCAGGAATCACTATTTGATACTGATGATCACTATAAAATTAACGATAAGGGTCCAGCTACACTCAAACTTGATCGCAAAGCAAAAACTGCTACTATTACTATTAAAAAAGGTGTTAAATGGTCAGACGGCAAGCAAGTTACGGCAAAAGACGTAGAGTTTGCATATGAAATTATTGCTAATAAAGCAACTAACTCCCAAAGATATGCCAGCCAATTTAATATTATTAATGGTATGAAAGAATATCATGAAGGCAAGGCAAAAACTATTTCGGGAATTGAAATGCCTGATGGTCCGGATGGCAGAGTTGCAATTATACATTGCAAAGAACTTAAGCCTGGTATGTATTATAGCGGAAATGGCTACATTTGGGAAATGGCTGCGCCATATCACTATTTAAAAGATATTCCCTTTGCCAAATTAGAATCATCTGATAAGTTGAGAAAAAAGCCATTATTCTTTGGTCCTTATAAAATTGAAAAAATTGTTCGTGGTCAATCAGTTACTTGGGTTCCGAATAAGTATTATTGGCGCGGTCAACCTAAGTTAGACAAAATAGTTTATCAAGTAGTTTCTCCAAATTCCGCTTCACAAGCAATTAAGAATCATAAATTTGATATCACAAGGGTTACTAACAGTCAATGGAAACAAGTTAAGGATACTAAAAATGTAACATTTGTTGCTAAAATTCCGTTGTACTATAGTTATTTGGCATTTAAAGTTGGTAAGTGGGATAACAAAAAATCAAAGAATGTAATGAATCCTAATGCCAAAATGAATAATAAATCATTGCGTCAGGCAATGGCTTATGCCATGAATACTGATGCTGTGTACAAGCATTATACTGACGGCTTAAGTTTTCAGATTCCAACTTTGATACCAGCACAATTTGGCGACTATTATAATAAAAATATTAAAGGCTATACCTATAACCTGAAAAAAGCAAATAAAATTCTAGACAAGGCAGGATATAAGAAGAAAGGAAAATGGCGTGTACAACCTAATGGTAAGCCGTTGACTATTCACTTCATGGCAATGTCTGGTAATTCTATTCAGCAACCAATAATGCAAAATTATATTGAACAATGGAATAAGATTGGCTTAAATGTTAAATTAGTTGGTGGTCGATTAACTGAATTTAATTCATTTTATGATAAAGTGCAACACGATTCACCTGATGTTGATATGTTTATGGCTGCCTGGGGTCTTTCAACTGAACCTTCCCAAGAACAAATGTATAGTGAAGGTACAATGTCCAACTATTCACGTTTTGTAACTCCTGAAAATACAAAACTTATTCAAGAGATGGATTCGCAAAAAGCCTTTGATCATAAGTATCGCGTTCAAAAATTCCATGAATGGCAAAAATATATGTTTGATCAAGCTTATGTTGTTCCTGTATATAATGCATACCAAATTGATGCAGTTAACAGTAAGCTTACTGGCTATTCACAAAGTGCATCACAGCAAAACAACGGACATCCACTTTGGTATAAAGTTGCTTACACTAAATAAAAAGTTAATTGATAAGGTAAATTAGAAACTGACTCTTTGTCAAACAACATAAAGTAGGAAGCAGATAGAAGTATGACAATACTTTTATCTGCTTTTTCTTTTACCTTGTTTTCTGCCAATCTGATCCTAGTTAGCAGATTGTGGAAGTTGCCGTAGCCAAAAGCTGTGCGCTCAATTTGTTTAAGTTTGTGATTTAAGCCTTCTAATCACCCATCGAAATAAATCGATGTTATCCCTTTATTTACTGCTTTTAGATTATGCTTAAAAGTTAACGGTTGCTGCTTTTGCCAGTCAACATCTTCTTTAGCATGAATGACTTTTTATGCAGTAAAACTATTCACAGCTTAGCAGATGGATAAGTCATCAACAGGATAAATTATAGAGCCAATCAATTTTCTTAATCCTAATTTTTAATTTTCGCTAATAAAATAATGGTATTTTGTATAAAATATTAATTAAAAATTAATAAAGCCTTTGTTTTTCTAATCTTTTTTGTTATTATTTTATTTAGGTTTTAAATCGTGTTTGTACATTTGTAAGGAGAGAAGAAAGATGAAAGAAAAAAATTTTTTATGCTCCATCGGTATTATAGCTACATGTGCCATGGCTCTGGTTGGTTGTAATAAAGCAAATAAAAGTAATAATGAGGACAGTTCAAAGGAAGCAAGTAAATTTCCCAATGCTTTGCCAAAAAAGGAAACAAAGCAAGGGGGAACTGTTAGAGTGGCCGTTGAAACAGATACTCCTTTTACAGGAATATTTACTGATGAATTGAGCGTAACTGCGACTGATGCAGATGTTGCTTCACCAGGTGAAGAATCTTTGTTTTATACTGATGATAACTACAAAATAAATGATAAGGGCCCAGCAACAATGAGGCTGGATCAAAAAAATAAAACTATAACTATTACAATCAAAAAAGGGGTTAAGTGGTCAGACGGCAAACAAGTAGTTGCCAAGGATATGGCATATCCTTATGAAATATTGGCTAATAAAAACACTAAAGCTCAGAGATATTCTACTAAAATGGAAGTTCTAAAAGGAATGAAAGAATATCATGAGGGCAAAGCTAAAAAAATTTCAGGAATTGAATTGCCGGATGGTGATAATGGTCGCAAAATGATATTACATTTTTCCTATATGACACCAGGAATGGCCTTTAGTGGTAATGACTATTATTGGGAATCAGCTTCACCATATCATTATTTAAAGGATGTACCTTTTAGCAAACTCGAGTCTTCAGATAAAGTTAGAAAAAGACCAATATATTTTGGACCTTATAAGTTAGATAAACTAGTTCGTGGACAGTCAGCTACATGGGTACCAAACAAATACTATTGGCAAGGCAAACCAAAACTGGATAAAATTATTTATCAAGTTGTTTCTCCTAATTCTACTTCTCAAGCAATCAAATCACATAAGTTTGATATTGCTCAAGTTATTAATGCTCAGTGGAAACAAGTAAAAGATACTAAAGATGTGAGATTTATTGCAGAAATTCCTTTATATTACTCATACCTAGGGTTTAAGGTCGGCAAGTTTGATGCTAAAAAGGGTAAAAATGTTATGAATCCTCATAGCAAAATGAATAATAAAGCGTTAAGGCAAGCTATTGGTTATGCCATGAATGTGGAGGATGTCAATAAACGTTATAATAATAATCTGAGTTTCAGGATTCCAACATTAATACCAAAGCAATATGGTGATGTATATAATAAAAATGTTAAAGGCTTTACTTATAACTTAAAAAAGGCTAATGAACTTTTAGATAAAGCTGGTTATAAGAAAAAAGGCAAATGGCGCGTGCAGCCCAATGGTAAGCCTTTAAAAATCAACTTTTTAGCCATGTCGGGTGATGCTACACAAGGACCAATTATACAAAATTACTTGCAACAGTGGCATAAAATTGGGCTAAATGTAGGTCTTCTAAATGGTCGGTTGACAGAACGTAACTCATTTTATGATAAAGTTCAAAACGATAATCCTCAAGTAGATATGTTTCTAGGTGCTTGGGGTCTTTCTACGGAACCATCACCCAATGGATTATATAGTGAAGGTGGCCCCGCTAACTATACTAGGTTTGTTACTCCGGAAAATAATAAATTGATTAAGGAGATTGACTCTGCTAAAGCATTTAACCATAAATATCGTGTTGAAAAATTTCATGAATGGCAACAGTATATGTTTGACCAGGCTTATGTCATACCTGTTTTTAATGCATATAAAATTAAGGCGGTTAATAATAAATTAACTGGTTTATCACTAAAACCTTCTGAAACAAATAACGGTCATCCAATATGGTACAAAGTTGGTTACGCTAAATAAAAGTTAATTGATACGCTAAATTAGAAAACTATTGTCATTTGCGGACAATAGTTTTCTTTTTTAACGTTAAAAACTGGTATAATTTAGATTGTTAAGGAGTTGAACAAATGGTTAGTACCAAATTCATTAAACGATTAGATACAAAATACAAAATTAGATTTAACAATCCAAAATTATTAGAAGAGGCTTTTACTCATTCTTCTTATGCTAACGAACATCCTGAAAATGGAACTCGGGATTATGAAAAATTGGAGTTCTTGGGGGATGCAGTTCTGGAATTAGCAATTTCTGATTACCTTTACCGTAATTTTAGAAATCTTAATGAAGGTGAATTAACTAGAATGCGGTCAAATATTGTTGATACTGAAGGTTTTGCAGAATTTGCCCAGAAATTTGGTTTTCCGGCTGAGATTAATCTAGGTCATGGTGAGGAAAAAGCAGGTGCACGTTCTCGCAAAACTCTTTTAGAAGATGTTTTTGAAGCTTTTAATGGAGCGCTTTTTCTTGATCAAGGCATGGAAGCAGTTGAGCATTTTTTGAGTTTAACCGTATACCCATTAATTGATGCTGGCAAATTTGATGCATCAAGAGATTATAAAACAGACCTACAAGAATTATTGCAACAAGATGGACCGGTTAAGATTGAGTATGAGGTTTTAAAAGAAGAGCAACTGCCATCTAATTTTACCGTTCAGTTAGTTGTTAATGGAAAAGTGTTGTCTGAGGGACAGGGCCATAATAAAAAAGCTGCTGAACAAGAAGCAGCCAAAAGTGCTCTAGGTAAGCTCAATTAGGGAGATGAGTGTGTGCCACTAACAGAACTGATAATTGACGGCTTCAAATCTTTTGCCGAAAAAACAAAAATTAAATTTGATGCAGGTATTACTGCCATAGTTGGTCCCAATGGTAGTGGTAAGAGTAATATTACTGAAGCGATCAGATGGGTCATGGGCGAATCCAGTGCTAAATCATTGCGTGGCTCAAACATGAAAGATGTTATTTTTGCCGGGAGTGAATTTCGCCAGCCGGCAAATCATGCAGAAGTTTCTCTAATTTTTAACAATAAAAAGCATGAACTAAATTTTAAGGAAGAACAAGTTGTTGTAACTCGACGGATTTTAAGATCTGGAGATAATGAGTACTTAATCAATAAAAAAAGTGTCAGACAAAAGGATGTACGCGCTCTATTCTTAGACTCGGGCATTTCGCAAGACAGTTTAGCAATTATTTCTCAAGGACGTGTGGATCAAATACTAAATTCCCGTCCGGAAGAACGACGTTTACTATTTGAAGAAGCAGCTGGTGTACTTCATTTTAAAAGACAAAAAGAAGAAGCCAAAGTTCAGTTGGAACAGACTACTGATAATTTAGTGCGGATCAACGACCTTGTAAAAGAGTTAGAGCAGAGAATTGAACCGCTTCACGAACAAAGTTCTTTAGCTAAAGAATATCAGTTTCAGAAAAAAGGTCTGGATCGGGAACTAAAAACTTTATTAGCATTTGAAATTCAGGATTTAGATAGCCAAAAGGACGAAGAACAGAAGAAAGCTGACGAGAATCAGGCACTGCTATCAAAGCTTGATCGAGAAGTAAGAGATTCTCAAGCAGCTGTGGCAACTAAAAGAAAAGAATATCAAACTTTAAATGATCAAAGAGATAACATTCAAAGTGATTTACTTTCTTTAACCAAAAAGCTTTCTGAAATTAATACCAATTTGCAAGTTGCGGAACAGTCTAAACAATATAGTGCAGCGACAAAAAAAGAATACCAAACTGAGTTGATTGAATTAAAAAAACAATTATCAGCTAGTGAACATGATAAGATTAGTCTGCTTGAAAAGGAGAGTAATTTAAAAAATGAGCAACAGAAGCTAAATGATAAAAGAACTGAACTCTGTGCGCAGTTAAAAGAAGATCCTGAACAGCTAAACCAAGATTTGGAGCAGCTTAGGGCAGATTATATTCAATTTTTGCAAGATCAAACTTCTAACAATAATGAAATAGTTTATTTGAATTCTGAACTGAAAAAACTTTCTGATAATAGCCAGTTTCAAACAGAAAATGTTGTTGAAGAACTAAGAACTGAAACTACTGAGCTTAACCGACTTAAATCTGAAGGTAAGTCACTTAAAGAAAGCTGTCAGATTGAAAAGCAGAAGATTGCCGATCTTACTAGGGAGCAAGAAACAAGCCAAAAAATTTTGACGTCGCTTCAAGAATCGTTAACGACCAAAAAACAACGTTTTAGTCAGTTAAATGCGCGTTATGAAGCTTTGGAAAATATACGCAAACGTCATGAAGGCTATTTTTACGGAGTAAAAAACGTTTTAAATAATATATCCGCTTATCCTGGAGTAGTTGGAGCTGTGGGAGAATTAATTACTTTTCCTGCCAAATATGAAGCTGCAATGGCAACAGCTTTGGGTAATGGGGTTCAAGATTTAGTCACTAAAACAAAACTAGATGCTCGGGATGCTATTAACAAATTAAAAGAAAATCATGCGGGGCGTGCTACTTTCCTGCCACTTGATGGATTAAGGGAATATACAATACCTTCTTCAACTGTTAATACAATTGCTTCTTTTACTGGTTTTCGAGGTATTGCAAGCGAAATAGTTAAAAGTTTACCAAATCAAAACATTGCTCCGGCAATTAATTATCTCCTTGGAAATACCATCATTGTCGATACGATAAGCAATGCTATGAAGATAAGACAACGCGTTTCTCGCTATCGTATTGTGACTCTTGATGGAGATGTTATATCACCTGGTGGTTCAATGACAGGAGGAGTGCGTAATCAAAAAAGCAATTCCCCACTTCAAACAACTGCTGAGCTGAGTCAATTAAGACAAAATATTAATGATTTGCAAGCAAAAATTAAGAATGAGCAGTCTCAGTTAGGTGAAGCTATAAGCAAAAATGACGTTTTAACTAAGCAGCTAAATGATGTGAGATCGAAATTGCAAAATCTTAAACAAGAATTAGGTGAAGCAGTTCTTTCATATCAAAACCAAGAAAAAGAAGTAAATAGGTTAAAGGCTGCGAATAGTTTGTTTGAACATCAAAAGGAAGAACGCAACCAGGAAACTGCTGAAACTAAGAATAAGATTAAGTCTGCTGAAAAAAAGAAGGAAGAACTGCAGGAGAAAATACTTCAGCAAAAACAACACATTAGTGAATTGCAATTACGCATAAAAAACTTTTCTGAGCTGAATCAAGAAATTCAAGAAAAGTTAAGCAAACTTGATCCGCAAATAGCCGTTTATGCTAATAAGTTGGAAAACGTGGCAAAGCAAAAGTCTGATAAAAAGAATGAATTAAAGCAGTTTCAAAACCAAATTAATACTTTGTCCCAAAAGTTAAAAGAACTAAATCAAAATGATGTGCTCAGTGACGAAAAGAAAATGAACTTTGATCGCGAAAATAAAAAGGGCATTGCAAAAAAGAAAAATTTGCAGGAACAACTTAATAATTTAAGTTCTAAATTAGGGCAGTATGATGCTAAAATTAACCAGCTTGATCAGGTAGCTAGTCGTAATTATGAACTTCGTAAAGATGCTGCTGCTGAGCAAAAAGATTTTTCTGTGAAAATAGCACAGTTGAATAGCCAAATAGATCAACGTTTAGATACTTTGAATACGGAATATTCACTAACATATGAGGCCGCATTGAATCAAGCCGAAACAGAAAATAATGAGGCTAATAGGACACAGCTTCAAAAGAATGTGAAACTGCATCGCATGTCTATTGCAGATATTGGCCCAGTTAATCTAAAGTCCATTGAAGAATATGAAAATGTCAAAAAACGTTACGACTTCCTTAATGCACAACAAAATGATTTATTAAAGGGTCGAGACAATTTAGAAAAATCGATGTCAGAACTTGATCAAGAAGTATGTAGTCGCTTTAGTAAAACCTTTACAGACGTCGCCACTAGTTTTACTGAATTGTTTCCGGTAGTTTTTGGTGGTGGCAATGCCAAATTAGTTTTGACTAATCCTGAAGACTTATTGAACACAGGTGTTGAAATTATTGCTCAACCGCCGGGTAAAAAGTTGCAAAGACTCAGCTTATTATCAGGTGGAGAAAGGGCACTGACAGCAATTACATTGCTGTTTGCTATGCTCAAAGTCAAACCAGTGCCATTTTGTGTACTGGATGAAGTAGAAGCAGCACTTGATGATGCAAACGTCACACGCTTTGCACATTTCTTAGAAGAATATGATATGCATACACAATTTATTGTAATAACACATAGAAGAGGAACAATGGAAAAAGCAGACCAACTTTATGGTGTTGTCATGCAGGAATCAGGGGTGTCACAAGTGTTGTCCGTATCACTAAAAGAATTAAAAAATGAGGTGAAATAACAGTGGGTTTATTTGATAAGATAAAAAAATCTTTATTTGGTGAAGAAAATGGTAAAGTTAATGATGATTCGCAGAATCAATCAGAAAAAGAGCAACAAGAATCCTCTGAGGAGCTAGAAAATAAGGAAAAGATAACCGCTGAAGAAAAACAAACTTCAGAAAAGGATGAATCGGAAAACAAAAATTCGACAGCTTTGCAGGAAAAATCTTTAGAGAGGGAACCTGAAGACGAACCTAATAATGAAAAGCAAAATGATACTGAATTATATGAAAAAGGTCTAGAGAAAACTAATCAGGGCTTTGGAGCCCGGCTGAATCGCTTTTTCGCCCAGTTCAGGACTGTTGACGAAGATTTCTTTGATGACTTGGAAGAGCTGCTTATTGAATCTGATGTCGGTTATGAGACTGCCGAAGAATTGACTGACGAACTGCGAGATGAAGCAAAGTTGCAGAAAGCCAAGTCGCGAGATGATCTGAAAAAAGTTATTGTTGAAAAATTAGTTAATCTTTATGACCAGAGCGGTAATTCCGAAAATGAAAAATTAAAGTCGCATGACGATGGCAAACCGAATATCTATCTGTTTGTAGGAGTAAACGGTGCGGGCAAAACTACAACAATCGGAAAATTGGCTAAAAGATTTAAAGATGAAGGAAAATCAGTTCTTTTAGCGGCAGCAGATACCTTCAGAGCTGGTGCAGTTGAACAATTATTAGAATGGGGCGAAAGAGTCGGTGTTCCAGTGGTAACTGGAAAGGAACAAGCAGACCCTGCTTCAGTTGTTTATGATGCGACTGATAAAGCACTTAAAGAAAATTATGATTATTTATTAGTGGATACTGCTGGTCGTTTACAAAATAAAAAGAATTTAATGAGTGAACTTGAGAAAATTGAACGGACAATTAAAAAGCAAGCACCGGAAGAGCCAACAGAAACCCTATTAGTTTTAGACGGCTCAACTGGTCAAAATGCACTTCTTCAAGCTAAGGATTTTGATAAGACTACCAAATTAACGGGACTGGTATTGACAAAATTGGATGGCTCTTCAAAGGGCGGAGTCGTTTTGGCAATTAGAAATGAGATGAAACTGCCGGTAAAATTAGTTGGTTTGGGTGAAAAAGCTAGCGATTTGGCTGATTTTGATGCCGCAAACTATGCTGTCGGACTATTTCATGATTTAATTTAAGAAGTGATTTTTAAAGGGAGATATTTATATTTAATGAAAGAATACAGTGCATGTACAACAATTTTAGTAGGTAAAAAGGCTTCAGTTGATGGTTCGACCATGATTGCTCGTAATGACGACACTTTTCGCCCAATTACACCGCAAAAGTTTATTATCAGACCCGCTGCCAAAAATGAATCAGGTCGTAAAATTAAGTCTTGGTTAAATAAGTTTGAATTAGACTTACCTGAAAATGCCCAAGCTGTTCCGGCTGTACCAAATGTTGATTACAAAAACCGTGGTTATTATGATGAAAGTGGTATTAATCAAGAAAACGTGGCAATGTCATGTACCGAATCAACATACGGTAATGAACGTGCGCTTGCTTTTGATCCATTGGTAAAAGATGGTCTTGATGAAGATTGTATGCAGTCAGTTGTTTTGCCTTATATTCATTCTGCTAGAAATGGAGTTGAATATTTAGGCAAACTGATCGCTAAATATGGTTCACCGGCAGGTAACTCGGTTCTTTTTGGCGACAAAAATGAGATATGGTATATGGAAATTGTCACCGGTCATCATTGGGTAGCGCAACGTATTCCAGATGATGCTTATGCAATTGCTGCAAATCGGGTTTCCATTGAACAAGTAGATTTTGCTGACACAGCAAACTTTATGTGGAGCGAGGGAATTCAGGAATTTGTTGCCGATCATCACTTAAATGTTGATCATCAAGGTTGGAATTTCCGTCATATTTTTGGTACTTATAGTCAGCAAGATAGGTTTTATAATACTAACCGCGTGTGGTACGGTCAAAAATATTTTAATCCTGAAATTGAACAAGATCCAACCGATGGTGATTTACCTTTCATTCGGCGTGCAGCTAAGAAAATAACCAGAGAAGACATTGAATTTGTGCTCGGCAGTCATTACCAAAACACTCCGTATGATCCTTTTGGTAAAGGCACAGATGAAGAGAAGCATCGTTTCCGTCCAATTGGTTTAAATAGAACGCAAAATTCCCACATTTTACAAATAAGAAAAGATGTTGAAAGTGATAAGGCTGCAATCATGTGGTTATGTATTGGCGGACCTACATTTACACCATTTGTACCATTCTTTGCTAATATGAATGATACTGATCCCTCCTACAATAACACATCAATGGAATATAATCTTAACGATGCTTGGTGGTACTACAAATCCTTGGCGGCACTTGTAGAAACGCATTACCCCCAGTTTGTGCAACTAGATACTGACTATTTAAATGAGCTTAACCAATATTATCGCAGGCGTGTAGAAGATGTTATTGCTCAAGCTCAAGGTAAAACTGGTGCAGAATTGACCTCATATTTGACCAGGGCCAATCAAGAAACTGTCGCCTATACTAGAAAGCGTTCTGAAAAGCTTTGGGCCCAGATGATGATTGATTCAATCAATATGTCTAAATTAACCTTTAATATGGATGAAAATCTGTAAATCTAATTGTATTAAAAAAGTCTGGAAAATTTCCAGACTTTTTTTATCGTGTGGTTAATGTCAGTTAGTTAATTTTTTATTCATGGCTGAATGACGAATGCCATAAAGCAAGTAAATAAGAATGCCGATTAGAGACCAAATTAACATATATTTCTTGGCCTGCACATCTAAACCCCAAAATACAGCAAGGGATCCCAAGAATGCCAATAAAGGCAGCACGGGATACCATGGCATTTTAAATGCCGGATCAGCAATGTCTTTGCCTTCACGTGGACGCAAGCGATAAATTCCTAGAGAAACAAACATGAAAGCAATTAGAGTTCCTGCTGAAACTAGCTGTGTTAAGAATGAAAAAGGAATAAACGCTGATATAATAATTGCAATTACTGCGACAGTCCACAGAGAATTTGCAGGACGATGATCATCATTCAATTTACCTAGTCCTTTAGGAATCATACCATCGCGACCAAATGAATAAACTAACCGCGAACTAGCCATACAAAGTCCAATCAAAGCCGTAAACATGCCTAAAATAGCAACGGATTGAACTATAGTGGCAATATGTCCATATCCCGTTTTCCTTAAAGCATATCCTACAGGTTCAGCGGAATTTAAATATTGTTGGTAAGGAACCATCCCCACAAGCACCAAGCTAACAGCAACAAATAGCACAACTGCAATTAATAAAGAACCAATAATTCCGCGAGGCATAGTCTTTTGCGGATTAACAGCTTCTGCTGAGTTGGAAGCAATGGTATCAAAGCCTAAAAATGAAATATAGATCATTGATACCCCAGCATAAATTCCTTGCCAGCCACCAAAAGGTCCGTGAGCTGTTGGGCGATAGTGAGGTATAAAAGGAATAAAATTTGCTTTTTTGATTACTGTCAGGCCAACAAATACAAAAAGCAAGATTGCCATTACTTTGACCACCACTAGTACATTCTCAACTCGTGAAGCTTTTGAAACTCCAAAACTAACTAAAAAAGCTGCCAGTAAAATTGCCAAAAGAGCCACTAAGTCAAACATTCCTCCATTTACGCCTAAAGGATTAGCTAAAGCCGCTGGTAATTTCCAGCCTAAAGGAGCTATTAATGCCCGCAAGTTTGCTGACAGACCAGAACTTATAAAAGCCATACCAATTAAGTATTCGGCTAAAAGAGCCCAGCCAGAGAACCAGCCCCAAAACTCGCCAAAAATAACGTTGATCCAAGAATAAACAGAACCAGCAAAAGGCATTGCTGCTGCCATCTCCGCATAGGCAAATGCCACCATACCGGCTACTATTGAAGCAACTACACAAGATATCGCGACTGCTGGGCCTGTGTGTAATGCGGCTACTTCACCAGGCAAGGTGAAGATTGAGGTTGAAACAATGGTACCGACCCCTAGTGCTAAAAAATCACGAACCCTAAGAGTTCTAACTAAATGACCGTCTTTTTCCTGATATATTCCAGGATCTTCTTTTCGGTTCATCAATTTCCATAAATTCACTCTGAATTGCTCCTTAAGAATAAATTTTTTAGTCATTTTAAAAATACTTTTTACATTTAAAAAGTTCACACGAATAGCGACTAAAGTGCGAACTTGTTTAATGTAAATTGGCTTAAACAATCTGTGTTATTTAACGTTTTAAAATACTTTTGAAAAATGGCTGTTATTAAAATAAAAAGACGGTACAAAATCACAAATATTCGTGTACCGCCTAGATTTATAATTTCAAAGAATTTTTGTTCTCCGTAAGAGATAATAAAATTCCTAAAAATTAATTAAATTAATGATACAGATTTTGACTACAAAAAGCAAGAAATTATGGCAGACCTTAAGTAAAATTTTGGTTTTCAAGATCGTCAATTTATCACATTTTTGCTATACTGTTTCCAGGTGAAAGTAATGGACGAACTTGAAAAAAATGAAATCCTAGGCGATTTATACGCATATTATGGTTGTCTTTTAACTAAAAGTCAGCAAAGTTATTTTGAAGATTATTATTATAATGACTTATCTTTAGGGGAAATAGCTCTTAATCATCAGGTTTCTCGTCAGGCAGTTTACGATAATTTGCGTCGCTGCCGTAAATTGCTCAAAAATTATGAGGATAATTTACATATGCAAAGAGATTACAGCATGATAGAAACTAAATTAAGTAAAGTAGCTACTGCTGTTAAAAATGGCAAATCAAATCAGGCCTTACAATTAATTACTAAATTAATAAACGAACTGAGGGGAGAATAATTACATGGCATTTGAAAATCTAAGTGAAAGAATCCAAAAGGCTTTAAGAAATTTAACCGGTAAAGGGAAAATATCTGAAGATGATATTAATAGCGCAAGCAGGGAAATCAGACTGGCCCTACTTGAAGCTGATGTTAACTTTAAGGTTGTCAAAGATTTTATCAAAAAAATTAAGCAGGAAGCTTTAGGAAAAGAAGTTCAAGAAAGTCTTAATCCCGGACAACAGGTTATCAAAATTGTTAATGATGAGTTAACCAAAATGATGGGAGAAAGCGCCGTTTCTCTCAATAAATCTAAGCATATTCCTACCATTATTATGATGGTCGGTTTGCAAGGTACTGGTAAAACCACCACAGTTGGTAAGTTAGCAAACAGGTTGATGCAAAAAGAAAAAGCGCGGCCGCTGTTAATTGCTGGTGATATTTATCGTCCAGCTGCTGTTGACCAGCTTGAGCAAATTGGTGACCAGCTAAAAGTTCCGGTATATAGTGAAAAGAACCAAAAAGATGTAGCACAAATAGTGCAAGACGGTCTACGCCAAGCCGATAAAAATAAAAATGATTATGTCATTATTGATACGGCTGGTCGTTTGGAAATTGATGAACCATTAATGGCAGAACTTGAACGAGTAAAAAAGGTTGCTCAACCAGACAATATCTTGCTGGTAGTAGATGCCATGACTGGTCAAGCAGCAACTGATGTGGCCAAAGGCTTTGACAGTCGCTTGGATATTACTGGAGTGATTTTAACCAAGCTTGATGGTGATACGCGTGGTGGTGCCGCTTTATCAATCAGAGCAGTAACCGGCAAGCCAATTATTTATACCGGTCAAGGTGAAAAATTGACCGACCTGGAACAATTCTATCCTGATCGGATGGCTTCTAGAATTCTGGGTATGGGTGACATGCTGACTTTAATTGAAAAAGCTCAGCAAGATTATGATGCTAAAAAAGCCGAAGAAGTTGCTGAAAAGATGAAGGAAAATACCTTCGACTTCAACGACTTTGTCGATCAGATTGAACAAGTTGAAAAAATGGGTCCTCTTGATCAACTGATGAAGATGATTCCGGGAATGGCTAACAATCCCCAGCTTAAAAATGTTAATTTCGATAAAAAACAAATTGTTTATGTAAAAGCAATTATTTCATCTATGACTAAAGAAGAGCGAGAGAACCCCGAATTGCTTAATCCTAGTCGCAGAAGAAGAATTGCTGCGGGATCCGGCCGACCTGTAGTTGAAGTCAACAGGATGATTAAACAGTTTAAACAAGCTCGCGACATGATGAGCAAAATTACTAAGGGCAACTTTAAAGGGATGGACAATCTACCCGGAATGAATTCTCCAATGGGGCGGATGGCTATGAGACACATGGGTAAGAAATTCAAGAAGAACAAGAAAAAACGGATGAAGGTCAAGAGGTATCATTCATAAAAAAAGCACCTGTTAAGTAAAAACACTTTACACCTTTAAAAATACGTGCTATATTATTTAACGTAACTTTTAGGAGGAAATAATTTTATGTCAGTAAAAATTCGTATGCGCCGTATGGGTGCCAAGAGAAAACCATTTTACAGAATTGTTGTAGCTGATTCCAGAATGCCACGTGATGGTCGTTTTATTGAAGAAGTTGGCTACTATAATCCAGTTTCTGTTCCTAAGGAATTGAAATTAGACGAAGATAAAATTTTTGAATGGCTAAAGAAGGGTGCACAACCTTCAGATACTGTACGTTCACTACTTTCAGGTGCAGGCTTAATGAAGAAGCTGCATGATTCAAAGTTCAATAAATAGTGAATCGTTTATTAAAAGTTTGAAGTCAACTGCTTCAAGCTTTTTTCTTTGAGTAGGAGAAACTATGCAATTTTATGATGTTGCGCGTATATTGTCTACCCATGGACTAAAAGGAGAGGTAAAAGTTGCTCTGATTACTGATTTTCCTGAAGAACGCTTTGCCTCAAACCAAGAACTAGCTTTAAAGGATAATCCGCAAACCAAATTAACTGTTAAATGCGGTAGACCTTTTAAGCAATTTTGGCTAGTGCAATTTAATGAAATAACTGATATTGATAGCGCTGAAAAATTGCTAGGAAAAACGCTAGTTGTCAGCAAGCAAAATCAACATGACCTGCCTGATGGCGCATATTATTACCGCGATATTTTGGGTTGTGCAATCATAGATAATCAGTCAGGCAATGATTTAGGTAAAATAACTGGTATTGAGACTCCCGGTGCAAACGATGTCTGGGAAGTTACCGAACAAAATGGTAATGAATATTTAATCCCCTATATTGATGAAGTAGTTAAGAAAATAGATATTGCACATAAAAAGATATTTGTAGAACTTTTGGAAGGATTACGCAATGAAGATTAATGTATTGACGCTTTTTCCTGACATGTTTACCCCGCTCACGACTTCGATGCTTGGGCGTGGGCTAGATGATGGCAAATGGCAGCTCAATTTAGTCAATTTTCGTGATTTTACCACTGATATTCACCATCATGTCGATGATAGTCCCTACGGTGGTGGCGCAGGAATGGTTTTGCAAATTATGCCGATCAAAAAAGCCCTTGATTCACTAAAAAATAAGGGCAAAGTAATTATTACTGCACCACAAGGTAAAACTTTTAACCAAAAAATGGCGCAAGACTGGTCTCAAGCAGAAAACCTGACGTTTATTTGCGGTCACTATGAAGGTTTTGATCAACGCGTTTATGATTTGGCTGATGAAATAGTTTCAATAGGTGATTACGTTTTGACAGGTGGTGAACTGCCAACAATGAGTATGATAGACGCCACAGTCAGGTTAATTCCCGGAATTTTGGGTAATGATGCTTCACCAGTAGAAGAAAGCTTTGCTCATGGCTTGCTGGAATATCCCCAATACACTAGACCGGAAAATTTTCAAGGAATGAAAGTTCCTGCAGTTTTAACATCCGGCAATCACCAAAAAATTGCGCAGTGGCGTCATAAAGAAGCATTGCGGGCAACTTATTTAAGCAGACCAGATTTACTTGAGCAGTATGCTTTAAGTAAAGAAGAAGAAAAAATGATGACGGAAATAAAACGTGAAGAAGATCAAACTTGATTTTACCTGGTATTTTTGCTAGTATGATTGAGGTGTA
>CAMKZU010000007.1 GCA_946477855.1 uncultured Lactobacillus sp.
ACGACAGTTATTAATACTAGCAATTATTTTTCTCTTTTGCAAGTATTTTTTACAAAAAATTTTTAGTTCAGTCAGCTTTTTTTATGGATTGCTCAATATGAACCAATAATAAATGGATACTCTGATATACATCCCTGATATCATGCCGGCATTCATCTACCACCCAGTTAAAAACAATAGCATAAATTCCGTTTGCTACTAATTCAACTTTGTGAACTGAAAATGGACCTCTAGGTCGCATGTAATTCTCTATTGCTTTAGCATATTCTTTTCGCAAAACGCGATAAAATTCTGGTGGATCTTGTGCAATTCTATTGAGATTGATATAGAATATCTTATTTTCTTTTATTTTCTGTAACATCCGATAGAACATCCGGTCCATCGTTTCGCCATCTACACTTCGTAATGTCCGCCTAGTTTGCAGAGTTAAAACTGAAGTAAATAAATCACAAATATTACGGTATTTTGTATAAAAAACTCCACGATTTATATTTAACTTCTTACAAAACTTAGTTACAGTATACTTATAAACTCTATATTTTGACAGCTCTAACAGGAGAACTTGTTCGGTCTTTGTTAAACTCATCTCGATCGCTCCTACTTATAGTATCATAAGTATATCAATAATAGTCATGCCTAGCAATACTATCTTGGAAAAAAATGATGTTATTTTTAAAAAGCTAAAAAAGTACTTAAAAGGGCAGTATTCTTTAATTTATCTGCTAAATAAAAAACCAACAACTACTAAAATCGTAGGTTGATTTTCAGATAATAAGTTAAATATGATTTTTATTTTAAATTAGGTTTGACTATCACGCCTATTTTTTCTTTGGCGCTTGGCCTTACGAATTTTACTACGTTGCTCAATTTTATTTTTTTGTGCTCTGTCTTGTTGAATAGCTCTTTTAATCTTTTTCTTATAGCCTGGTTTACGCTTTTTTTGTGCTTTTTTTACCATCCCTCTTACCTTATTATCAAGGCCTTGAGAAGTTGACTTTCTTAACTTGCGGTTATGATAATGCGTCCGTGGTATGAGAGAATTATCTTTAATTTCGACAAAATCAAAATGAATTCCCATTTTTTCCAGCTTAAGGATTTGATTCATTTCTTCTTCACGAATTAAGGTAATGGCATGACCACTCATCCCATTTCGTCCGGTTCTACCAATACGATGAATCACAAATTCTAATTCGCGGGGGATTTCATAATTAATAACCAAGCTGACACCTTCAATATCAATGCCACGTGCAGCTAGATCAGTTGCCACTACATACTGGTATTGTCCGGCCTCTACTTCACGCATTGTTCTTTTACGTTCGCGCTCAGTAATTCCACCATGAATTTTAGCCACTTTTAAGCCCTGATTAATGAGAAATTCTGTTAGTTCATCAACAGTTTGCTTCGCGTTAGCAAAAATTAGTGCCAAATACGGCTGGCCCATTGTTAATAATTGATAAAGTATTTTTTTGCGACTTTTTGAGCCAATATCAAGCAAGTCGTTTTTGACCGTTGGCGAGATAACAGTAGGATTATCTATGATAATGGTTTCTGGCTTTGCCATGTATTTACGTAAAAAGTTAGCCAACTTAACCGGAATTGTAGCAGAAAAAGCAGTTAAAACACAGTTTTGAGGTAATCTTTGTGCAACAAAATCGATCTCACTCAAAAAGCCCATGTCCAGAGTCATATCGGCCTCATCAATGACAAAATTTTTGACATAATCTAAGGGCAAAATCTTTTTTTCGACAAAATCGTGTAATCTGCCGGGAGTCGCAATCACAATCTGCGGCTTATGAGCAGAGATCTTATCGACTTGTCGCTCACGGTCGCTACCGCCAGCCAGATGTGCAATGGTAATGTTTAAACCAGCAGCGTCCCTTAACTGGCGCGCAACTTGATACAATTGCTGGGCAAGTTCACGACTAGGCGTAGTCAAAATTGCTTGCGGATACTGAAGATTCTCGTCAATTTCATTCATAACTGGAATCAAAAAAGCATGAGTTTTGCCTGATCCGGTAACAGCTTGTACAACAGCATTTTTGTGTGCCATTAAAACAGGGATCACTTTTTCCTGCACCTCAGTCGGTTTAACAAAATTAATCTTTTTTAATCCCTGCCTGATTGCTGGATTTATCTGCTCGTTTTCAAAAATATTATTCATGTTCCTCTTGATATTCCTTGGTTACTTGAACTAGTTCTGCGAAAATTTGTTTCACTTCCGCCATATCTTTTGCATTAGCCCCACTTGCTAAAGCATGACCACCGCCGTCATGTTTGGCTGCTAATTCATTAATTACTGGCCCCTTTGAACGATAATGGACTCTATATGTGCCGTCTGGCTTTTCCACAAAAACATTCCAGGCAATGATGTCCTTAATGCGGCCAGGAGTAGAAACAGTACACGAAGCTTGGTCTGAATCTACACCCAAATTATGCAGAGTATCTTGAGTTAATATTGCATAGGCTGCACCACTCGTATCAACTTTCATATATTTCAAAACTTCAGCCTGTAATTTTGCTTGCTGGAAAGTTACATCACTGATATTGCGGGCAATCTCGTTGATGTTAATTCCGGTAGCTGCCAATTTAGCTGCTATTTTAAAAGTATGATCTGTGGTTTCAGGATACATAAATCTACCGGTATCACCTACTATTCCAGCATAAAGAGGATAAGCTACTTCAGCAGTAAGTGGCATTTCTTCAGTAATAATAAAATCAGCTACGATCTGGGAAGCAGCAGGAGCCTGATCATCAACAAAACTCATATCAGCATAGGGTTCAACATCGGGATGATGGTCAATTTTTATTAAAAAATCACCTTTGCTATATAATTTATTAGCAATACGGGCAGTATTTCCGGTGTCTGTGGTAATCACAAGAGCACCCACATAATCTTTTTCCGTTACTTGGTCCATCTTATTTATCCAAGCTAAGTCGCCTTCATCATTTTCGCCCGCGCACAAGATGCGCTTATTAGGAAACTGCAGTTTCAAAGAACGTGCAAGTCCAGCCTGAGAACCTAAAGCATCAGGATCTGGACTAGTATGTCTATGCAAAATAATGGTGTCATATTGTGTGATTTTTTGATATATTTCGGTAAAAGTATTCATATCTTAACTCCCTTATTACTTAATTATAGATTTTAGCTTAATAACAACTTTCTTATTGAATAAACAAATCCAAATCCATATTTTCATAGTCCGCTTCGGTAAAATCCGTAGCTGTCACACCTAAAAGCCTAATACCATCATTTAAAAATGAACTGGAAATAGGACCAAAAAGATCTTTAGCAACATCATATAATTCTAACGGATTATTTGTAGCATGATCAAGTTTACGTCTTTTAGTAACAGTCTTAAAATCACTGTTGCGAATTTTTAAGACAACCGTATTAGCATAAAAATTACGTTCAATTAGCTTATCGGCCAGATCATTAACGTAATTACGCAAATTTGTCAGTGCGGTTTGCTCACTGTAAACGCTGGGTTCATAGGATCGTTCAATACCAATAGATTTGCGATTACGCTCGTCGTCGGGAATTACCCGGGATAAATCAATACCATTTGCGTGCTCTGCCATTAAATAACCCATACGGTTGAAATGTTTTATTAAATCACGAACATGCATTTTTTGCAAGCCATGTCCTGTAAATACATTCATTTCTGCTAATTTTGCTTGTGTCTTGGGCCCAATGCCATGAAACTGAGCAATTTTTTGTTTTGCTAAAAATTGCTGCGCTTCTTCGGGCAAAATAATAGTGCGACCAAAAGGCTTCGAATATTCAGAACCCATTTTGGCCAAAAATTTGTTATAGGTGACACCAAAGGAACAGTTCAGGCCAATTTCTTTTTTTATTTTTTTCTGCAAATTAATTGCAATCTGCAAAGCAGAAGTTACTCCTAATTTGTTTTCAGTTACATCCAAATAAGCTTCGTCAAGTGCAATAGATTGAACGTTATCAGTAATTTCATGCATCAACTGATGAATTTCTGCAGAAACACTATGATATTTCTTAAAATCGGGACTCATAAATACTAGTTTATTTTTGGGTATAAGTCTTAGGGCCTTAATCGATGGCATAGCCGAATGAACGCCATATTGACGGGCAATATAGTTGGCTGTAGCAACCACACCGTGACCGTGATAATTTCTCGGATCCTGACCTATTACTAGTGCCTTATTTTTCAATTCAGGGTGATCACGAGTTTCTACGGAAGCATAAAAAGCATCCATATCAAGGTGAATAATTTTTCTATGTGTATCATTTTTGGGCAGTAAACCGTCGTCAAAGCTATTCATAAATCCAGCGCTCTGTCGGTGACTCAAAAATTTTAGCAGCTGACTTAGGACCCATTCTGTATGGTAAATATTGTTCAGGCTCTTGCCCCTGTTCATTTTCCTTTTGCCATGCTTCTTCAATATGGTCAATAAATTTCCAGTAGTTCTTTAATTCGCTCCAGTGAGTAAAATTGGTTGAATCATTAACAAAAACATCATGTAGTAAACGTTCATAACCATCTGGCACCTGTTTTTGCTCATCACTTGAAAGTCCGTAACTCAAATTCTCTCGTCTGATGCCAGATTCATTAATTTTTTTACCATTAATAGTAATAAAAATCTGCATCTGCGGATCGATAATAATTGAAATGTTATTTGAATGAGCCATGCCATACTGATTCGACATATGTTTTAAAACAATGTCAATCCTATTTTTCTTTTCTCTCATTTCCTTACCAGTTCTGAAATAAATTGGTAAATCTGCCAGTGGACCCTTTTTAAACTTGACCTCACCGGCTACAAAAGTTTCGGTATGAGAGTCTTCTGCAACATTGGGTTCTTGACGATAGCCAAATGTAACATCACTGCCGAGATATTGTCCTCTTACAAAATGCCGCTCAATTTCGTCTTCGTTAGGAATCACCATGCTGTCTAAAAGTTCTTGCTTTGCCTTGTGGATACTTTGCGAAGTCAGATCTTTAGGTTCCGGCATTGCGAGCAACGTAATAATCTGGAAAATGTGGTTCTGTACCATATCGCGCAAAGCTCCTGCTGTTTCGTAATAACCACCTCGAGCCTCAACTCCCAGTTGTTCTGCCAAAGTGACCTGAACATTTTTAATATTATGATTATTCCAAATATTTTTAATCAAAGGATTGGTCAGCCTCATTGGCAAAATGTTCTGAATCATTTCTTTGCCTAAGTAATGATCAATCCTAAAAATATCATCTTCAGCAAAAGAAGCAGTTATTCGCTTGTTTAACTCTTCTGCTGTAGCTAGATCACGCCCAAAAGGCTTTTCAACAACAATGCGGTTAAAACCTGAGCTGGTTAAATGTTGATCATTAATGTGTTCAGCAATAGTCCCAAAGAATTTAGGAGCCATGGCCATGTAGAAAATACGATTTCCCTGTGCACTATAACGATCGTCAAGATCTTGTGCCAAATTTTTCAAAGTTTCATAGTGTTCAACATTTGTCACATCATGAGACTGATAGTAAAAATGGCTGGCAAACGCAGCTAAATCATTTTCATCAACTTCATAATGTGTTTCGTGCACAGCGTCACTCACTTGATCGCGCAAATATTCATGTGACCATGGACGACGAGCCGTGCCAATCACAGCAAAATTATCGTGAATTAAACCTTGTTCAAATAAATTAAACAGTGCAGGATATAACTTTCTATGAGCTAAATCTCCACTCCCACCAAAGATAATCATAATTACCGGAATGTTATTCATGAAAAAATCCTTTCTGCTATCTTTTTACACTAACTTTATTTTATACTATTTTGCCGTTAAACTCGCGCTTTGAGCAATATTTGCTATTTTTGTTTACTAATTTTGGTAACAAAAAAGTGCCTTAAAGGCACTTATTAACCACTTTATTTTGACTTGTCCGGTGTTTCAGCAGCTGAACTAGCTGGCTTTTCTTCAGCTGGTTTTTCAGCAGGCTGATCCGGCTTTTGATCTGTCGTCGGTTCACTTTGTTCTGCTTCTTCAGTTTTGTCAGTATCTGCAGAGGCAGAAGCTGGTTCAGCATTAGTTGCATTGCCTGGCAGAATTTGCTGCACCGCCATTCTACTAAAAGTTAAATAAATGCCATCTGCATCGAGCACCACAGTTTTGTCTTTAGTATTAACAGAATCAATTTTACCGTGAAGACCGTCAATCATGATGACGCTGTCACCTTTCTTCAATTGATTCATCATTTCCATTTTCTTTTGCTGTTGCTTTTTTTGGGGTTTGATCATAGTAAAATACATTAAAGCGATCAAAACTACAAAAACTATGATTGTCCACATAGTACTACTACTACCAGCATTATTAGCCTGTGCTAAAAATAAATTATTCACTTTTACACTCCTCAAATTAAAATTACTCATTGTCTAAATATTAATTATACAAAAAATAACGAACAATTGCATTATTTGTTTGGCAAGGGCAAGCCTAAATGAACGTAAGCTTTCTCAGTGACCATTCTTCCTCTTGGCGTCATTAATAAAAAGCCATTTTGCATTAAATATGGCTCGTACAGTGACTGGATAGTTTCAACGTCTTCTCCTGAATTTGCCGCTAAAGTCCTGATTCCTACCGGACCACCACGATAATTTTCAATAATCACACGCAAAATTTTGCGATCAGTCTGATTAAGCCCTTCATCGTCAACTTGCAATTGTTGCAGTGAGCTTTTGGTAGTCGCAAAAGAAATAACTTCTTCTCCTTTGACCTGAGCAAAATCACGCACTCTGCGTAATAACCTGTTAGCCACACGGGGCGTGCCCCTAGATCTGCGTGCTAATTCGTGTGCTGCTTGAGGTTCAATATCAATATTAAAAACTTTGCTTGAACGACAAATAATTTTTTCCAGTTCATCAACAGTATAGTACTGCAAGTGTTCCACGATACCAAATCGTCCGCGTAAAGGAGCAGAAAGTTGACCGGCTAAAGTAGTTGCGCCAACTAAAGTGAAAGGTGGCAAGGGGACATGAACCGCATGAGTAGTCTGCCCTTCACCAATCACGATATCAACATAATAGTCTTCCATTGCGGAATAAAGTACTTCTTCAATTGGCTTGGCCAAACGGTGAATTTCATCAATAAATAAAATATCACCAGGATTAAGATCAGTTAGCAAGGCAACTAAATCACCAGCCTTTTCAATTGCAGGTCCACTGGTACTTTTTAGGTGGACACCAAGCTCATTAGCTATTACAAAGGCTAAGGTAGTTTTACCCAGTCCAGGCGGACCATATAATAGAACGTGATCCAGTGCTTCGTCTCTTTTTTTGGCAGCCTTTATATAAACTGCCATCTCTTTTTTTACCCGTTTTTGTCCCAAATATTCATCTAGTGTTTGGGGACGCAGTGAAAATTCGGCATGTTCTTCTTCTGAGCCCTGAACTTCACCAGAAACTATCTCATTTTTATTTTCTGCCAACTGTCTCACTTCCTTTTTAAATCGTTATTTTCATTATAGCAAGATTTACTTCTTTAAGAGAAGAGACAATCCCTTTTTGATGTACTGATCTGCCGTTGTCTTTTCTTCTTCTATTAAAGCCGGTGTAATTCTGTCTACTTCTTTTTTAGTATAACCTAGTGCCAGTAAAGCTAACAAAGCATCATTTAATTCTGGTGTTACTTCCGCTAAAGCTTCTTTATTTGCCTTCTTGACATAGTCTCCTAATTTACCTTTTAAATCAAGGACAATTTGTGAAGCTGTTTTTTTGCCTACACCTGGAAAACGAGTTAAGTATTTCACCTCACCCTGTTCAATTGCTTCTGCTAGAGAATTACTGTCTTCAGCAGCCATAATTGCTAAGGCAGACTTTGGTCCGATACCACTAACACTTAAAAGTTTTAAAAACAGTCCTTTATCATCTTCTGTTTGAAACCCATATAAGGTTACTCCAGTATCTCGCACGATTTGTTCAATAAAAACTCGCACTTTTTGTCCATCTTGGTATGCATATGGTGAGGGACTAAAGACCTTGTAGCCAACTCCATTTACGTCAACTACTATAAAATCTGGCTTAATTAGAGTAATAGTACCATTTAAATATTCATACATTGTTATTAATCTTTCTTAAACATTTTGTGCAAATCACTTTTTCTTAGGCGCACAATTGCCAAATTACCCTTTGCATCATGATACGGATCAGAAATTTGTCTCAAACTCGTCAAAATTTCGCCACAATCTGCAGATGTCAGCCTTTTACGTCCAGGAACTTCCCTTTGAGCTTGATCTGCTGCTATTCTTTTAATTAAATTTTGAAAATTGCTGTCATCTACGTTTAAAAACGTGTCTAAAATTGTACGCACAGAATGTTCGACATCAGTACCCAGCCAGGTAGGATAGGATCTCAAGATGAAGGTATCTTGCCCAAAATCTTCTAAAAAAATACCAATTTTTTGAATATCTGCCAACTTATCTTTTATTTGTAAAAAATCTAAATTGCCAAATTCTAAAATTAAAGGACTTAATAAACCTTGCTGGCTGATCTTAGAATTAGACAACTCGAGCATAATCTTTTTAAAAGAAAGCAGTCTTCTGGCGGCAACCTGATCAATTAAATATAAGTCATCATTATTTGTGGCAATAATATATATTTTAGTTTGACCCACAAAACTTAATTCGGGTAAACTACTTGCCAGTAATTCATCCCCGGTAGAAATCACTCCGCTACTAGACTGCTTACTGGTGAAAGGCGTCAACTGACATTGTTTTTTAACATTCTCCGTCCAAGTTGCGGTAATCAGATAACGATCATCATCTCGCGGGGTATCTAAATCTACATACTGTGTATGTTGAATATGCTGGATTTTTTCAGGTACCGTTTCATTAATTTGGTCAGCTTGAGTTTCAGGTCTTTTAGTTTCAACCACATTTTTATTTAAATTAAATTTTAACTGATCAACTAAAGTATCTTCTGTAGCATTATTTAAATTGCTGATAGCATCAGATTTTGTTTCACTTTTCAAGAGCACAGTGCTGATTGCATTTGTTATTAAACGACTTAATTCAGTTTCTTTGGATAAACGCACCTCCCTTTTTGTGGGGTGCACGTTAACATCTACTAAAAGTGGATCAGTTTTTATCTTAACCACAGCTATCGGATAATGTTTAGCAGCAAGGTTATTACCATAACCAGCCATCACTGCACTAGCTAATTTAAAATTTCTAATGTACCGACCATTAAGTAAAATTGAAATAAAATTACGCGTAGATCTGGTAAGTTCAGGGTTAGAAATTAAGCCACTTACCTCAAAATCATTATCATTGCTTTTAAAAGACAACATTTTTTCCGCAATATTTATGCCATAAACGCTAGAAACCGTTTGCCGTAAATTATTGTTGCCAGCAGTTCTTAGTAATATTCGACCTTCGTTCATCAATGTAAATGCAATTTCAGGATAACCTAACGCAATCCGATTAACAATATCCACGATTTTCATAATTTCAGTTCTCGGACTACGTAAATATTTTAATCGCGCCGGTGTGTTATAAAATAAATCTTTGACTGTAATCTGTGTACCCTTTCTGGCAGCAGCATTTTCCTGTGTTTTCTTAACTCCGCCAGCAAACTCGGCGCGCGTACCTATTTCATTAGCAGAATTAGTTAAAATTTCGACATGACTGACTGCAGCAATTGAGGCTAAGGCTTCGCCTCTAAAACCTAATGTATTGACATTAAATAAGTCATGCTCATTTGCAATCTTACTGGTCGCATACCTGGTAAAAGCAAGATCAATCTGATCACTATCAATTCCGGAGCCGTTATCTTGAACTACAATTTGCTTTAAACCGGCATCAGTGAATTCAATTCTTATTCTGCTGCTACCTGCGTCAATTGCATTTTCGACCAGTTCTTTTACCACGCTAGCAGGTCGTTCAATTACTTCTCCGGCTGCGATCTGATTAGAGAGATTGACAGAAAGCTCATGTATTTTTGCCATGACTAGTTCTCATCCTTTAAATCTTCTTGCCAGTTTTCGACTAACTGCATTACTTGCAGCGGCGTCTGATCAGCTAAATAAAGATTAGAAATTTCATCTAAGATATCTTTTTCTTTATCAGTTAATTCATCCTTAGAATCTGATGGTGTTTCAACAGGAACAGCTTCTTCTGTTTCACTAGCTGAACTAAACAAATCCAGCTGCGTGGAAGCAGGTCCTAAATTACTTCCTTGGGCTTCAAGTCTATTAAGCAACTTAGTAGCTTTTCGTAAAACTTTTCGCGGCAATCCAGCAAGTTGTGCTACATGGATGCCATAACTTTGATCAGCTGGTCCTGGTAAAATTTTATGAAGAAAAATTAATTTACCGTTTTCTTCGGTTGCTCCAACGTGAATATTCTTTAAATGAGACAGTGTCTGTTCCATTGCTGTTAGCTCGTGGAAGTGCGTCGCAAACAACACTTTAGCACCAACTTCATCGTGCAGATACTGCACAATAGCACCAGCTAGAGCCATGCCATCATAGGTTGCTGTTCCGCGACCAATTTCATCAAATAATACTAGGCTCCGCTTGGTTGCATGCTGTAGTGCATCGTTTGCTTCTGTCATTTCGACCATAAAGGTACTTTGACCGGAAATTAAATCGTCTGCTGCACCAATTCGGGTAAAAATTTGGTCAAAAATCGGCAAGTCAGCACTATCTGCTGGCACAAACGAACCAATTTGAGCCATCACGGCAATAAGCGCCATTTGTCGCATATAAGTACTTTTCCCTGACATATTAGGACCTGTTATCAGAAAAATGTCCGTATTTTCTGTTAATTTTACATCGTTAGGAATAAAAGAGCCTGCCTTCATGACCTGTTCAACTACAGGGTGACGGCCCATGATAACTTTAACATCCTGATTATCAGTATGAAATTGTGGTCGGCAGTAATTGTTGTCCTCGGCAATTTGAGCAAAAGAGCAGAAAACATCGAGCTCTGCCACTTGTCCAGCCAACTTTTGCAAGGCTGGAATATATTTCTTAACTTCTTCTCTTAGTTTCACAAACAAATCATATTCCAAATCCGTTGATTTGGTCTGTGCTTCTAAAATCAGATTTTCATGCTCTTTAAGTTCAGGTGTAATATATCGTTCAGCATTGGTCAAAGTTTGCTTACGGGTATAACGATCTGAAGGTACTTTGCCCTTATTCGAGTTTGTAACCTGAATATAATAGCCAAAGACCTTGTTGTAACCTACTTTTAAATTTTCAATTCCTGTTTTGGCCCGTTCATCCTGTTCCATTTCGGTTAGCCATTTTTTACCATTATTCATGGCATCCCGGTAGCGATCTAATTGACTATCAACGCCATCTTTGATTAGCCCTCCCTCAGTGGTCAGAACTGGAGGCTGATCAACAATGGTATCTGTAATTAATTTGGCAATTCCTTTTAACGGATCAATTTGTCTGGCAAAATTTTGCAGATTTTTATTATCAGCTTTTTGGATTGCTGTCAAAATCGTTGGTACGGCATTGAGAGAATGAGCCAATTGCAATAACTCGCGGGCATTGACATTGCCAAAAGCAATTCGCCCAGTTAAACGTTCTAGGTCATAAACCCCTTTAAGAGCATCATTAATATTTTCCCGCGTAAAATATTCATCAATTAGTGCCTGCACCATTTCCTGCCGTTTATTTAGCCGCTCAACAGATAAGAGTGGCCGAGCTAGCCATTGTTTTAACAATCGTCCACCCATTGCAGTACGAGTTTTATCCAGAACCCAAAAAAGGGAACCCATTTTTTTGCCGGTTTTCGCAGACGCTGTTAACTCTAAGTTATCCCGTACGGTGTGAGACATTTGTAAATATTGATTGACTTCATAACTTTTTGCTACTTGTAAGTGGGCTAAACTGCGGCGCTGCGTCTGCAATAAATAACCTACAAGTTGTTTTACAGCAGCTTTTTCGGCAGAATTAGTTAAATTTTGTTCAGCAAATGAAATCTCTGCATGTTTGCCAGTTAATTCTACGGGCTCTGACACCGTAATATTAGCTTTATGGAGAAAATCACTATCCTTGTCACTTAAGTGACCATTAAAAACAACTTCGCGTGTTCGCAGCGAAAGCAACTCATTTGAAACAGCAGCAAAACTTTTTAAATGTGTAGCGTAAATTTCACCAGTGGATAAGTCACTGTATGCCAGTCCAAAGCAACTTTTGGTAGTTACAACCGATGTAAGATAATTTGATTCTTTAGCTTCACTGGGCTTGTCATTCATTAAAGTTCCGGGAGTCACAAGTTGAATTATGCCCCGTTTAACCATTCCTTTAGCTTTTTTAGGATCTTCGAGTTGTTCACACAAGGCAACCTTATAGCCTTTTTCAACCAAAGTATCTACATAGGATTGGACTGCTACATGCGGAACTCCTGCCATTGGAACAGGGTTTTCAGCTTTATTAGATCTGTGAGTCAAAGTTAATTCTAAAATTTGAGCACCTTTGACTGCATCATCTTCAAATAATTCATAAAAATCGCCCACCCGATAAAAAAGGAAAGCATCGGGATATTGCTTTTTAATTTCGTGATATTGCTCCATCATCGGAGTCAGGTTTGTTTGCGCCATTATTCCCCTTCTTTTCTGCATTACTGTTATTATTATACGCTAAAGTTCTTATTAAAAGAAAAAAGACCGCAAGTAAAACGATCTCTTTTCACAATATGTTTTTTTGCCGCAGTGATTGCTTTCTTTTTAAAAAATTTAAGCAATGTGGCCTTCAATACTTTGTAAATCTTTTTTGCCATCCATTTTCACAATAGCGCTAATTGCTGCAGTAATGCCTTTTACATCATCTGCTAGGCTAAGACAAGGAGTTTCAGGTTTAGCAACAACTTGCTCAGGTAAATACGGAATGTGCATAAATCCAGCCTTTAAGTTACGAAATTCCTTGTCAATCATATACTGCACTTGATACATAATATGATTGCAGACAAAAGTCCCTGCTGTAGTAGAAACAGAGCTTGGCAATCCAGCTTCCCGAATTGCACGTGCCATGGCCTTAACAGGAAGTTGTGTGAAATATGCGTTTTGTCCATCTTCATGAATAGGACTAGCAATTGGTTGATAACCTTTGTTATCAGCAATACGGCCATCATCAAAATTAATAGCTACTCGTTCTGGAGTCAAAGCATAACGACCACCAGCTTGACCAATATTTAAAACATAATCTGGTTTTTCCTTAAGAATAGCTTCATGAACTACTTCTGCACAGTCGCCAAAAACTGTTGGTATTTCGAGTTTAACGATCTTTGCACCAGCAATCTCATCATCCAGCCGTTTAACTGCTTCAATTGCAGGATTAATCTTATCTTCGCCAAAGGGATCAAAACCTGTTACAAGAATTTTCATTATCTTTTCTCCTTACTATCTTAAAAAGCTAAAAAGTACATTAGAATAATTTGAATGAGCAGCATGCTAATTGCAATCGGAAATTGTTGCTTGATTACACCTAATTGATCTTTCATTTCCATTAATGCAACTGGCAAAGTATTAAAGTTGGCAGCCATTGGGGTAAGCAATGTACCGCAGTATCCAGATGTCATTCCTAATGCCGCAACTACAATCGGTGAACCACCTTGGGCGACAACAAAAGGAATGCCAATCCCTGCTGTAATAACTGCAAACGCAGCAAACGCATTACCCATTATTGCTGTAAATAGTGCCATAGCAATACAATAAAGTGCAACTCCTAATAAGTGGTTTCCAATAGGAAAAAGCCCGGAAATAGCTTTAGCCGTCACTTGTCCCACACCTGAAGCCGTAAATACCACACCTAAAGTTGCAAGTAGTTGTGGTAAAATGCCGGCAGAACCAACAGAACGGACCATTCTTTGTGTATCCTCGTAAACTACTTTGGCATTTGATCTAGTCAAAATTTGTGCAACCACAAGTGAAACAATAGCTGCTACACCGATTCCTACTTGACCACCAAAATTAGTAAATTGTGCTATGACCAAAGCTAAAACTGCCAGCAAGATACTGGGTAAGAAAATCCAGTTGCCAATACGTTTAACCGTTTTTTGGGCTACTTTTTCATCCAATTCCTTAATATGGCCGACACGAACCTGTTTAAATAATGATAACAAAGCAATAATGACGATAAGGCCACCGTTAATTGCATTTGGCAACCATTGTCCAGTGCAGAAAAGTATTGCAAATAAGAGCCAAAATAATCCAGTACCCCAGCGAGCTGGATTAGCCTGATCGCGCCAAGATTCAATAGCAGCAGCCAAGAAAAAAAGGCCAATTAAAATATAGAATGCCAGTAAAACATTATTAATTAAAGTATCCATTATTTCTCCTATTTTTCCTTGCTTTTCATTAACTTTTGGTCAAATGCGTGATTGTAGAACAAGCATAAAATATAGCTGATAATAGCTACAGGAAAAGTGTATAAAACAATACCGGCAGGATCTACAGGATGACCCAGCGATTTCATTGTACTTGCAATAAGTAAAACACTCGAGGAAGCAACAAACAGGTTTTGGGCAAAGAAATTACCAAAATTTTCTGTTGCAGCAGCTCTACCTTTGATTTGGTCTACTTCAAGAGGCGTCAATTCGCTATTAACCTTACCGGCCGCTTGTGCCATTGGATTAATTAGTGGCGCAATAAATTGGACATGTCCTTGTAATGAAATGCCGAAAGCACCAGCAATTTCACGAATGGCTTGGTAAATATCGAAGATACGACCTGGAGTCAGTTTCTTCATTTTTTTAATCAAATTAACAGCAGCTTGTTTTAAACCATGTCTTTCTAAAATTCCAATAGTTGGTAAAGTAAGAAAGAATAACGAAACCATTCTATTATCCATAAAACCTTTACCCAGAATTGTCAAAAATGAGGTAAAATCTATTCCCGAAACTAATGCTGTAATTAAAGCAGCAATTACAACTACGGCTATCGTGTCAAGTCCTAAAGCAAATCCGACTACTATAACAACAATACCTAATAAACTTAAATATTCCACTAATGTTCCTTTCAAGTAAATAATCTTAACCAAGATAAACTAAAAATGAATTGTAACAAAAAAATCCCACTAGCAAGCCCCACAGGATTGCTAGTAGGATTTATTAATTAACTAATAAAAACTAGATTACATCACACCTGGATTGCCAGCACCTGCGCCTGCATTAGGATCAGCAGCAGGTTTATCTTCTGGTATTTCAGCAACAACAGCTTCAGTAGTTAAGAGCAAAGCAGCAATTGAAGCAGCATTTTGTAAAGCAGTACGGGTTACCTTGGTTGGGTCAATAATTCCGGCTTCAACCATATTTTCCCACTTGCCATTAGCTGCATTGTAGCCTACTTCATTTTCTTGACCTTCAAGTTTGTTCAAGATAACTGAGCCGTCTTCACCAGCATTGTCAGCGATTTGACGAACTGGTGCAGTTAAAGCTTCTAAGACAATGTTGATACCAGTTTGTTCATCAGCATTGTCGCCTTTAAGATCCTTAACAGCATCCTTAACGTCTACTAAAGCTGTACCACCACCAGCAACGTATCCTTCGTCAACGGCTGCACGAGTGGAGTTTAAAGCATCTTCAATGCGGTATCTGCGTTCTTTTAATTCAGTTTCAGTAGCAGCACCAACATGAATAACGGCAACTCCACCGGTTAATTTAGCCAGACGCTCTTGTAATTTCTTCTTGTCAAAGTCAGAGGTAGTTTCTGCAATTTGTTTTCTAATTGAATCTTCACGGTCTTTAATAGCTTCGTCAGAACCAGAACCATCAACAATAGTAGTTGAGTCTTTGGTTACAGTGATGCGGCGAGCTTGACCTAGTTGGTCAATCTTAGTGTCTTTTAATTCAAGACCTAAGTCCTCAGTAATTACTGTACCACCAGTTAAAGCGGCAATATCTTGCAGTTGTTCTTTACGACGGTCGCCAAAGCCAGGAGCTTTAACAGCAACAACGTTAAAGGTACCACGAATCTTGTTCAAAACTAATGTTGGTAAAGCTTCACCAGAAACATCATCAGCAATGATCAAAAGTGATTTACCTTGTTGCACAATTTCTTGTAACAATGGCAAAATGTCTTGAATGTTAGAAATCTTCTTATCAGTGATTAAAATGTATGGATTGTCAAGATCTGCTTCCATCTTGTCATTATCAGTTACCATGTATTGTGAAAGGTAACCACGGTCAAATTGCATACCTTCAACTACTGATAATTCAGTTTCAATACCACGTGAATCTTCAATAGTGATCACACCATCATTACCAACTTTTTCCATTGCGTCAGCGATTAAGTCACCAACTTCTTTTGAAGCTGAAGATACTGAAGCTACTTGAGCAATCTGGTCTTTTGAAGAAACAGTGTGACTAATCTTATGTAATTCGTTAACTACAGCCTTAGTTGCTTTTTCAATACCGCGGCGAACACCAACAGGATTAGCACCAGCAGTAACATTCTTCATGCCTTCACGAATGATTGCTTGAGTCAAAACAACAGCAGTAGTTGTACCATCACCAGCAATGTCATTGGTTTTTTGTGCTGCTTCTGCAACTAACTTAGCACCCATATTCTCATAGTGGTCTTTTAATTCAATTGCCTTGGCAATTGTCACACCATCGTTAGTAATGTCTGGGTTGCCGTATGATTGCTCTAAAACAACATTTCTACCCTTAGGACCAATAGTTGCCTTAACAGTGTCAGCTAATTTATCAACGCCCTTTAATAGAGAACGTCTTGCTTTTTCTGAAAATTTAATTTCCTTTGCCATATTTTTCTGCGCTCCTTAATTACTTAACAATTGCTAAAATATCTTTTTCGTGAAGGACTAAATACTTTTCGTCATCATACTTGACATCTGTGCCTGAATACTTGTCGTATAAAACAACGTCACCTTTTTTAACGGTCATAGGAATTTTACTGCCGTTCTCAGCATAACTGCCCTCACCAACAGCAACAACTTCACCTTCTGTTGGCTTTTGTTTAGCATTAGAAGCCAGGACGATTCCGCCTACAGTTTTCTCTTCTTCTTCTTTAACTTTAACGATCACGCGATCACCAATTGGTTGTAACACGTTTGTCCCTCCTAAAATTAAATTTTAATCTCTTTTATGTGCCATTAGCACTCCTATTTGTCAAGTGCTAACTTACATTTATGATAATAACCCCTTTTATGAAAAAATGCAAGAAAAAATTAGCACTTTGAGTAAAAAAGTGCTAATTCTATTTTTAGACCTACTTTTTCTTGTCTGAGTCCAGAAAGTAAATTAGAGTTTGTAATTCCGTTGCCAAGTCAACGTTTTGGATTCTAATACCACTTGGAGCAGACAAACGAATTGGCGTGAAATTCATAATTCCTTTGATGCCGGCTTCAACCATATCATCAGCAGTTTTTTGAGCTGTCGTAGAAGGAACAGTCAAAATAGCAATAGAAATCTGCTGGTCACTAAGCTGTTTTTTTAGCTCACTCATATCATAAACAGGAACGCCACTAAGAATCTTGCCCGTAATTTTATCATCAATATCAAAAGCACATGAAATACGGATATTGTTTGTACGCTTGAAATTATAGTTTAATAATGCATGACCTAAATTACCAACGCCAACCAGAGCAACATTGGTTAAGGTATCTTGGTTTAAAATCTTTTTAAAAAAAGAAAGCAAGCTTTTTACATCATAGCCGTAGCCACGTTTGCCCAATGCGCCAAAGTATGAAAAATCACGTCTGATTGAAGCACTATCTACTTGAACGGCTTCAGATAATTCAGTAGAGGAAACTTTTTCTTTGCCAGCCTCATTTAAAATTATCAGATAGCGGTAATATAGCGGCAGTCTTTTAGCCGTAGCCGTGGGTATTTTGATTTTTTCCATTTAAAAAGCCTCCAACTTGATTAAGTAAATATTTCGTTTTGTGAATTATTCAGCAATTACTACTATTTTATCTATAAATTTGCGCCATTTGCAAACATTTTTTTCACAATCTATCAAATTTTAGCATAATAGTAACAGGTTGATAATAGAAATTTGTATTTTTACTCTTTTTAATGTAAAAATGCTTCTTTTTTACATTTATTTCCTATATTTATTAATCAAACTCTCCCCCAAGAATTTTGCTACGTATGCTAAAATGGTTTCTAGGTGAAAAATTATGATAATTGCTCAAGGACACGACTTAGAAAAACAATTCGGTGCCAACACATTATTTAAAAACGTCAATTTTTCAATTGACTCAAATGCAAGAATAGGTCTCATTGGACCCAATGGTGTCGGTAAAACGACTCTGCTTAAAATTATGACCGGCGAAGAAGAAGCCACACATGGTGACTTCACCATCAATAAAAATATAGATGTCGGCTATATTGCTCAAGAAAATGATTTAAATGAAAATAAAACTATTTGGGATGAAATGCTGTCTGTTTTTACTCCCCTAATTAATATGGGTAAAAAGATAAGGGATTTACAAGAAGAAATGTCTGCCAATCCACAAAAAAAGGACCTGCTAAAACAATATGACCAATTGCAATACAGTTTCGAACAACAGGGAGGATACACCTACCAGGCCGATATCAAAAGTATTTTGAACGGCTTTAATTTTCCTGAAGCAACTTGGACTAAAAAGGTTGGCAGCCTTTCTGGGGGAGAAAAAACGCGTCTTTCTTTTGTTAAGTTGTTATTGCGCAAACCCCCATTATTATTGCTTGATGAACCTACCAACTATCTGGATTTAGACACACTAGACTGGCTTGAAAATTACCTTAAAAACTATTCTGGTGCTATTTTGGTAGTTTCTCACGACCAATATTTTTTGGATAATTTAGCAACGCAGATTTTTGAATTACAATTTGGCAAATTAACTGTGTTTAAGGGAAATTATTCTGCCTACGTTGCTGAGCGGCAATTGCGTGACCGCCAACAAGAAGAAGCATACGAAAAGCAACAAGAAAAAATCAAAAAAGACGAGGAATTCATTCAAAAAAATATTGTAAGAGCTAAAACTACTAAGAGAGCACAAAGTCGGCGCAAGCAACTGGAAAAAATGGAACGAATTAGTCCGCCCAAGCACAAAAACAAAGTCAGAATTAATTTTCAAAGCGAGCGGCCATCTGGTAAAGAAGTGCTGATTTTACATGATTTAACTATTGGCTATCCCACAAAAACAATGGTTCACGGTATTTCTCTGCAAATTAATAAAGGCGACCGTGTAGCCGTTATTGGTCAAAATGGTATTGGCAAATCTACTTTACTAAAAACCGTTATGAAGGAGTTAAAGCCGAAAAAAGGTTCAATCAAATATGGAGCTTCGTTAGATATCGGCTATTATGATCAAGAACTGCAAGGGCTTGATCCAGGTAAAACTGTAATCGATACAGTTTGGGACCGGCACAAAACAATGCCTGAAAAAGATGTGAGGTCGATTTTAGCCAGTTTTTTGTTTACGGCAAAAGATATTGATAAAACTGTCGGACAACTTTCAGGTGGTCAAAAAGCCAGATTAACATTAACTGTTTTGTCACTAGAACATAATAACTTTCTGCTGATGGACGAACCTACTAACCACTTGGATCTCGAAGCAAAGGAGGTTTTAGAACAGGCACTACAGAACTATGATGGTACTTTACTTTTCGTTTCTCACGACCGCTATTTCATCAATCAATTAGCAAATAAGATTGTGGAGATCAAAGGTGGTATTGCTCAAGTATATGAGGGTGATTATAGCTATTATTTAGATGAAAAAAATAAGCAAGACTCAGCCCCCGAAAATGAATCATCTGAAAATAGAGAAATATTAGAACCTGAACAAAATAAAAATAAATTGTCCTATCAGGAGCAAAAGTTGCGCGATTCACAAAAGCGTAAATTGCAAAGAGAAGTTGAAAATATCGAAAATAAAATTGAAAAGTTGGAAAAAGAGCAAAAAGATATTCAATCTCAAATGGCTGATCCAGCAATTGCTACTAATTTTGACAAGTTAGGTCCCTTGCAAGAACAGCTTAGCGCTGTACAAAAACAACTGGACGATGCAAATAATGCTTGGGAAAGTGCATTGAATAAACTGGATAGCTTTGACTAAAATAATATATATTAAGTTAACACAACTCCAAAATAAGATTAACTAGCCTTTTATCTACCGTTTCTATTCTTAGCTAGTGCTAGATTTTTTTATTAACTGTTAATAAAATTTTCTTTTTATTTATAAATACGTAATAATTATCAGACGCAAAAAAGATTTTTATACTATTGCTTTTAAAATTGTAGTTGTTTAAACTTAAAGATAATAATTTTACTGGCTCTATCAAAAATAAATTGAGAGGTACACATGGAAAAATTACGCACTGCTCTTTAATTATTAATTAATTAAGGAGGAATAAAAATGAAATATATAGCTGACAAAAATATCGCTATGGAACAACTTATAAATTTATACACAAGCGTAGGTTGGAGTTCCTATACGCAAAATCCTCGGCAACTGCAAAAGGCAGTTGTAAATTCGCTTTTTGCTATTGGCGCTTATGATCAAAACCAGTTAGTTGGATTAATCAGAGTAGTTGGTGATGGTCTGACCATCATTTATATCCAAGATTTACTGGTTAATCCTGCTTATCAAAGACAAGGAATTGGTACGAAATTAATAAACAGCGTGCTAAAGAAATATAATTCTGTAAGACAGAAAGTTTTGTTGACAGAAAATACCGTTAAAACGCGCAGGTTTTATGAGAGTTGTAATTTTCATCCGTGTGACAAATACAACTTGATTGCTTTCTACATAGATTTTTAAGAGATATAAAGAGTCTGGAAAAAAACTATCTTTTCCCAGACTCTTTTGAAATGAGTTTTCCATTTTGTAATGGCGAGTATGTTATTACTTGTTATAGTAATATATTTTTACACTTAGTTTTAAAAGACTTTTGAGTAAGCATAATTTAAATAAACTAATGAACGATCTAAAGTCATGATAACACTAAATTAGAAGTAAAAATATTAATTTAAGAAATTTAAAATTTTATTCTTTATATTTTATATAGCTGGACAGTAAAATCATAATAGTAATTATTAAAATTGAACAGCACAGCGTTAAAAGCCCTGACGTATAGTTCAACTGCACATTTTGATAATTCATTCCTAAATTGCCTGATACTATGTCAACTGCATTCAGGTAAGTCATTGGCAACCAGGCGCAAATCTTACGCAACGGCTCAACTATCATAGTTGCAATGTTGAGCCCTGGGACAAGTAGAATAGCGATAAGTAATGCTGGTAATTTATCACGAAAAATTCGGGCAAGGAACTGAACTAGGACAACCTCGAAGATGAAGGTAAGTACCTGCAATACAATTACTTTAATAATAAAACTGCCAGTAGATATACATTCAATAAGAGGCCTACCACCTGTATATTGACCTACGATATAAGGAAAGGCTAAACTACCTGTACCATAAATAAGGGAAGCTACAATAAATAATACTAAATTAATCGCTAAAAAACTACCAAGAGTCAGGACTATTCCTGCTATGGTATTCGAAATCATTAAATTATTTTTTTCAAGCGGTAATAACTGCGCCGTATCTAACTTTTGATGGTAAGAATCAGTTAAAAGCAAAGTTAATAAAAACAGAGCAACAAGAGTAAATACGTAAGGCAAATATTGCTGATTTAATTGTAGTAAGAACTGCCAGCCTGTTACTGGCATATCCTGACTTTCATAAGGCAAAGGCTCATGATGTAAATAGTTAAAGAATTGCAGTTTTTTCTCTACATTTATTCTTGAATTTATGCCTGCTAAATCTTGGCCATTTGATGAAATAGTTTGTTCTTGCTTTTTTTGTTGCCACATAATCGTGTAGGCTTTGCGCCAGTTGCCTTTATTTGCCGCTTTTTGAACTTGTTTATCTTGCTTAACTGCATCTTGGTTTTGCTTAATAGCAGCTTTAGTATCATGGTAAACTTCAGTTTTTGATTTTTGTTTATCATGTTTAAGTAATCTTTGCTGCCGGTTAATTTCTTTTTGGCGGTAAGCAATCTCTGATTTAGCCCCCGCCTGCAAGGAAAATTGGGGATTAGTACGAACATTCATGAATAAGACAGTACCCATTAATAAGAGCAAAATTGCTAAGCAAACTGGGGTTAGCTTATTCTTAAATACTTTTTTAAGCTGAAAAGCCAAATAGGACATTATGCCAATCTCCCATTTCTATGTGCAATAGTTGTAATGCGATCAATTAAAAGTACCAGCAAGAATAATAATATAGAACTTAGTATTAAGGTAAACACACCATTTGAAAAGTTAATCGCGGAATTATCCATTGCGTAGGCTGTTTGGTTTGATACAACATTTAAAACTCCTAAATAAGTACCAGGAAGCCACTGCGCAATCTTCTCCAACGGAATGATAAAAATTGTAATAAAATGACCGCCTAATAAAAGCAATAGCGAAACTAACAGAGTCGGTAACTGGTTATGAAAGATTTTAGCAGCCAGCTGCACAAACAAAATCATAAATATGAAATTTAAGAGCTGCAGTATAGCTGCTTGGGGCAACAATTTGGCGCTCGGAACAATTCCTGGCACCAAGTGGTCGCTAACCAGATGGTGAATGATGTAAGGATAGTCACTGCGACCAGTACCAAAAATGCTCGCTGCTCCACCGAAAACTAATAAGTTTAGTAAAAGAAAAATAAAGCTGACAACTAATAGCCCAACAATATTATTAGTCACGGTACTTTGCATGCGATTAATTGGCAAGACAGTCGAAATGTCAAGACCATTTTTATAAGAACCAGTAAATAAATAAGTCAAAACAAAAATCATTACTAAACTAAATAAGACGGGCAAATAGTTTTCATTCAAATCTAATAGAAACTGTATTCCAGTGACTGCGCTATCGCTTTCATAAGGCATAGGGTGAGCTATAGGCATAGGGTGAGCTATGAGATACTTTAAACGCAGTATTACACTTTTATGTCCATCTTTTTCATCCGAACTTAGATCAGTCAATTTTCCTTTTTGTTCACTTTTTAATTTGGTCTCATAAACTCGCTTCCAGTGATTGTGATTAATATTATCAACAAAGGTTTGATCTTTTTTTAATTCCTTTTCAGTTTGTTTAATATCTTTTTCAGTGGCCTTGTATGATTTTCCTTGCGGTGAATATCGTTTGAGTGCTTGACGATCGGCTTGTAAGGCTTCCTTTTTCATAGCAATCTGACCTTGAGCATCTCCCTTTAAAGAACCTGTACCACTGAGCTGCGTAGACTTCATGTATAATAAGCCAAAAGAAATTAATGATAAAATAACCACTGAAATAATTGATAGATTGTTTTTAGTAACTTTTTTAAGTTGCAATGAAAAATATGAGCTCATTGTTTTACCTCGTGCATCTTTTGCTTGTGTAAAACAAGCCGGTGTAAGTTATTCACTTTAATCTCGCTGCTATAGTGAGACGTTAGAATAATACATTTATTACGCTGAGTCACCTCATTATTTAGTCGTTCATAAAGAATTGCGCGACTTTCTTCATCAAGACCGTTAGTGATCTCATCCATCAAGTAATATTCGGCGCCACTAACTAAGTACATGGCCACAATCAATTTCTGTTTCATTCCAAGCGAATACTTTTTAATCGGGACTTTGACATACTCACGTACACCCAGCAAATCAAGTTCTTGATCAAGGTCGACATTAGAATGCCATTGTCTTTTCACGAATTTTAAGTAATCAAGGCTGGTTAAATTGACATTCAACCATTCATTGCTTTCAAAGAAAAAAAGCTTACGCTTATTTTTGGCATACGGCTTTCCGTCCAATAAGACTTTACCAGAAGAAGCTGGAATTAGATCCGTAACAGCACGCAAGAAACTTGTTTTACCAGAACCGTTTTCTGCAGCAATTTGATAAAATTGACCGGGTGCAAATTGATAAGAAAAATCATGCAGGATTGGCTGCCTGGTTTTGAGTGATAGGTTTTGTACAGTTAGCATCATAGTCTCCTTTTTTGAGTGGTGAATTAAGTTGAAATGATAGAATACTATATCAGAATATCATTGAATTATATCAATTTCATTGTTTTTTGATTAATAGTTTAAACATTTCCTCTATTTATTTGTAGGAACTTGGTTATATTTGAGTTTTATTAATAGTCCATGTTTATAAAATTCATAATCAAAATGATTATCAAATTTTGTATTTCTTGAACTTACTTTTTTGATTTCCCACTTTACCTTTCTGACTTTATTATAATCTGGTAGGAAAACTAAATTAAAAAATGTCATATATGATTTTTGAAGTGACCCCCAAATTTAAAACAAATTTGGGGGTCATTTTTATGACTAAATTATCAAAACAAGATAAAATTCAAATCTTTTTCAGAGTTTTGATAATAGGCTTCATTAATTAGTTGATTAAATTCTGCTTCTTTTCAATCAAAGGACTGATCACGCTCATTCAGTAATTGATACATAAATTTAATGTTTAAAATAGTTAATCTTAAAACGTATAATGACAAAAAAGGTCTAGGAAAAGCTAGCCCTCTTGACTTAATAAAACTAAAGCCGGCAAACCACTTTTTTAGTGGTTTGCCGGCTCTTTTAGTAAGATCACTGACCTACTTTTTCCCAGTCTCCTTTATTGCAGCATTTCTGATGCGTAAGGCAATTCTAAAGATGGATCAGCATCCAAAGTAAGATCAGCGAATTTTCCTTCTTGGTACAAGTTATAGGCAGCGGCACCAATCATTGCAGCATTATCTCCACACAATTTTAACTCTGGCAAAATTACTTTCGGTTGTAAATTCCGAGGCAGGTTTGCTATTTCATGGTTCATTCTTTCACGTAAACCATGGTTAGCGGCAACCCCTCCACCCATAATAAAAGTTTTTGGAGCATACTGTTTAATTGCTCTAATAGTTTTAGTAGCCAAGACATCTATTACTGCAGCTTGGAAACTGGCAGCCAGATCATATTTATTCAGGTTTTGATGAATTTGTTCAGCGTGATGATAGGTATTAATAAAAGCACTCTTTAAACCAGAAAAAGAAAAATCATAATCATCTTCTTTAATCATTGCCCGCGGAAATTCAAAGGTATCCTTTCCTTTCTGAGCCCATTCATCAATAGTTTTACCAGCTGGATAATTGACCCCCAAAACTCGGCCAATTTTATCATAAGCTTCTCCAGCCGCGTCATCCCTGGTATCACCAACAATTTCCAAATGAGTCGGATCTTTGAGCAAAACAATTTCAGTATGACCACCTGAAACTTGTAAAGCTAATGCTGGATAAGCAATTTCTTCCTTTAACTGAGCTGCCATAATGTGACCCATGATATGATCAACGCCAATTAAAGGAATACCTGTAGCCATTGAAGCAGCTTTTGCCGCACTAACACCAATTAAAAGGGCACCTACCAAACCAGGTCCATAGGTTACCGCAATTGCATCAATATCTTTCCAAGCTACGTGTGCTTCTTTAAGTGCTTCATTGGTTATCTGAGTAATAACTTCAATATGATGACGACTAGCAACCTCAGGAACAACACCCCCAAAACGTTGATGGCTCTTAATTTGAGTTGCTACAATCAAACTTTCTATTTCTCTGCCATTTTTTACAACAGAAGCCGAAGTCTCATCACACGAGCTTTCAAAAGCCAAAATACGGATGTCTTTTTTATTTACCAATTTAATTTCCTTTCTTTTAGTCACTTGCCAATTTAAGCACCATGTTAAAAGCATCTTGATGCGAACTCTGGTAATAATTAGGCCACACAAAACTTACTGTAAAACCTAACTTGCAATACAAATTTTGAGCAGTCAAGTTATCAACTCTTACTTCTAGACTAAGTTCTTTACAGTTTTTATTTTTAGCAATTTCAATCACTTTTTTGATTAAATAAGTGCCAATACCTTTTTTTTGCCAAGCCGAATCAACCATCAGATTAGTAATATGTGCACTACTAACGTCAAAATGCACACCAATTAAGCCAATGAGACTTTTAGTCTGCAATACAACTAAATACAGTGAATCATTTCTACTTATTTCAGTATGAAAAGCCATTGAATTCCACGGTTGTTTACCCTGATAAAGACTTTGTTCCAGTAACAATATTTGAGAAATATCTTTAACTTGGGCTTGTCTCACACTTAGACTAGATTGATTCACAATGATTTTTTCTGGGACAAACTTAATAAACTTTTTTTCTTTTGCTAAAAGCCAAAAAGACCCAAAATGCTTAAACTTCTTCCACATAATTGCTATCTGGTTTATAGGCTTCCCCTGTCTTATTATGCCAGTCAATTTCAGCTTGCGTGCGCCGCAAATAATTCGGCAATAATTGATCAGGGTCATCAGGTTGAGCATTCAGAGCCAGCTTACCTATTAAACCAGCATGAACAACATTCTGCTTTTCCGTGCCAAAACTGAAAGAAATATTTGTCTTTTTGATAGTCTCTTCCTGCTTTTCAAAACCAGAACCAACATAAATAACATTTTCCAGATTGTTATCTGCACAATATTCTGCTACTGCGCTTAAAAGTGTGTCAATATGATAGTGCCCATCAGGTATTACACATTCAGGGCCCCAATCATTTTCCTTATTTATATAAGCACCAGCAAAATAGTTATCATTACGGGCATCAATTCCAGCCACTATTAAAGTTCCTTCTTCTGCACAACTTGCAGCCAGTGCTTGTAAAGTAGAAATGCCTACTACATCTTTATGTAATATGCTGGCAAACATTTTTACCGTAGTTACACCAATCCGTAATCCAGTATATGAACCCGGTCCTATCGCAACAGCAAAACGATCAATTTCAGCTAATTTCAGATTATGTTCTTTTAAAATTTGGTCAATTAAAGGATCTAAATGTGAACTATGATTGCGGGCATCATATTCATTTTTTTCCGCAATAATTTTACTGTCGTCATTTAAAGCCACACTAAGATTGTTTGTGGCAGTAGACATACTTAAAATTTTCATTCTAAAATTTTTATACTCTTTTCAAAATTACCTTTTGATTTTAACTCGTGAAATGGCGTTCAAAACAAAGTAACTAATAATCATCTCTAACCACGGCGTAATCGCTTCTTTAGGTATTCGTTGAATAAGGACAACGCGAAAGTCCATCCCGTATAAAAGGTGCACCCATAAAGTATTTAACCCAATATTAACGAAAACAGTTACCAATAGAGTCGCAAGAATTATCCGCCAGACTTTGACTGGTTTTTGGTAAAACACTAAACCATAGATAAAGGGGCCAATCATTGCACTTAAAGTAAAGCCGAGGAAAAAGCCCCCTTGATTGCCAAATAGAGCTGATGAAACTAAGTCACTAATTCCACCGCCTACACTACCCCAGACTGGACCAAAAAGGTACCCCAGCATCACACTGCCAATAAATCCCAGGCTAACATGCACAATAGTTGTTCCAACTGTAAAACGACTAAGAATAATTTTCATTGCCACGATAATTCCTAAAAGGACAAGATCACGCAATTCGACCTTAAGCATCTCTTTAATAGTCATTTGCAGCACTTTCTTTCTTCAGTTAATTTTTGTGAGAACACAAAAAACAATTATATTATAATTTGCGCCAAGTTAGTTCACAAACAGCTTTGTCATTTTTGTCCTCATCCGCAATTGTGTGATATGTTTTAACACCATTCTCATCATTGATTACACTAACGCGCGAATATGGTGTCTCCCCGTACCGCACTTCAAGATTAAATTTAATATCAATAGTCTTGACAATATGGTTTTTCAAAAAGTCACGGTCCAATGTATCAATGAACCAGTTAAAATAGTGGCCATTGGTCATGTGATGGTTTGTATCTAAATCATCATAACGAACCCGATATTGTCTCTCTTTTTGATATTTATCCTGAACTCTTAATCTAGGAAAACGAGGTAATTTTTTTAGAAGTGGAACGCCTATTTCAGCCATCATTTCTTTGTCTGTGGAAACCAGCTTACGAGTTTTTAAATCAAATAGCACCCATTCACTCTTAACAGTTATTAGTTCATTTCCGCTTTGATCTGTAAAAGCATAATTTCTGTATTCTAAAAAACGATTATAGCCAAATGGTTCCGTTGTGATGATAATTTCTTCATTTGGTCTAGGCAGGCGTGCCACTTCAATATGGTATTGTGTTACAACCCAACCTAATCCCCTTTTAGTTAGTGCATTTGTACTGCCATTACCAGAGTCTAATTGATGCTCTGAAACGCTCATCATTAAATCAATCATTGCAGGCAATTTCAAATTTTTATTTTCATCACACTCATAATAATTTACTATATGCTTTTCACTATACTTCATACTTTCACCTACTTTTGATGATAACGTTCATATAACTCATTTTTGGAAACATGATTTTCCTGAGCTACTGTTTTAATCGCCGATTTTTTACTTTCTCCCTTGGAAACTAACTGATTGACCAATTTAATCAATTCTGTCCAAGACAATTGTTTTTCCTTAACAGTGTTTGGAGAAACTAAAACAACAAATTCGCCGCGGGGAGGATTTTGTCCAAAATAATCGGTAACCTCACTGATTGTACCACGAATAAATTCTTCATGAATTTTAGTAAGCTCTCTGGCAACAACAATTTTACGCTCAGAATTCAGTATTTCAGATAAATTATTGAGAGTTTTTGTCAACCTGTGTGGCGCTTCATAAAAAATAGAAGTAGCATGAGCTTTTTTCATTTGCTCAAAAAAAGGCTGTTGTTCACTTTTTTTACGGGGTAAAAAGCCATAGTATGTAAAAGGTTGGGCGTCAAAGCCAGAGGCAATCAGGGCAGTAGTAAATGCGGAAGCGCCGGGCAGAGGAACTACGGGAATATTATTTTTGATACATTCTTGCACCAGAATATATCCTGGATCAGAAATGACGGGCATCCCGGCATCGCTAATCTCAGCAATAACCGCTCCCTTTTTCATTAGCTTGATTAATTCCGGTGCCCTTTCTTTTGAATTGTATTTGTGAAAGGAAAGCATATGATTATGGACCCCAATTTTTTCAAGCAAAATTCCACTTGTTCTAGTGTCCTCAGCAGCAATATAATCAGCTTCCTGTAAAATTCTTTTTGCTCTAAGGGTAATGTCTTCAAGGTTACCTATCGGAGTTGGCACTAAATAAAGTTTGCCGCTGTCTTGGCCATAACTACTTTGCCTTTGCATTTAATCAATCCTTTAATGTTTTTTCTTCTTTTCGCCAAAATTATCAAGAATATCCAAACAAAACATGCAGTCAGTATTGGGGTCACGGTGAGAGCCATAGTACATATTGCAAATATGGTAACCTGAACTGTAAATTTGCCGTAAAGATTCAAGACCACTCTGAGTTTTAACGGTGTTATTGTGGGCATTATTCATTTTGTCCATTTTTTCACGCAGCAACTGATTCTCTACTTTTAACTCAGTATTTTCTTTCAATGTTTCCAAAATACTATTTTCTAAACTCTCGATTGTTTTGGTCATGCTAACCATTGAATCATGAAGTTGCTCTAACTTTGAATAAGAATCCACCTTAAACACCTACCTTTTCCATTGCAAAGCAAGAAAGTCCAATAAATTGCGAAAATTGACATTGCTGTACTGCATTTTGTCAATTTCAAGCAAATACTTTAACATCCTTGCCCCGATTTCTTGATTACTGCTGTTTAATTCAGCTTGAGCCCATTTTTTAAGTAAAAAAAGAATATAATTTTGCTCACTTTTGCTTTTAGCCATTTCCGCTAACTGATGTGCACTCACAAGTGAAAGTGAATTGTTTTCAAGCATTTCTTGGTAAAAATACCTAGTCTTTTTATCTAACTTAGCAGTATCTTCCAATGAGTCAACTTCACTTGGACTAAACCCATTTGCCAGCAATTCCGCGCTTTTGCCATTCTCTTTTTCATTATTAGTAAAATTAATAATCTGAGTACGTGAACGAATTGTGGGCAAAATTTGATCGGTATTATTTGTAATTAAAATAGTAACAACAGGTGCGATAGGTTCTTCCAACAAGTTAAGTAAAGCATTAGCCGCTGGCAAAGTTAATTTCTGGGCTTCATTAATAATAAAAAAACGCACGTTGCTTTGAACTGGACTTTTAGCTAATTCTTCCTTTAAAAGCCTCACCTGATCGATTCCCAAATTCTGCTTGCTTTCAGGCTTCACCAGTAACACATCAGGGTGGTTGCCGGAAATAATTTGCCTGCAATTCTGACACGTACCATCCGGTTTTTCAGTGCCACTACAATTAAAAAGGCAAGCTAGCCAATAGGCAGTATTTAATGCCTGAATTTCATTGGCATCAACAAATAAATAGCTATGCGCCAATTTGTTTTGCTCAAAAGCTTGTCGCAAAAGTTCAGACTGCTTCTTGCCCCTTTCTTGAATATTGACAAACATCAGAATTGCTTGAATTCTTCAACAGGCAAAACAAAACAAGTGGCCCCACCAACTGTTATTTTAACTGGTTGGCTACTCATTTCAAAACCTGTCATCACCAAATTAGGATTCATATATTCTTCACGGGATTTAGACTCTTCCTTAATGATGCGCAAAACCTGCTTGACATGTTTATTATCTATTCCGATAAGAAAAGTAGTGTTACCTTCACTTAAAAATCCGCCAGTTGTAGCCAGCTTAGTCGCACGAATATTTTCTTTGACAAAAGTACGCTGCAATCTATTAGCATCTTCTTTTTGAACAATTGCAACTATTAACTTCATTTTAATCAGTCCTTTAACAAATCTACTGGTAATCGGTTTGCAATTATTTTAACACAATCCTCTACTACTAAATTAAAAGGTTTATTTGCGTCAACAACCTTTATTCTTTCAGGATGAGCCTTAATTACTTCTTGATAACCCTGATAAACTTTTTGATGAAAATTTAATTTTTCCTGTTCCAAACGATCTTCTTGACCGGCTCTTTCTTTAGCAATTCTGGTTAATCCAACTTGCGGTTTAACATCTAAAAAAATAGTTAGATCGGGTTCAATTTTACTTGTAGCAAAATCATTAATCTGTTTTACTGCAGCAACACCCAATTCTCGGCCTGCTCCTTGATAGGCTAATGAACTATCAACAAAACGATCTGAAAAAACTATTTTACCTGCTTTAAGTGCTGGTATCACGGTTTCAAACATGTGCTGACTGCGAGAAGCTGCATAAAGCAATGCTTCAGTTTTGGCAGACATTTCTTCATTAACCGGATCCAAAATTAATTGCCGGATTTTCTCAGCAATTTTTGAACCTCCTGGTTCTCTGGTTACTAGATATTGTGTCTTAAGCCTAGGCCCAATTTCCGCCACGACTTGCTTTAAAACTGTACTTTTTCCTGACCCATCTGGTCCTTCGAAACTGATAAAATAACTCTTCATAAAACTCTCCATGTCTCTATTTTACAAGAGTTATCTTTATATGAACACCCCAACGTACTTTTAATTTTTAATCAAAATAAAAAGCCCTTTTGAAAAAGGACTTTAGTCAGAAATTGCATTGGTAAAACCACTAAATCTTGTATGACGATGTCGCGCTTCATCATATAAAAATGAATACTTGGCTCTTAAAATTTTACCTGTCACTACATTGTCTTCAGACATATCTAGTGTTGTCGGATCAAGATTTTTTTGAACAGCAATCTTTTCCTGCAAGTCTTCAATAGTAGCCATTAACCACTCATCACCCATATTTTTTATTTTGTTACGTGCCATTAGATTGAAGTTCTCCCCTGTACTGCTCGTTTTAAGGTAATTGAATTAGCGTATTCAATATCACTGCCTACAGCCAAGCCTGCTGCTAGCCTGGTTACTTTAATACCAGCTGGTTTGATTAGTTTACTAATATACATGGCTGTTGATTCTCCTTCTGGAGTTGAATTTAAAGCCAAAATGACTTCTTTTACGCGATCCTGCTTTTGCAGCCGAACTATTAATGACTTAATATTAATTTCTTCTGGGCCAATACCATCCATTGGTGATAAAACCCCGTGCAAAACGTGATATAGCCCATTATATTCACCCATATCTTCAAAAGCCATCACGTCTTTAGGCTGCTCAACTACCATAATGGTCGATTGATCACGTTCAGGATTACTGCATATAGTACACGGATCTTTTTCTGTAATGTTGCCGCAAATAGAGCAACGGTGAAGTTTTTCTTTCACCTCTTTTAGTGCAGTACTAAAACTATGAACGTCTTCATCTGGCATATCAAGAGTATAAAAAGCAAGCCTTGTTGCTGTTTTTTCACCAATACCAGGTAACTTCATATAAGAATCAATTAAATGCGCAATCGGTGCTGGATACTGCAATTAAATCATGCCCTTCGTATATTTGCCTAAACTCTGTTGGGTAGCTTGGTCAATTTCTGCTAATCCTTTATTAACCGCATCAATAATCAAATCTTGCAACATATCAGGATCATCAGGGTCAATCGCATCTTTATCAATAGTAATATTTTTTAATTTGCGATCACCACTAAAAGTAGCTACGACTAAATCATCTGCAGACTTGCCTACAAATTCCTGTGCAGTAATATTTTCTTGTTCTTGCGCCATTTGCTCCTGCAACTTCTTAGCCTGCTTCATCATTTGTTGCATATTCATGCCGCCCATAGCCCCAAAATTAGGTCTTTTACTCATATTAATTTCTCCTTTAAATTTTAGTCTTTAACATTTACTGTGTCACCAAATAGCTCTTTAGCTTTTTCTACAACCTGATTGCTTGAGGCGTCTTGTTCAGAACCTGAATCTGATTGTTTTTGTTTATTAAGTAGTTCTTTACCATGCTTTTGTAAAAACTCTGTACGCACAGTGGACCAGTCCTCATCAGGTACCAGCACTATTTCATAGCTATGTTTAGTAAATTTAGCAATTTCATCTGTCAATACATCTAGTAAATTACCATCTTCACTGGCTTTTTCAAACCAAAGAGTATATTTGCATTTCATTACTACCTGATCTGAACTGGCTGCAACAGGTTCTAGCACATCTAGCAAAGCACGTTGTGATACTCCTAAAACTGATTGCAGATCAGGCCAAACATTTTTGATAGCTACAAGATCATCCTTTGTGGCATTTTCTAAGACATGATAAACCTGTTTCCGATTTTGCTCATTAGCCTTTTTTCTACTTCTGACTGTTTTTTTAGGTTTGGGAACAGTTTTTGCTTTGGAATTTTTACTTTTATTAGTATCAATTCGATCAGAAACGGCACTATCAAGATGAAAAATCTTATCGCTATTTTTAGTTTGCTTTTTGCTTAAATTAGAAACTTTTTTAGTTAAGTTTGCAATCTGCTTTTTTAGTGCCTCCAATTCACTTGTCAAATCAGTATTTGCATTCTTTTGACTTTTCGAATCGGCCAAAACATTTTTAGAACCAACTTTGCTATTTTGTTTGCCAGCACATTCAACTAAAAACACCTCTAGTGGAATCTGCTGCTGATTAGTATAGCGTAAATCATTTAATGCTGTATTAGCTGATGCAATTACTTGAAAATAGCGGTCAGAATGTACATCTTGTATCTTTTTTATAAAGTCAGCGTTCAAAAAGTTTTTCTGACTATTGTCTTTAGTTTTGACAGCCATTAACGCATTAGTCGCCATTTCAATCAGTTCATCTAAAATGTTTTTTGAGCTGGCACCATTTGCAAGTTCTGTCTGCGCCAAAGACAATGCTTCAGTTGGATCATTATTCAAAATTGCCAATAAAATCTGTTCGATCTTTTCTTTATCAGCAAAACCTGTTATTTCCAGAGCTGCATCATATTCAACTTTATTTTTATCAAAACTTAAAAGCTGATCTAAAATGCTTAAGGCATCCCTCATACCACCATCAGCTACCTGAGCAATTACGGCTAAGGCTTTTTCATCATAATTGATTTTTTCTTGCTCAAGTATATACTTCATTCTTTTTTCAAGGTCAGCTTGAGTTATACGTTTAAAATTATAACGCTGAGTCCTTGATATGATGGTTGCTGGCACTTTTTGCAATTCCGTAGTGGCCAGAATGAAAACAACATGCTCTGGTGGTTCTTCAAGAGTTTTAAGCAAAGCATTAAACGCACCCATTGACAGCATATGAACTTCATCAATGATGTAGACTTTGTATTTACCCTGAGTTGGGGCATACTTAACTTTATCTCTAATATCACGTATTTCATCAACGCCATTGTTAGAAGCCGCATCGATCTCCATAATGTCTGCCATTGCACCCTTGTCGGCTGCAAGACAATTGGCGCACTTATTACAGGGCTCTCCATCTTGCAAATTGCTGCAATTCAATGCCTTAGCCAAAATTTTTGCACAGGAAGTTTTTCCAGTTCCCCGTGGACCAGCAAACAAAAAGGCATGGGAGATTGTACCGCGCTTAATTGCATTTTTCAAAGTATCCGTAATATCATTTTGACCAATCACACTAGCAAAAGTGCGCGGTCTCCATTTGCGGTATAACGCTTGATAAGCCATTGATCAGTCTTCCCTAGTAAAAAACTCTTAACTCTTGCGAAAGAGTTAAGAGTTTGTAATTGTCTAATAAAAGGCACATGCCCGAGCAACCTTAGTGCTGCTACCTTCCGGTCCTGACACGCTTTGGAAGTCAAACATTGCCCATAAGATATATTAACGTATTTCAAGGTATTTTTCCACTAATTTGCGAAATTTTTGCCGGAGTCTTTTGCGGATTTTTGTTTTCGCCTAATTTCTTTAAAAAAATCTTTTAACATCTGACTCGCTTCTTCACGATACAGTCCTCGAATTACGTTGGGATGATGATTAAACTTTTTGATATCAAAAAGATTAACCACGCTACCGGCTGCACCAGCTTTAGGGTCAAGTGCTCCAAAATACAAACTCTTAAGGCGAGAGTTAATAATCGCACCTGCACACATGGGACAGGGTTCTAGGGTGACAAAAAGACTACAGTCTATTAAACGCCAAGTACCAAGATTATTGCAAGCTTCCCTGATAGCAATCATTTCAGCATGTTGCGTAGAATCTTGATCCAGCTCACGGCGGTTATATCCTGTACCTATAACTTGCCCATCAGGAGCTACCACAATCGCACCAATTGGAACTTCTCCCAAATTTTGGGCTTTTTTTGCTTGCTGAAAAGCTAATTGCATAAAGTCTTTTTTTTCTGCACTTGAAAATGGCATTAATTATTCACCGCCTGCAAAACATAGTAACCCTTATCTCTTTTTAAAATGGTGCAGTTGCCAAAAGTTTTTGTTAATAATTTACGTGCACTCGGTTCACCTTGTTTTTTCTGAATTACTACTAGTAAAACCCCATCAGTTACCAAATGATTTTTCGCACCAGACAAAATATTGGAAACAACTTCTTTACCTGCTCGAATCGGTGGATTAGTCAGAATTAAGCCATATTTCTTTTCTGATGCAATATTACTATAAACATCAGAGGAAAAAATGGCGACATTATGAATGTGATTAACCTCAGCATTCTTTTTCGCCAAGTCCAATCCACGTTCATTAACGTCTATCATTTCTACTGTTTGCTTTGGCCAAAATTTAGCTGCAAAAAGACCGATTGGCCCATATCCGGTGCCAACATCTAAAATATTGTTTTGTGGGAAAACAACATCAACCATTTTTTTAATTAAAACACCTGAACCATAATCAACACGTAATTTCGAAAAAACTCCGGCATCAGTGGTAAATTTGAGATCAATGCCGTTGACTTGATAATCAATTATATGCTCATCATGCTGAGAAGTGGGATTCTCAGCAAAATACATTTGGTTTTGTTTTTCAGTCATAATTCGCTCATTTCTAAAACCTTATCCAGATAATTTTAGCGGACATATAAATTTTTGCAAATATAAAAAAACTAATTATGTTTAAAAGATGTTTTCCAACATAATTAGTTTCTTGGATTTTAGTAAATACCGTAAAGCATGCGAAACTTCACATAGTTTTTATATTTTTTAAATTTATCTATTTTAAAGAATATATAATGATAGCCGTAACTGGGATCATTTATCTCAACATCACCAAAACGAACTGTATCCATAAAATCAGCTACGGTATCTTTCATAGTATCAGAGGTATCAATCTTCCAATTCTGATAAAAGTGTTTTTGCTTTTTAGATGCCAGAAAATCTGTTTCGTTACCCTTTTTTAATTTAAAACCCCCTTTTGGGTCAATAAAGTCTTTATAAAAAGCTTTAAGTAAAATATTAGGAGTTAATTTAATTCTTTTGACCTTGATATTCTGCTTTTTCTTAAAAGCTATGCCATGAATTATTGCATTATCCCTAGTTTTATAGTGCATGATGAAGTTACCTTTTGAAAAGTCGGCACTAACCGCGTGAGCCTTCAATTGTTTAAATCTCGGATAATATGAAGATTTAACTGGTTTCATATTTTTAGTGTATTTTGTGTATCCACTATGATCGGTGACAACATAACCATTCATATGAATCCAGGGATTCTTAGCATAGGCTTTTTTAGAGGCCTTTTTTTGTAGTTTATAGCAGTAATCATACTTTTTAGGATGTTTTTTTGGAATTAGATGCTTAAGGCTATAATAATTGTATTCATTATAAGAGGCCTTTATTTCAGAACTTTTTGCAGTAAACGGCAAGGCTAGACTGACTAACCCTATAGTTATGTAAGCCAAAATTTTGGCAGGTTTAAGATGTTTCATTTTTACCCCAAAGGACGTTTAATATTATTTAATCAAATCGCTTATTAAAGCAGTCGTATTTCATTGTTATCAGGCAACCTTTGACGAGTCTACATTTTTTTACTTAATATGTAACTCCAACCGATGAATAAATTTGATCGCTGTTGTTATCTACTACTGCACCAAGTCCAATTGTCTTATCCTTAGGATTAAGCAGAATGTCACGGTGACCCCAATTGGATGCAGCGTCATCATAAATATACTCATAAACCATGTTATCAGCTACTAAAGCACTAGTGCCACCATGTGGAGCCTCAACAAGCTGGTTACTTGAATGATCCATTGTCCAACCCCAAGGAAACATCGCTAGACATTCAGAGGTACTGTTACGACTAATTCCGGCCTTATCAAAGAAGTCATTTAAGATAAATTTTCCATTCGCATCCACATGAGCAAAATTATTAGGCAGTAGTTTGGTCCTTTCCTGTACAACTTCATCTAAACGAGAATCTTCTGTTACTGTATTTAACCCCTGTTTTGTTCTTTCATTATTTAATTCTTTTAAAAACTCTTGCCTAAATTCACTAATTGAAAAATCAGCAATTGAGGAATTATTTTGAGCAGGTTGCGTTGTGCCTGTATTAGCTGAACTTGCTGGTGTATTAGTATCTACAGGATTGGCAGAATTGCCTGGATTAGATTGAGTAGGTTGATTTACAGGCTGTTTTTGTGGCTTTTTAACCTTTGACTTAATATTTGCAACATCTTTTACCAGAACAAATCTATTTTTAGTTACCCGATAAAATTTTTTCCCTTTTATATTTTTGGCTTTTTTAACAACTGTTAGCTTCTTACCCTTTTTTAAAATCTTTTTCTTTAACTTCTTGCCTTTTTTATTATAGTAATATGTTCTTTTTTTGACTTTTACCCTTTTAACAGCTGGTGCTTTCAAAACCACCCTGCTGGAAACTTTCTTAGCTTCTGTGGTCGTTGAGCCAAAAGACAGACCGCTTGCCATGCTTGTAAAAGTTAATAGTACTGCGACAGTTTTACGATAATTAAATTTTTTCATTGCTTTCTCCTTTATTTAATAATAACTCTTAGTCCAGTGGGTGCTTTTTGATAGAGCCAATTTGCATCGCTTGTGCTTAAATGAATACAACCATGAGAGGTTGGCTTTTTACCTAATTTGTTAGCTACCTTTTTAATTAATTTGTGGTGAATATTCCGTGGATTTTCATGAAAAAGATATAAGCCGCCTTGCAGCCAGCCCACCGCAAATCTTGCACCCATTTTCTCACTGGCAGAATAAAACCACGGTGCCCGATAAGTATTAATACGAAAATGTCCCTTAGGTGTTGAGTTATGTGCTCCAGTTGAAACATAAAATTCGTATCTGGTTTTGCGACCACGGATCAAATACGCGCGTTGCTTTTTTAATGAAACTACTATCTTATCTTTTTTAGCGCTCATCCCATGAGGATATGGTTTAATTTCAGAAGATTTAGTATAACTAATCGGTTTACGCATATATTCCTGTGGAATTTCATTAACTGATTTTGCAAAGATTTTCTTTTGCCCAAAATTTAATATGAATCCGCCAAGAATAATTAAAAAGCTAACTATTACAAATTTATTCTTTTTTATTTTCACTATCCATTACTCACCTTCTTTAATATGTCGACTAACTACGATGCTTATACGTAAATTTTACTAATTTATTGGCATCTGAAAACTCATTTTTGTCATGCAGTACAACTACAATTCTTCCAGTGCCTTTTTTATAGCTACCAACAAAACAATAGCCTGAGCGTGGCGTCCAACCTGTTTTCATACCGTCTGTTTTTAAGGATTTAACGTTATACTTACGACCAGGTAACGTATCATTATAGTTATGTAATTTCTGGCCTGCCACATACATCCCAGGTGTGGCAAAAAATCTCATCAAACTGGGATAATCATGAGCAACATGATAACCAATTATTGCTAGATCTTTTGCCGACAATAAGTTTCCTGAACTCCAAGCACCTTTAACATAATAACCATAAGGTGCTAAATCACTGTTTTCAAGCCCTGAAGCTGATACGAAATTTGCAGAAAGATGCCATAGCTTTGCCTGTTTATTCATCATTTTGATGAATTTCTTATTTGAACCTGCAACCCATTGACCCAATCGAATTGTAGAGTTATTGTCGGAATCAATTATTGCTGAAGACATGATCTCTTTGACAGTATACTTTTTGCCTTTTTTTACATGAAAGCAGTCAAGGTTAGGATTCTTGGCCATTTTTACCAAAGAGCTAGAAAACTTGAGCTTTTTTTTCCAATCATGCGGATTACGGGCAAGTTTGCGCCTGGCTAAATAAATCGTCATTAGTTTCCCAGTAGATGCTGTTAAATAGCGCTTCTTCGCATTTTTTGCCAACAATACTTCTCCAGTTTTACGATCCAAAACTAGGTAAGCTTTTGCTTTGGTTTTAGGCTTTTTTCCATGAATATACTTAGTATATTGGCCAACTGATTTGTCTTGAGTGTGACTATAAACTGTAGTTTTATGTTTTTTCTTTTTAATTTTTTGATCCACTTCATTGTTTGCACTATTGCTGTCTATTTGAATGGTTTCATCAGCATGAGCTACTGAAGCGCTAACGAAAAAAGCTACTATTACCAAAAAAAAGCCACAAATACACTTATTTTTGACTTGCACCTATACCTCCCTAAACATTTTCAAATTTAAAATTACAAGTGATATTTTAAAATTAATTAACTATAAATTTTATTATATTATAAAATGGTAAATATAGTTAAATTTTTTTAAAATTGATTGGAGCTAAAATGTTAAGCAAATCCAAATTATTTTTAGTGGCTATCAGCTTATCGCTTATGAGCACATTTATTTTTAATGAAAGAGTTTCTGCTGCAACTACTAATACACCAAGTATTGTTGATCAGCAGAACAATGAGCAAAAAGAGCAAACTCAATCTAATTCTGACACTAGTGATGATTCTAATTCTGACAATAATCAGATAGAAGATTCTAATACGAACGATAATAACTCTGGTTCAAACGGGGCAATTAACACTAATAAAAAGCACAAAGAAGTGCCAAAGGTTGTCTATTCTAAGAAAAAAGGTAGTGGTAAAATTTAGCAAACCCATTATCGCTTTAGTAAAACATTAACTGGCAAAAAGAGTTCAGCCAAAAATTGGTATAAAAGACAAATTAGTTACAGCAAATTAGCCAAAACTAACAAAGGGACTTTTGTTAAGACAAAGTACGGATGGTTAAATAAAAAAGCTTTCAATCAGTTTCTATTAACTAAAAATAAAATCAATTATAAAATAAAAATTGTCAGAAATGCCAAATTGTATAACTTGCCTGCCCACACTAATGATGCCAGAAAAATAGGAACTAGCAAAAATTTGCATTTGAAGAATAAATGGGTTCATGTCAATATGATTGCCCATACTAACTTGCATGCAGTATATTATCGTTTTAAACATCAAGGGAAAAATTATTGGATTTTAGGCCAAAATATCAAATATAATTTAAAGGCTCTAGAAGGCAACAAAAAGTCGCTTGAACGCATTATCAAAATCGGTGAAAAAATGATTGGTCATTCCAAATATGATGAAAAATCAAGACATTTTGACTGTTCTAGTTTTATGAATTATCTTTTTACTAAAGCAGGCCATCATCTAGGATCAACCACATTTAGTCAATGTTATAATGGCAAACCCGTTAATTATAAAAACAAAAAACGTGGCGATCTCATTTTCTTCGATGATAAAGACGATGGTCATTTAGCCCATGTTGGAATGTACCTCGGAAAAGGATTATTTTTACATGATAGTCCATACACTGACAACGGTGGGGTTGGAGTTTCCAGTCTGCAAGACAATTTCTGGAACTCACGCAATTCAAAGTATTTATCAGTTCACTATCCTGATGGTATTGTCAGAAGAATTATGTAAAAAATAATTAAAAGCCTTTAGCTTAAGTCCAATTTTAATAAAATCTCTTGAAAAATAAAAAGACGTATTTGCAAATTGCAAATACGCCTTTTTTTAACTTGTCCGATCGGACTACAATTATTTCAATGTAACTGTAGCACCAACATCTTCAAGCTTAGATTTAATGTCGTTAGCTTCATCCTCAGAAACGCCTTCCTTAACGTTCTTAGGAGCGCCATCAACAAGATCTTTTGAGTCCTTAAGGCCAAGTCCAGTAATATCACGGACAGCCTTAATAACCTTAACCTTTTCTTGGCCAGCTTCTGTCAATTCAACATCAAATGATGTCTTAGCAGCAGCTTCGCCACCAGCAGCACCTGCAGCAGCAACTGGAGCAGCAGCAGAAACACCAAATTCATCTTCAATAGCCTTTACCAGGTCATTTAATTCAAGAATTGAAGCACCTTTTAAGTCTTCAATAATCTTATCAGTATCTAAAGCCATACTTATTTTATCCTCCAAAATTTTTAGATATAAATTATATTATTTATTCTGCAGATTCATCTTTTGAATCAGCAACAGCTTTAACAGCATATGCGAAATTGCGTACTGGAGCTTGTAATACAGAAACAAGCATTGACAGTAAACCTTCGCGTCCAGGAATGGCAGCAAGCTCTTTGATTTCTTCTTTAGAAGTCAATTTACCTTCTAACATACCACCCTTAATGTCAATAACATCATAGTCATCTTCGTATTTTGAAACAATACGAGCTGGTTCTGTAATATCATCAGCATTATCAGTATAGATTACAGCAGTTGGACCAACAAAAGTGTCATCAAGACCTTCAATGCCAGCCTTAGCAGCAGCGCGTCTTAAGTAAGTATTCTTAACCACCTTCATGTTAACATCGTTTTCACGAAGTTCCTTACGCATGTTAGTAACTTCTTCAACAGTTAAACCAAGGTAATCAATTATCAAAATTGCTTTTGCAGCCTTTAGCTCTTCAGCAAATGCATCAACAAACTTTTCTTTTTCAGCAATAGCAGCTTTACTCAATCTATTTCACCTCCATTAAATTTATTAATAAATTCCATAAGGCCTTAAAAAACTCCATGCCAAGAAAGACATGGAGTTATAAACTCTTCATTATCTTCTGGCCTCGGCGGGATATTAAGGCGTCATGCCACCCGAGTCTTAGGTAGAATTTACTTTATTAAATATAACAGGATTACATTTTAAATGCAAGTCAATTATTTCTTTTTAGGTTTAATTAACTCGAATAATTCACCAGAAGTTTTATAAATAACCCAACTAGCCAAATTTACAATGTGATCACTAATTCTTTCAAGCAGCCTGATAATAACAAAGTAACTAGCTGATGCCACAGCAGCATCAGGTTCTTGCTCTACTCCATCAATAATCATTTGTCTGGCATTTTTATAGTCCTTAAAAACTTTAGCATGCCCAAGTACCATTTTTCTGGCATCTTTTTCATTTTCTTGAACATAAGCAGTTAACACTTGAACCAACATTTCACGTACTTGATGGGTCATGTTGGAAATTACTTTTTCAACTTCTGGCAGACGTGGGTTACCTTTGACTCTGACAGTCTCAACGGCAATACTGTTTGCATTTTCGCCAATTCTTTCTAAGTCCGTTGTAGCTTTTAAGATACTAATAACAACGCGGAAATCTGTTGCAACCGGCTGTTGCAATGCCATTAATTCCAAAGCCTTTTTCTCAATTTTAACTGCTTCTTTTGCGACTTCCTTGTCTTCTGCAATCATTTGTTGAGCTGTTTTTTTATCATGTTCGACGAAAGAACGTGTACCCTTATCGATCAGGTCATTTACTAAAACTCCCATCTCCATAAACTGTGCGTTCAATTTTTTCAATTCGTCTAAAAATATTTCGTGCATAATCCACCTCCATATTAGCCAAAACGGCCGTTAAGATAATTATTTGTTATTTCTTTTTGCGGTGCTAAGAACATTTCTTGTGTCGAGCCGGATTCAATCAATTCACCATTCATTAAAAATGCTACCTGATCAGAAACTCGACTCGCTTGTTGCAAGTTGTGTGTCACCATAATAAAAGTATATTTTTGCTTTAACGCCATTAAAGTCTCCTCAATTTCAGCACTAGAAATTGGATCAAGAGCAGATGTTGGTTCATCAAGCAAAACTACTTCTGGCCTGATAGCTAATGCACGTGCAATGCATATACGCTGCTGCTGACCACCTGAAAAAGCAAGGGCACTGCGCTGCAGGCTGTCTTTAGTTTCACTCCAAATGGCAGCTTGCTTCAAGCTTTCTTCAACTCGCTGCTTAATTAATTCTTTATCTTTAACGCCAGCTATGCGCAAACCATAAGCTACGTTATCAAAGACTGAAAACGGAAAAGGCGTGGGCTGTTGAAATACCATCCCCACTTTTTTACGCAATCCTACCAAATCAATATGAGAATTATAAATATCTTTTCCTTCTAATAAAATTTCACCAGTAATGTTAATACCATCAATATCATCATTCATGCGATTTAGACAACGTAAAAAGGTAGATTTGCCGCAGCCAGAAGGCCCAATCAAAGCAGTCAACTTTTGAGCGGGAAATGCTAAACTGATTCCGTGTAAAGCTTCAAAATCACCGTATTTTAATTTAACGTTTTTGGCTTCCATCACATATGTCATTATTACCGCCCCTTTTTATCCAAAACTACCCTGAATGTATTTTTCAGTAATCTCACCTTGCGGATTAGTAAAAATATTAGTAGTCGTATCATATTCTAACGCATGTCCCAGATGAAAAAAGGCAGTATACTCACTAATTCTTGAAGCTTGCTGCATATTGTGAGTCACCATTACCATAGTATATTTCTTCCGCAATTGCTTTAAAGTGTCTTCCAATTTAGCAGTAGAAACTGGATCAAGAGCACTTGCAGGCTCATCCAAAAGTAAAATTTCCGGCTTTAAAGCGATCGCTCGTGCAATACAGAGTCTTTGTTGCTGACCACCGGAAAGTGCCAAAGCACTCTGATCGAGTTTGTCTTTAACCTCATCCCATAAGGCAGCAGCTTTAAGACTTTCTTCGACAATCTGATCAAGTTTCTTCTTATTGCGATGACCATTTGCTTTCAAGGCATAAGTAATGTTTTCCCTAATCGATTTTGGAAAAGGATTAGGTTTTTGAAAGACCATACCAATTGCCTTACGTAGTTCATAAACATTAATTTTACTTTGATTAACATCAAGACTATGAAACATAATGCTGCCGTCAACACGCGCTACCCGATCATTCATACGATTAAGCGAGCGCAAGAAAGTTGATTTGCCTGAACCTGAAGCTCCAATCAAAGCAGTAATAGTATTTTTCTTAAAACCTAAACTAACATTGAAAAGCTTTTGTACAGTCCCACCATAAAATACACTTAGATCTTGGGTAGAAATTGCACATTCATCTTCAGTAAAAGTCTTAATATAGCTTTTTTGATCTTGCCAATTTTCCATAAAAAGCTTCCTTACTTTATTTTAGCGGCTGTCAGCCGTTTATATATCCAATTTCCTAGTGCTCTGGCACCAAAATTAAAGATGATGACAACAATTACCAATAAAGCTGATGTTCCAGCAGAAACCACATTAACATCAGGAATAATACCTTCAGTATTAACTTTCCAAATGTGAACCGCAAGAGTCTCAGCGGGTCGCATAATATTTAAAAAACTAGTAGGACTGAATATATTCCAATTAGAATAATCAACGGTAGAGCCACTTTGTCCTGCAGTATAAATTAATGCTGCAGCTTCACCAAATACACGGCCGGCACTTAATATGACGCCAGTGATTATTCCAGGCAGCGCTGCCGGTAAAACTATACCCCTAATGGTTTTCCAGTTTGATAAACCTAGAGCCCATCCTGCTTCACGCTGAGTTTGAGGTACACCCTTAATAGCCTCTTCTATGTTACTGGTTAAAGTAGGTAGATTGAAGAAAGTTAAGGCCAAAGCTCCTGCTAAAATCGAAAAGCCCAAGCCAAACTGTACCACAAATAGCAGATAACCAAAAAGTCCGACAACTATTGATGGTAAGGAACTTAAAATTTCGATTGTAGTTCTAATTAATTGCGTAAACCAATTATCTGGAGCATATTCTGCCAGATAAATAGCAGCACCTAAAGCGATTGGTAATGAAATTAATAAAGTCAATAATAAAAGATATAACGAGTTAAATAGCTGGTCCCGTATTCCACCTCCTGCTTTAAAAGAAGAAGATTCGGAGCTCAGAAAATGCCATGACAAATGCGGCACACCCGTTATCAAGATGTTACCAATTATTCCGATTAACAATAAGATAACTATCCCAACGAGAAAATAAATCACGCCAGCAGCAATTCGGTTAGTTTTTTTCGCATTCATAATACCACTAACCCTTCTTTCCGATTAGATGAACTAAGAAATTGAACACAAGAGACATTATCAAGAGTAAAAGCGCCAAAGACCACAATGCATTATTGGGTAAGGTTCCCATAACCGTATTGCCCATCTGACTGGTTAACTGACTAGTTAATGTTGCTGCCGGACTAACTAAGTTATATGGCATTAAGACTGCATTTCCAATTGCCATTTGCACAGCTAAAGCTTCACCAAAAGCACGAGCCATACCAAAAATGATTGCTGTCATAATGCGTGAACGTGCAGCTCTTAAAACAACATGATAGATTGTCTGCCATTTTGTTGCACCTAAAGCAGCTGAAGATTTGCGTAATTCTTTAGGAATTGCTTTAAAAGCGTCCACTGTTAGTGATGTGATAGTAGGCAGCACCATTACAAATAAAATTAAAGTTGCAGTCAAAATGCCAAACCCTGTTCCGCCAAAAACGGCTCTAACTGCGGGGACTACTACCATCAAGCCAATAAAGCCGTAAACTACAGATGGTATGCCTACTAACAGTTCCATAAAGGATTGCAATATTTGTACTCTCTTGCCAGATACATATTCTGTCATAAATAAAGCTACTGCAATCGAAAATGGAGTTGCAATTATCGCTGCCAGCAGTGTTACAGCAAAAGAAGTAACTATCATTGCAGCTGCACCAACATGGTTTTTACCCGCTCCGGGATTCCAATCAGTTGAAAAGAGAAAATGAAAAACATTAACTTTATTATCAATAAATGTAGCTAAACCATGCATTCCTACAAAGCCAATGATAGCAACTATCAATACTCCAATTAGAATAATCGCCAAAAAAGTTAATCCCTTGCCCCAGCGTTCCTGTCTGGTTTCTTTTGAAGGCTTGGTCAGGCGGTCAACATCAATATTTCTTGGATCAATGCCTTTAAACTTAACATGTGGTACTTTTTGCTCAGCAAGTGCATCTTCAACCACTTGTTGTAAGTCTTGTTCTTTTTTTGCCATCTTAATTACCTATCTTTGTAACTTTGTTTTGACTATCACGCGTAACTTTCATTTCGTGAATGCTTAAATAACCAATTTTTGGAACTAAATCCCTCTGCACTTTTTTACTTAATACGTATTTGATGAACGCAGCTGTTGCTTTATTGGGCTTGCCCTTCGTATACATGTGCTCATAAGACCAAAGAGGCCATTTATTCGTAGGAATATTTTTATTATCAGGCTGAATGTGGTTAATACTAATCTTTTGAATATTTTGGTCATTGGCATATGGGAAAGAAATATAAGAAATAGTACCCGGAGTTGAATTAACAATCTTTTTTACAGTACCATTAGAATCTTGTTCCTGAGAATTAACAGCCTCTTTTCCCTTTAAGATAAGATCTTCAAACGTGGATCTGGTACCACTGCCGCGAGAACGATTGATCACAATGATTGATTGATTTTTACCGCCTACTTGTCGCCAATTTTTGATTTTACCTGTGAAAATGTCCGAAAGCTGTTTGATGGATAAATTTTTAACACCAGTCTCTTTATTAGCAATTGGTACAATTCCCACAACTGCAACTGGGTAATCTTCCAGCTTTTTAGCATCAATGCCCTTTTGCGTTTCAGCAAAAACATCAGAAGTACCAACTTCCACAGCCCCTGCTTGCACTTGGCTTAGTCCTGTACCAGAGCCACCACCTTGAACGACAATATTGCTGCTGAGATGTGCTAAATGGTAATCATTACCTGCTTGTTCTATTAAAGGTTGCAGAGCACTTGAGCCAACTATTGTTATTTTTTCCCGACTCTGGCTACATCCCATTAAAATAAATGGCAAACAAAGCATTAATATTAGCAGTTTGCCTAAATTATTTTTTTTCATAATAATTCCCTCAATTAGACAAATAAATTCAGCTCTAGTTTATCAAAACTTTCATTATTGACCAATCATAAATACTCGCAAAGAGATAAAAAAACAACTTTGCCAAATAGACAAGTTGTTTTCCATCAGTTATTTAATTTTAATCCAAGTTTAGCGGATCTAGCTTAATTCCAGGTCCAAACGTTGCAGCCACAGCTACACTCTTAATGTATTGACCCTTAGCTGCAGAAGGACGTGCACGCAAAATAACGTCACGTAATGCATCAAAGTTTTCAACTAATTGTTCATCAGTAAATGAAACTTTACCGATAGCAGCATGAATAGCAGCTTGGCGGTCAACACGATATTCAACTTGACCAGCCTTAACGTTCTTAACAGCTTTTTCAATATCCATTGTAACGGTACCAGTCTTAGGGTTCGGCATTAAACCTTTTGGTCCAAGCACACGACCTAAACGACCAACTTTAGCCATCATTGTTGGTGTAGCAACAACAACATCGAAGTCTAAGTAACCGTTTTGTACTTTTTCAACTAAGTCGTCAGAACCAACTTCATCAGCACCGGCAGCCTTAGCTTGTTCAGCTTGAGGACCCTCAGCAAAAACAATCACCTTTTGAGTCTTACCAGTACCGTTAGGCAAAACAAGTGAACCACGAATTTGTTGGTCTGCTTGTTTAGGGTCAACGCTCAAGTTATATGAAACTTCAACTGAAGCATCAAAGCCCGCGTATGAAGTTTCTTTAACTAACTTCATTGCTTCAGCAACTGAATATAATTTCTTTGAATCTACTTTTTTAGCAGCTTCTAAATATTTTTTACCATGCTTTGGCATGTGATTTCCTCCTTAATATGTGGTCAAGCGAGTTTAAACTCTCCCACCTAAATTGTTATAAATAACAGGATTAGTCTTCGACTTCGATACCCATGCTTCTAGCAGTACCTTCGATCATACGCATAGCAGCTTCGACATCAGCAGCGTTAAGGTCCTTCATCTTAGTTTCAGCAATTTCCTTAACTTGATCCTTGGTTACCTTACCAACTTTCTTAGTATTAGGTTCACCGGATGCCTTGTCAATCTTAGCAGCTTGCTTCAAAAGCACTGGAGCTGGTGGAGTCTTAGTAACGAATTCAAATGAACGATCTTCGTATACTGTGATGACTACAGGAATAATCATGCCTTTTTGGTCAGCAGTTCTAGCATTGAAGTCCTTAGTAAAACCAACAATGTTAATCCCAGCTTGACCTAAAGCTGGACCAACTGGGGGAGCGGGTGTTGCAGCACCAGCTGGTATTTGTAATTTAACAACATTTATAACTTTCTTTGCCACGGTCAAAACCTCCTTGATTCCGTGCGTGGTTAAAATGGAAAAGTTACCTACTTTTCCTCCCACAATAATAAAAGTACTTTAATATACTATCATCAATTTAGCAATTTTGCAATAATTGACCTATTTATTAACTAATCTTCTTCACTTGATCATAGTCAAGCTCAGTGGTAGTAGCACGGCCAAACATGTCAACCGAAACAAACAACTTATATTTATCAGGCTGAATTTCAGTAATTTTGCCTTCAACGCCATTAAAAGCGCCATCAATAATAGTAACAGTTTCCCCAACTTCAAAGTCAATTTGTGGTCTTTTAGCCGGTTCACCTTGTTGACGTAAGAGTCTATTTACTTCTTCTTCTAAAAGAGGAGATGGTTTGGAGCCACCACCGTGTGAACCCACAAAGCCAGTTACATTTGGCGTATTACGCACGACAAACCAGCTTTCATCCGTCATTACCATCTCCACCAGAACGTAGCCCGGAAAGATTTTTTCTTCTACTTCTTTTTTCTTATTATTTACTTTTTCAATTTTTTCTTGTTCAGGAACCATAACACGAAAGATATAATCTTGCATTCCCATACTTTGTGCACGTGACAATAGATCTGATTTAACCTTATCTTCATATCCTGAATAAGTGTGAAGCACATACCACTGCTTCTTAGTTGTTTCTACCATTATTAGAAATTCTCCTTTTATTTTTGGCAAACAAAAAAGCCTCTTGCGTCAGAGGACTTTTATAATCAAACTAATTGTACCACAAACAATATAACTGTGCTATTACATAACTATTTGTGTAATATTGGTGAACAATAAATCAAGCAAACCTAAGTAAGCAGCAAACAGAATTGAGGAAACAATTACGATTGCTGTGTCGTGACGGTTTTGTTTTGCAGTTGGCCATGTAACTAACCGCATTTCTTCAACTACACTTTTAAAAAACTTAACCATAATCTACCTCGTTTCCTTATGCAAAGTCATCTTACCGCAATGTTTACAAAATTTGTTTAATTCCAGACGCTGAGTGCGATTTTTACTTGCGGTGATAGAGTAATTGCGCGAGCCGCAGATACTGCAGGCTAATGATGCTTTTTTCACTGCCATAATCTCACTTCCAAACTATTGTATTTTAGCAAAAATGGCTAACTTAAGCAATTAATTTAATAATTACTTGTGAATTTTACTTATTACATAACAAAAGCAGTTACTCTTTCAAGCAGCTGCTTAATAGTGGCCAAACAAATGCGTGACCACAGTGCGTAGAACATTGTATTAGTCGGATTTACTTCTTAAGATTTTCATTAACGAAGGATTCGATTTTATCGTCAGAGTCTTTCAGGAATGGAAGCATAGCTTCTTCCGTCTTGATGGTATCTCTACCATTCTTTTCCATAAAATAATCCCAAAGGGCATCTCTTACTGGAATATCTGAGTCACTCCAGTCAAAAACTTCTTTCATGTGACGATCTAACAATGCAGTCTTCATAACTTCATCTGCCATCTTAACTACCTCCTAAAATTTATTCTACAACAACAATTATACCGCACTTTTTATAAGAGAACTATAAAAAACTAATCGAGCAATGTTTGACGCATTTTTTGCGCCAGACGCGAGCGTGCTCTTGATAAAGTTAATTTACTAATTTTTAATTTTTCGATAACATCTTTTTGTTTTACTATACCCAGGCCTATTAGCAATGCATTAGTCTCTAAAGTAGACAACTTGCCAGTTAAAATAGCAATATTTTCACTTAAAGGAATTTCTGGTATAGAAACAAATGATTTATTTAAAGGCAATAAATTGTTTTTCTTGGCTGTTTCTAGGGAAACTGATTGTTTTAACGCTTGCCTGCGATAGGCATTATCATATCTCACAAGTGAGCGTGCATGATTGATCAGTCGTGTTTTAAAATAGCTGCCAAATTTTCCTTTATTTAAGTCAAAACTTTTCGCCGAAGCATGACAAATAATCATTGCATCCTGTTCCCAATCTTGGTTGTCATAATAGCGCACGTGATACATGCCTTTCACTTTGTTAATTAATGGCTTATAGCGAAAACATAAGTCTAATAAAGCTTCATCCTCACCATTTTTTATTTGCCTAATAAGTTCCGCCTCACTTTTAATATTTATCCCAGTATTCTTCATTTCTTTGCTCCTATTTAAATTTTTATTGAAGAATACAGTAACTAACTAAGCCCAAAAATCGAACCTAAGTTCAAACTCAGCAACTACTTTTTACTGTTAGCTCGGCTGCAACAAAAAACCAAATTTGTTGAAAGCGCATTAAATAAAAAAGAGAATATTACTTTATTTGACCATAAAAATACACTCTGATTAATCAGAGTGTAAGTAAAACTATTTAAGAGGATTGCGGCTGTTAAGCATCTGATAAAGCAAAACGCCTGTCGCAACACTAGCATTCAGTGATTGCACATGACCCACCATAGGTAAAGTCAGCATTTGGTCCATCTGCTCTTTAAGAAGGCGTGAAATTCCTTTGCCTTCATTGCCGATTACCAAAACAGTTTTGCCATTACTGTTCCACTGTCGATAATCTGTACCTTTCATATCAGTACCAAAAAGCCAGTAGCCCCGTTTTTTCAATATCTTCGCAGTTTGCACCAGATTATTTACCCTGGCTACTGGCACGTAATCAATTGCTCCAGTTGAAGTTTTAGCTACAACAGAAGTCAATCCGGTAGCACGTCTTTTAGGAATAATAATGCCATCGACTCCAGTAGCATCTGCTGTTCTCAAAATGGAGCCCAAATTATGAGGATCTTCAATTGAATCAAGCATCAGTAAAAACGGTTCGTGATTGCTGCGGTCAAATTGATTGAGCAGTTGATCCAGATCGGCATATTCAAAACTAGCTACCGTTAATACCAAACCTTGATGATTCTCACCCTGCACCAGTCTATCCAACTTATTTTTGGGTACCGTTTGGACAATTAACCCCTTCTGCTTAGCTAAGGTAAATACCTGATTGGCAAAATTTTCTTTAATGCCCTGCTGTAAAAATATTTTGTTGATATGATCGGCATCTTGAGTTTTTAAATAATCCAGGCCTGCATGCCTGCCAAAAACAAAGTCTTTGTCACTTGAAGTCATATTCCTCTATGCCCCCATTTTCAATAGTTTTAATACACCATTCGGTCAGCTGCTCTATACGATCTTTTTTGTTCAAGAGTTCTAAGTAACCCCAAACAGCTTCAAAACCTGTGGATAATTGATAAGTAGCTAAACTGGTATTTTTTGCTTTAGTATAGGTTTTCGAATTTCGACCACGATGAAAAGTCGCCACTTCACCTTCAGTAAGCAAATTATCTTCCTGAAGTTTGGTGATTAACGCAGCCTGTGCTTTGGCAGATACGTAATGAGTAGCTCTTCTTTGCAAGACTTGAGGTTTAACAATGCCACATTTAATTAAATGCCTCCTAATAAAGATTTCGTAAACTGCATCCCCCAGATAAGCTAATGTTTGCCCGTTTAGAGTATCTGGATTAACATCATTTTCTATCATTTTTTTAGTTTGATTCACGTAACCACCTTGTTCCTTGTGGTGTATCTTCTACTGTAATACCCATTTGTTTGAGTTCATCCCGTAACGCATCGCTTTGAGCCCAATCCTTGTTTTTACGCGCTTCTTCGCGCTTTTTAATTAGTCTCTGAACTTGCTCATCATCATTTTGATTTTCAGCGGTAATTAAGCGCTGTACATCTATCCCGAAAACAGCTAACCAGCTTGTCAAAAGTTTAGCCGCTTTTTTAAGAGCATCTTTATCAGCATTTTCGGCATTAATATTAGCATTAATTTCCGGTAATAAATCATAAATGGCGGTTAAAGCGTTCTGAACATTAAAGTCATCATCCATAGCATTAATAAATTTATGCTGAGTGTCTTGAATTTTATTGACTAAAATTTCTGACTTTTTGCTTGTTGAACCATCTTTAAGGCGATATTCAAGATTGTTAAGAGTATTCTTAAATCGCTGTAAAATAATTTGAGCTTGTTTTAAATTATCTGTCGCATAATTAATTTGCCTGCGATATTGCACACTGGCCATAAAGAAGCGCAATACTTGTGGATCAATTTCTTTTAGCAAATCATGCACAGTTACAAAATTATGCAGTGACTTAGACATTTTTTCAGCATCTGCTCCAACTGTAACAAAACCATTATGCATCCAGTAATGGACAAAGGTTTTACCAGTTGCTGCTTCACTTTGAGCAATTTCATTTTCATGATGAGGAAATTCCAAATCTTGACCACCACCATGAATATCAATTGTTTCGCCTAAATATTTTGTAGCCATAACTGAACATTCGATATGCCAACCGGGACGGCCCTTGCCCCAAGGAGAACCCCAAGCTATTTCATCAGGTTCCTTTTGTTTTTTCCATAAAGCGAAATCTATTGGGTCTTCTTTACGCTTTTGTTCTTCTTCATTAACATGCTCAGAAGCACCCTCTTCAAGCTCTGCAATATTTTGGCTACTAAGGGCGCCATAATGCTTAAATTTTCTGGTATGAAAATAAACATCCCCATCTGACTCATAAGCATAACCGTTAGCAATCAGTTTCTTAACAAAAGCGATAATTGCTGTGATTTCGTGAGTTGCCCGTGGATTAAGTGTTGCCGGCTCAACATTTAAGGCTGCAATATCTTCACGATATGCTTTAATGTAGCGCTGAGCTAATTCAGGTACCGTAACATTTTCAGCTTTAGCTTCAGCGATCATTTTATCGTCTACGTCAGTAAAATTAGACACAAATTTTACCTTAAAACCCCGGAATTCCAAATAGCGTCTGATGGTATCAAATGCAATGACGCTCCTGGCATTACCAATGTGAATGTAATTATATACTGTTGGTCCACAAACATACATTGTTACCTGACCTGGGGTGATCGGCTTAAATTCCTCTTTAGTATTAGTTAAAGTGTTGTAAATTTTCACTGTGGCTAACTGACCTTTCCAAACTCTATATCTTAATTTTACCAGAAACCTTAAGCAATTTTTTTAACCAAAAGTTTACTATCTTATTTTTTGGCATATCAGGTTTTGCCTAATAGTAAGTTAAAACAGCGTATTACTCCCATTTAATAATAGAATAATACGCTGTTTTGATAACTATAAGCCGTTTTCACTCATTTGCTTCAGAGTTAAATCTAAATGTTCTAACACCCGTTTTTTGCCTAACAGCTCCATAGCTTCACCAATTCCTGGTCCCACCATTGACCTGGTAGTAGCAATTCTTATTGGCATAAACAAGCGCCTACCCTTAATTCCTGTTGCCTTGCGAGTTGCTTGTACAGCATTCATTATTTGAGGAGCAGTAAACCGTGGAATTAAATCAATTTGCTTTTTAAATTCCTCAATTACGGGTCTGGCTTCATCTTGACGAATTTCTGCAATTTCTTTTTCACTTAAGTCCTTAGGAGCATTAAAGAAAATTTTTGCCAAGTCAACAATTTGCCTGGTATAAGACATTTGTACAGAATAAATGTTAACTAATTGTCTGACCCACTCCAATTTTTCTGGATTGGGATCTTTTTCAACCAAATTTGCTTCCTGCAAATTGTTTAGTGCTAAGTCTAAAAGCGTATCACGATCAGCCTTTTTAATATACTGGTTGTTAATCCACTCCAACTTTTTCTGGTCAAAAGCTGCTGGGGAATTTGACAGACGTGAAGGATCAAACTGCTTGATCAATTCACGCTGGCTGAAAATCTCGCTTTCACCTACCGGAGACCAGCCTAATAATGTGATAAAGTTAAACATTGCGTCAGGCAGATAGCCCAGGTCTCTATATTGCTCAATGAATTGTAAAACAGATTCATCACGCTTAGAAAGTTTCTTACCAGTTTCAGAATTAATAATCAAAGTCATATGACCAAACTTTGGTGGCTGCCAGCCTAATGCCTCATAAACTGCAAGCTGCTTTGGGGTGTTGGAAACATGATCATCTCCTCGTAAAACATGAGTAATTTTCATCAGATGATCATCAATTACCACTGCAAAGTTATATGTAGGCATACCATCACGTTTTTGAATGACAAAATCACCGCCAATGGTATCAGATTCGAAACTAAGATGTCCCTTAACAATATCATCCCAAGAATATGTTTCCATTTCAGGAATATGGATACGAACAACCGGCTTTAAGCCCTTTGCCTTTGCCTGCTCTTGCTTTTCAGCAATCTCTTCTGCCGTCATTCCTTCATATTCGTATGTGTAGTGAGGTGCAATGCCCATTGCCCGTTGTTCTTCACGCTGTTCTTCTAATTCTTCCTCAGTTTTATAAGAGTAATAAGCTTTACCCTCGTCAACCAGCTGCTTAATGTATTTATTATAAATGTCTTTTCTTTCAGACTGGCGATACGGGCCATAATCTCCACCCTTATCAGGTCCTTCATCCCAATCAATACCAAGCCAGTGCAGGTTTTCCATTTGCGACTCTGAGCCACCCGCAACGTTACGCTTCTGGTCAGTATCCTCAATTCTTAAGACAAAAGTGCCCTTGTTATGACGCGCAAATAAATAATTAAATAGCGCTGTTCGTGCATTACCAATGTGTAGGTGCCCTGTTGGACTCGGGGCATACCTTACCCGAATTTTTTGTTTAACCAAAATTTATGCCTCTTTCAAAAGTAAATATAAACAATTTAAGTTTACCCGTAATAGATAAAAAGTTCAATGTTCGTTAGCCTAAAACCAATTTTAAGGCCTGTGGAATGCTTGAAACTGGTATAACTTCAATGCCAGCTTTTTTAAGGCTAGCACGCATATTGTGCTTCGGAATAAAAATACGTTTAAAACCAGTTTTAGCAGCTTCTTTAATCCGTGCATCTATCTGGTTGACGCGTCTTACTTCGCCGGTTAAACCAACTTCACCAACAAAACAATCAGTTGGCAAAATTTCCTGATTTTTATAACTGGAAGCAATAGCCATCACGACTGCTAAATCCACTGCCGGCTCGTTCAAACGGATTCCACCTGTAGCAGTTAAATAAACGTCTTGATTTTGCAACATCAAGTTGCCTCGTTTTTCTAGAACAGCCAGCAATAATCCCGCCCGATTATAATCAATGCCCGAAGTAGTTCTTTTGGCATAACCAAAAGCCGTAGGCGTAACCAAAGCCTGAATTTCTGCCAAAATAGGTCTTGTTCCTTCAAGAGAGACAACAATTGCCGATCCAGTTGATTTTGGTAAACGTTCATCTAAAAATACAGCTGAGGGGTTGGTCACTTCGCGTAACCCTTTATTGACCATTTCAAACATGCCGATTTCATTAGCAGCACCAAATCGATTTTTCACAGAATGTAAAATACGGTAGGCATGGTGTTCATCGCCCTCAAAATAAAGAACAGTATCTACCATGTGCTCTAAGATTTTGGGTCCGGCAATCGCGCCTTCTTTTGTAACATGGCCAATCACAAAAACAGTTATAGCATCCATTTTGGCAATTTTCATTAGTTCGCTAGTGACTTCTCTAACTTGCGAAGCTGAACCAGTCATTGAGTCCAAGCTGGGTTCATTCATTGTCTGAATGGAGTCAATGACAACAAAATCCGGTTCTAGCTCAGCAATTTGTTGGCGAATGTCTTCCATGTCTGTTTCAGGATAAAGCATCATGTCATTAACTGGCAGTCCCAAGCGATCAGCCCGTAGTTTAATCTGGTTAGCTGATTCCTCCCCCGAAACATACAGCACTTTATATTGATTGGCCAATTCACTCATGATTTGCAACATTAAAGTTGATTTGCCAATGCCAGGGTCGCCACCGATCAAGACTAATGAACCTGGAACAATACCCCCTCCTAAAACTCTGTTAAGCTCTTCCATACTGGTTTGTATACGTTCTTCTTTTTCTGCCTTAACATTTCCTAATTTAACCGGTTCACTAATTCCGGTTTTCTTAATGAGCCTGCTGGGACTGCCTTTAGTTGAACGATTTTGCACTGCTTCAGTTTCTTTTTCAAACTGATTCCAAGCGCCGCAATTGGGACAGCGCCCTAAATAACTAGCAGAAATGTAACCACAGGAACGACATTTATACTTGGTCTTTAATTTTGCCATTTATCTTCCCTTCTTGTTTGTGGACCCAAAGCCACTTATTCTTTGTCTGTCAATGGGAACATCATTATCAGATTTTAAATAATGAATAAAAATCCCCTGACCAATTCGGTCACCTTGATGAATCTGAATAGGCCTGACCCCATAGTTGATTAATTGAACAAAAATCTCTCCTTCATTAGCATCATTATTATAATAATCAGAATCAATGACACCAACTCCATTTGGCAATGCAAGGTTTTTATTAAAAGTATTTGATGACCGATTTGCCAGCAATAACACCTCATCCTCAGGCATATATGCTTTCACTCCTGTGGGAATCAAGAACGGTTTAAGAACATGTTCAGCCATCTCGTAATCCTGTTCGTACAATTGGTGGCCATTACGAATTAATCTAAAAATACGGACAAAATTAAGCCGCCAAATGCTGGGAATTAATACGTCCTTTGCCGCAGCTAAATCATAGCCTGCACTAGCAATCGTTTGTCTTCTTGGTAAAGTAACATTTTTATTTTGATATTTAGATACAATCTCAAAGCCCCGAATCTTTTCCATGTTATCTCCTTTAAAACTTTTAAACACTATTTTACATTAATTTGCAGATAATATTTGAAATCTTATATAATTAGGTACGTAAAATTTTTACTTTTGAAGGGAGAATAAATGTTTAATGTAGATGATCCCCACCAATTTTTTCGCGAAGACGATGATAATGGGGAAATGGTTTATAGTTGGACGATGAACAAAATTGAGCGTAAAGACGCTACAGTTTGGGTCATGAATCATCTTTTTATTAATCCCCAAAAAGATAGTAAAAAGATTTTACACGATCAAATGAAAATAGTAATGTTTATTGCTCAAAAATCTCATCTGCCTGTTTGGCCGCTTGATCCTTTAGTTATTAACTACTTTAATGAGCATCCAGATTTTGAATCAATTTGGTATCACAAACCAAGTCCAAAAAACGGTTCTCTTTAGTATTGAAAGATTAAATAGATAAAGTAAAAACAAATACTTTTTTAACAATAATTAAATTTTCAGAGATAGACTACTTCAGCCGGATAAGCTAAAATAGTATTAATTTGTTTAAGGAGGATCTATTTAATATGACAAAAGAAATTACAAGTGCAGCCATTGATGATTTCACAAAAGATTTAGCGAATCACTCTGGTATTAATATTGCCAGTCATGCTGCCCAAGAAAATGGCATCTATAAGGCTAGTCAAAACCTGCAATCTAAGATTGATTTAACACCAACCTTTTCAGTAGAAATTGATACTGGCAAGCCTGCTGATCAAAAGCAGTCAGGTCGTTGCTGGATGTTCTCTGCATTGAATACTATGCGCCATCCAATCCAAAAGGAATTTAAGATTAAGGATTTTGAATTATCACAAAATTACACTAATTTCTGGGATAAATTTGAAAAATCAAACTTTTTCTTTGAAAATGTGATTGCTTCAGCCAAGAAACCACTCGGTGACCGTAAAGTTAGCTTCTTGTTTGCAACACCACAACAAGATGGTGGTCAATGGGACATGCTTTGTGGACTAGTAGAGAAATATGGAATCGTACCTAAGTCAGTTTATCCAGAAACAGCTAATTCCAATAATTCAAGTGCTTTAAATGATACTTTGAATACCCTTTTGCGTAAAGATGGCTTAGAATTACGCAATTTAGTTAACGCCGGCAAGTCAGAAGATGAAGTTGAGCAACGCAAGAATGACTTTTTAAACGAAGTCTTCCGCATTTTGGCTATTTCATTAGGAGTTCCGCCAAAGAAATTTGACTTTGAATATAAAGATGATGATGGTAATTATCACCGTGAAGCAGGAATTACGCCTAAGGAGTTCTTTGATAAATTCGTAGGCATGAATTTGGAAGATCACGTTTCAATCATTAATTCACCTACAGATGATAAACCATATCATAAAGTTTTTTCCGTTGAGTACTTGGGTAATGTTGTTGGTGGTCGGCAAGTTCGCCATCTTAACGTCAAAATTTCTGAAATGAAAGATTTGATTATTAAACAACTTAAAGCTGGCGAAGTTGTTTGGTTTGGTTCAAATGTTGGTAAAGATTCAGAAAGACAACTTGGTTTGCTAGATACAGATATTTATAAGCGCGATGAGCTATTTGACGTTGACTTTTCAATGTCAAAAGCAGACATGCTTGATTCCAGTGAAAGCATGATGGATCACGCTATGGTTATCACTGGTGTTGACTTAGTTGATGACAAGCCTACTAAATGGAAGATTGAAAACTCTTGGGGAGAAAAGCCTGGCTTTAAAGGTTACTTTGTAATGAGCGATTCCTGGTTTGACAGTTTTGTTTACCAAGCAGTTATCAACAAGAAATTCTTACCTGATGACTTAAAGAAAGCTTTTGATGAAGGTGCTAAAGACCCAATTCAATTATTACCTTGGGATCCAATGGGCGCATTAGCATTTAAGTAAAATTATTAGTTATATAAAATTAGTTAAAATATAAAACAGCATTGAGAAAATTTTTCAATGCTGTTTTTATATGCTTTGAGCAAGTATTTTATACTGCTTTTATTTTTCTTGCAGTATTCCTTGTCGCAATATAAAGAGACGATCATATTTAAGCTCATTAATTTGATCGTGGCTGGCAACTACTACAATTTTATTTTGCTGTTTTAATTTTTTTAGCAGGGCCACAAATAAGCTAATGCTCTCTTGATCAATTCCACGAGTTGGCTCATCAAGCAAAATGACATTTTGGTTTTCCATCACAGCTTGAATAATACCCACCTTTTGCCTCATACCGACAGAATACTTAGCTATGGGTTCTGGATCATCAGGATCAAGCATAAAATGCCTTAGTAAATCCCTAACTATTTTCTCATTAAACCGTTTATTAAGATTAGCCAGAAAATGAAGATTGGACATGGCCGATTCATATTCTAAAAAATCAGGATTTTCTATTAACGCGCCTACAACATCATTTTCACCCAGCCTAATTTCACCGCTGTCTGCCTTTAATAAACCGGTAATAATTTTAAAAATGGTGGACTTCCCAGAACCATTAATACCTGAGATATGAATCAGCTCACCAGGTTTAGCTAGCAAAGATACGTTTTTTAAAACCAGCTTCTGACCGAAAGACTTTTTTATTTGCCTAAGCTCTAACATTATTTCTCCTTAAAAGCCACCATAAATTTCATGAATAGCCCGATATAATTCGTCATACAAAGGACTATAACTAACCAAAATATTCTTCTCTATATAGTAATGGTAAATTAAGTCTATGAGTATGACTATTAACAATAATAAATATGGTCTATGCCAGTTGTAGCCTCCAACTAGGAACCAAAGCAGAAGTAAAAAAACAAGCACATGCAGTATTATGAGTTCAGTGCCCAAAATAGGGCTGCCAAATTTAAATAGAGGGTAACCAGTTAAAAAATAGGGACCAAATAATCCTAATACAAATAATAAGCAATAAATTGCAGCCAGTATTATTAAATGAAATATCATCCACCTTCTCTTTCTTCTCACCGTTATAAACACATTAATGTTGCGAAAAGTAAGTATCTGGTTATAGAGAAGCAAAAAGACTGCTGGCTGCAAATACAACGATACCAAATGAAAATTGAGATATTCATTTGGCAATTCCATAGTTTCTGGTGAGCCTGTTTTTATCAGAATAATGCTTCCTATTAATCCTATAAAAAATATGATAAAACCAATTAAAACAAGTCTGTGGGATATTCGCTTTAAACGCATAATCAGCCCAGCCTTCTTTTCTGCTGCTGCCATAATTTAATTAGGTAAGCCGCAAATAACAAATAAAGCAGCGCCACTACCATAAAAAGCAAATAGGAATTAATCGGCGGCAAGCGGGATCCTAACGCAAACTGACCTGGTGCAAGTACAGCAAATGGAAACCACGAATACGAGACAAAAAGCCAAAATTTACTGCCCATGGATATTAAAATTGACAATAAAGTCAGACCTAAACCCACACACGGACCTAAAACTAAATAAATACTATTTTTTGAAACAAAAAGACCAATGCTGAAAATTAAAATAGCAAAAATACCCCAACCAACAGCAGCTAATATAACGTACGAACATAAATCGATTAATTGGTTAGTAGAAAAATATCCTGGTCTGGCACCAATATATAATTTTAGAGGTCTGGTTTTAAAGAAAAACGGATAATAAAATACACTAATCAATGCTAACTGGTAGATATTAGTTATTAAAGAAAACAGAAATCCAACAACAAAGGAGTTAATGACCCCGGTTTTCAGAAATTTATGATAGCCGACTCTTTGCTGAACAGCGCCGAACATATTATTATTTTTAAAATAGATTAGGAGACCTGTTCCAAAAGTGGGAACGAATGCCAACATCATAACTAAACTTATGATATTTTCATTCCAGCCATTCGGCTGAATGGAAAAGAAAAGCATTACAGAAATGTCAACTGCTTTGCCGTTTGCTGGAATTAATCCTGCCCCATCTTTAGCAGCCGTTACAAATTGCCAGGTAATCAAAAGAAGATAAATAATTAAAATAATCAGAACAAATTTTTTGGTTCGGCTTAGCATTTGCACCATCCTCATAATAATATATCTTTGAATACTATATCAGATATAACATTAATTATCAAATAAATGGTGTGCCAAAAAAGTTACAAAAAATTTACCTATTTTTTATAGGAAATTGTTTTATTTTGCTCATATGGATCTTTTAAACAAAAGCCAAAATTTAATTTAGCCCGACCTCCTTAACAAAACGCATAAAGGCTGCTTTCCCATCAGCGGTTTGCTTGAAAACTCCTGCATCTTCTAAGACGCGAGCAAAAACAAGACCTAATTCTTTTTGCAAAATCTGATCTGCATTTTCACTAGTTATTTCATACTTGCTTTTAATTTTCTTAGCCCAGTCAAGATGCATTGGTGCAATTCTGTTAGGTTGGTCAAGCAAAAACTTTTTTACTTCAAGCAATTCAGGTTTCAATCGTGGTGGAAAAATTGCTAATCCCATTACTTCAATTAAACCGATATTTTCTTTTTTAATGTGTTGTACATCAGCATGGGGATGGAAAATTCCATCAGGATATTTATCTGAAGTCTGATTGTCTCTGAGAACTAAATCAAGTTCATAAGTTTGTCCATGTAAACGAGCAATTGGAGTAATTGTATGATGGGGCGTATTAGCAGTAAACGCCCTAACATCAACTTTTTCATCACTATAACTTTGCCAAACTGTCAAAATTTTATCTGCTAGTTTGACCAAACTTTTTTGATTTTTGCTTCTTAGCCGGATAACTGACATGGGCCACTTGACGACACCTGCTTCGACATCATCAAATTCCTTAAAATTAAGTTTTTTATAAATTGGTGCTTTTTCCATGGGAAAGCGATGCTTGCCACCCTGATAATGTTCGTGCGCTAAAATCGAACCACCCACGATTGGCAAATCCGCATTGCTACCAACAAAATAACCCGGAAATTTAGCCACAATCTCCAGCAAATTAGCAAAAGTCTGTTTATTGATTACCATCGGTTCATGCTTTGGCGCTAAGAAAATACAGTGTTCATTAAAATAGGCGTAAGGTGAATACTGAAAACCCCAAATTTCATTTCCCAACTGAAAACGAATGATACGGTGGTTAGTGCGCGCAGGATAATTCACATGTCCCAGGTAGCCTTCATTTTCCATACATAACTGACACTTTGGGTATGAATTTGCTTTGGCTTGTTTGGCTGCTGCAATTTCTTTAGGATCCTTTTCCGGCTTGGAAAGATTAATTGTAATTTCTAAGTCGCCATATTTACTTGCAGCTGTAAAGTAAATATTTTTTACAATAGCTCTAGTTTTAATATAATTACTATCTTTACCCATTTGGTAAAAATCAGCTATCGCTTTTTGTGGTGAACTCTCATAAGTTTGCCAGAAATTGCGGTTAACAACGCTTGGTCTAGGGACAATCAAATTCATTAATTGTGCATCAAGGACATCAATAGCGGAATTATTGGCTGAGCACTTCCCTGAATTTTGGGCAACCTGAATCAGCTCGTCTTTAAGATCCAGTAGATCCTTCTTACTGGTTGCTACCTTTCTTGCCTCATCACCAACAAGGGCCAAAATTCTATTTCTCAAATAAATACGATCAAGTTCTGTAAAATCGCTGTGGGCAATAACTTGCGTAATGAAATTCTCAATTAGATTCGTTTTATCCATCTCAACTTTCCAACATCATAAAACTTTTGTACCATCAGCTGTTTCTGCAATATAAAATGAAGGCAAATAGCCTATTTGTTCTTGATAGCTATCTGCGACATTCTTTTTAAAAGCTGCAACCTTATTTTTGGCAACCAAAGCTATCGCACAGCCGCCAAAGCCGGCACCAGTCATTCTCGCACCCAAAACTCCAGGTTGCTTCCAGGCAGTATGAACCAATGTATCAAGTTCTTTACCCGTCACTTCATAGTCATATTCTAAAGAGACGTGTGAAGCATTCATTAAGTGACCAAACTCATTTAGATCACCCTTTTGCAGTGCTTTTTCAGCATTTAATGTGCGTTCATTTTCCCAGACTGCGTGACGACAGCGTTTCAGCAGGTTTTCTGTTGGCAAAAGATAGCTATGCTCATCAAAAGTTAAATTATCCAATTCACCAAGCGATTGAATTGACAGTTTCTCCTGCAAAAATTGCAGACCCTTTTCGCATTCAGCTCTGCGCTCATTATATTTTGAGTCCGCTAAAGTTCTCTTCTTGTTAGTGTTCATAATAACGATAACATTATCTTTCAAGTCAAGTGGTACCAGCTCAGACTCCACCTTTTCGGTATCAAGCAGAATGGCGTGATCCTTTTTACTCATTGCTACAGCATATTGATCCATAATGCCGGAGTTAACACCAATAAAGTCGTTTTCGGTTTTGACTCCCATTTTAACAATTTCTAACTTAGAAAAAGTTAGTTTAAACTGGTCCTGCAATAAAATACCAATTATCATTTCTAGGGCTGCAGACGAAGATAAACCAGCACCATCAGGAATATTGCCATTAATGTAAATGTTAAGGCCATGTTCAATCTTTGCCCCATTTTCGAGCATAAAATGGAGCATTCCCTTAGCATAATTTGCCCAGGAATCTTCTTTGGCAAACTGCAGCTGGCGCATATCAGTTTCTACTACGCCCATATCGGCAAAATTAGCAGAATAAAAGCAAAATCTTTCATCAGTCCGCGGACTGGCTGCACCATAAATTCCTAAAGATATTGCACAGGGGAACACATGACCCCCATTATAATCAGTGTGCTCACCAATTAAGTTAATTCTACCAGGCGAAAAATAACAGCCGGTTGGTTCTTGATGATAAATATTACTAAATTCTTGCTTGAGTTCTTTAATTTTCATTTTTATCTGTTCCTTTTTAAAAGCGCTATCAAAAGTCAATAAACTTATTATACTTCTTTTTTTATTACCAGCAATGCCTGGCCAAAAAGCAAAAACAAACTAAAAGAGTTTCACATCAACATGAAACTCTTCTTAAGTTTATTACCAAATATGTAGCAGTCTATCGGGATGCAACTTGCATAAATTAAATTGGTGCACATGCTGCGGACGGCTTTGCGGAAATGATTCCAAGAAATCCGCTGGATTAGCCAGACCAGTAGAGTACGACCACACACTTTTAACTTTTTTAATCGGATCAAGCATTTCATTTCGAATCGGAAAAGCCGAAATTAAAAAATGTTTGTGATGAAACTTAAAAACAAAAAATGGCAATCGAAAGTCATTGACTACCTCTTCTTTAGTTTTCCCAATCGTAACCACATTGCGGTAGGTACCATACTTTTCGGTAAACAAATCGTTAAACGAAAAATAGAAATTCGAAATGTGTACATGGGGAAAATTGTCTTCAGTCACTTGATCAGGAACTGCAATCACATGAGCAAAATGATCCAGATTGCTCTCTTTTTGTGAAAGTGCTCTGCCCAATTGATTGGGATTAATAACGTGAGCCCATTCCGGCACATCCAGATTATCCTGATAAGATAAAAACATTTCCCTAATCACATCTGGCTTTACCCAATCATATTGTCTGCGAACTTCGTTTCGATTTAACAAACTACGCAAGCTCTTATGATACATTAAATCGACAACAAATAGCTCATAACGATAACGTTCGACCCAGGGTTGATAATGCTCAATATTCTCCGCAAAGATATGCGTACTATCTACAATAACCGTTTCGCCACGTTTCATTTTTTCTTCTACGAGGTAATCCACCACTTTTTCCGTTTGCTCATTTGCATAACGCGGAATTACTTGATGTAAGCAATCGGTATCTTCTTCATAATAATAGGTTAAATTCGCCAGCAACAATCTAATTTGATCACGACTAATTGCATATGGCTGTAAGTGATGACGAGAAATAAATGAAGATTTACCGGAGCCGGGTGCGCCTCGTAATAAAAATATTTTACGCATGCCTCTACTCCAAACTAAAAATGTAAATTTTAAATGATATCGTAATAAATTTTAACATACATTTGTAGAAATCCTTACTATGAACTAAAAGCAACGTAAAATCTTTTTGTCAACAATATTCATTTGCTGATCAAATATATAAACTATTGGCTGTGCATTTGGAACTTCAAGATTAATAATTTCTTGATCATTAATACTTTCTAATTCTTTAATTAATGCTCGTAAACTAGAACCATGAGCAACGATTAATTGATCTTCCCCTTTTTTTAATCTGCTAGCTACATTGTCATAGTAATAAGGCATAACGCGCTGTTGTGTTTGGTAAAGACTTTCAGCTTGCGGCAAAAAGTGCGGATCGAAATTAGCATAGCGCCTGGATGTTACTTTTTTTCCTTCAGGTGGAATCGCATAAAAACCTCGCCGCCACTCCAGCACTTGTTCTTTACCAAAAATTTTACGTGATTCGTCTTTATTAATGCCCCGTAAATTGCCATAGTGCCTTTCATTCAAACGCCAAGTTTTGGTAATCGGCAAATATAAAAAATTACAAATATCTGCAACTATATTTGCTGTAATGATTGCCCTCATTAACACTGATGTGTGAATATGAGTAGGGTGAAAATCGGTAATACTCTTAATCAAATTGCCGGCCATTTTAGCTTGCTTTCGACCCTTCTCAGTTAGAGCTACATCATTCCAACCCGTGTAAACATTGGCTTTATTAGCAGTACTTTCACCGTGTCTTACAAGCACTAATTTGACCATTTTATTTCACCCAGTGCATAATTATTAAAACTAAGCCGCTAATTGTAAAAATCACGCCCAATATCATAAAAGGAGTTACTCCATGATTATGGTTGCGGTAACGTCTGTTGTAAGCATAAGCAATATCATATAATCCTACTATCAAAACAATAACGGCAGTAAAAATACTTACTTTCAAATTTTTCATTCTCCTGGTTACTCTTGACTACGATCAGTTACAATCATTTTATCATTTTTTCCTCGTTCACATTCTGCTTGAAAATTGATATGGTTAATTCCTAATTTTTGTAATTTTGCACTAATTTGTTGCGTTAAAAATTCAAATTTACCAGCTGTTAAATCAGCATCAACATTGACGTGTGCATCAAGCATGACATAGCGATCGCTATAACGCCATACATGTACATGATGAATATTTTTTATTTCAGGAAAAGATAAAACTATCTTATTAACTTCATCCAGATCGATGTCAGGATTAGATTCCATTAGCACATTTGCTGCCTTTTCTGTTATTTCACAAGCTTCGTGAAAAACGAAGACTGACACTAATAAAGTCATCACCGGATCAATCCAGCTAATGTTCCAATAATAAATAAAAATTGCACCAATTACAACTGCTACACTGGAAAGAGCATCACTTAGCATATGCATAAAAGTGGATCGCACATTTAGATTTTGCTGTCCACCTTGATGCATTACCAACATTGAAACTACATTTGAAATCAAACCAATAATGGCAACAATCAGCATTATGCCGCCACTGATTTTTGTTGGTTTCCAAAATCTTTCAATAGCTTCCACAAATAAAACAATACTAATTAAAATTAGAATAATACCGTTGGTAAAGGCAGCCAAAGTTTCAGCCCTGTCATAGCCAAAAGTTTTTCGCTTATTACTGCGTCTATTGCTGATGATGTGTGCCACAAACGAAATAATTATTGCACCGACATCGCTAAGATTGTGTACCGCATCAGATAATAAAGACAAAGAACCAGATACGAAACCACCAATAAATTCTGCAACTGTAATAACAACATTAAGTGCAGTTACATAGGCAAATTTTTTTGTAGTATGATCTTTCATTTTTTTCCTTTCAAGCACTAAAGGTAAAAAAAGCCCTACTTTTAAGCAGGACTTTACATATCTTCAGCATTTACATTATAATCTACAATTTCAAAGTTACCGTTATCACGAAGAATTCCCCGAGTGACACTACCGTTATTAGGAAAAACAATATCATGGAGACCATCACTCTGGTTCCAATACTTAATGGCTAAGGTTTTGATAAAATCGCCATGAGAAACTATTAAAACTCTTTTTTCATTTTTAGTCAGCTCATGGAGAACGTCAATCGCCCTAACCATCCGTTCATCCAGCTCTTTTTTATTCTCTGCCAAATGACGCGGATCGGCCTTTTTTGTAGCCTCACGAAATTCATAAATTCCAACCTGATTGATAATTTTGGTTACATCTGTTTGCGGACCAACTCCTGCTGCCAGTGCAACTTCATTCCAGGTTTCCTCTATATCATCACCTTCGAAAGAACCAAAAAACACTTCCCGAAACTCAGGCAATTTTTTAATCTTGCCAATTTCTGAAACCTGGTTAGCGTCCTTCATTAAGTGAACCGTATCAATCGCGCGCTTCAAATCGGAAGAATACATGTTGTCAAAATGAACTTGGCTCAAGGCATTTGCAGTTACCTTTAGGTCATTAATGCCCTTGACTGTCAGCGGAGAATCACACCATCCCTGAACTTTGTTTAACTGGTTAAACATTGTTTCGCCATGACGGACAATATAAATTTCTGTTGCCAATTTGCATTCTCCTTTCATTTAACGTGCTTTAAACTATAACATATATGCCTTATAAAAGAAATACCCAGCCTGAATAAATGCTAGTGCTGCAATAAAGATACGCACATATCTGGCTGGAACTTTACGCAAAATATCCATTCCTAAATAACCGCCAATAAACATCCCAATAGCAAGAGGAATTGCCTGCATCCAGTATATTCGAGAAGTAAAAATAAAAACTATTAGTGCTACCAGATTCGCCAGTCCACAGATGACATTTTTAATTGCATTGACAACTATAAACTTTTCATCAGTAATATAAGTTAATAAAACTAGCACAATTACACCACCGGCGGCTCCAAAATAGCCGGTGTAAACACCCATCCCTAATAATGCAGCAATATAAAAAATTTCCTGCCAAAGTGGTCTTTTATGCGGTTCTAAACTATGATGCTTACCTGAAACAATTACCATAACACCCGAGCCAGCAATAAAAATTGGTACCACTTTTTCAAAAACACTAGATGGAAAAGCTAACAATAAACGACATCCAATTAAAGAACCTACAATAGTAAATATAGAGTAAAAGGCCACTTGGTGCCAATGTCCCTTAAGCTCCTTTGTTGAAGAAATAGTCGAACCAATACTAGTCCAAATCAAGGCAGCATCATTTGTGACATTGGCATAAACTGGTGGAATACCAACTGCCAGCAATACCGGATATGATGCAAGAGAAGCCATTGAAGCCACTGACGACAACAAACCGCTGGCTACACCCCCTATTAGTATAAAGATCAGTGAAAAAATAGATGCCATTCAAATTAACTCCCTTTTAAAAGTTAATTTCTATTATAATGCTCTTGAAAAATAATTTAAGCAGGTATTTTAATTCTGACCCATTGTCTATTTAATAATGAAGTTGGATTTAACAAATTAGTCTCTAACTAATAATTACTGACACATTATAGTTTTTGCACAAAAAAAGAATTAACTTTAGTCGATAATAAAGCCAATTCTTCTCTAAAATAAATATTTTGTTTTAAATTCATCTCTCAGTTTCTTAAGTTACTTAATATCCTTTCTTACTCAACAGATACGAGTAACAAGTTGGAATCAAAATAACTATAATAGTGACGGATATAACCGTCCAATACATTTCCCAATAAGAAGTAAGAAGCAGAACAATGCCGCTGATAAAAAAGATCCATCCGGCAAATCTGTGTGTTTTACGCCAATTTTCCGTATTATTCAAAGTCCATGGTAATCTAATGCCAACGACATGATTGGGACTAACTTTAGGCAGATAATTACCAAAAATAATAAAGAACAGTCCCAAAAAAGCACTAAGCATAAAGGAGCCTTTTACTTTATGACCCAGTGCATAGGCATAAAGTGACAGATTTACGATATTAGTAATAACAGGAACAAGCCAAAGGGTAATATTAACTATCTTAAAATCAAGATTTTTGGCTTCTTTTTGATTGTGTAATATAAAAAAAACCATTATTTGAAGCATAATTCCCAAAAAAGGCAGACCAATAATAACCCATAATTTATTGCTAAAAGCATTTGGCATATCAGTCATCCCAAAGTGTGTGGCCATTTTTTGCGGCAAACGATTATATAAAAATGCTCCGGTCAAAATTGGAAATAAGATTAGCAGAAGCGAGATTAATTCTGTTTGACGAATACTATTCTTTTTCATCATGATCTCCTTTCAGATCAACAAGCCAACCCATAATTTCTTCTATAATAGAAGTATTTAGCGAATAATAAATAAAGTTTTTTTCGTGTTCCTCTTCAATTAAATCAGCCTTTTTCAGCATATTAAGGTGGTAGGAAATAGTAGCTTTAGTCATATTAAAATGATTAGCAATATCTCCTGCCGACATTGGTCCATTTTTTAAAAGCTGCAATATTTTGCGGCGCACTGGATCTGACAAGGCCTTAAAACTAGACTCAAAACTCACATTAGTTTCTTTTCCTTTCTATTTAGATAAATATCTAATTAGATATTTGTCTAAATAGTATCACAATTTTCGTAAAACACAATAATTTTTAACATATTAATTACAATTTCTTGAACTATAGTAAAAATAATAAAACAACGTAGGTGGCTTTGTAAGAACTCAGAAAATTATGAGTAAAAACGTGTTCATAAATATTTGTCTTTAATTTAGCTTAGCTAATCGTTATAATGCAGAGGGTTAGTTAATGAAAGGAAAAGTACACTTGGCAAAATATAAAACTTTAATTTTTATTCTTGAAGGAAGTTTATTAAACGAAAAAGTTGCAGAACAAAATGCACTTAAGCAGACCTTGAAATCAACTGGCAGAGAATATGGTCCAGCTGAGCGCATACGATATAATTCATTACAAGAAAAGATTAAATTACTAGGATTTGATGAGCGTATTAAATTAACCTTGCAGGAATTCTTTAAAAATGACTGGATTTCTGCGAAAGGCGCTTTTTATAACCAGTTACAAAAACAAGATCAGCTAAATAAAGATGTAGTGCCTTTTTTAGATGAAGTGAAAAATAAAGTTAACTTGGTTTTGCTGACAAAAGAGAAAAAAGATTTGGCTTCATACCGCATGCAAAATACAGAACTAATAAATTATTTTTCCGCAGTTTATTTTAAAGACGATTTTGCATGTAAGTTTCCAAATAAGAAGGTTTTGACAACAATATTGCAGCAGCAGAATCTGACGCCAGCCACTTGTCTTGTAATTGGGACAAACTTAGTCGATGAAATTCAGGGTGCCGAAAATGCTAACCTGGATTCTCTTTGGCTAGCGCCAAAGAAAGTAAAAATGCCAATTAGTCCACGTCCAACTTTACATTTAAATAAATTAAGTGATTTATTATTTTACCTAGAATTAAGCTAGTTTATAATAAAGTATAAGAATTGTGAGGTAAAACAAATGAAAAAAGTAGCTGTGATTTTTGCCGATGGTTGTGAAGAAGTTGAAGGTTTAAGCGTTATTGATGTATTACGACGCTTAGGTATTCAAGCTGATATGGTTGGGCTTACTAGTACAACTGTAAATGGTGCACACAATATCAAACTTACCTGTGATAAAACTGTTGACGATAGTCTATTGGATTATGACGTAGTAGCTCTTCCAGGTGGAACAACC
>CAMKZU010000008.1 GCA_946477855.1 uncultured Lactobacillus sp.
GAAAAAGACGGGTAAACTTTACCCGCCCTTAATCAACAGAAAATATCGATCAGCCCAGAGGTCAACTTAACTTAGGCGAGAAGCGGGAAGCTTCTTCTTGTTCTCAACTTTCGTAATTATACTCGTCTTTTGCGAATGTGTCAATAAGATTAGTTTTCAATGCTTTAATTTATGCTAAACGTTTATTGAGTCTATTACCGATAGCGGATAGAGTAAAGCAAACAATAAAGTACAAAAGTGTTAAGGCCGCAAACATTGGTACAATATAGTTTGCATTTTGACCATAAATAACTTGTGCATGCTGCATTAATTCAGGAACGACAATGATAGTTGCTAATGACGTATCCTTGATCAAAGATACAAACTGACCAATGATGGTAGGAATCATGTGCCGATATGCCTGTGGCAAAACAACATGCCACAACGCCTGCACAAATGTCATTCCTGTAGATCTGGCTCCTTCAATTTGACCTACGGCAACTGACTGAATACCTGAGCGCACAATTTCTGCAATCATGCTGGATTCAAAGATTGTCATTGCAATAATCGCTGACAAAATTGCTCCAGGTCTCAGACCAATATTGGGCAGGCCAAAATAAGTAAAGAAGATAATCAATAATAAAGGTAAGTTTCTAACAATGTCAATGATGAATCCGACAATTGCTGAAATAAATCTAATTTTAGCATAGCGAATTATTCCTAGTATCGATCCTAAAATGAAACTTAGTACGATTGCAAAAACTGAAATAAATAATGTGACTGCTAATCCCTTTAATAGAAAACCGAAGTTTAACCATGATAGGGCATTAATCCATGTTTGCATTTTAGCTCGCCTCCCTAGGCCATTTTCTTTTCAAGATGTTGCATATAATAACTTAACGGCATAGTAATTATTAAATAGAGCACCCCGATTACAAAATAGCTGTTAAAAGTATCAAAAGTCACAGAAGCGATTGCATTAGCTTGATACATTAAATCAAAACCCGCCACGAAAGCCAAAATTGACGAATCTTTGATCAAATTGACAAATTGATTGCCTAACGGTGGAATGACAATCTTAAAAGCTTGTGGCAACACTATATAGCGCATTGCTTGCTTATAAGTCATCCCCGTTGATCTAGCACCTTCCATTTGACCTTGAGAAACAGACTGAATACCAGAGCGAATTATTTCTGCAATAAATGCTGAGGTATACAAGAACAAACCAATTGTACCTGCAGTAAAGCCGTCTATTTTGACAAAATATTTTGGAACTATTAAGTAAAAGAACATTACGATAATCAATAGTGGGATATTACGAAATATCTCAACGTAAGTCCTACCGACCTTATTTGCTACTTTATTTGGGATAACCTCTAAAAGAGCTAATAAAACTCCAAAAATCAGGCTAAATACTAATGTTAACAAGCTTGATAAAATAGTCCAGCCGAATCCAGCGAATAGTTGACTACTAAAATTATTAAAGATACGAATCATTTAATATACATCTCCTTATAGTTAAAACCAGGAACTTGACCAAACCACTTTTTAATTAAGCGATTGTATTCTCCACTCTTTTGAATCTTATCAATCGCTCGATTAATAGCTCTGTGAAAAGGTTCTTGATTTTTATTTACCGCAATACCATAAGGTTCTTTAGTATAAGTTCCTCCTGTTACTTCAAGGCTGTCTGGACTTTGTGCAGCTAAACCATATAAAATACCATTATCACTAGTCAAAGCGTCGCCTTGATGCGATTTCAAAGCTGATACAGCTTGACCATAATCTTGCATAGCGACAACTTTTGCTCTGGGGGCAACTTTCTTTACTGCCTCAACAGAGTTGTCGCCAACAATACCGATTACAGTTTTGCCATTAAGATCACTGGGCTTTTTAATTTTTGACCCTTTAGGAACAAGAAATGATTTACCAGCCTGAAAATATGGTTTAGAAAAACTGATTACTTGTGCTCTTTCAGGGGTAATTGTCAGTGTGGCAATTACAGCATCAACGTTACCATTTTTCAATAAAGGTATTCTTGACTGTGAAGTTGCAAGAGTAAAACGAGCTTGTCCTTTAGGACCTAAAATCTCTCTGGTAACAGCTTTGGCCATATCAATATCGAAGCCCTTTTCTCTATCATCTCGAATATCAATTAGACTAAAAAGTTTTTTGTCACCTTCAACTGCCCAAGTAATGGTATTGGACGAGCGCACACTTTTCAAAGCTGACTGGTCAATGACACTGTTGCCACAAGCAGATAAAAGGAACATTCCCAAAAATAACGAGATTGAGCATATTAATTTTTTCATGATATTGCCCCCTCTTAATGCGCTATGATCTTGCTTAAAAATTGTTGCGCCCGCTCTGTTTGCGGCTGTTTAAAGAAGGAAGAACTGTCATCATCTTCAACAATTTGGCCCTGATCCATAAAGATGACACGGTTGGCAACTTCTTTGGCAAAGCCCATTTCGTGGGTCACGATCAATGAGGTCATATCGCTAGATGAAGTAATCTTTTTAATTACTTGTAAAACTTCATCAATCATCTCTGGATCAAGCGCCGAAGTTGGTTCATCAAAAAGCAGTAATTTAGGATGCATTGCTAAAGATCGAGCAATCGCCACACGTTGCTTTTGACCACCAGATATTTGGGCTGGCATATTTTGGGCTTTATCAGCTACTCCAACCATATCAAGTAAATGCATTGCCTGCTTTTTATTTTCAGCTTCAGGCATATGGCTGACAATTCGTGGAGCCAGCATGACATTTTCCAAAACATTTTTATTTTTATAAAGATTAAAATGCTGGAAAACCATACCGACATCCTGACGCAACCTATTTGAATCAGTCTTAGGATTGGACAAATCCTGATTATTAACTATCAGCTTTCCATTCTGGATTGACTCTAAGCGGTTTATTGTTCTAATAAGCGTACTTTTACCGGAACCGGAAGGTCCGATTAAAACAACAGTTTCGCCTTTATCGATTTGTAAATTAATACTATGCAACGCGTGAAATTTGCCATAAAATTTCTGCACGTCATGAAATTCTACCATTGACATAATTAATGCTCCTTTTAGCAGTTTTAATTTAACTATCCAACCTATTTCTTATCAATTGATTAATTAATCAAAAGTGCATCCCGTCAACACTACATTTTGTTACTCGACGTGCAAATTTTAGCGGTTTTTTATATTTATAAGGTCTAAGTTGTCAAATTATTCCTGCAATCTATTAAATTAAACTTATCTTTACTATCATTTACTCTATTATTCTTCACGTGAATATGACTTAACATCCTGCTTAATTTCACTGATAAATTCATCAAAGCTCTTGGCTACTTCTTCTTCAGTGCCGTAGCGACGAACATTAACTCCCTTGTCCTTTAATTCCTTGTCACCTAAAACAAGAGTATATGGTACTTTTTGAGTTTGTGACTCACGAATCTTGTAACCTAATTTTTCATTACGTAAATCTGCTTCAGCTCTAAAGCCACGTTTATTAAGTTCGTCGCGAACTTTCTTAGCATAATCAGAATGAGCATCAAGATTAACCGGGATCACTTCTACTTGAACTGGAGCTAGCCAAGTTGGAAAGGCGCCCTTGTATATCTCAATCAAGTAAGCAATGAAACGCTCCATAGTACCTACAATTCCGCGGTGAATCATAACTGGACGATGCTCTTCGCCATCTTGACCAACGTAGGTTAAATTAAATCTTTCAGGCAGCATGAAGTCTAGTTGAATTGTGGACATTGTTTCATCTGCACCTAAAGCAGTCTTAGTTTGAATATCAAGTTTAGGACCGTAAAAGGCAGCTTCACCTTCAGCTTCAACATAATCAAGTCCCATATCGTCCATAGCCTTTTTCAGCATTGACTGACTTCTTTCCCACATTTCATCATTTGCGAAATACTTTTTAGTATTCTTAGGATCACGATAGGAAAGTCTGAAGTAGTAGTCAGTGATGTCAAAGTCTTTATAAACGTCTAAAATTAAAGTCAAAATCTTAGAGAATTCACTTTGAACTTGATCTAAGGTCACAAATGTATGACCATCATTTAAGGTCATTTCTCTAACACGTTGTAAACCAGATAGCGCACCAGATTTTTCATATCTATGCATCATACCCAGTTCTGCAATTCTAATTGGCAGTTCACGGTATGAACGAATGTGATGCTTGTAAATTTGAATATGGGACGGACAATTCATTGGCCGCAGTTCAAGCATTTCACCGTCACCCATATCCATTGGTGGGAACATGTCATCACGATAGTGTGCCCAGTGGCCTGATGTTTTATAAGCATCAACGTTCATTAAAACTGGAGTATAAACGTGTTGGTAGCCGTCAGCGACTTCTTTATCAATGATATAGCGTTCAACTACACGGCGAATTGTGGCACCTTTTGGCATCCAGTAAGGCAATCCAGCTCCAACTTTGGGATCAACAAAGAATAAATCAAGATCTCGGCCAATTGTTCTGTGATCGCGTTCTTTAATTTCTTCACGCCGTTTAATATCTGCATCCAAATCTGCTTTTTTAAAGAAAGCAGTACCTGAAATTCTCTGAAGCATAGGATTAGAAGATTGCCCTTTCCAGTAGGCACCGGCAACTGACAATAATTTAAATTGCTTAATTTTTCCTGTGTTAGGCAGTAATGCATCAAAGCCAAAATCGATAAAGTCTCCCAGTTTATATACTTGAACTTGGTCACCTTTTTCAGCCTTAAGCATTTCACTCTTATAAGGATCATCATTGAATATATCGGCCAATTCGTCTTTAGACATCATGCAGGATGCAATTTTTTCTCCCGCTTTAATTACTTTTTTGACCGCTTTTTCCAAGTCAGGTAATTCATTGATTTTTATTTGATTTTCTTTATCAGTGTCAACGTAAAAACCTTCGTCGTCAGTTCCATGTTCACCAAAATGAATCTCAGGATAGACCTTCTTGGCAACAGCTTCAAGAACAAAAGCAACAGTATCACGCAGAATTGCTAATCCCTCTTCATCTCTGTCAGTAATAATTGCAACTTCTGCATTTTTGCTTAACTTGTAATCTAAAGCAACAATTTGACCATTTACTTTTGCACCAAGAGCTGCTTTACCTAAAGATGTACCAATACCATGTGCTAAATCAGATATTGAAACAGCGTCTGTAAAATCTTTTTTTGAGCCGTCAGGCAAAGTAATCGAAAAACTCATTATTTCCTCCAAAATTTTTATAACAAAAAATCCCAGTGCAATTAAGCACTGGGACGTTAATTAACGTGGTTCCACCCAAAATTTAGTTCAAAAAATGAACTATCTCGTTATAGATTGTTAACGGAATCTAACCCATTATCAAAATTTAGGTATGAATGAGTGGATTGCAAACGCTAATGAAAACTTTCAGAATAATGCTTTCTCTCTGAGTTGCGTTGCAACATGTTCATTCATTGGACTTAATTATAACCCAATAATTTTTTAATGCAAGTATATTTTCATTAAAAAATTAAATCATCCTGCATCTTTTATAACTTAGTGACGCCGGTTAGGTCCAGATATTACTATTTCCGTTGCTAAAGAATGTATTCTCTCCATTATTCTAGCAGCCTTTACTGGTTCAATTGCATTTTTAGTTTCCTTGAAATGGTCCTCCAAATCAGCCATGACAAAGTTGGACGAGAAAAAGGTGGGCAAAATATTGTCCATTCGAGCCTGCAAAATTACTGCTAAGACTTCGTCTCGCGACCATTGACTTAAATTTTCCGCACCAATATCATCCAATATTAACAAGTCAGAATTAGCTATTTTTTGTACTTCAGTTTGTAAACTATTGTCATTAAAATGAGTGGACAAACTGGCAATGAATGTAGGAACATGCAGAAACACAACATATTTTTCCATTGCAGCTACTTGATTTGCCAGTCCTGCTAAAATATACGTTTTACCAATACCAAAATTACCAGATAAATAAAGACCCTTTTGGTGAATATCTTGAGAATATCGATATAAAAAGCGCTGAATAGCAGTCATTACCTCGGCTCTTTCTGGTGTCATTTCAATTTTACTTAAACGAACATCATGCAACCCCTCTGGTAAATTAATTAAACGCAAGTGTTTTTTGATATTAATCTCCTGATCATGTATCAATTTACTGTCTTCAGGAACAAATTTAAGACTAATGGCATTTTTATTCATTATCAAATCCGGATAATATCCTTTGGTCACAGGATCTTTTTTATGTTGGCTGAGATAAAATTCAAAAAGACTGGGAAGGCTTTTATCAATTATACTGTCATTAAGTTGTGCTCGGTGCTGACTGATAAATTGTTGCACTTTGGGGTCAGCCAAAACTTTTTGCTTAATTTTAGCGGTGCTCTGGTCTTCTGCTTTAGCTGTTTGTCCTTTAACCATAAATTTTTTAATGGGTTGCATTTTTTCACCTACTTCATACCGTTTTTATCTTCAAAATTTTTAAAAAATTCTTTTAGCTCCGCACTTGAGACATTAGATTTTACTTTTGGCTGTTGCTTGTTCCAATCAGTGCCCTTTTCAACTATTTTTCTAGGAGCAAACCGGCTATACCGCTTGCTCTGCCTTTGTTCTTGTGCCTTTTTTCTTTTGTCCATGTAATCCAAGGCCTCACTACCAGTTTTAACACCGTGTTGCAGCCAATCATGCAAAATTTTATTTGCTAAACGAAATGAAATATTGGGGCCACTTTTTAAACATGCATATGTCAGAATATTAAGTAATTCCGCTGATATTCCCTTATCGTTATATAGGCTATCTAACACCTGATATTCACTAGCGTCAACAAAATCATTTTTTTCAGTTTTTAAATGATATAAAAACTGTGCTGGAGTATCCGTTTGCGCTTTTTGCAATAATTTTTGTTCTTCCTGATTTAATTGGCTATTATTATCAAATTTGTCAGGTATTTTAGCCTTGCTTTGCAAATGTCTGCGAGTATCACTGCCATGGATGCTGTTAGCAATAGTTTGCTTAATTTCCCTCATGTTTAAATGATAGTCACCATGCAAGCAAGGTAATGCCTCGTCAACAAATTCCTGTTCTGACAGCCCATATATGCGCATGACTGCCCGAATAGCCTCTTTGTTTTGATCAATTTCACTGCCAGCTATTTGATAAATTTCGAATTGCTGTTTCATAAAATCCCAGTCAATCTGATCCTGGTCATTGACAGTAGCAAAATTGTTAGAAGAATAATTATTTTCCTGAGCTGCTTCTTTGACCTCAACCGAAGGATCTATCGCCTCTTGATCGGGTATATGGAAAACATCCATAAAAGAAGCAGAAATATTAGGTGCCTCTTTAATGCCACTTAATTCGCTCTTGTTTTGTTTAGTTTCTCTAGCAAACTCGTGACTCAATTTGTTAAAAGCAGTTACTCCAACTTTTTCTTTTAATAAACTAGCTAAAAGTGCAGTTGCAAAAAATTCACTGCTTGCTGGAACTCTCTTAAGTTCGAAACACAAAACCTGACCCATGATTTGGTTATCAAGCAGTCTAGTTTGAATCAAGCCGACAGCTTCAAGCTTGTGTAACGCACCAAATAACTTTTTTATATCACAATCGATCTGTTCTTGCAGTGTATAAATTCCTTTAGCATCAGAAAGCATTGCCTGTGCACTGTAATCTTCATTCAGACTTAAATAGACTGCTAAAGCAAGAGAACCAATAAGGGGTTGATATAGTTTAATTAATATGCGCAAATCTTTAGGAAAAATATCCACCCTGTTGGTAATGAAAAACGGCTGTTTGGGATCATTTGTCTCAAACATAATTAATTACCCTTTTCCCTTTTTGCAATCATATCTTCCATTGTTTTCATAAAGCTGGACATATCTTTAAATTCACGATAGATGGAAGCAAAACGAATATAGGCAACATCATCAATTTTTGCCAGCTCATCCATTACCAGTTGACCAATCTTTTTCGAAGAAATCTCACTAACCCCTTGCTGACGCACTTTGTTTTCTACATGGTCAACTAGTTCTTCAAATTGTGTACTTGATATTGGTCGCTTTTGACCAGCCGCCATCACGCCATGCAAAATTTTTTTACGATTAAAAGGTTCACGAGTACCGTCATTCTTGATCACTAGTAAAGGCGTGGTTTCAACTCGTTCAAACGTGGTAAAACGAAAGCCACAGTTTTCGCATTCACGCCGACGTCTAATTGCGCGATTTTCATCACTTGGACGTGAATCAATGACTTTTGATGCATTTTTATGACAATTAGGACATTCCATATAAGTCCTCCCCTTTTATTTCAAGAAGCAACTGTTCTAATTTGGATTTCAGATCTTGCTTTGTACCAGTATTATTAATTACAAAATCAGCTAATTTCTCTTTCTGAGACAAAGGCATCTGACTACGAATGCGCTTCAAAGCAGCGCCTTTACTTAAACGATCCCTTAACATTAACCGCTTCATTTGCAGCGATTCAGGTATTGCAATTAATAAGGTGAAATCACAATATTTTTGACCATTTGCTTCAAACAAAACTGGTGCATCCACAACAACCAAAGAATTTTTGCTCGGGTTGTTTAGCGCAATTTTAGCCTGTATTTCTTGAAAAATCAACGGATGGGTAATTCTATTTAAGGTTTCAAGTTGTTTTTTATCGTTAAAAACAATCTGTCCTAACTCTGAACGATTAATTGATCTATCTGACTTAAGTATGTTCATTCCAAACCGTTTTAATACTAGTTCATAACCTTTTTCACCTTTATTTAAGATATCGTGAGCAATTTGATCGCAGTCTATAACAGGGATTTGTTTTTCTCTAAAAAAAACATCCGCAGTACTTTTACCACTGGCTATTCCACCGGTTATGCCTAAAATCTTTGTCATTTGTAAATCACCTGACACTTAGAACAAAATGTCGTACCTCGTCCGTTTACTTTAATTTTTTCAAGAGGCGTACCACACCGTACACATGGCTCCCCCTTATGTCCATAAACCTGCAACATTTTTTGAAAGCCACCTGTCTTGCCGTTTGCATCTAGATAGGTATGAACCGTAGTACCTCTTTCAGCAATTGCCAATTCTATTAACGAATTAATATTATCGTGCAATTGTGCTACTTTTTTTGCTGGAATGCTATTGGCCTGACTTAACGGGTGAATTTTTGTTTCCCACAAAACCTCATCAACATAAATATTGCCTAGCCCTGCAACAACAGACTGATCCAGCAACGTGCTTTTGATATTTTTCTTTTTACGGGCTAAGCCATTTTGTAAATAAGAAACGGTAAAAGCTGCTGAGTTGGGTTCTGCACCTAATTTGCTAATACCAGTCTTTTCTTTTTCAGTTCCGGTTTTAATTAACTGCATCCGGCCAAACTTACGCACATCATTATAACGCAATGCCGAGTTATCGCTAAAAATGATCTGCACGTGATCATGCTTGTCCTTTTTAGTATTTATTTTGACTAAACGATACTTACCTTCCATGCGTAAATGCGACACTATTGTTAAATTGTCACTGAGTCGAATTAGCAAATATTTAGCATAGCGCTCTATATTTTCAATCTTTTTTCCGGTTAACTGCTTTGCAAATTCTTTAGCATCTCCGGTGATAATCTTGGGGTACCATACAGTTACTTCTTTAATTGTTTTCCCTTTGATAAGAGGAAGAAGAGTCCGCCTGACAGTTTCAACTTCCGGCATTTCGGGCATTAAAATTACTCCTTACTTCGCATCAAACCAGTTATGACCATATCCAGAGTCAGCTACAAGAGGTATATCAAGTCTTACAGCGGATTGCATAACTTCCGGCACAATTTTTTTAATTGTTTCTAATTCATCCTTTGGTACATCAAAAATTAATTCATCATGCACCTGAACCACCATTTTAGTCTTTAAATGCAATTCATCCAACTTTTTCTGCATGTTAATCATCGCAATTTTGATTATATCTGCAGCTGAACCTTGAATAGGAGAATTGATGGCTGTCCTTTCGGCAAATGACCGGACGTTATAATTTTTAGCATGAATGTCTGGTAAATAACGTCTTCTATGCATTATTGTCTCGGCATAACCTTTTTCACGTGCCACTTGCACAGCTTTATTCATATATTCTTTAACTTGCGGATACTGCTCAAAGTAATTATCAATAAACTCCTTAGCCTTTTTACGGCTAATATTAAGATTCTTAGACAAGCCATAATCAGAGATACCATATACAATACCGAAATTAACTGCCTTAGCTCTGCGGCGCATTAGCGGAGTAACATCATCGGTTGATTTGAGATGAAAAATACGCATTGCCGTATGAGCGTGGATATCATAACCCGTTCTAAAAGCTTCCTGCATCTGTTCATCACCGGAAACTTGTGCCAAAACTCGCAATTCAATTTGAGAATAATCACATGAGAAAATATAACCGTCTGGTTCACTAGGCACAAAAGCTTTTCTAATTTGCTTTCCTTCTTCCGTTCTGGTAGGAATATTTTGTAAATTAGGGTCAACTGAGGACAAGCGACCAGTAGCGGTCAAGGTTTGTAAATACCTGGTGTGAACCCGACCGTCTTTTTGGATAACATCTAATAAACCATTAACGTAGGTAGATTGAATTTTAGCTATTTGTCTGTAAGTCAAAATTTGCTCAATGATAGGATTCTCATCCTTTAACTGGTTTAAAACATCAACAGAAGTTGAATAGCCAGTTTTGGTCTTTTTAATTGGCTTCAAGCCCATCTTTTCAAACAAAATATGACCCAATTGCTTAGGAGAATTAATATTAAATTCTTCACCAGCTTCATCATAAATTTGTTGTTCCATTTTCTTGAGGTCAACCGCAAATTCATCTTGCAGCTCAGTTAAAGTATTAGCTTGGACCTTAATACCATTTATTTCCATGACTGACAAAACTCTTGCAACTGGTATTTCAATATTTGCATAAAGATCATCCTGCTCATGCTCTTTTAATTTTGCCAGTAATGTCTCTTTTAGATTTTCAATAGCTGCTATTTTACCAGCTAAATGGTTAAACAAAACTTGATCATCTTCCGGAATATGAACGCTCTTACCTTTGCCATAAACATCATAATCGCTTTTAACCGAATTATCGCCGTACATACGACAGATTTCACCCATATCGTCAGAATTGTTTTCATTATTAATCAAATATGAAGCAAGCAGCATATCATAATCAATAGAGCGAGCGTGAATACCTAATCGGTTCAAACCTACAGTTGTTCTTTTTAGGTCAAACACGTTTTTAGAAACTTTATCACTCTCAAGTAAGTTTTTAAGTTTATTTTCCTTTAAAAGCTCGACGTTGCGGCTAACAAATATTTTTTGATCAATTTTTAAAGCAAAGCCAACAAACTTGGCTAAATGATAGTTAGCACCAAGCATTCCCAGATAAAAAGTAATAGTTTGACCATCAGTAACAGCAAAATTATTGATATCATTTTCTTTAAGTTCGGTAAAAGCAACTGCTTTAGCATTTGCCTTTTCAGACTGATCTTGTGGTTGACATTCTCCATCCGGATTTAGTTCACTCAAAAACTTCCGGAAATTCATTCTTTCATAGAATCTACGCAATTTTTGATAATCTACTTCACGCCTTTTAACATCATCAATCCCAATGGTTAAAGGAGCATGACGATCAATAGTAGCTAATTTTTTGCCTAAAAGAGCCTTATCTTTATCATTGATAAGGTTTTCTTTCATTTTAGATGGCTTCATATCATCTACATGATCATAAAGATTTTCAACCGTACCATATTCCTGAATAAGTTGTGAAGCTTTTTTTGGCCCAATTTTAGTCACACCAGGGTAATTATCAGAATTATCACCCATTAATGCTTTCATATCAATAAATTCTGTTGGAGTAACACCGTTAACTTCTTTCATGTGCTCTGGTGTGTATGACTCTAAATTAAGGACACCAGACTTAGTGACCATAACTGTTGTTTGAGGTGAAGCTAGTTGTGTTAAATCTTTGTCTCCTGTGACCACAGTAATTTTAAAGCCTGCCTTTTCTCCCTTAGTGACAAAAGTGCCAATAATATCATCGGCTTCATAGTTATCAAGTTCATATGTGGACAAGCCCAAATCATGCAAAAGCTCCTGAATATATGGCAGTTGTTCAGATAATTCTGATGGAGTCTTTTGTCTACCGCCTTTATAATCCGCATACATCTTGTTTCTAAAAGTAGTTTTGCCCGCATCAAAAGCAACCAAAACATAGTCAGGCTCGACATCGTTTAATACAACATCAAGCATGTTTTTAAACGTATAAATGGCGTTAGTATGCAATCCTTCAGGATTTCTGAAATTTTCAAGTTGGCGGTATAGTGCATAGAAAGCACGAAAGGCAACTGAATTACCATCAATTAAAAGTAATTTTTTATCAGCCATTTGATCTCCTTACAATTAAACCAAGTTTCTTTATTCAACTACCATTTTAACAGTTTTTCCATGGATCTTGCATAATACTGATTTTTTAACAAATTAGTTATATTTAGTTTCTCTCTTAAGATTATCACTTCCTATTTTGCTTATTTCACTTTTTGTATAGGATTTTTAGAACTTTTTAAACAAAAACATCAAACTCTTTTTAAGTTTGATGTTTTTACTAATAAACATAGTCTTAACTGACTTTCATGTTTTAGTTATGGACAAATAATCTTTGTTTCTTTAGCAATCTGAGAATCATTATCATTAGAAATTAGGATTGCGTCTTTTAATTCTAGAGCCTGAACATTTGAAGATACGCCAAATTTGCTTGAATCAGCCAATATAAAAGATTGTGAAGTTCTTTTTGCGATCAGTTGCTTCTTTATTGCTTCATCAAATTGTGGTGTAACCATTATTGCGCAAAAAAATAGCCTTACTAGAGTTCTAGTAAAGCTATAAAGTTAAATTACAGTAACTTTTCTAAAGCATCTTCATATTTCTGAATGTCGCCAGCTCCCATAAAGACGATCACACTATTTCTGTTTTGAGCAAGATCTGCAATGTTATCAAGATCTATCACTTCAGAACCAGGGATTTTAGCAACTAAATCACTACTTGAAATATCTCCATTGGCCTCTCTTGCTGAAGCATAAATCGGAGTCACATAAGCCTTGTCTACATCACGCAATATTTCTGCAAAATCTTGCGCATATTTCTTCGTTCTGGAAAAAGTATGTGGTTGGAATACGACAACTAATTTCTTTTGTGGGAACTTTTGTCGTGCAGCCTGAATTGTTGCTCTCATTTCAGTTGGATGGTGAGCATAATCATCAATAATATTGATATCACCGAAATCTTTTTCAGAAAAACGACGTTTTGCACCTTGATAAGTAAGTAGACCTTTTTGAATATCAGCTACAGGAATCTTTTCGGTGTAGGCAACAGCAATCACAGCTGTGGTATTTAAGATATTGTGATCACCAAAAAGATGTATTTCAAACTCACCAACTTTTTTGCCATGAGTCATAACCGTAAAGGTCGATCCTTCAGTTGTTCTTCTAATATTGACAGCTTGAAAATCGTCATTATCTTCAAAACCATAAGTATATTTGAGAACATCAGAATGCAAGTCTCTCAATCTTTCATTACCACCCCAGACAAATAGTCCTTTTTTAGTCTGGTCTGCTGCAGTTTGAAAAGCTGAAGTATAATCAGCCTGATCCTTAAAATAATCCGGATGATCAAAATCAATGTTAGTCATAATTTGATAATCTGGATGATAGGCTAAGAAATGACGTCGATATTCATCTGCTTCATAGACAAAGAAACGAGAATCCTTAACACCCTTGCCCTCACCGTCACCTATTAAATAGGAAGTGGGTGCAGCTTCACCCAATACATGGGCTAAAAGGCCTGTAGTAGAAGTTTTACCATGAGTTCCCGAAACACCAATGCTTGTATGCATTTTGATAATTTCTTCGACTGTATCAGGATAACTTTGCCAGGTAATGTTCTTATTTTCACAAGTTTTTACTTCTACGTTGTCATCTTTAAACGCATTTCCTTTAACGATAATTTGTCCTGAATTTTTAATATTATTCGCACTAAATTCTTTAACTTCAATACCAGCTTTTTTTAGCGGTTCTTGGGTAAAAGTATACTTTTTAATATCGCTGCCAGCTACGTTAAAACCTAAATCATTTAACACTAAAGCTAAAGAAGCCATTCCAGTTCCTTTAATTCCGATAAACCAAATTTGCTTATTTTTATCTATCATTTACTGAACTCCAAAATTTTATCATTGCAGTTTATTTTACCATTACTGAGTCCAAAAAGCAGGATCATCAAAAAATTGCAATCAAATTTTAGCAATATGACGATAAAACAACTAATGCAATTGACATTCTTTTTGCAACAAAAAAGACCTTACCAAAACCTGATAAAGTCCTCAGTGTTATAAAGTAATCTGACCGCTTGCTAAAAGTTCATCACACTTTTCGGAATCAAATGCCTCTCCAACAGTAAATTCATTAGGAACTACCATAATTCCGCGCTTTTGCGGTGCATGAGCTAAACCCAATTCGCGAGCAGAACAAATCATACCATAGGAATCCACATGACGGAGTTGACCTGGCCAAATCACTTGGCCATTAGGCATCAAAGTACCTGGCAAGGCAACAACCACTTTTTGTCCCTGCGCAATATTAGGTGCACCACAGACAATTTGATGTTCTTCACCATTTCCCACATCAACTTGTGTAACATGCAAATGATCAGAATCGGGATGTTTCTCACAACTTTTGACATAGCCATAAACAAGTGTTGGCTTGCCATAGGCAAGTTTATCAGTAAAACCAACTTCTGCCAGTTTTTCATTTAAAGCAGTTAAATCATCATTTGACAGCTTAACTTGTCCATCTGGTAACTTATCGTAGTCAATTAGTTGATCAACGTTAAAAAAGTTATAACCGGTAACATTACCCTTTTTATCAGTAATGCGTGTAACATCACCTTTTTCGTCATATGCACTTTTACCCTTGTCTTGACCTAAAATTACAATCAAGGTATTAGGATAACTTCTTTTATTAATACTAGTAATCATGAATCAATAATCCTCTTTCACTTAGTCAAGTGACCGTAAAAAGCTTTCAACCTCATCTTTAGTTTTACGATCCTTATTAACTAGTCTACCAATTTCTTGACCATCTTGGTAGACCACAAAGGAAGGAATACCCATGATATTCATTTCCTTAGCCAGGTCAACTGAGCCATCACGATCAATTTGATAAAATTTGCTATCGGAAAAATCTTTTTCGATTTCTGGCATGAACGGGTCTAAAAAACGACAGTCAGGGCACCAACCTGCTGAAAATTCCAAAACTACGCGACCATTTTTGGTAATAGAGTCTAATTTATCTTTGTTTAATTCTTTTATTTGTTCCATTTTGAAAAAACCTCTCATTCATCACTCTTACTTAATTATTTTACCCCAAAATCTGCATGCAGAGCATAAATTGGATTACCCTGAGCCGCAAATTTGTGTTCATATTCAGTTTCAATATTGGCACTGACTATTTCATCTTTTTCATGATGAAGATCGACCGAGACAAAATCAAAGTGCATCCCAAAATTATTCATACTTTCAAGTGAATAGGCAAAAAGTCCAGCATTATCAGTTTTAAATTCTAATTGACCATTTTCTTGCAAGACGGTCTGATATTTTTGTAAAAAAGTCTTGTAAGTTAACCGCCTTTTTTCATGTCTAGTTTTAGGCCAAGGATCACTAAAGTTCAAATAAATTTTACTTGCACTGTGACTATCAAAAAAAGAAGCGATATTAGCAGCATCCGCACATAAAATTTGTAAATTAGACAAATCTTTTGCTAATTTCGTCCGTAAAATCATGCCAGCTGCTGTCATTTGCAATTCCAGAGCAACAAAATTCTTTTCAGGATGCTCTTCTGCCATTGTGGTAATAAATTTTCCTTTTCCAGGACCTACTTCAATTTCTAGTGGTCTTGAAGTATCTGCAAACCGTTTTGACCAATCAATTCTTTGACTTGGATCTGGTCGATCAATCACACTTTCCGGATGATCTTGTACCAGCTTTACAGCCCACGGCTTGTTACGTAATCTCATCTATTTTGCTACTTCCTTTTCTTTACTTTTGCAGGTAAGTATAACCTTAATACGCCCCAGCTGAAAACAACTAAACATCCCATTGCCACAAATAAGTGTAAATTAATTGGTAAAGTGATCAGCCAGGAAATACTGATTATAAGCCATTGAGCTAATAATATTCCTGCTATTGCGGATACTAAATCTAATCCCCGATCGGTACGCTCAATTGGATAAACACGATACATGATATTGTTATCGAATTCATCAACCATTGGTATTAACTGGTAAATAGTTAAAAAGACTACTAAGCATGATAAACATAATGCCCAAACCCAATTTTGTACCAGCCAGGAAATTAAAACTGCAAAAGCAGTCATGCGCACTATTAAATTGATATTTTCGGGGTTTCTAAGCACTGAACGGCGATACAAAAATTTATGCGGATTTTCTGACGCTAAATTTTTAGGCAATAAAAAATCCAAATATTTCCGTCTTTTAATGTTGGTCTGTCTTTCTTTAACGTCTGTGAACATACTAAAAGCGTTGTAAACAACATTTTTGCGCTTTTCTTCTTGCCCCACAGCATATTGCCAGTCAAAAAGAGCTGCATGCCGCGGCTTCAAAACTAAAATAAAAACAGCAGCAGCTAGCAAAATTGCGATTATGATCATGCTCTGTGGTTTAAACATTCCCCAACCCAGCAAAAGCAGGAAAAGGATATTTAAAATTAAGATGGAAATTTTACGGTTAAAGTATAAATTATATTCCATAACTTTAAGCTGCAGCACTTTGGCTAAAAACACAGCAAAAACAGCGAAAATATAATCTAACAGTCCAATCTTTGCCTTGATCGTGGCAAAAGGAAATATAATCCCTGCCATTAAAACCAAGCAGATTGTAGGTACAATCAAGCTGTAAATTAACATTGGTTGCAAATATGATGCTAAGTTTTCATCTTCGGGCAGTAAAAATTGTAAATCAGCTGGTTTTAGCAAAGTTACCAGTTTGCCTATTAATAGTGGCAGCCATAGCAAAATCCCAACTAGTGGACGGTAGTACCACAGACTTTCAGGCATGCTTTTCATTGCCTGTGCGTACCAGAACATGAGCGCTCCAAAAAGAAAAATCAGAGCCAAGATAAAGAAATCATTAAAAACCAAAACTAGATATTTTAAAGATTGGCTTAAATTTTCCTGCAGCCTTCTTTTAGCCAAATCACGCATTTTGTTGCTCCTGACTTAAAATCTGGTAAATTTGGTCAAATGAATCTGTTTCCTTTAAAGCATAGTGCATGCGAATTTCAGCCAAAGTGCCAGCAGCCGCAATTTTGCCATTGTTTAAGACCGCGTAGCGTGAAACTGCTTGAACACTGTTAGCTAAAATATGTGTTGACATTAACACCATTTTGCCTTGATCAGCAGCATTTTTGATCAATTCCACTAAATTGGCTACTGCTAAAGGATCTAGTCCAGTGAACGGCTCGTCTATTACAAGGAGTTCTGTATTTGCCAAAAAGGCACACACAATCATGACTTTTTGTTTCATACCCTTTGAAAAATGAATCGGCAACCAATCCAGTTTATCATCCAGCCTAAACATCTGCAGCAACTCATGAGCTTTTGCCCAAGCCTGCTTTTCATCTAACTGATAGCTGAGAATAGTTAATTGCAGATGTTCCTTCAAAGTCAGTTCTGAATACAAAACCGGTGTTTCGGGAATATATGCGACTTGTCTTTTAAATTTAGTTGGTTGAGCAGCTAAATCAATGCCATTGAGAGTAATTTTCCCTTTTTGTGGTCGTAATAACCCCAAGATATGTTTAATTGTTGTCGATTTGCCAGCACCATTTAGTCCAATAACTCCTAAAACTTCCCCTGGTTTAATTTCCAAGTTAATATCTTTAATGACCGGCACACCAATGTATCCACCAGTCAAATGTTCAATTTTTAAAGTCATAATTCCTATCTTTCTTTTAATGAATTTACTCATTTAATATGATAGCATGATATTAAAAGAAACTAAATTTTGAAATGAAGAGGTTTTAAAATGGAAGAATTAGATAAAGATTGCTTATTTTGTAAAATTATCACAGGTGAAGCCAACAGCTACACAGTTTTCGAGAATGATGACGTCAAAGCCTTCTTAGACTTATCTCAAGTTAATCCCGGCCATACTCTGATGGTTCCTAAAAAACACATCACTAACTTTTTTGATTATACGCCTGAAGATGCTCAAAGATACTTGCAGTATATTCCAACAATTGCCAATGCAATTAAAAAGTTTGACCCAAGAATTACTGGTATGAACATTAGTAGCAATAATGGCGCTAGTGCTAGCCAAGTAGTAATGCATTCACACATTCACTTTATACCACGCTTTGAAGGAGACGGTTTAAAGATTGCAACGCGCAATAATGCTGAAAAATATACTGAGGAAGATTACCAAAAAGTTGCAGCTGCAATTAGAGCCGAGTTCTAAGGTGACATGATGAAACATTTTAGTTTAGGTTTAGCAGTGGGAGCGGGTTTTGGCGTTGTTCTTTCACTATTTAAAGACCAAAATGGTAATCGTTTATTCCCATCGGTGCAAAAACCAATTAATTCAGTCAAAGAAGACATTAATGATCTTGCCATATCTAACAAAAAATTAAAGACTGCCAAGCAGGAGTTAAAAGAATCTTTGCCAGAAGCAAAAAGAGCTATTTCTGAATTACAAAATGAGGTGGAATATTATCAAATAGGCATTAATCGAGTTATTGCCAGACTAAAAGGCAAAGCTTCAGCAATTAATCGTAATATTGAAAATGAAGCTGATAATTCTAAAAATTAGTAAAGAAACTGGCAATTTTAGCAAAAAACTTAAAAATAAAAACTAGATTTGCCAGTTTATGTTATATTAGTTGTCGGTGACTTAATTTATTAAGGATGTGGAGAATTTATTCTATGAAAAAATATATCAGAAAAGCAGCAGCTGTGATTGCCGTAGCAAGTATGGCCTTATCAACAGCGGCCTGTTCCAATGGCGGTAAAACCGTTGCTTCTTATAAAGGCGGCAAGATTACTCAGCAAGAATACTATGACGAAATGAAAAAGTCCCAGTCTGGTAAAACCGCCCTGGCAAACATGATTATCAATCGTGTTTTAGAGCAACAATATGGCAACAAGGTTTCAAAGAAGCAAGTTGATAAACAATACAATAATTACAAAAAGCAATACGGTAGTCAATTTGATGCCGTTTTGCAACAAAATGGCATGACTGCTTCAAGTTTCAAGCAAAACTTGAAAACAAACCTGCTTACTGAAGCTGCTTTAAAGGACATTAAGAAGATCTCAAAGAGTCAAGAAGATAAAGTTTGGAAAGATTATCAACCAAAGGTTAAAGTACAACATATTTTAGTTTCCAAAAAATCTAAAGCAGAAGAAATTACTAATGAGCTAAAAAATGGTAAAAGTTTTAAGAGTTTAGTGAAAAAGTATTCTTTAGATACAGGAACTAAAAACAATGAAGGAAAGTTGCCTGCTTTTGATTCTACTGATTCCAGTTTAGACCCTGCGTTTAAGAAAGCTGCTTTTAAATTAAAGACTGGAGAAACAACAAAGAGCCCAGTTAAATCTCAATCAGGTTATCACGTAATCAGAATGATTAAGCATCCTGCTAAAGGAACTTTTGCTTCACACAAAAAAGAGATTGATGACCAGATCTATCAGACGATGTCACAAGACCAACAAACTATGCATGATGTTCTAGCCAAAGTTATTAAAAAGGCTGGAGTTGACATAAAAGATAAAGATCTAAAAGATGTCTTAGCTTCTTATGTTTCTACATCTACTGATAAAAAATAATTATATTAAAGTATATTAAAAGAGTTCAAGCATGCTTGAACTCTTTTTTTACTCTAATTTATGAGCCTTTCCTAGTGATTCATCTGTTTTGGGTCTATAAAATTTACGACCACCTTGACTCATTATATTATCGGTAAAGTTACCAGGACGAGTGTGCTGTAAGGCATTGGTGATAGCATAAACAGATGCGTCCAAATCATCTATGCGGTGCAATAACTCGGCTTCAAGTAAAGCAGGTAACTTAGGTGAGCCATATTCAAATTTACCATGATGAGATAAAACCATATGCCGTAGGAGCAACAAGTCCTCAGATTCTAAATCAATTTTAAGCTGTTGAGCCGCGAGCATGATTTGTTCATCAATTAAAACCAAATGTCCAATCAGGTTACCTTCAGTTGTATATTGAGTCGCAGCCGGACCGGTTAATTCGAGTACTTTGCCCATATCATGGAGAATACAGCCGGCATATAACAAAGAACGGTTAATTTGCGAATAATTATCAGCTAAACCTTTTGCATCACGCAGCATCGATACAGTATGGTAGGCTAATCCACCACGCACTGCATGGTGGTTACTCTTTCCCGCTGGAAATTCAAAAAAACGTTTATCCCATTTTTTTAATAAGAATCGTACGATCCTGTTCCAAGTAGGATTCAGTATCTCAAAGACATATTGGTTTATTTCTTCTTTCATATCAGCTATTTTTTCAGGAGCTGATTTGATAAATTGCCTAAGATCATACCCTTCTTCGGGGCCCACAACACGCAAACTATAAATCTTTATTTGTGGTTGTCCCTGATATTCTTCGCGCTTGCCATCAAGCTCAACAATAGTCCCTGCATTAAATGTTGCAGCATCTTGATCATTTGCATCCCAAAAATTGCCGCGAATCTCACCAGATGAGTCACTAAATGACATTGCTAAATATAGTTTGCCTTTTTTTGTATGTCTTAATTGAGAATTCTTAATTAGCACAACCAACTCTAGTTCTTCGCCATCATTATAATCCAGCAAACGTTTATACATTTTTAGTTCCTCTCTTAAAAGTTAGCGGTTGTATTCGCAATTTATCAACAAGACTTGTTTGCGCAGTAAAAATTAATACCTGATTGTCTCTAGCAATTGCTTGAAGCAGCTTTTCAATTTCATCAACTCTTTGATCATCAAAATTAACAAAAGAGTCGTCTATTAAAATAGGTAAATTTATTTCATCTCGTATTTGTTGAATAAAAGCCAGTTTTAACGCAAAGTATAATTGTTCAGAAGTTCCTCGTGAAAGATATTGCACTTCTATTTTTTTACCATCAAAACGAGTAACCGTTATTTTTTTATCAATTTCAATATTATTATACCGGTTATCCGTTAATAGTCGCAAATATTCTTTAGTAGTAACCAGCATTTTGGGAAAGCGTTCATTCGAAGCTAAATCAAGAGCACGACTAATCCATTTGGCGGTAAATAGGTCAGCCAAATATTCAACGCTCAAATTTTTCAATCTTGCCTTTAAGTTAGCCAGCTTTTGCTTTTCCACGAAAACAGCTGTTGAGTTTGCCAAGTTTTCCATTTTGACTTTTATTTCAGCTGCTTTTCCTTGTAAGTGATTAATATTTTCATGAACTGCAGAAATTTTTGACCTTAAATTTGCAAGTTCAGTTTGATTTTCCGTTTTATTTTTAGCATAACTTTTTAATTCAATCAAATCATTTTGCAAATTTGTCTTAAGAGCATCGATCTGGTTTTGTATTTCATCCTGCTTTAGCTTTTGTTTTTGTATTTGCTCATATTCAGCTAAACTATTAACTTGAGCCTTTGCCAGAATCATTTTTAGCTTAGTTTCATTTTCAGCTAGTTCATCTTTATTTTCAGCCAAACTGTTTTCCAAGCTAGTTTGCTTTTCTCGACGTAAACGTTCTAAATTTATTTTCTTGGTCAGTTGATCCAGTCCATTCAAAATATCTGCAAAAGTATTTACAGTTTGCTTCAGTTCATGTCCTAATTGAACTGCTATCGGCTTGACTAATCCTATTAATTCAGTTTTTCGCTGATCATTTCTTTTCAGATTTTGAATTAATACTTGATATTGTCGCCATTCATTAATTAAATTATTTATATCTAATTTGATGGGCTTAATTCCATAGCGTTTTTCAAAGGTTTGTCTTTGTTGCCTTATTTTTTCATTTTGCTCTGTGGCAATTTTTACTGCTTTTTGCGTTTGCTTTTGCTGGTAAGAACCAAATACTACTAGAGCCAATCCCATACCAACAGCTAAAAAACCAAAAGCTCGTGCAATAAACAATAAAATTAAACCTACTACAAAAATAACGCCACCAAATAAAAGATACTGCTTAGAATTACCATTCTTACTCTGCCCAATCTTCAATTCCTTTTGGGGTAGTTTTTGATAGTCTTCTTGCAGTTTAATAATTTCTTCTTGCTCCATTCCCACAATCTTATTCAGATTGGGATCGAGTGCAATAAGTTGATTTTGCTCATCTTTAATTTGTTCATCTTTTTGCAAGCAGTTACGATATTCTGATTGCCATTGCAATATTTCCGGCTTTTTTTGAATAAGCTTTGAAACTGCTGTATTTTCTTCAGGATCATCAGAATATTCATTTAACTTTGCTATGATTTTTTGTTGTTTTTTATGCAAAGATTCAGCCTGCATTGTTAAAGTTTGTGCAGACTGAAACTGCTCTGAATCAAAGTTGATTGTTTTAACTTGATTTTGTAAATCTTGTAATTTTTCGTAGCTGGGAACAAGTTTTTGAATCTTTTCTAACTTGTCATACTCTTTTTGTAATTCAAGTTCTTTTTGCTCTTCTTGATGTTGCAAAACTTTTTGTTTTTTAAAATTGTCATTAAGTTCTTGGTAAACAGAAAATTCATTTTCAGAGTTACTAACTTTACTTTCTTCAGCTTTAACTTCCAGCAGCAATTGGTTAATAAGCGGCTTTCTACCAGTCTTTTTGAACAAGGCGTCAGCACTTTTAGCAAAATCATCACGTAAAGTTATCAGACTGTCGCTATTAGATGCACCCAAATAATAGATGCGTTCCAGTAAATCTTTCTGTTTGATTTGATCAACTTTTGCCAGCATATCCTGATTAAAAATAAAACTGTCAGTGTAAAAATTACCATCAATATTTTTTATTTGATCGAAAAAAACGCTTTCTGGTACTACTTGATTATCGCATTTAACAGTCAGTGTACCGGTTTTTGACCCTTTACCATGCGCGTAAAGTCTTTCTAATTGATAATGCTGACCATTTTCATTTTCAAAAAATAAAGACCCACCCATTGGACTAACTTGTGCTAAAGGCTTGTAGTCCTCAAAAAAATCTGAACTATGGTTAGCAAGGTGGAAGCCAAATAAAATCTGTTTTATAAAGGCAACGACGGTACTCTTTCCTGCTTCATTAGCCCCGTAAAAAACATCAATGTTTGAATTTGATAAATCAAAAGTAAAGTTTGAAAATTGACCAAAATTAACTATTTGAATTCTAATTAATTTCACCATTAACTCCTTTCAATTTACTATTCAATTTGACTTCAGCAAGTTGTTTTACTTCTTGAGCGAATTCAGGGTCTTGGGCTAAAGTATCAGTATAATCAGATTTTAAAGCCCAACTTTTACTGATTTGAGCAAATTGATCAGAACTAAAAACTTCTTTTTCAGCTTGTTTAAAGTATTTTTGATCATTAAAGGCAATTTCTAAATTATTCCCATTAATAAACCTCACATCTACCAATTGTGAATCGTGAGTCAGTTTTCTGGAAATCATTTGCCAAAAATCACTGTCTTGAACCAATTCTTTTTCTTTTTCATTCAAAAAATCAGCACCCTTAATTTGCAGACAAAAATAAGTAGTTGATATTGCGGACAAACAATTAATAACCATATTATCCAGTTCTGTTTTTGTCATTGGCTTTGTTAATTCAATTTCTTTTTTACTCCATGTAATAGAACTAGTCTGCACAAAATGAATCTTGGTTTGTTTTGTTTGCTCGTCAATAGTTCCTAAATAGCAACCCTTGGGACCGGTTTCATTAATGTGACGTCCTTGAATGTTTCCTGGGTAGACGATTAATGGAGTTTCGGACAAGACTTGTCTTAAATGAATATGACCCAATGCAAAATAATTGTAATTGAGATTTTGTAACTCACTCAAACTAAAAGGAGCATAAACATTTTGTGCACTTGTACCAGCTCTTTCCTGTGCGTGCATGATCCCAAAGGTATAACGATTGCTTTTAGCAGGAAACTGCGCTGCCATGTCTTCATTAATATGATTGGCTAAATATGAAAAACCGGTCACGTCATACTCAAAACCGTTTTTTGTTTTATAAGAGACAGTTTCTACTTTTTCACCATTACCCAATAATTTGAAATAGGGACTTTCAGCGACCAGCAAGTCTTCTTTTGCCATATGATCATGATTACCAAAAATCATAATTACCTGAATCTGCGCATTGACTAGTCGCTCAATTTCATGGGCAAAAAAAATTTGTGCACTGGGAGTTGGCTTGAAACTATCAAAAGTATCCCCAGCAATTAATACTAAATCTACCTTTTCTTTCAGAGCCAGATCAACAATTTTAGTTAAAGATTGCATTGGAGCATTTTGAATCTGTTTAAAACTCTCAGATGGTAAAAAAGATAGCCCCAAAAATGGACTATCTAAATGTGCGTCAGCAAAATGGATAAATTTCATTATTATTTATTCCTAAGACCGTCATAAAGGTCATTAATTGGCTTAGCAATTGCTTTTTGAACATCATCAATAGTTTTATACATACTTTGTTCAGCCTGCAAGAGCTTTAATATTTGGGCATCTTTTTGCACCTTTTCATTTAATTTTTTATAATCCTCTTCTAAGTCCTTAGGAAAATCTCTTCCTTCAGACTGTGAATTAATAATCTTTGCCTGCATCTTATCCATCTGTTTGAACAAAGCTGTACTTTCTTCATTGTTTTTAACCGCAGCAATAGCTTCACTTAAAGCCTTAAATTCGTCAAGCTTTTGCAGATCAGTTGCTACTTGATTTGCTGAATCATAAATATTAATCATCTTTTTCCTCCTAATTAATGACCGAAAAGTCCTTTAATGTCATTATACCATTCATTAATTTTTTCTCCTGCTGAACCTATGCCTTTTTCGATTTTATCTCCGAAGACTTTTGTCCAATCCGAACCCGCACCGTTATTTTGAATAATTTGCTTTGGAGCCTGTTCTTTAAATTGATTTTGAGCTGTATATGGCAAAATACTTTCCATTTCAGCCTTATATAGCCTGGTAATACCAGTTTCCGAAACGCCATGCATGAAGTGCTGCTGATTAGTACGGTCAAAGCCAACCCAAGTGGCTACCACAACGTCCGGTGTATAGCCAACAATCCACTGGTCTTTAGTACCAAAGCCATAAGAGTTTGGTACTTCCGTTGACCCAGTTTTACCTGCAACTCGATAGCCGGCTGGTTGAGCGGATGTTCCAGTTCCTCCTGCAAACACTCCTAATAGCATAGTAGTCATTTCTTTAGCAGTATTTTCCGAAATAATGCGGTGTGTGCCAGTATCATGATTTTCAGCAATTACATTCCCACTAGCATCAGTAATCTTAGTGATGAAATAAGAATTATTAGGCAAATTACCTTTATTGGCAAAAGCCGAATATGCTCGCGCCATTTGGATTGGTGAAACACCTGTTGATAGCCCACCTAAAGCTAAAGCAAGATTTTGGTCTTCTTTGGGCACCTTGATACCAAAATTATTAGCAGATTGAACTCCTTTAGATACCCCAATTCGATCTAATAACCAAACCGCGGGAACATTTTTACTTTGCGCCAAGGCAGAATACATTGGGATTTTATCAGAATAACCGTTGTCAACGTTATGCGGCTGATAACCATTCTTACCAAAACGCTGCAGTTTGTTAGAAAGCTGTGAATCATAGTGATAACCTTGTTGCAGCGCTGGAGCATAAGAAACTAGCGGTTTAATCGAAGAGCCCGGCTGTCTCTTCATTTGAGTAGCACGGTTATAACCACGGAAAACATGTTTGCCTCGGCCACCGACTACAGCTCTAACTGCACCAGTTGTGGGATCCATTACCACTGTTGCACCCTGAGGTTTCGTACCATCAGTGGCGTTTTGTGGGAACAGATAGCCTTGGTCAAATTTTTGTTGCAGCTGACTTTGATAATTTTGATTAAGGGTTGTATATATTTTCAACCCTTTATTCATTACATCTTCTTCTTTTAGCCCATAGCGGTTAATTGCCTCGTCCACCACTGCATCAAAGAAATAAGGGTAACGATAGCCATCTTTATTATGATAAGTATCGTGTAAAGTTAAACCAATTTTTTGTTCACTTTTCGCCCTGGAACTTGATAATTTTTTATTATCAACCATTAAATTTAAAATCAGGTTCCTCCGAGACAAAGCGTAGGACATATGATCAATTGGGTTATATTTACTTGGATTACGTAAAATACCGGCTAATGTTGCTCCTTCTCCGATTGTCAACTGACTGGCATTTTTGCCAAAATATTTTTGACTGGCATCTTCAACCCCCCATACACCATTGCCAAAATATGCTTTATTAAGGTACATAGTTAATATGTCTTTTTTGGAATAAACATGATTTATCTCGACAGCAAAAAAAAGTTCCTCAACTTTACGAGAGAATGTTTGTTTTTGCGTTAATAAAGCATTTTTAGCCAATTGTTGCGTAATAGTCGAACCACCACCAGATATTTGACCACGATTAAGAATCAAACCTAAAGCGGCTCTGCCCATGCCTTTGATGCTAAAGCCCGGGTTCGTCCAGAAAGTACGATCTTCCGTAGAAATAACGGCATTTTTTACATTAGGTGAAATTTTGTTATAACCAACATACGTACCTTTTTGTGAGTATAGTGAACCAGATTTTTGGCTTCTATAATCGTAAATACCAGTTGTAGCTGATAATGATGCCTTTAAATTTGAAATATTTGAAGTTTTAACTTTAACGGTATAATAAGTACAAACCAATAACATCACGGTAAGCAAAATCAAAATGATCCAGCGACCGATAAAAAAACGGTTATCAAAACGGTGCCATAGGCCACCTATCCCGTTTTTCTTTGGTTCATTGTTTTCCATTTTATCTGCTCCTTTAGAAACAACTAAAATTGTATCATATTAAAGGAAATTACCTTTATTTTCAAAAAGATTTAACAAATATTTATGAGCTATTATTTTACCTTTACCTTTCCCCAAAATCTCAATCCGTGTTCTGTAAATAATTTATTACGTCTATTACTCATTCCGAGAAAATGGCGTCATTTTTTACGCGTTGAACGAAAAGTACTGATTAATGGCAGATACTATCATTTTAATCAAAAAGTAAAGCCAAAGGATAAAGTTGAACTCTGGCTCAATCACGTTGAAAGTAAGCAACATACTTATCCAGCAAGTGGTAAAAATCCAGAAGTGATTTACGAAGATGACAATCTCTTAATTATAAATAAACCTGCAGGACAAAAGACGCATCCTAATTCAAATGAAACTAATACAGCTTTGAATGATTGTGCGACCTATTTAGGATTTTCCCCTTTTATTGTACATCGGTTAGACATGTTAACCAGTGGTCTGCTACTGGTTGCCAAAAACCCAGCTGTTGTTCCTATTTTGAATCGCGAATTAACCAGTAAACTTTTTCACCGAGAATATTTAGCTGTGATCAATGTTAATGAACAGATAGCTAGCAGAGGAACAATCGATTTAGCAATCGGTCATGATCCACTTGATCAGCGCAAACGCAAGATAATAAGCAATGGTCTAAAGTCAATCACACATTATCAGATTTTAAAGTATTTAGACAACAATACTGCTTTAGTTAAATTAGAATTAGAAACAGGAAGAACACACCAAATTCGGGTTCATTTGGCTGCGATTGACTGCCCAATTGTGGGAGATCCACTGTATAACCACGACTTTAAAAATGAACAATTTTTGCATTTAACTGCGTATCAAATTTCGCTACAAAAACCTTTTACATTAGACAAACTGAAAGTGAAATTACCAGATGAAAATATACCTTTACTGCAAAATTAAAAGACCGTTTATCAAACGATCCACAGTCTTCTTTATATAATTAAAATTTCTAAATATAGTTCTTTAAAATTCAAGTTAAATAATTTTGCTAATAAATAATAAAACTATATGCCTCTCCTGCTTGCAGCTTATTAACAAATTTTAATTCAACAAAATCTATTTAATAGGATTTTTAATAATTTAATCGCCTACGAAAGCACCAGCTTCTACTTCACGAATAAAGTCTGCTACATGTTTGTAGTAAACATCAGGATTATCAACCATGTGATGATGTCCTGCATTCGGTGTAGTAACTAAGCGTGAATTAGGAATCTCACGTTGCATAATCTTTGCGGTCTCAAGAGGCATAGTATCTTCTTCACCAAAAGTCAAAAGTGTCGGCATTTTTATTTGCTTTAAATACTTTCTAAAATGCCAATCTTTTAATTTACCAGTTACCACAAATTCATTATCACCTTGAAAGGCATGGTACACAGGCAAACCACCGATACGCTTAATATGATATAACTTGCATGGCTGTCGCCGATCAAGAAAGTTAATATTTAATATTTGAATATCCTCTTGATAGCGTTTATTGTCATAGTCGTTGTTTTCTTCACATTCACGCATAAAGTCAATTTCCGCTTGTGGGAAAATTTCTTGCCTACGACGGTTAATTGACTCAATATAGTCATCAGTATCATCAACCATTGAAGAAATAATTGTACCTTTTAAGTGTTGACCATATTTAACCGCATATTCTTGCGCGAGCAAGCCGCCCCAGCTTTGTCCTATCAAGTAGCAATTATCAAGACCAAGCTTAGCGCGAACTTCATCAACTTCGTCGAGAAAGTATTCATAAGTTAAATATTTGGCTGCAATTTCAGGATCATCATAATCCGGTTGATCTGAGTAGAGCGAACCTAATTGATCATACATAGTAACTTGAACATGTAGTCCCTGCTTTGCTAATTGATCGGCAGCGTCTTCCCAATATTCATGATTTCCTCCAGGACCTCCGTGAAGGGCTAATAAATGAATATCACCTTCACCTTGGGTACTTGTCCACAAATGATAGCCATTATCTAAAGTGATGATTTTTGTTCCAGTTCTCATTAAAATTTACAGCTTCTTTCTATTTAGTAAAACCTACTTCATTCCATAAAGGATGATTATTGTTTTGTTTTGACGGCTTAAGCGAATAACCCGAAATCTTATCATTAACAGCAAAGATCTGATAGGAATTATCAACTGGGATAACATAAGCTTCCTCATTCATATATCTTTGCCATTCATGAAATTTTTTAACTCGATAATCATGTTTAAAAGCTTTTTGTGAATTTATTTCATCCAAAAGCTGATTATTTTTTGCAGTTACAAATCTGGTCATGTTAAAAGGTGCTGATTCACTATAATATGGATGTGGCGAAGGTTCAGTAGGTGTTGACCAACCAGCCAGATACATGTCGACGCCTTTATTATCATGTTGTAATTTATCATAGAAAGAATTGTGTTCAATTAAACGACCCGTGGACAATTGTACATTCAGTCCAACTTTATGCCACTGCTGCAAGTAGTTTTGAACAATTGGCTCCTGAGTAGTATCTCCACTCATAGCTGCAAAATGAATTACCAAAGGCTTGCCATTTGGCTGAACGCGCCACTTTCCTTTCTTCTTGTAACCCGCTTTATCCAAAATCTGATTTGCCTTTTTTAAGTCGTAATTATATCCTTTCTCAGTTTTATCAAAGTAATCACCAAACTTTTGAGGAACCAAAGTCTTTACCCTAAACGTTAATCCGTAAGTATAACGCTTATTAACCGCATCAACATTCATGGCATAGCCTATTGCCTGCCTTAAAGCCTTATTATTCATCTTGGCTTTAGGATTCATGACATTCTTGCTCTTCTCAGCATCCCATTTTCCCACTTTAAAGCCTAAATAATGATATGCGATGGGAATTTGAGCAATGAAGTTCACATTTTTAGTATTTTTAACTTGTGGCCACTGGGTATTAATTACAGGAATAATGTCAAATTTATGACTTTTTATTGCCTGAGAAGCAGAATTGGGAGATACCACTGAAATAACCACTTTATTTAATTTCGGCTTTCCCCGCCAATAATATTTGTTCGGAATCCATGTTGCAGATTGCCCCCTAACTAGCTTTTCAATCTTAAACGGTCCGAAAAATAACGGATTTTTTCTGATCCTATCAGAAGATTTTAACTTTGCAAAAGGAATATCTTTCAAATAATGATAAGGTTCAACTGCTTCCCAAAGTGAACGGCTGCCTGCATTTGACATACTTGGATTTAAAGCTGAGCAATGTAAAACAATTTTACGGCCATTTTCTCCATCAGGCATTTCAATGCCAGAAATAGTTTTTGCTTTACCTTGGTGATATTCTTTTAAGCCCTTTAGAACCTCAAACTGACTGCTATACCGAGGACAAGCTGTATCCTTGTTAGCTAAAATCTCATACGCATATTCAAAATCTTTAGCTACTACCTGTTTACCGTCAGACCATTTAACGCCCTTTTTAATATTGATTGTGATCGTCTTTTTCTTAGGATCTAATTTACGTGTAGCTGGACCTTTATCAGTGACGCCATATTGATCATCACTATCAAATAAAGTTTCTTGACCGGGAGCTGCAACCATCGAGTCTACATCTTCAGAGGAAAGTTCTTGTGAAAAAATACCTGAAAATGGAGTATCAGTGACAACTGCAACTTTTACAGTTCCACCATTTTTAACATTCTTTTCAGGAGTTTCAACAGGAAATTTTTTTACTGTCTTAGTGTCATCACTATTGTTAGCACTTTTATTGCAAGCTGCCAGTGTAAGAGCGGCTAGAGTCAAAATACCAGCAGAAGCAAGCTTACTTCTTTTTTTCATAAAAATCACTCATTTCATTATGTTTTACTCATATTATTAATAAATTTGTCATTTATGTCAAATTGTATCATCATATATTTTAAAGGAGCATTTAAAAAGATTTTTATTTAGTGTAAAATAACAAATGCTTCTGTATAATTTTAATATGGAAAAAATAAATATAGAAAGAGTTAGAAAGTGAATATGAACAAGCAAAAAATTGCCGATTTAGCTCAAAAAGCTATTAATACTTTTAATTTACCCAGTTTAGGAATTGGTGTTTATCACAAAGGTGAAAGCTTTAGTCATGTATATGGTCAAGCTGAGCAAGACAATCTTTATCCTTTAGCTTCAATTTCCAAAACGTTTTTTGCTACGGCTGTTTGTCAATTAGCTGATGCAGGTAAAATCGATTTAGATGATCCTTTGAAAAAATACTGGCCTGAGCTTAAGCTTGAAGATAAGTATGCCGAAGACCATTTAACATGGAGGGATGCACTTAGTCATCAAAGTGGCTTACCCGCTCATGATCTGATGCGCTTCACTAATATGAATAAGCATGACCTTTCTTTAAAAGAAAAAGCAGAGCACGTGGGTTATTTAAAGCCTAACCATGAATTACGTTATAAAATGCAATACAGCAACCTAGTTTTCGCATTAGCCACTTATGCTTTTGAACAAGCAATTGGTGCAGATTATGGTACTTATGAACGGCAGCACTTGCTAGAACCACTTAATTTAAAAAACACTTATATTAACCACCATGAAGCACCAAGAGAAAATATAGTTAAACCATATATTAGAGATAATGGAATTACGAAAGAGGTTCCTTTTATTGCACCAGGTAAGGTTGGTGGGGCCAGCAGTATGCTCGCAAGTATTTCGGATTTGCTAACTTGGGCCGAATATCAACTAAAATTGCAAAAAGAAAATAACGGTAATGCCATGGCTGAACACTTTTTGCCTCAATCTATCATGCCTCCAAGTCGCGCCTACGGTGGCGCTAATTTTGGTGCTTATGGTTTAGGCATGATGATGGAAGATTACCGCGGACACAAATACTTCTACCATAGTGGTTCATACATTGGCTACTGCTCTTTCATGGGCTTTGTACCAGATCTTGATCTAGCTTTTGTTTCAACCACAAATATGGATTCAACAGATGCAATTTTTGCTTTAGCCTACCAGACCATTGATGAAGCTATGGGCATTTCAGAAACTGATTGGACAAGCAAAATAAAACAGATTGTTGATCAAAAAGCAGCAACACGAGAAGCTAATATTGCTGAACTAAAAGGAGATTCACCCCAAAATGTTGTGGCTAAGGATAACCTTTTAGGTGACTACCAAAACCCCGGTTATGGCCTAATTACATTAAATGAAAAAGATGGTAATTTAACAGTTACTATTGGCAAGTGGGATTATCCAGTTATTGTTAATGAAAAAGGTAAGATGTTTGTGGAAGAAAGATTATATCAACATGAGCTTTTACCAATTGAAATTCAACAAAATCAAGTTTTGCTTTGGACAGAGCGCGCACTTAAAGAACCAACTACTTTCACAAAGTTATAATTAAAAAAGCTAAACTTTAATAATTAAAGTTTAGCTCAAAATTGTTTTTAACAGACCAGTCATACAAAAGACTGGTTTTTTATTTGATATGTGAATTAATCCATGGGACGACTTTACTAATAACTTCATTAAGTTTGGTAAAATCACCAGTTTCAACATTGTAAGTATGATTCGCATTTTCAACTGTAAACGAATCTACGTTATCCATGTGACAGTTTTTAATAAAATTCAGACTGATATTTGGATCCAAAGTAGGATCGCTGGTACAAACTTCAACTAAAATAGGATTTTTAAAGTTTTTAATGTTATCATTCAAAGTTGTCTTCAACTCATCAAAGAATCTGCGGTAAACCAGTTCAACACCGCCGCTACTAGTATGAACAATGCTGTAACCTAGATTAGCCATTTCAAATTTATCATAGGTCATTTCAAGAGGCTCTGATGTATTGATAGCACCATTTAGAGAAACTATGATTTTTGCAGGTAATGTCGAACAAGTAAATGCTAAACGACCACCAAGGCTATGACCTAAAAGTCCAACGCTATTTTCTTCAACATAAGGTAAAGACTGCAAATATTTAAAACTTGCTTTAACCTCATCAGTCATCACTTTCATGCCATAATTTTCTCTTGAATAAAGGTTCTCTCCCATGCTGCACAAGTCAATTCTTGCTGCAACAATTCCGGCTTCAACAATTCTTTTGCTAATTCTGGCCAGCATATGATTATCATTATTTCTGGAAGACATGAAACCATGAATCATCAATACAGCGGGAAATTTACTACTTTCATCCGGAATATCAATTTGCATTGGCACCTCATGGTCAACACATTTTAAAAATCTCAGTTCTTCGCGCAATTTTTATATCACCTCAAAAAATATTTCATTATTCATCCGTTACAAGATACATTATACTGTTAACTCTAAATTTGTACACCAATACAATATATTGAGTGTTGAAATGTATATAAAAAGTCTACAACTACTTTTAAAAGTTGTAGACTTTTTATGTAACAATTTAGTTTTTAGTTAGATTTTATCTGCTCGCCAAGGATCTATACCCTCATATAATTTGGCTTTGCCAATAGAATTAAATAGGTCATTTTTATGATGAATAACCTTTTTTCCTGCTTCAATTGCTTCTGGCAACAAATGATTGGGATCCCAACCGTCATTTTCAGCTAGAATTTCACGAGTCTTTTCAAAGAAGGCGTGTTTATAATCTGAAGAAATATTAACTTTGCTAATACCGTTCTTTACTGCTTCAGCAATCTGCTCATCTGGATTTGAAGAACCACCATGCAAGACTAGAGGTGTATCAGGAACTGCCTGAACTATCTTTTGTAAAATATCAATTCTGATTTTAGGAGTAACATCAGCTGGGTAAATGCCGTGACTGGTACCTATTCCTACTGCTAGAGTATCTACACCAGTTTCCTCTACAAATCTTTGTGCTTCTTCAGGTGTGGTATAAATGCCTTCTTTTTTGTGTCCCTCAACATGAACTCCTGTCTGACCAATAGTACCAACTTCACCTTCAACAGAAACACCAACTCTATGAGCCATTGTTACTGTTTCTTTAGTTAGAGCAACATTTGTATCCCAATCTTCAGCCGACATATCAATCATTACTGAACTAAAGCCATCATGAATTGCTCTAGCTGCACTATCCACTGAATCACCATGGTCAAGATGAAGTGCCACAGGAATTTTACTGTCACGAATACGTGTTAAAACATAGCTAATAAAATCATCTTTACAATATCTCAATTCTGTTGGGTGAATCATAATAATTGCTGGTGCATAGTCAGCTTCACATTGCTCAATTGAAGTCCTCATTAATTCCAAATTTGAAACATTATATGCTCCTACTGCAAAATTGTTTTTTCTTGCTACTTCAAGCAACTGATTCATATTTACTAAGGTCATTTTTTCTCCTCATATACTAAATATAATAAATTTAAATATTATTAACTTCTTTTTATAAATTAATTTTGCATCACTTCCTCTAATTTTTTTATTGTAAATTCACTCCTGAGAGATCAACATTCTTTTCTTCATCTTGACTTTCATCTTGAGTTTCATTTACCTCTTTATCAGTCAACGGCTTTTTAATAATTGCCAATAAAATTCCTGTTACTAATGAACCTGCTACTAAAGCAATTACAGCAACCAGCGGCTTAGACATAGCTGGAATTACAAAAATTCCGCCAGAAGGAACTGAGCTCTCATTGCCCCAGCCATAACTAATCATTCCTGTAATGCCACAGCCAATCCAAGTACAAGGCAAAGTCCGTAATAAGTCGTTCATTGCAATAGGAATAACACCTTCAGTTATCATGCAACATCCCATCGGAAAGGCTACTTCAATATTTTCAATTTCTCTTTTGGTATAAATATTTTTATGAAATAGTTTGGCAAAAAAGTAAGACATAGTAATTCCAAATGGTGGCACCATGGCCGCTAGGACTTTAATTCCTTCAGGCCCTTTGATTCCATCAAGCAATAAGCCATCACAAATTAGGTTTGGAATTTTACTGATAGCTCCACCAAAATCAGCACAGCCAATCCACCCAATTAAGAAGCCATATAAGGCTCTTTGTGACCGATCTAAGCCAGTAATGAAATGATTAAGAGCGGTCGTGGCAGCAGTTAATGGTTGACCTAATAGGAAAAACATAATCAGAGCTGTAAAAATTGCAGTAACAGTTGGTACTATTAACATAGGCATCAGTCCGTTAGCCCACCGAGGGACTTTAATTTTTCTAATACCTAGTGCGATATAACCAGCAATAAATCCTCCAATGATACCGCCAAGAAAACCTGCTCCCAAAAAAGAAGCTATTTGACCTGCTAAAAATCCAGGTGCAATACCCGGTCTATCGGCTATTGAATAACCAATATAACCGGCGATGAACGATGGTAATAATCCCATTCCCAGCACACCTAAAGTGGTCATGCTATTGGGAAAGTTCATTTGTGCAAGGCTTGTTACCTGCTTACCGCCCATCAGATTACCTATGGCTATCAATAATCCAGAAGCCACAACTAATGGCAACATGTATGAAATGGAAGTTAACAGATGCTTTTTGACGGCTGATCCAGCTTTTTTAGCACCTGTGACAAATGTATTCATTTAAATCACTCCTTTTGACTCTTTCTTTCTTTCACTTCTTCTTCAATTCTTTCCAGCAATTGTTTGGGAGCCTTTACAACAAGAGAAGTACCTACTTTTACTGTCGGAATATTTTTAAAACGCTCGTTGCCAGTAGTTGCAATATCAACAGCCAGCAATGCTACATCTGCCTCAGCAATTTGCTCAGGAGTTAATGCATTTTCAGTACCGATTGTTCCTTGGGTTTCAACGTGAATTTCATCCCCTAATTCTTTGGCTGCCTTTTCCAACTTTGCCTTTGCTAGATAAGTATGGGCAATACCAGATGTGCAAGCACAAACACAAACTATTTTCATAATTAATCATCTCCCTTTGTTTCCACACAAAAGATCAATAACATTTTTCTTATTTTTGGCGGCATGTAGCTTATCAATGAAATCATCATCAGACAGTAAAATTGCCACTCTTTGTAAAAGCTTTAGGTGCAACGTATCCGCATCTTGATTTCTGACTGCAAATAAAATTACGGCTGTAACTGGTTTATCATCTAAAGTTTCCCAAGGTATAGGATGATCACTTAGACCAATCGCTATCATAGTATTTTTGACGGCTTTTGATTTGCCGTGTGGAATTGCTACCCCTTGACCAATTCCAGTTTCCCCTTCTTCTTCACGTAGAAATACGTCATCAATGAAGTCCTGGGTATTTGTAATATCGTCATCCTCTTTCAAAAGAGTACTGAGCTCTTTAATTACATCTTTTTTAGTTTTTCCATTTAAATGAAGGTCAATCAAGTTTAAATTAATGACTTTCGCAATATTAATTTCTTTATCAGCCAAATTTTTTGACCTCCTATCTTTTTAAAATCTGAACAATTTCAGTTGCACTTTCAGCTTTGTTTATTTCTGCAATGACATTGTCGTTGGCCAACTTGTCTATGATCTGAATTATTTTTTTAAAGCTTTTGTTGGATTTTTTTATTATTTTTGGAACTACTAAACAGATAAGCGTATTAACCTTGGAATCATCAAGACAATCCCAATCAGCTATTAAAGTTTTTGATTTTAGAATTAATAGCCAAGGCGTAAAATCAGATTCTAAAATTACGTGAGGAATGGCAATTCCCTTTACCAAAGCCGTGTTAGCGATTTTTTCTCTCGTTGACAAACTTTTTAAAACTGTTACTTTGCTCACATCCATTTTTGAGGCGACTATACCAGCTATAATTTGAAAAGCCGCTTTTTGATCTGTTACATCAATATCATAGCTTTCAAGCAAAATTTCGTTCATTAATGATGTTCCTTACTACATTTCTGACTTTCTGCTCATCCTTTTTCGTAAAAAAGGCACTCACTAATTCGACAGGGATCTTTCCGTGATAATTAATCGGAACTGTACTAATTAGCAATTCAATTTCAGGCTCATTTTTGATAATACTTTCAACATCGTAATTTGAAGCTAACCCAACAATTTCAATTTCAGGGATTGAATTTTTTATCTTGGTGGAAATAATTCCGGAAGTCCCAATACCTGTTGTGCAAATAACATAGGCCTTAATCTTCTTATTTGATTTATTATTTTCTTCATAATATTTAGCAAAGTACAAACAGATAAATCCAGTTTCATCATCCGAGATAACCGGTAAATTAAATTTTTGACTTGCTAGGGTTGCAGCTTTTTTGGTAGCGGTGAAAACTTGCGGATATTCTAGTTTGATGTCTTTTAAAAGAGCGTTTGGTAAAGATATCTTCATTTTTAACCTGCTGATCATGGCCAAAACATGATTTCTGATTTCATCTTTTATAGAAGTTGAAAAGCTACAATGCAAATAAGCGGAAACTTTTGAAATAAAAAAGTCGGTAACCTGATCTGCCAAATCGCGATCATCAAGAACAATGCCATCAAATGAATTAAAACGAGAAGTTAGCAGATACTTAAACAAGTAATAAACTTCGGAATCTAATTCTTCTCCTTTAAAGCCCAGATACTTTTTCACGTTTGATACAATACTTTTGCAAATGCTAAAAATTTCAGGATTCATTTTAATTTCTGTTTGCAAACTCGTATCTAAAGAAATTGACTTATCCATTGCCTTAAATTTTTTTGCCCTAATCAAAAGAACATAAATATGTGCAAAGAAATTTATATTATACGGATAAGGTAAAGAGCCATTTAAAACTCGCAGTGCCATTTCGACCTGGCTCAAAGCAAAATTAAAATCCTTTTGATCTAATTGAGAAGTATTTTTTCGCAATGTTTCAATGTCTGTAGACTTATTAATGTGAAGAACTACCTCCATCAAAGCACTTCTGATGTCTTTTTCATTGCCAGTAATCTTTACAGATCTTTGTTTGCTATCAAGTTTTAAATTCCACTTACTTATTCTTTTACTGATTTGCTTTTCATCATTTCTCAAGACAGGTTCGCTGATATACAAACTGTTAGCTAAGTCATAAATTTTAACATCATTGGGGGATGCAAAAAGCAACTTTGCCAGCATGTTCTCCTGTCTTAGTTGTGTTGATGAATCATTATGGACATTGTTATTTGCCACATTTAGATAATTTGAATAGTTTAGCTCATAGCCCCGCCCCCTTTGAGAAATAATTATTGGTTGAGAATATTTTTTATTGATACTATTGATATGGCGAGCAATTGTTTTTTTCGAAACATTTAAACCATTTGATAGTTCCTCAGAAGTAATGAACTTATTGTGAAGCTTGAGATAATCAATAATTTCTTGACTAATTTCTTTATGCACTGGTCATACCTCCTGATATTTTTATTTTGCCATTAATGTAAACGCTTAAATAATTAAAAAGTGTCCGTTGTTTGTTTCTACAACGGACATTTATATTAATTGTAAGTAAAAATAAGCTTATCAAGAAGTTATTTTATTAGTTATAAATCGACTTAATTTAAATTTTTTAAATACAAAAAACCTTCTAAGCTGAAAAATCAGTTTAGAAGGCTTTTTCATACTTTAAAATTTCTTTTTAATAAATAGTATTAGTTAACTTTATATCAGTAACATAAATTTATTTTATATTTCGACAAATCCAAGGTATCATTTGATTGTTCAATTCAATTAATTTGGTATAATCACCTGTTTTGGCATTAAAGGTGTGATTTGCTCCTTCAATAACAACAGAATCAACATTTTCCATGTGACAATTTTTGACAAAATTAAGTCCAATATTCGGATCAAGAGTAGGATCGTTAGCTGCAATACAAACCAATATTGGGTTTTTAAAGTTACTAATATTCATATTAAGTGTATCTTTCATGTCTCTTTCAAATTTCTGATATATTAGTTCAACTCTGCCATCACTGGTATGCATAATACTATAACCTAACTGCTGCATTTCTAATTTATTATACGAAGGAACCATCATCACATTGGTATTGATTGCACCATTTAATGTAACAATTAATTTAGCAGGTAGGGTTGAACAAGTAAACGCTAAACGTCCACCAAGACTGTGACCCAGCATACCTACATGTTTTTCAGAAATATATGGTAAAGACTGTAAGTAATTAAAGCATGCCTTAACCTCATCAATCATAATTCTCATACCATATTTTTCACGAGAGCAGATGTTTTCACCCATACTGCAAAGGTCCATTCTTGCTGCAGCAATACCATTTTTGGTCAATTCTAAACTTATTTTTTGCAACATATGGCCATCCAAATTTTTGGCTGACATAAACCCATGAATTAAAAGCATGGCAGGAAATTCTTGACCTTTATCTGGTAAATCTATTTGCAATGGTACTTCATGATCAATACATTTCACAAAACAAAGTTTTTCTTTCATATTATTATCTCCTCAAATTTCAGCTATAAGTTTATTTTTCTCAAACTTTACGTTTTTGTATTTGCTTGAGTTTAATAGCACTACAATTACAGTATCATCCAACTCACGCTTTTTTAATTGCTCTCGATGCAATACAGCTATTTTTTGCCCCTGTGCAATTTGATCACCTGGTTTAATTAGTACGGAAATATCATTTGGCTGAAGTTTCATAGAATCCAAAGTTAAATGCAGCATTACTTCATCACCATGATCGCCTTTTATTGTAATCGCATGTTTTGTAGGTGCAATTGAATTAACCTTACCGTCAATTGGAGAATAGATGTCATTACTTTCAGGCTTAACACCAAAACAGCTTCCTAAACTGCCACTAGAAAATGCATGGTCACTTATTTCACTTTGAGAAATAATTTTGCCTATTACTGGAGCAGAAACAATATCACTTTTTAGATTTGGCAACTGTTTAGCTTCTTTAAATTTATAATTAACATTTGACATTTTGGGATCATTATCTGATTTTTTTCTACTAAAGATAGATTTTAATGACATTTGATCTACCTTGGCATCATCATTCCATGACCATTTGGTGAACCAAACACCTATGAAGGATACTATTGCTACAAGCACAATTCCTCCTATTGCTTTGATTAAATTATTAGGATCTTTCGCATTGTAAAACAAAAGTAGATTAGTTAAATAATATGCACCATACGCATATGCTTTCGTCCCTACTATTCCGTTGTATATACTTAAAATCAAACCAGTGACAAAATCTACAGCATACAAAATTGGCATTTTGTATAAAATACCATAAACAGTTGGCTCTGAAACACCCCCAAATAGAGCTGAAATAGCAGCTGTCCAGGAAATATTTTTTCCTTTAATATTTTTTGATTTTAATGCAACCCATAATGCAACAAATCCAGGTACTAGCGTTCCAGCCATAAACCAAATGTTGATAATATCGTCATAACCTAGAGTGCTTAAATTTTGAGTTGCTATCGGAATTAATGCCAAATGAAAGCCCGGCATAAAGACCCCAACTGTCATTGCAAAAGTATATATAGCTGGTACTGTTAGCCATGGCACCGTTTTTCTGAGGAATGCTATGAATGTACTAATACCATTCGTAAACAAACCGCCTAACGGTCCCGTCAGTGTTAAAGTAATGATTGACATTAAAAGTAGTAAAGATACAGGTTTTAAAAAATAACGAATTGAATTAGGTATTATTTTTTTAAGCCAGCGATCAAGTAAGCTCATAATCCAAATGGATAAGATAATTTGAACTACTTGACCATTGTATGTTTGCAAATGAACTGGCAATCCAAAGTAGGATGTAAAGCCTGTTGCAGAACCTTTTGCAACTAAATTATTCCAATCGGGATAAAGTAAGAAGCAAGCTAGCATGATTGATAAAATTGGATCTGTATCAAATTGCTTAGCGGATGAGTATGCCACCATGACTGGCAAAAAGTATAAAGCTGTTTGGCCCAAACTGTTTAAAATAATATAAGTTGAATCAGTAGTTTTCAAATGGAAAAACATTTGAGCAACTATAATAATTAGGGAGAAAAAACCAGCACAAATTAAAGCAGGAATGACAGGTGCCATAATTTTCGCGACTAACTCCAAAAACTCCACAAAAAGCGTTCCAATATTTTTGCGCTTTTTTACGCTTTGCTTATTTTCTACATTTCTTGCGCCTGAGAAACCGGCAACCTGCCCAAAAGCATTATAAAGATCTTCAATAATTTGACCCACAATGACCTGGACTTGGTTCGAAATGATTTCTACTCCCAAAACGCCCTCTATTTGAGTTAATTTCTTTTTATCGATATTTTCAGTACTTTTTATGCCTAACCTTAATCTTGTAGCACAATGATTGACTGAAGTTAAATTGTCCTTTCCACCAATATACTGCAAAATTTCCTTAGACATCTTATTGTAATCTAAAGCCATTTTTTACCTCATTTCAATTCAATTATCTGAATAAATTAGACGTTGTAAATGTAGTAACAAATATTTCTGTTCTAATTTGTCCATTGAATGTCCATATTTTTCCTTCAGCTTGTTATTAATATTCTTTATTAGCTGTTTCGTATTAGTAATAAATTCTTGGTCAAAATCAAATTTGATGTTTTGATCGTGATATTCCTGATTGGATACAAAGCGATAAGCATAGTATTGCAAATGTGTTCTAAACCTTTTATATGAAAAACTTTTTTTATCAAGATTGGGAAAAGCTGCATTTACTTCCCCTTCGACTTCTTTAACAACTTCCATTATCTGCTTGAGCTCATTCATTCCATTGTTATTCCCAATCAAATTAACAACATCTATAGTTAAAAAACCAATTTCATCATCAGGTAATTCAACATTTAAAGCCGCATCCAAATAATCCAATATCCATTCCGCAACTTGAAATTCTTTGCGATAAAAAAGCTCAGCTTCCTGCATAAAACCAAAAGGCATACTAATACTATGTTTATAGCGATACATTATTCCTTCAATATGATCTGAAATAACAAAGTATGCATCATCTGCAAGTGGCTGTTCTAATTTTCTTTCTGCATAGCGAATAATAATAGTGGCCATTTCAAAATATTCATCAGGTATTTGTTCAATTAGTTTAGTAATTTTTTTGATCAGCATTAGTGTAAATTTTGTCAATTCTCGACTTATCTATTTCATCTCCTTCTTTTTTACCAAAAGTAATTCCTTTGCCAATAACAATAATTGAGTCTGAAGAACTATTTGTACAAATAGCTGCACTGTTATTTAGTTTATGAAGAATCTTCAATTTCTACCTCCTTTCTGGTTCAAGACAAAATAAAAAGGCCAAATATTAACTACATTAAAATAGTCTAATATTTGGTCTTGCTTTCAAAACGAAATAGCACCCATATTTAATTTCATGAATTTTGCGCCGAAGCTAACAATTTCACAGAAGTTATTATATTTTATTTCAGGGCCCATTGCAAGCGATTTCAAAAAATATAATTTTTAAATAGTTCCATCTATGGTTATTTGTTCTGCGATTTGTTGTATTTTCTTAACAAACTATTTGAAAAAGGCTGAATTACAAAAGTTTTCGCTTTTCAAGTTTTATAAACTTTGGTTTTTGTTCATAAATGAGAGTTCTTGACTTAAAATGCTTTGATACTACTTAGTTGAAATCATTAAGGTGTTTACCTCAAAATTCCACAGTAAAATTTTTTCTTGATTTTTATTTATCTTTTTCCACCAAAAACTGGAAAATGACTGGCAGAGCCATAATCAAAAGTATTAATATTTTCTAGAGTAGCCATATCATCTTCACTTATTTCAAAATTTAATTCTGAATTTTGTTTCATATGTTCTGGATTGACAGACTTAGGTAAAACTACGGTATTAAGTTGCCAATCGTAACGAATACAAAGTTGTGCAACTGAAACTTGATATTTTTCTGCCATACTCTTAATAGTATTATTCGTCAGAGCCTCACCGTGAGCAACTGGCGAAAATGACTCCACAACGATGTCATGTTCTTGACAAAAATTAATCAACTTTTTTGGTGTTGCTCCAATATGACACAAAATTTGATTTACCATTGGTTTAACATCACTGTTGTCAAATAAATTCTGCAAATCCTTCGGCTGAAAACTGGAAACACCAATTGCGCGTAATTTTCCTTCTTTCAAAGCATCTGTTAATGCTCGCCAAGTCTCTAGATTGCCTTCAAAATGGCGATCATCTGACTGATTAACTTCCTTCCAAGGTTGAGGATTGTGAATAATCATCATATCTAAATAGTCAAGATCCATGCGAGTAAGGGTTTCATCAATTGACTTTTTAGCTTCTTGATAATTTTTGATTTCAGCCTCTACTTTAGAATTAACAAAGATTTGATCACGGCTAATACCTGAATCTTTGATACCCTGACCAACTCCTTTTTCGTTATGATATGCCTGAGCAGTATCAATATGCCGGTAACCCATTTTTAAGGCATTTTTCACAGGTGCAGCTACTTCATTATCCGGGATTTCCCAGGTTCCTAATGCTAGTTTAGGGATTTTTACCCCATTATTAAGTGTAAATGTTTCTTCAAAAATCATGTTTATCCCTCCATACTTCTTTTCTTGAGTATAACGCTTAAATTAGACTTTAAGTCAATTTATTTCATTTAGATTTTATGATATTTTTGTTTACAATTAAATGTAATATATCCGAGAAGGTAAAAAATGAAATATGTTTATCTAATGCGTCACGGACAAACTTTGTTTAATGTCCAACATAAGATCCAGGGATTTTGTGATTCACCTCTAACTTCTTTAGGAATTAAACAAGCAAAAGAACCGAAAAAAATATTTTGAACATGAGAAAGTCAAATTAGAAGAGGCACATTTTTCAGTCTTAAAATATAATTATGAAAATAATGTTTTTCGTTTGCAATCGATTTTTAATCCCAGTTGTTAAAATAAAAAAAGAGACCAATCATTCAGATTGATCTCTAATATTATTAATTATTAAATTATTCTAAGTTCAATGAACTCTTGTCAAAACCAGCTGACTTAATCTTGTCATCAATTGATGGAGTACCAAGCCAAGTGATCATTTCCTTCATTGAAGCTGTAATTGCTTCCGTACCAGGAAGAAGAAGCTTACGAGGGTCATAACCCTTGTTGTCCTTGTCTTCATCCTTGTGGGCTTCAAAGTACTTACGAGTAGCAGCTTGGAAAGCTAATTGGAATTCAGTGTTAATGTTAACTTTAGAAATTCCAAGAGAAATAGCCTTCTTAACTTGGTCTTCAGGAATACCTGAACCACCATGCAATACCAACGGAACAGAAACTGCATCAGCGATTTCCTTCAAACGATCAAAGTTTAAGCCTTTCCAGCCTTCTGGGTAAACACCATGGATATTACCAATACCACAAGCAAGTTTGTCAACACCTGCGGCTACGAAAGTCTTTGCGTCTTCGACAGATGCAAGCTCACCGCCGTCAGCACCTTGATTTTCACCAATTTTACCAATTTCAGCCTCAACTGAAATGCCACGTTCATGCGCCAACTTAACGATTTCCTTGGTTTGAGCTAAGTTCTCTTCAGTTGGTAAAGCATGACCATCAAACATAACTGATGAATAACCAAGAGCAATACATTCTTTAGCAGCCTCAAAGCTACCATGATCTAAGTTCAATACAACTGGAACAGAGATGTCCATTGCATCAATTTCGTCTTCAACTAAGTCTTTAGCAACTTTATAGCCACCCATGTACTTAGCAGCACCCATTGACACCTGAATTAAAACTGGGGTTCTTGTTTCCTCAGCCGCTTGCAAAATTGCACGTGTCCATTCCAAGTTGTTAGTGTTATAAGCACCTACTGCATAATGGTTTTTACGAGCATCCTTAAAGATTTGATTACCATTATCTAAATATGCCATTAAATATACCTCCTATTAAACTTACAGTCATATTGTATCGTATTAATTAAACATTGAACAATCTTTTATTTGATGTAAACGTTATTATTTAAAATTTTTACATTTCTTTAGGGGCATTTACGCCCAATAGGCGCAAAGCCTCGGTTAAAACAATTGAGGTTGCTTGAACTAAAGCTAATCGAGCATTAATTTGATCATCATCTACTAAGATTTTGACGTTAGCATAATATTTGTTAAATTTTTTAGCTAAATCAAGGGCATACTTAGCTATTACTGATGGTTCAAAATTTTCACTGCTGCGAGCAATAATGCGCGGAAAATCAGCCAGAGATTTGGCAACATTAAAAGCCCAATCATCATCAATATTTATATCTGAGAGTTGTGGTTCATAGCCTTGAGCAGCTGCCTTGCGTAAAACACTTTGGGCACGAGCATTTGTATACTGCACATATGGACCAGTATCGCCTTCAAAGCGCACAACTTCATCAAGGTCAAAGTCAAAGTTTTCGGTTCTTTCATTTTTTAAATCATGAAAAATAACTGCACCAACACCAACGTCATGAGCAACTTGGTCTTTATTGGCCAAATCAGGATTCTTTTGCTCAATTTGCTTTTGTGCCAAGTTAATAGCATCCTGTAAAACCTGATCAAGGAAAACCACGTTCCCTTTTCTAGTAGAAAGCTTTTTACCATTTTGAGTAATCAAGCCAAAAGGAACATGATAAATTTCGTCAGCCCAATCATAACCCATTTTTTTCAAAACAGTTTTTAATTCCACAAAGTGCTGAGCCTGCTCATTACCGACTACGTAAAGCATTTTGACAAAATGATAAGTTTTCATACGATAAATTGCAGCTGCCAAATCACGTGTTAAGTAGATACTCGTACCATCAGATTTAACAATCAAAGCTGGATTTTTATCTTCACCCATGTCAACCACTTGTGCACCGCGAGATTCATGTAAAAGTCCCTTCTCTTTTAGTTCATCAATTACGGGTTGCATTTTATCGTTAAAGAAAGCTTCACCTTTATAAGAATCAAAAGTAACTCCTAATTCTTTGTAAATACGGTTGAAATCAGCTAAAGATACATCACGGAACCATTGCCATAATTTAACTGCTTCCGGATCACCGTCTTCTAGTTTTTTAAACCATGCACGTCCCTCATCATCAAGTTCTGGATGCTTTTCAGCTTCTTTGTGAAACTTGACGTAATATTTAAATAAATTCATGATGGGATCTTTTTTAACGTCTTCTTCAACGCCCCAGTGCTTGTAGGCCGCTATTAATTTACCAAATTGCGTGCCGTAATCACCCAAATAGTTGATTTTAATTGGTGTGTAACCAACTTTTTGCAGGGTCTTGGCAATTGAATTGCCAATTACAGTTGACCTTAAATGACCCATTGACATTGGTTTTGCAATGTTGGGACTGGACATATCAATCGGCACATTTCCCTCTCCCAATTTTTGGTCACCATAATGCTCTTTTTGTTGCAAAATTTCTGCAAGAGTTTGAGAAATTAACTTGCTGTGATTGATAGAAAAATTAACGTAGGGGCCAACAGCTTTAATTGCAGCAAAATCAGTGCTTTTTAGTTCGTCTGCAATATTTTGTGCAATTTCTACAGGATTTTGATGCAGCACTTTTGCCAACGCAAAGGCTGGAAAAGCATAGTCACCCATTTTTTCATTTTTTGGTCTTTCAATTAATGAATTGATTTGATCTTGGGAAAGGTCAACCTGACTAGCGATTAAGTCAACTACCTTATCTTTAAAATCCATTTTTCCTCCTAAATGCCAAAAAAGTCTCTTCCTCATTATTTGAAGAAGAGACGAGTTAAAACCCGCGGTACCACTCTATTTGATACAAAGTATCCGCTTATTAAATTTGCTAAATTATTAGTTAGACACGCCTTCAGTCATTTTTCCAGCTTGACTTTCACCAACTCAAGCTCGCTTTTCTAGAAAAAAAGCCTACTACTCCTAACCACTTTCATCAAAAGATTATAACAGTAAATGAAAGCTTAGCCAAATTTTTTAGTTATTTTTGATAATTACTTTGGTACCTACTGGAATATTTTCAGCCAACCAGCGTGAATCAGGTACGCTTAATCTGATACAGCCATGAGAGGCAGGCTTGACACCTAACTTTTCAGCCTCTTTAATATTGTATTTGCCATTGCCTTTCGTAGGAACGGAATGAAAAAGATAAACATTTTCCTTGTCCCAGCTGGTCCAGTTATTAGCGCCTTCATTCAACTCAGGATTATAAAAAGAATCTCCACGGTCATTTTTAATTTTATAATTTCCTGTTGGTGTTAGTGACTTGCCTTTTTTAAACAAACCAGCACTTGCCAGCATAGTATACACTCGTTTGTTACCCCGCAAGATGTAAATTCGATTACCCCTGAGGGAGACTCTAATTGTTAAGTCATTTTCGAGATGCTTAATTTTAGGATAAGGCTTTGTCTCACTGGGCTTTTGCCAATTAAAGGGAGAACGTAAATCTTTAGGATCTCGGTACGGTCGATAAGATGCTGCAGTTTTAATAACGACTGTTTTCTTTGCTTCCTTAGTTGAGTTTTTAGTTTCTGGCTGAGACGGCATTGAAATTCGTGCCAGACTAATAGCACATATTAATAGAACACAAAAAGCAGTAAGAACTTTTAAAAGACTTTTCTTCATGTTATAACCTTTCTCCCAACCAAATTTTTAACGTAAAATATCTAATTAGCATATTGACTCATTAGCTGAGGCAACATTGCACTTATTTCAGTCGGTCGCACTACATAATTATTTTCAGCAATTTTATCGCCTGCCAAAGAATGAATAAAAACTGCAGCCAGAACAGAATCTAAATTATCACCAAATTGAGCTGTAAAGCCTCCTATTATACCAGCCAATGTATCTCCCATTCCACCTGTAGCCATACCGGGATTGCCTATTGGATTTACAAAAATCTGATTAGATTTGGTATAAACATGAGTGTGATTTGATTTTAAAACCAAAATAGCATTTTGGGTAGGAAAAATCTTTTTTAAAGCATCTAAATTCGCACTGTCAGTCTGATATGAAATTCTAATTTGACTCAACCTTTGCCATTCCATCTGATGTGGTGTTATGACCACTAAACCGACCTGAGTTGGAATTAATTTTGCATCCTGACTAATCATGTCCAAAGCACTTGCGTCCAAAATTAATATTTGATTTTGAGAAATATTTTGACATATCGTTGACATTAATTGCAGGGCAAAAGTGCCGGAGCCCAAACCTGGTCCACAAACAATAACATCCATTTTTTTCATTAAATTTACCAAATTCCGGTCACGCCAGTCAATAAACATGACCTCAGGATTACGCGCATGCAGTGCATCCAGGTTTACTGCATGGGTAGCCACAGAAATTAGTCCAGCACCACTATTAAGTGCAGCCTCGGCTGCCATGATAATTGCACCACCATAGTTTTCACTGCCACCTATTAATAAGATCCTGCCGTAATTTCCTTTGTGAGAATTACTTGGCCTTTTTTTAATTACTTTGGTCAAAATATCTTCTGTAATTTCTGCCATATTAGCCTCCAAATAACCAGCGCCAAAACCTTACAAAAATGTTTACTCGATTGGTTGATTCTAAAGCCTGGGCGGACAACATTAGACCATCAGGACTTTGCAATGAAATAATTTTGTTTTTGCCAATCTTGAAGTAATAAGAGTTAATTTTTTGCCCTTTTTCTACCGGAGCTTCAACGATTTTGGATGTTAAACCTACCCGAAATTTAGAACCATTTCGTGGTTTCCAGATCAGTGTTTTATTTTTAATACCAATATTTATCTGCCTGGCTTTTCCATTGTGAACTGCCATATTAGTGTGACCAATAATTATTTCACTACGCTGAAAAACTAAGGGCTCGTATTTTTGATAAACATAGTTGAGCAGTTTAGCTGTTTGAATAAAACGGGCTGGATCAGTGTTAGTAACATGTTTTGCGCCCATGATTACAGTAATGATTCGCCCACCACGATGAGGTGCAGTCGCAATAAAACAAGCACCTGCGGCGTCAGTTGTTCCTGTTTTCAAACCATCGATTTTTAGATTTTTATGGTATTGCGGCATCCCTTTTAGCATCCAGTTAAAATTGCTCATTGGCGTTGCCATATTTTGGTCAATAAAGTCCATCTTAGCAATTCTAGTCGTCTTAAGTACTTCGGGATAATCCTGTATTAATTTCTGCCCTACAATAGCCATATCCTTGGCAGACAACATATTTTCATCATTTTTACCTGCCCCAGGATAAGCATCATTACCAACGCTTTTATTGGGCAAGCCGCAAGTCGTATAAATACGAGCATCTTTGATACCCCATTTTTGCAATTGCTGTCTCATTTGCTTAACAAAGGCAACCTGAGAACCACTAATTGCTTCTGCTAACATCATTGCGGCTCCGTTAGCGGATTCAATTAAGGTTGCTTGATACAATTGTCTAATCGTATACGTGTGTTTCATACGCAAGGGAACGTTTGAATACTCTCTGTTACTGGCAACGGCAAATATTTGCCGAGTAGGTGTAACCTTGGTATTCCAATTGATTTTTTCCTGATCAATCGCCTTTAGGGTTAAATATGCGGTTACCAACTTTGTCATTGAAGCTATTGGCAATGGCTGATTAATATTTTTGCCGTACAATAATTGCCCAGTCTTACTATCAACTGCTATGGCTGCCTTGGCATCGATAGCTACATTACCTTGATTATAATTATCAGGCAATTTTGCAGCAGCATTTACGTCAACTGGAAGTGCCAATAATAAAAGGCTGATAAAAAATAGAATGGCGGTTTTTGCTTTCTTTTTCAAGTATGAGTCTCCCTTCCCCGATATTTTTTGGATTATTTTACGTTTTATGCTTACATTTTACCAAATTTTTGGTATGATTATTACTGTGCTAAAAATAATAAGCCCCGATGGCGGAATTGGCAGACGCGCAGCGTTCAGGTCGCTGTTTAGGTAACTAAGTGAAAGTTCGAATCTTTTTCGGGGCATCACGTTAAGAATAAGTAAGAGCTGGTCCATTATGGATCTAGCTCTTTTTCTTTTTTCTAAAATAATAGATGTTTTTCTAAATATTTATTTAATTCCGCATATCAATTATTTTGCTATTTTTCCTTACTTCAAGTGTATTATTCAAACTTGCTAATTGACAGTGACAATGGTTTCCTAACAGCAACAGCCAATTTAACTAAAACTGAGCAAAAGTTGATAGCTTATATTAGTGTTGAAAATTACTATACTTATTAACAGGATCAATAGTATCTCGCAGAATTTTTGTTAAGCCTCTTAATTTTTCTAAAGAGTTATATTTAATTACATATTATTTTTAAAAATATGTTTTCAATTGTACTTAAATGATTTTTTTGTATTAAAATTATAGTAAAAGGAGGTATAGTCATGCAAAAACGTTTAACAAAATCTGAGGATAAGATTGTCTCCGGTGTCTTTGGCGGAGTCGCAGAATACTTTGGCTGGGATAAAGCGTGGACCAGGATTGGAGGCGGAGCCTTAATATTGTTTTCATTCTTTACAGGATTGCTTTTATATATTATTGCTGCAATTGTTATGCCTGAAAAGGATCACGGTAATGACACTCCTGACGGGGAATTTCATAAGTACTAAATTTTTAAAAAATAAATTTATTTGTCTTACTCAAAATTCAAGTTTAATTCTAGTGCGATTACATGAAAAATTAGACCTGAATTTATTTTTATGCAATTTGACCTTTTTTGAATTAAATAATATGATTTATACAACACTTTACTTAAAGAAAGGTTAATATATTATGAGCTTAGACGTTAATATACTCCCATCAGATTACATTGACTTATCTATTGGGGATTTTCGTTCTGGAATAAACAAAAGAATAATTGACAGACTGGTGAAACGGGTTGAAAAAGAAGGCAATGGATACACTCCGGGTATGGGCCTGCCAAAACTTAGAAAAGAAATTATTTCGTATTACAAAGAGAATTACGGTATAAAAGATATTGATGTAGATAACATCCAAATCACAGTGTCATGCTTACATGGTGCATTTTTATCCTTAAAGTCAATCATCAAATCTCAAAGTGATGAAATTATAGTCATTGCCCCCTTTTTCCCTTCGTATTTAAATTTAATTGCTGGAGTAGGAGCAAAGCCAGTGATTGTCGAATCAGAGGCTCCAGATTTTGCACTACCGAAAGAACAGATCAAAAACGCAGTAACTCAAAATACCAAAGCTATTATCATTAACTATCCTAATAATCCTACTGGTGCCACTATATCAAAAACAGACCGTATCTTCTTGAACAAACTTTGTGAGGAAAACAATATTTTTGTAGTTGATGATCATGTTTATAGTGACTATCCGAGCACCTACAAGTATCAACCAATCTCAACTGACATTTCTCATCAAATATTAGTCAGCAGTTTTTCTAAGACTTTTGCTATCCCCGGAATACGTCTAGGCTATGTGATTGCACCAGCCGATATTATTGAGCGGGATGGTTATTATAATGAAGGAATCACTTTCAGTGCCCCAACTATTAGTCAATTCATTGGTGAAATAATTTTAGAAGAACCAGATCAATATACCCATCACATTGAAGAAATTGGACAAAGAGGCAAAAAACTGACTAAGGTGCTTTCTGCAAGTAAATATTTTGCTTCCTCAAAGTATCTGGGAGGCTTATATATATTTATTAAAATTCCTGATGAAATCCAAGATGTTGATTTGTACTATAAGCTATTAGAAGACCACTTTCATGTAATTGTCGCCAAAGGTAGTGATTTCGAGTATTCTGACAGATACTTTAGAATTTCCTTATCTACCGAAAAAGATGCTTTGTTTAAAGGTATGCAGAAGATTATTGACTGTGTAGACTATACTTTAAATTATAAATAGAGTGACAGTTATAAGATATATTTTTTTATTTAACCCATTATAAAATATTTTCAGTGCTTTAATATTCGAGTCAATATTAAGGCATTTTTTATAACATTACTATTTGTTGAAATCGATTATAGCAAAGGAATTATGCAAATTTATACATTCTTTGATTTAAGTTATTTGTAGTATAATTTTTAAATAAAAGCTGAATCAAATTTAATTAAGTTTCGTTTAGAGGAAAAAATGGCTACCTTAAACAAAATAGAGAACGTAAAAGATGACATTAAATTGAGGATATTTGAAGGAAAATTTTTACCAGGAGATCTTATATATGAACGAAAAATAGCTAAACTATACAAAATTTCCAGAGGTACGGCTCGGAAAGCTCTCATAGAATTAGAAAAACAGGATCTGTTGTCGATAATTCCCTCAGTGGGATATAAAATAAATAAACGCAAGGTTGACCCTATTTTGGTAGAAAATGGCTTTAAAAAAGATTTGGAATCTGTTTATGGTGAAAACTTTGAAAAAAACAGAAAATCTAATTTCTCATATTCAAAGATCATAGCTGATCAATATTTAGAATCAATTTTTGACATTTCAAATGAATCTTATATTGTTTGTGTCAAATATCTTCGACTAACTGATGATGGGGACATTAAATCTATTGTTTTTTATTATATCCCTTATTTTTTAGTAAAAACTAGTTTACCCATCAGCATTGAAACTTTTGATACGGTTTTAGATAGTATGAATTCAAAAATTCATACTATAAGAGCAACCGTAAAATTAATTTCACCCGAAAAAGAAATACAAAACTACTTGAAATTAGAAGCCGATATTAATAAAGTTATAAAGAGAGAATGCCGTTTTATTACAAAAAATCAAAAAGTATTTTTTTATACTGTAGAATTCACAAAAGTTAATAAATCTGTTGATGTTTTGCCATCTAATCAAATTTTTAGAAAGGTTGAAGGCTTTCTTGAATAAAAGCAAAAATAGTAAAATTCTTTATAAAGAATTAGAGTCAAAACTTATAAAGTTAATTAAAAATGAAAACTATCTACCAGGTCAAAAGTTCTTGAGTGATAGAAATATTGCTCATACTTTTAAAGTTAGCAGAAGTACTGCAAATCGTGCTATTTCTGATATGGTTGATCGCAATTTATTATTTAGAGTTCAAGGAAAAGGAACATTTATTGTCGCAAAAAAAAGCAAATATTCTAAATTTGCTTTTTCTGGATCAAACTCTTTAACAGATGCATTAAAAGATAGCGGAAAACAAGTATCGACAAAAATAATTCATTTTTATGAAGATTGCAGTACAAACTTTTTTTTAAAAAAGTTAAACCTTAACGATCAAGAAAAAATTGTGGGAGTTCAAAGGGAGCGTTTTGCCGACTTGGCTCCTTTTGCAGTTGAAAATACATACGTTCCAAACAAATTTTTCTCTGACTTTTTAGCAACCGATTTTAACTATATTAGTTTATATGATTACATGGAAAGCAAAGGTCACAAACCTGTCTCTTTTCAACAATATATTACCGTTATTGAACCCAACAAAAGAATACAAAAGCTTTTAAATCTTGAGGATGATCAATATATTTTTAAAATTAATTTTACCACTGCAGATACTATGGGAAATATTGTGGAGTATACAGAGAGTTATATGAATTTATACGATATGGAAATGACCTATGAAGTCAACTTTAACCATTAAGAGTATACTCACTTTTTCTTGTAATCCATAACGCTAAAAGAACAGCAAAAATTGAGCTCACAAATTTACCTATTATCATGGGTAAGACCATATTACTTGCTGCTGTTGCGGTAAATCCCAAGTGATCGCCCAAAATAAAAGATCCTGAAACGCAAAAGGCAAAATTTACTATTTTTCCTCGATTATCCATTTTCGGTGATAATTCAAACATAGCAATATTGTTGGCTAAAGAAAATATTAATCCCTCAATAGAAATGGAATTGACTTTCATTAAATTACCAACTTTCTGTAGAGGCTTTGCCAGAAACTTAGTCAAAACTGATAAGAAGCAAAATGCTCCAGAAAGGGTAAAAGCAATATTAAAAACAATATTCATACTGTCATTAACTGAAGATAACCCTTTTAAGAAAACTATATTTGTTTTTTCCTGAAAAATTCCAATTACTAGCCCAAATATTGCCAAGATAACTATAAATTTACTAATTGCTTTAAATAAACAAATAATACTGTTTTGAAAAAATTTAAGACCTATGATTATTAAGATAGAAAACAAAATAATTGGTAACAAATTATGATAAAGCGTCTTCAGAGACAAACCTATTATTAATCCACTTACTAAGCAACCTAAAGGAATTGTTATAATACCGCATAAGAAACCTTTAGCAAATAAATTTCTATCTTCTTTGTTAATAATTCCTAAGCCGATTGGAAGAGTATAAACTAATGTTGCACCTAGCATAGATGACAAAATTATCCCAGAAAAAAGACCTACTTGACTATTTAATGCTAAATTTTGCGACAGTTGAAATCCTCCCATGTCTACAGCAAAAAATGACCCAGCAAAAAGTGACGGGTCTGCTCCCAGAAATTTAAAAAAGGGTACCATGACTGGTTTGAAAAGTTTAGCAATTACTGGAGTCAAAATTATTATTCCTGCCATAGATAAGGTTAACTGACCCATAGTCATCATTCCCTTTTTAAACTGCTCACCTAATTTAAATTTATTATTAAAGCAGTAGTCTACTGCTCCAATAACCATTGAAATAAGCATTAAAAAGATAATTAGATTGTTGATATTCATTGATATTTTCCTTAAAAATCAAAAAATTAAGGCTAACTACAGCACTTAAACAAATCATAGTGTTTCATTAGTCTTAATTTTTATTTATTACTAAAAAATATTTACCCAGCTACCTAATATTGCAAAAGCAAAAATTCCTAAAATAATATATATCATCTTGACATTCTTCTTCAGCAAAAACAAGCATAAGAATGTTACTCCTAATGGTAGAAGACCAGGAAAAATTTGATCAAAAATACTTTGTAGTTTAGTAACTGTACCACTCAGATTGAATTGTAATTTAGCATTAAGTGTTACCATAGTTCCAATCATCGCTCCAATAACAGTTAATCCTAAAATTGAAGCGCCATAAGATAATTTTTCAATAGAATGGTTCCCTTCAGCTTGATTTAAAAATTTCGTACCTAAAGAATAACCATACTTAGCTGATAGCCATTTTGCAATAAAATGAATTGATGTATAAATTAAGAAATATAAAATTGAGCCTAAAATATTGCCTTTCTTAGCTATGCCAATACCAATACCGGCAGCTATGACTCTAAAAGTTCCCCAAAAGAATGAATCTCCAATTCCTGAAAGTGGCCCCATTAGTCCAATTTTGACCTTATTGATTGAAGAAGTATCAAATTCTGGATCCTGAGCATTTTTTTCTTCCATTGCAACTGAAATTGCCATTATGAAAGGAGAAATATGAGGTGTGACATTAAAAGTTTCACAATGCCTCTTTAGTGCATCGTAGTAGTCATCATCATTCGGATAAATTTTCCGAAGAGATCTCTCAATTCCATACATTTGACCATAGGCCATCATCTTGTCAAATGACCATGACGATTGTATTAGAAAAGAGCGCCAAAACATACTACGTAGCTCTTTATTACCTATTAATGGCTTAGCATTTTGTTCCTTCTCTAAACTTTTATCCATTAAAAGTCACCGCCTTCGTCAAATTTCATATTGTTAACAGCTATTAGAGCCACACACAAAGCTGCAACTGCTACACCAATTATATCCATCTTCAAATATTCGACTGCTATAAAACCTAAGAACAAGTATGGCATTAACTTCTTGTTTCCCATCATCTTGATCAACAAAGCAATACCCACAGCGGATAATACTCCTGCAGCCACGTCAAACCCGTGTGTGACGAATTTAGGAATTAATTCAATTACCTTATTAATTGGTCCAGCACCAAAATAAGTTGAAAGGAAAACTAAAAGTCCTGATGGAATTGCTATCCAAGCTGGCATCCAAAAAATATGCCATCTTTTGGCCGTTTTTATGTCATGATGATCAATTGCAGCTTCTATTTTCTTTCCGCCATAACTTGCGGGAACAGCATATACAAAATTCCGCCACATTTGCAAAAAAACAGAAACAGGTAAAGCAAGAGCTACTGCCGTACCTACACCAGCGTGATTCATAATAGCTATTGCAATTCCGAGAACACTTGAAGAATAGACTTCAGGTGGTGTAGCACTACCTACCATAATAGAGCCCATAAACATTAATTCCAAAACAGCACCGAAAATAATACCACTTTTTACGTCTCCTAATATTAGGCCCACAAAAGGTCCTGTAAATAAGGGTCTCATCATCATTGAAGCACCAAAGGTGCATTCTTCAAGTGATGCAATGGCAGCTAATAAGCCGATTAAAATGCATTTAAGCATTCTCCTTACCTCCTAAAGGATCTACCTTACTATCTTCTGGTATTGCGCGGCATTCAACTTCAACTCCCAGCTTGATTAAAGATTTAATATATTCAAATTCTTCATCAGATAAAAAAACTGAATTAGTAACTTGCTTTTTACCCTCTGCCATTTTGATATTGCCGAGATTGATATGTTTAATTTTATCTGAAGACTGTGCTAAATCTAAAGCATCCTTGATGTTATCAACTAGTAAAAAAATGTTGTATTTATTAATTGCTGTACCAGACAAAGCTCTTTTAGCATCTTTAACGTTTTTTATAACTAACTTCACTCCAGGGGGAGATGCAAGTTTTAATGATGCCATTCTAAAAGGACTGCTTGCTGCATCGTCATTAACTACGAAAATACAATTGGCACCAATAGCATTTGTCCAAGCAAAGGCTATTTGACCATGAATCAGTCTTTCATCAACTCTCATAAGTTTTATCATGTCTATACCCTCCAATCTTTATTTTATTTAATAAATTAATAGTTTGCTTTTCTGTAATATCTCCTTATTTCAAGTGAATGGCCTGTCACTTCTTCCATATGAGTACTAATACGCTCTAAAGCAGCTGACAAGACAATTGGAGCAACGAATTGTCTTGTCTCAGCTTTTATCCCTTCCAACTTGAAATCTTTTGAATCTAGAACCGTTACATAATTGCTATGTTGTCTTACAAATTTTTCAACCCTGTCTACTAATTGTCTAGAATTATCTTCACCCTTAAGTAGAACAAAGCTCATGTTCTTATCAGTCATTTCAACAGTTCCGTGGAAGAATTCTGCAGCATTTATTGATTTGGTTGCTATCCATTGCATTTCTTCCAAAACACACATTGCGTATTCATATGTTTGCCACCAAGTGTTACCAGCCCCAACAAACATGTGGAATTTAGTATTTTTATGCTTTTCCGCAAATTCTTTACTTTTTGCATCAGCGTCTTTTCTTACTTGTAATAAAGTATCTGGCATTTTTTTGAGTGTATCAAGCAAAATATCATACTCAGGAAATTCGCCATTATTTTTCATAAAACGAGCACCCAAAGCGAAGAACTGTATTTCAAGTACTTCCACCAAGTTGTCATTACTTGCCTCTCCTGCAAATGCATAATCTACAGTTTTGGCAAATTCTGAGTTTTCATCACCAGTAAATCCAATCGTCTTTGCACCAACACTATTAGCATATTTGACTGCATCAATAGTCTCCTTAGTTGTACCGGTGAGTGAAGCTGAAACTAGTATCGAATCTTTATCTAAATTTTTGGGATGTAATTTAACAACTTCTGCAGCAATTTCATGATGAACTGAAAGTTTAGAATTTTCTTTAAACATGTAAGAAAGTGAACCAATTGTTGCAAAAGTTCCACCTGAACCAACTAAGTAAATATTTGAAAAACCATTATCAGAAAGTTTATCAACAACATTATTAATTTTAGGAATCTGGTTTACAGCTCCTGTCAAAACACGCTTATAGGTTTCTTCACTATAACCTTTCATTAATTTTCTCCTCTTTAAAAAAATATTATCTAAAAAAGTATCCGGACCACTTTTCGATTTTAGTGTACCGCGTATAAATACAAGATGTCAACGCTTTCTTTTACATTTTTTATAATTATTGTTTTTGTAATATACAAACTTATTGCTATAACAAGTCTTATAATTTAAAATTAAAGTTTGAAAAATTGTGGATGCTGAATATTAATCGATTAGACAAACAAAAAACCTGTTATCAATTTATAGTGATAACAGATTTTTCATTTACTAACTGTATTAAAATAATATTTTATTTAAACATGAATATGCAATTTTTCTAAGATAGGAATAATTTTATCTCCCAAAATTTTCTGTGCCAGATCAGACTTAATTGCCGCAAATCCGTAAAATACGCAGCCCACTAAAATGGATATAACTACAATGATTAATGACTGCAAACTACTTGCAGGGTTCAGGAAAAGCTCAAGTCCCTTTTCTACTGCCAAAACGATTAAAAACATGATTACAGAAAATGCGGTAATTCCGATAAAACGCCTTCTTGTTCGATCTTGGTTAAAATTATAGCCGACTTTAAGGTGTTTTAAAGCCATAAAGATAATGACAAGCATCCCTAAATTAGTTGCAATCAATGGTCCAAATACTTTAAACAAGTAAATCATTGGATATTGCATCAAAATTTTTATAATCAAGCCTAATATTAAATACTTTATCGCAAGACCATTTTCTGATAATCCCTGCAAAATGGCCATCAATACAGTGAATAAACCCAAGCTAATTGCTGTAAATGATGATAGATATAATACATTTGCACCCAGCTTATCATAACCATAGAAAATTGTATAAACCGGTGTAGAAATTGCTGCCATACCAAAAGAAGCAGGAATCATGACGAATAGAAATAAATCTAAAGTGTTGCCTATTTGATTTGAAATCGCGTGAAAGTCATGCTTCGTGTGTGCTGCAGACAACAAAGGAATTGTTGTCACTGCCATTGCACTGGCAAGAGACACGATAATCATTATCAACTTATTGGCATTAAGGGCAAATAACGCATACCAAGTCTCAATTGTATTATTAGATGCATTGATTAAGCTAGCAATCATGGGATGAAAAGAATATTGATCCACCAGATAAAAAAGCTGGATACCAGCATCAATAATAATAAACGGAATTGCCTGAGCAATAATTTCTGCAAAAAGAGCAGAGGTTGAAACTTGGATTTCATTATTAGAGTTTTCAACTAATTCATTAAGCTTCTCACGTCGCGAAAGCAAAAACCAGGCTAGAACGGCAATTCCGAAAATTGCTCCGATTGCAGCAGCTAAATTTGACTGCACAACAGCGTCAACAAAGTTGCCGTGTTGCACCTGCATAATTACATAAGCAGTTAATAACATCCAAATAACCCGCGCCAGCTGTTCCACAAACTGAGACAGGGCCGATGGCATCATATCTTCATAGCCCTGAAAATATCCCCGCATGATGCTTAACACAGGAATAATCAAGATAGCGTATGACAGACTACGCATGACTTTTACCTGTCTGGGATCAATCTGCGAGCCGTTAGATGCCAGAAAAGGCGAAGCAAAGTACATTATTGCAGCTGATATGATACCCAAAATTACCATCAAAATCAGACCACGATGAAAAAGCTTACGTCCTACACCATATTCATTAAGTGCATTGTATTTAGCTACCTGCTTAGCAACAGCACCCGGAATTCCTGCTGTAGATATTAAAATAAAAATACTATAGATATTATAACTTCTAGCAGTTAATGCATTGGCAATATTACCGTAAGGTGACATCCAATAAAACCATGGAATAATATAGAGTGCCCCTAAAATACGTGACGTAATAGAGCCAAAGGTCATCCACGCACTGCCCTTAATGAAGGTATTTTGTGTATTTTGTTCAGTTAAATTATTTTCTCTCATTAATATTCCCTAAATCTAGTTTTCTAACTATATTATTGTGAATGAAAAAAGGCAATTAACAACAAATATACTTTGCACTTTAGGAAAAATTAACTTTATTTGGCTACAATATTAACAATCTTATTTGGCACGACGATGACCTTCTTAATATCTTTGCCTTTTAAAAATTTTTGTACATGAGGTAAAGCCAAGGCTTGCTTTTGAATTTCAGCTTTATCTAAATCAACAGCTGCTGTGAAATTTCCGCGCAGTTTGCCATTAACTTGTACCATAATTTCAACTGTTGACTCAACTAATTTAGCCGGATCGTAGGTTGGCCATTTGGCAAAGGTCACAGATTCATTATGACCAAATATCTGCCAGATTTCTTCCATCATGTGTGGAGCAATCGGCGCTAAAAGCGTGATAAAACCTTCCGCATATTTCCTTGGAATAGTTTTAGCTTTCTGTGCGGCATTAACAAAAACCATTAATTGAGAAATCGCGGTATTAAAGTGTAAATCATCAAAATCTTCCGTTACCTTTTTAACAGTTTCATTATAAACTTTATCTAAAGTACCATCGTTGTCCTCCACGATATTTTCATGAGGAATAGCTTTAAGATCTAAATCGTTGACAAATAAGCGCCAAACCCTATCCAAGAACTTCTTGGTTGAAGCGGGACCATTATCATCCCAGTCAATAGAAGCATCAAGAGGTCCCATGAACATTTCGTACATTCTCAGACTGTCTGCACCATACTCATCGATCACGTCATCCGGGTTAACTACATTGCCTTTTGACTTAGACATTTTATCATGGTCTTTCAGAATTAATCCCTGATTGAATAATCTTTGGAATGGCTCTTCATTTGGAACAACTCCCAAATCATATAAAACCATATTCCAAAATCTAGCATAAAGCAGGTGTCGTACAGCATGCTCTGCACCACCGATATAAAGATCAACCGGCATCCACTTCTTGAGCAATTCGTAATCGGCTAATTTATTATCATTGTGCGGATCAACAAAGCGCAGGAAGTACCATGAAGAACCCGCCCAATTAGGCATAGTATTAGTTTCACGTTTACCCTTACGGCCATTTTTATCAACTACATTAACCCAGTCTTTTAAGTTTACTAAGGGGCTTTCTGGTGTGCCTGACGGCTTAATATCGGTTGCGTGTGGTAAAACCAGTGGCAATTCATCTTCAGGAACTAAAGTAGTTTCCCCATCTTCCCAATGAATTACTGGAATTGGCTCGCCCCAATAGCGCTGACGACTAAATTCCCAGTCGCGTAATTTGTAATTGACCTTTTTTTCTCCTGCATGGTGTTCAGTAAGCCAGGCGACAATTTTCTCTTTAGCATCTGCAATATTAAGGCCGTTTAGAAACTCTGATTCAATGTGTGGACCATCACCGGTAAATGCTTCCTGAGCAATATCTCCACCTTTAATAACAGCCTTAATAGGCAAATTGAATTTTCGAGCGAACTCATAATCACGTGTATCGTGGGCAGGAACTGCCATGACCGCACCAGTACCATAACTGCCAAGTACATAGTCAGCAATCCAGATAGGAATTTCTTCATTATTCACAGGATTAATTGCATATGCACCAGTAAAAACGCCAGTCTTAGTTTTATTTAAATCTGTTCTTTCAAGGTCGGACTTAGATTCAATTTGTTTAATATAGGCATTGACTTCATCTTTATGACCATCAGTCATAATTTTTTTGACTAATTTGTTTTCAGGAGCTAACACAGCATAAGTTGCGCCAAATAAAGTGTCCGGACGTGTACTAAAGACATCAAATGTTTCGTTAGAATTTTTGACCTTAAAAGTAATTTGGGCACCTACTGAACGACCAATCCAGTTACGTTGCATTTCCTTAATGTTTTCTGGCCAGTCAAGATTATCCAGGCCTGCAAGAAGACGGTCAGCATATTTGGTAATTCTTAACATCCATTGCTTCATGTTACGACGATATATTGGGTAACCACCACGTTCAGTCTTACCATCAACAATATCTTCGTTAGCAACAACTGTACCTAAATCTGGTGACCAGTTAACCGGTGCTTCTGCTTCATAAGCCAAGCCATTTTTATACATTTGCTCAAAAGTCCATTGCGTCCACTTGTAATATTTTGGATCACAAGTTGCCAATTCTCTGTTCCAGTCGTATGAGAATCCTAGAGTATTGAGCTGTCTTTTAAAATTAGCAATATTTTCAGTAGTAACAACAGCCGGATCTTGTCCCGTTTGAAGAGCATATTGTTCAGTAGGAAGACCAAAAGCATCCCAACCCATTGGGTGAAGGACGTTATAGCCTTGACTGCGCTTCATTCGTGCGACAATATCGGTTGCTGTGTAACCTTCTGGGTGTCCTACATGCAGTCCTTTACCGGATGGAAAAGGAAACATATCTAAAACATAATAATTTTTCTTTTTCGGGTCATTACCGGTTTTAAATGTTTGATTTTTTTCCCAGTAATCCTGCCATTTTTTTTCGACAACTTTGTGATTGTACATATTTTTACCTCATAAAAAAAGTCCTATGAAATATTTTTTCATAGGACGAATAATCGCGGTACCACCTAAGTTCCGCACCAAAAGTGCGACACTCATGCCCCTTAACGCGGATAGCAAACGTTAGATTTGTTCCAGGCTCAGTTCACAACCTATTTTTCAAGTCTTGCACCTTCCGACTCTTCTCTATAGAAAAACAAAATTGCTACTAGTTCCTGATCTTTATTTTTTGATCAATAATGATTATAATTTACCACAATGAATAAAAAAAACAAGGGGAGAAAGTTTTTGAACAAAACAATTCAGACAAAAAGAGACACCATAGTACCTGCTACAATCTTTTTGATTGCTTATGCAGCGTGGGCAATTTTAGTTGCTTCCGAAAACCAGTTTATCCAAAAATTTGATCAAACTGTCATAAATATTATTTGCAATAACAATCCTGCCGCAATCAAGTTTGCAACTACATTTACTAATCTAGGTAATACTAACGTAATTATGGTCGAAACGATCATCTTGGTAATTGTTTTGGCGTTTTGCAGAAAATTTGCTTATGCTTTTTTTACTGCTGGAACAATGATTGCGGCTAACGGATACAACTGGATCATCAAACACGCAATAGCTCGTCACAGACCGCTTACCCAACACCTTGTGGCAGCTCACGGTTATAGTTTTCCATCAGGACATTCAGTTGGCAGTGCCACATTATTTGGGATTTTGATTGTTTTAACAATTTTATTAATTAAAAATAAAGCTATAAAAACTGTATTGTGCATCATTTGGGCCTGTTTTCCAATATTAATTGGTTATACAAGGATTTTCAACCACGTTCACTACCCTTCTGATGTGGTAGGTGGTTTTTTAGAAGGAATTGCATTTCTTTTGATTGGTTATTCTTTCTTATACCACTATTATTTAGAAAATCAAAGAGCACAAAACAATATTTACTAAGTAAAAAGGATTCATTGCTTTGAAAATAAGCTTGAATCCTTTTTTATGTCAAAATTACTCTAATCTAGTGCTAGTCGTTCAATGATGCTTTTATATGCAGGGTACTGTTTTAATAAATCTGCCTTTTTAAGTATCTCAAAGTCATGATAATCAAATCCTGGTGAAACAACACAACTTACTAAACAAAAACTATTTGGTTTAGTAACTTCTGATGCAAAAATGGTGTGTTTGGGAACTTTGAATTGCATACATTCTCCAGCCGAAACATTTTTGCCTAACTTAACAGCAGTATATTTACCATCTGGAAAAATACAATGAATAGTAATTGTTTCTCCATCGTGGTAATACCACATTTCATCATGGTTCAGTCGGTGAAAGTGAGAACAACTGGTATCATCAAGCAAAAAGTAAATTGAAGTGTAATAAAAACGATTTCCTTTGCTATCCTTATCATAAAATTCTTCGTCACTAGTATAAACTTGTCTAAACCAGCCACCTTCTTGGTGAGGTTCAAGATTTAAACTTTTGATATAGTCGTTTCTTTGCATTTTTTCTCCTTAATAAATTTTGAATAATTAAATTCCTTTATTATAAATTTAGCTCACTTTGTCTCTATTGTCAGCTGAATTTTTTTGTAGGCAAACAACATCTACCAAAACTAATATTGCACATACCTTATATTGGTATGACACTATTATTCAAAATCAGTTGTGAAGGAAGTCAAAAACTAAAAATGATATGATTCCAGAATTCAAGAAACATATCATTTTTTATTTAGTTAATTTTGAACTAAATAAATTTGCCTCATTTTGCTCTTAAAATCACTCGGCAAATCCAGTCCTTTAATCAAATAATTATCAAAATCGCCATAATTTTGTTTAATGGCAGAAAAATACCGTTCCAAATATGACTTTTGAACTGTTAAAGCAACAGCAACATCTTTCAATTGTGAACTTGTTAATTGGTCTCTTAGGTAGTCCAAAATTTCCTGATTTTCCTGCTTGCGCGCTTCAATAGTTTTTAGATAATCGGCAAAGATTTGATCGTCACTTACTCCCAGGCTTTTCAAAATTAAAGCTGCTGCCACTCCTGTGCGATCTTTACCCGCAAAGCAATGAATTGCTGTCGGAACAGGATCATATATGAGCGCCATTAAAAATTGGTGATAGCCATTTTGAGCAGATTTTTGTAAAGCCAGTTCTTCATAGGTGGTAAGCATATCTTCTTCAGCCTGATTATTACCGGAAACAATTTCATCAACACTGGCTTGATTAACTTGCGCATCTTTTAACACATCAATTACAACGTAATCTAATCCGGACCACAAATAATCTGGAAATTGTTTTCTTTCTTCCTCACCCCTAAAATCAAAAACCCTCTTAATTTGATATTTATTTTGGACTTGTTCTTTTTGATAAGACGTCAAATTATACAATTGTCCACATCGAAATAGTAGTCCATCTTTTACTTTTCTTCCTGCAAATCCAGTGTAACCACCTAAGGAACGCCAATTAGTAATTTCCCTTGTCATTTTTAATACCCCAGTTACCTATTAAGTTTAATATTAACAATTATAATTTTTTAGGAAAAATATTTCTACTAATAAAAAACCTGCTGGCGAATAAACCAGCAGGTCTGTTATAAATCGAATTACTAATTAGCTTTCTCTTTGCTTTTATAAATACAGTTAAAAATAACAGATATTAATATAGCAACAAGTGAAACAAAGTAAACCCCTTTTAAAGCACTGAAAAGTACTTGTCTTAGCTGTGGAATTAAGTTCGCAGATAGTTCTTGGGCTTTAGCTGATGAAACTATTTTGTTCATCATGTCTGGTGTTAAATTCGGATGTTTTGCAAGTTGATGTGCCACCACAGTATTGAAGGTAATACCAAAAATGGAAACCATCATAGTCTGACCTAAATACCTCATTAATGTGTTAAAGGAAGTGGCAACACCAATATTTTCTTTAGAAACTAAAACCTGTGACCTAACCTGTGATGCGGTTAGAACTCCACCAAAGGAAAAGCCATTAAGCGTTGCTATGACGCAAAATACCCAAAACGGAGTATGAATAGGAACAAGCAGTAACATACAATCAGCCACTAAAAGTACTGTAAGCAATCCAAAGAAGGTTTTTCTCACACCCCAGCGACTTAGCATGCCCCCGATCAAAAATGAACCTACAACCCACATAACAGAACTTGGAGTTACGGCAAAACCTGCTATAGTAGCAGAAGTTCCGTTAATGCCCTGCATCCAAGTTGGAATATAAAACTCAAAGCCAATAACTACCCCTGCTACAAGCAAGGTAATCATATTGACAGCTAAGAACTCTTTGCCCTTGAGCATTGAAAGTGGCATTATCGGGTCAGCGGCACGCTTTTCTTCATGATAAAAGATAATTGTACTAACGATGATTAAAGCAACCAAAGCCGCTAAAATAAGCGGTTTAATGGTGCCAAGATCTTGTAATGTAAACATTAAAGTCAAAAGCAAAACAACTAGCCAAAATGTTCCTTTAACGTCAAGTTTAGTCTTTTGCTTATTCTTCGGTTCATTTAAGAAAAAGACAATTAATAAAAGTGCAATGATACCAATTGGCACATTAATGTAGAAAACCCAGTGCCAAGAAAGATTTTGCACAATAAAGCCACCAAGTAATGGAGCAATGACTGAAGCTACGCCCCAAAAACCAGAGTTGAGACCCAGCATTTTTGTTCTTTTTTCCAGACTATATAAATCTGCAATTATGGTCATCGCAACTGGTTGAACAGCTCCAGAACCCAGTCCCTGAATAACACGGAATAAAATTAGTTCAACCATATTCTGAGCCTGACCACAAAGAGCAGACCCAATCACAAAAAGAGCTATTCCAAATAGAAAAATTGGTTTACGACCAAAGCTGTCTGCTAATTTGCCATATAAAGGAGTTGACACAGCAGTCATAAACAAAAATATGGAAACAACCCAATTCATAATTTCTAATCCATTCAGATCGGAAACAATTGTCGGCATTGCAGTAGAAACGATTGTACCTTCGATGGCGGTCATAAATGTCGTCATAAAAATCGCAATCATTACTACTCGTACATTTGTCTTCTTCACAATTACAACTCCTTCATTAGCTGCTAAAATTATTTATTTTCATGAACAAAATTTAAAAGATCTTGAACTTTGTCCGTTTGCTCCCATGGTAAATCAATATCTGTTCTGCCAAAGTGTCCGTAAGCTGCTGTTTGCTCATAAATCGGCCGCCTTAAATTAAGCATTTTAATTATCCCCGCTGGGCGCAAGTCAAAGACTTTACGTACTGCTTTTGTTAAAAGTTCATCACTTACTTTGCCAGTTCCGGCTGTATCAACCATAACTGAAACTGGATGGGCAACGCCAATTGCATAAGCTAATTGTACTTCACAGCGATCTGCCAAACCTGCAGCCACGATATTTTTAGCCACATATCTGGCAGCGTAACTGGCACTGCGGTCAACTTTTGTCGGATCTTTTCCTGAAAATGCACCACCACCGTGGCGAGCATAACCACCGTAAGTATCAACAATAATTTTACGTCCAGTCAATCCTGAATCACCTTTAGGTCCACCAATAACAAAGCGACCTGATGGGTTAATCAGAAACTTGGTCTTTTCATCAAGGTATTTAGCAGGTATTACCTTTTTAATTGCCAAATCTATCATAGCTTGGCGAATCTCTTCGTTTGAAACCTGATCATCGGTTTGTGTTGAAATAACAACGGTATCTACACGTGTTGGTTTTTGTTTTTCATCATATTCAACAGTCACTTCTGCCTTAGCATCAGGTCTAAGCCAAGTTAAAGTACCATCTTTGCGTAGCTTGGCAACCTGTCTCATCAAGCGATGGGCAAGCGAAATAGGCAAAGGCATTAATTCAGGCGTTTCATTGATTGCAAAACCAAACATTAAGCCTTGATCTCCCGCCCCAATTTGATCAAGCTGATCTTCGTCAGATTGATTTTCACGCGTTTCAAGAGAATGATCAACGCCTTGAGCAATATCAGGTGATTGTTCATCAATATCAATTAAGACGGCGCAATTATTGCCATCAAAACCAAGTTCTGGTTTATCATAGCCAATTCTTAAAACTGTCTTGCGAACAATTCCTTGAATATCAACATAAGCACTGGTTGATATTTCACCAAAGACATAGACAATGCCAGTATTGACGATGGTCTCACAGGCTACATGAGCTTGTGGGTCTTTGGCAATAATAGCATCCAAAATTGCATCAGAAATTTGATCAGCAATCTTGTCTGGATGACCTTCAGAAACAGATTCTGAAGTAAACAAACGTTTTTCCATATTAGTCCCCCTATAGACAATAGCTATTCGGTTACAAGGCATCTCCATTTAAGGATCCTCTCAGGACTTGAACCGATTTTTTAAAATTTCCGTTCTATGTTCTTATATATTATATTGATAATAAAAAAAGCTACCGTATGTTCGGTAGCCATAGAACGATGGAGGATACAGGGCTCGAACCTGTGACCTCCTGC